>CAYQJS010000007.1:0-133558 GCA_964417895.1 uncultured Chloroflexota bacterium | reverse complement strand
GTGGGCGCGCGCGTCCCTCCGTTGAGCTAGAGAGTACGGAGGTCTTCAGCCCCGCCTACGCGGCGTGGCTGGAGGAGCGGCATGAGAGCGGGGCCGCTATGGCCATCAACGCGTATGGTCAGGTGGTCGGCTGGAGCGGGTGGCCTGTCGAGGAAGGTCAGTCCGCCCGCCACGCCTTTCTCTGGACCCGCGGGTCGATGCTGGATCTCGGCACGCTCGGTGGGCCGAACAGCGAGGCGTTCGGCATCAACTCCACCGGCCACGTGGGCCACATTGTGGGCGCCGCGGACGTGGCGGCCGCCGATGGAAGCTACAGGTGGGTTCGCGTCCCTCAGCGTGATGTCGATGAATGGTTCGACGACGACATGCCGTTCAGCGCGAGGCATGCCTTTCTGTGGGCCGACGGGCTCATGTTCGATCTGAACCAGTTCATCGCGGCGGACGCGGGCTGGGTGCTTGCCAGGGCCCAAGCCATCGACGATGCCGGGCACATCGTCGGCTATGGCCTGGTCAATGGCTGCCAGCGCGCCTTCCTGCTCTCCCCGGTGTCGGCGTCAGTGGTGCCGGCGAGCGAGGCGCCAGCACCGGGCGTGTTTTCCATTGTCCCCGGGCACCAGCAGCCGGGGAGCGCGGCTCTGGACCAGGCGCTCGCGCAGCTCTCGGCTCTGGGGGTCACCAGCCTGACCGAGCGGGCACGGCGCGGCGAGCTGCCTCGCGCCTACGGGCGGGACGCGGAGGTGGACCAACTCTTCGCGAACCTGCTCGAACGACGGAGCGTGCTCCTGCTCGGGCCAAGCGGCGTTGGCAAAACGGCCGTGCTGTACGAGGCAATTCACCGCATGGCAGAGGGCACCGCTCCGGAGCCGCTGCGGGGAAAGCACGTGGTCCAGGTATCCACCTCGCGGCTCGAGGCCAGCGGGCTCAATATCGGCGGGTGGGCCCAGACACTTCAAGAGATGGTCGATGCCCTCATGCGGACGCCGGACATCTACCTGTACATTGACGACATCTGGAACCTGCCACACGCCGGGCGCTACAGCGGCTCGCGGACAAGTTTCGCGACCCATTTGCGCCCGCACCTAGAGGCCGGGCAGATCGTGCTGCTTGGAGAGAGCACCCCAGACGACTACAGCCACGCGGGCACGGCCGGGCGCGACATCGTGCGCGGCTTCTCCTTGGCTGACGACCCGTCGCTGATGGCGCAGGTCAGCGTGGTGACGCTGCAAGAGCCCGAGCCCGCGGTGACCCGGGAGCTGCTCTCCTGGGTGGCGATGGAGCGGGAGATCAAAGACCGGGTGCAGATGGACAGCACGGTGATCGACCGCTGCATCACCCTGACCCGTCGCTTCTTACCCTACGAGGCATTCCCCGGCAAGGCGGTGCGTCTCCTCGAGAGCATGGCGCACGCCCACCGGCCGCGGCCGAACGTTGAAGATTCGGGGCCCGCCGCGGGCACGGACGCGCTCGTGGCGATTACCAGCGAGATGGTGATGCAGGGGTTCGCTCAGTTGACGGGCCTGCCCGAGCGCCTCTTCTCCGACGTGGCCCCCCTCAGCCCGGACGAGATCCGGGCCTATTTCGCTGACCGGGTCATCGGGCAAGATGAGGCCGTACAAGCGGTGATCGACCTGGTGACGCTGGTCAAGGCGGAGTTGACCGACCCCGGGCGGCCGCTCGGGGTCCTCCTGTTCGTGGGTCCGACCGGATCGGGTAAGACCTTCCTCGCCAAGACGCTGGCCGAATTCCTGTTCGGCAGCGACGAAAAGCTAATCCGCTTCGACATGAGCGAGTACGAAAGCGTCCACCGCGCGGGTGATCTGAGCCGGCGGGTGGTCGAGAGCCTGCGGAGGCAGCTCTTCTCCGTCGTCGTGTTCGACGAGGTGGAGAAGGCCCACCCGCAGGTCCTTGACCTCTTCCTGCAAGCCTTCGACGAGGGCCACCTGGCGGACCCGGAGGGCTTCACAGTCGATCTGCGCAACGCAATCGTCATCCTGACCTCGAACCTGGGAAGTGCGGAGGCCCGACGAGGCAGCCTCGGGTTTGTCGAGCAGGAGGGCCGCGTCGAATGGGAGCACGCGCGGGCGGTGGAGGCGTACTTTCGACCCGAGCTGGTCAACCGTTTCGACAACATCGTCGTCTTCCATCCCCTCGCCATCGAGGACATGCGGCGGATCGCCCGCCGTGAGCTGGGCAAGGCGCTGCTCCGCGAGGGCGTGCAGCGCCGCAACATCCTGCTCGACTTCGACGAGGATGTCCTCGCTGTGCTGCTCAGCGCGGGGTTCAGCGAACAGTACGGCGCGCGACCTCTCCAGCGCGCGATCAAAGAGCATGTGCTCGTGCCGCTTGCCCGGCACATCGCTCGTCAGCCGGCGGTGACGGACCAGCTCCTCGAGCTGCGGGCGGTTGGCGGCCGGGTGGAGATGCGGCCCATCGCGCTGGCCCCAACACCGCACCAGCCAGAAGCTGCCGTGATCGAGGCCGAGGACTCGGTCGCGCCCCGCAGCCCCCGGCCGCCGGAACGGCCCCGCGGGGTCGACGAGCAGAGTCGACGCCACCTCGAGGACGCGGTAGCAGAGCTCTGCACCCGTATTGGAGCGCAACTCGCTTCCGACCGTTTCCGCGCGCTCGAGCAGCGGGCGAGTGCGCTCCTGCTCGAGACGGCCCAGCCGACCTTCTGGGATGACCAGACCCATGCGCGACAGGTGCTGAGTGTCGTCTACCACCTGGAGCGGACCATCGACCGTTTGGAGTCCTTACGGGATCGCGCCGAGGCCCTGCGCGAAGGGCTCGCCCGCCTGCCGCTCCAGCGCGACGCCACGGCGCTGGAGCGGCTCGCCAGGGGGAGTGAGACACTCGACCAGGACCTCGCCCTCGCCGAACTCGAGTTGCTGGCGAGCGACCCCAGCGGCCTCGCCACCCACACGGTGGTGATTGCCGTGAGTCCCATGATCGCCCCCGCTGCAGCAGAACCTGGCGATTGGCCGTTGGTCCTCCACGAGATGTACCTCACCTGGGCCGAGGCCAAGGGCTACGAGACGGAGACGGTGAGCGACGACGGCAGCGCCGAACTGCTGCTCCTGGTCCAGGGGCCCAGTGTGGCGGCGATTCTGCAAGGCGAGGCCGGGATCCATAAGCGCCAGCAGCCGACTCGCGGATCGCAGACCCAGCGCAACGGCGGGGTCGAGGTTCAACTCGCCCGTGTTGACGTCACGCCGATCCCCGACCTCGCGTCCGAGCCGCACCAGGCGGAAGGGTTTCACCTGGTCTATCTCGATGCGCTGCCGGCCCGTGCGGCCGCGGGCCGTACCCGGAGGCGTGTCGAAGCGTACCACGCGCCGAGCGGGACTCGCGTGCGCCTGGTGAGCACGGACCCGAGGCAGTTCGCCGCCGCATTCCTGCGCGCCCGCCTCGATGCGGCGCCGCCCACCGGAACCGCCGATGAGATCGTGCGGGTCTACAACCTGGCGCGCACCCAGTATGTGCGAGACCCGCGCACCGGGCAACGGAGCGGCCGCCCCCGCGAGGTGCTCCGAGGAGCCCTCGATCCATTCCTGCTGGCGTATCTCGAGAGCGCCAACCGCTAACCTGAAAATACCCCCTCCCCCCTTGCGGGGGAGGGCTGGGGTGGGGGGTAATCTTTCATTGCCGGTGACGCCCACCAGGTCATGAACTCTAATCGGATTTCGCCGTCCGGACTACGGCTTCACCAGCTCCTGAGCGATGGGTGGAGGCGGAGCTATCGTCACCCGATTAGCCCCACAATAGGGACACAGCGTCCAGCTCACCAGGATGGGCCGCTCGCACCGCGGGCAACGCTGCCGCAACCTCGTCTGACACCACGGGCAGAAGAGGAAGTCAGGCTCAATAGGCTGGCGGCACGCGGGGCACAGACTCGCGTCGCTCAGAGTATGGAGCAGCGCCTCTTCCTCCAAGGACTCGGCGTAGAGCTCTGCCAGGGTCCTCTGCGGGCGCATGATGCAGTACACGAGGAGCCCGGGGAAATTGAACGCGATGATGAGGAGGGTGGAGGCGAGCTGCGCCGCGACACTCGCCGTGCGCACCCGGATGTCCTGGAAGGTCCACCAGATGGCCGCGATCCAGAGCGCCACGAGATAGCCGAACAGGATCGTGAGACCCAGGCGGACGATGCGCTCCACCTGCGCGAGGATCTCTTCCAGCTGCACGGCCAAGTTTAGCGCATCCCCAAGGAGGGCTCTATGAGGCGAGGAGCACCACGGTCGCACCCTCGCCGCCCTCTCGCGGAGCAGCTGTCTCATGAGAGCGAACGAGGGGATGGTCCGTCAGCAGCTCGCGCACAGCCTGGCGCACGGCCCCCGTGCCTTTCCCGTGGACGATGCGGACGGCGTGGAGCCCCTCCATGAAGGCGTCATTCAGGTACTGGTCGACGCGCTGACGCGCCTCCTCGGTCGTCAGGCCACGCAGGTCGAGCTGCGATTCGATCGGCGACCAGTTGTCCCCCGTGACGCGCCGCGGCTGGCTCTGACGCAAATAGCCAGCGGCCACCGCGCTTTCACGTGGGCTTGGCGCCGGCTGCCCACCAGCGCTCCGAAGCTCGTCTCGTTTCACGCGCACTCGCATGCCGGCGACATCGACGTCCGCGATCTCGCCGTTTGCCGCAAGCGCGCGCACGACGCCCGTGGAGCCAAGAGACGGCACAAGGACATAGTCCCCCACCCCCGGGAGGGCAGGTGGTTCGCCGAGCGCTGCTGCGCCGTGGCGCTGGCGGACGGCGCTTCGGGTGGCGCGGTCAAGCCGCTCGATGCTTGCTTCGATGGCAGCGAGCCGCTCACGCTCGGCGCGCATCCCTCTAAGGTCGCGCCGCAAGGTGTCCGCTTCGCGCCGTAGATCGGCGAGCGCCGCGCTCGCCTCCTCGTCGGCCCGAGCGAGGATGGCCTCTCGTTCGCGCTCCAGCTCCTCCTGGCCCGAGCGCAACCGCTGCGCCTCGCGCTCGGCGGCGCCGCGCAGGCGGGCCGCGGCCGAACGCTCTTCGCGAGCCTGAGCCCGCTGCTCGTGAATCTCCGCCAGCAGCTCGTCAGCCTGCTGCTCACTCGGGTGGACAGCCTCCCGCGCCCTGGACAGAATGTGCGCCGGCATGCCGAGTCGGTCGGCGATGGCAAGCGCGTTGCTTCGCCCAGGAAGCCCGACAGTGAGGTGGAACGTCGGCCGCAATGTCTCCGGGTTGAACTCCACTGACGCGTTCTCGACCCGGGGCGTGGCGTACGCGAAGCTCTTCAGCTCGGAAAAGTGGCTCGTAGCGATCGTGAAGATGCGGGAGCGGACCAGGTGCTCCAGAAGCGCCTGGGAGAGGGCGGATCCCTCCTGTGGGTCGGTGCCCGCCCCGATTTCGTCGAGCAGGACGAGGGAGTGACGGTCGGCAACACCGAGGATCTCGACGATACGAGTCACGTGGGAAGAGAAGGTCGAGAGATTCTGGGCGATGCTCTGCTCATCGCCGATGTCCGCGTAGATACCGGAGAAAATGGCGAAACTGGAGCCCTCGTCGGCCGGGATCTGCAGGCCGGCCTGCGCCATGAGCGCTAGCAAGCCGACAGTCTTCAGCGCAACGGTCTTTCCACCGGTGTTGGGTCCGGTGATGACGAGCGCGTCGAACTCGCGCCCCAGCTCGAGGGAGATTGGGACGACTTCGCCCCGCAGGAGCGGGTGGCGCCCGTTGCGCAGCGCCACGACCGCCGCGCCATCGGTTAGGCGGGAGAAGCTGGCCAAGGCCGGCCGTGTCGCCTCCATGTCCAGAGCGAGCTTTCCCTTGGCGAAAGCGAGGTCGATGGAGGCGAGCGCGTCAACCGTCGTGAGGAGGGCGTACTGCGCCTGGCCCACTCGCCCGCTGAGCTCCATCAGGATGCGCTCGATCTCGTGCTCTTCCTCGATCCCATGCTGACGCCACCGGTTGGCCAGATCGACCGTCTGGAGCGGCTCGACGAACAGCGTGGCGCCGCTTGCCGACTGGTCATGCACGATGCCGGGCACCCGACCCCGGAAATCCGCCTTGACCGGCAGCACGTAGCGCCCAGCGCGCATGGTGATGATCGCGTCCTGGAGCGCCTCGCTGAGCGCCGTGCTGGCCACCAGCTCATTGAGCCGGCGCATCAGCCGGTCGTAGGCTGCGCGCTTTTCATTTCGAATCGTCCGGAGCCGATCGCTCGCGCTGTCGAGCGCTCGGCCGTCGTCGTCGAATGACTGGCGGATAGCCTCGTCCAGGTCATCGAGCGGCTCGATCGCGCGTGCGTGGCGGGCCAGCGTCGGCGCCTGCACCTCCTGTCGCAGCAGGAGGTTCCTGATGCCTCTGCCCGCCCCGATCGTGCTTGCGACCTGCAACAGCTCAGCCGACTGGAGGGTGGCCCCAAGCGCAGCTCGACGCACGTGCGCGCGCACGTCGTGTGCCCCGCGTACGCCGGTGTTGGGACGGACCTCAAGGAGGCGCCGGGCTTCTTCCGTTGCATCCTGAGATCTCCGGATGTCGGTCTCGTCAGTGGAAGGCTCGAGCGCTTCGGTGAGCGAGCGGCTCGCGGAAAAGGTGGCATAAGCCGCGAGCCGCTCGACGATCTGGTCGAACTCGAGGGTTCGGAGGTGGCGGGCGAGCATCGCCATGGCCCTAAAAGCGTACCGCAAAAGGCGAGGCCCGATCTCCGAGTTCCGGGCCGGCTCGAGTCAGGCGATCATCCCTCTCCCACTGCAGTGGGAGAGGCTAGGTGAGGGCACCTTCTCGACGGGACAGCCAGGGTTGGGGAAGGACCGACCGTCCGTGCTTCCACCGGTGGGGGCTCCCCCTCACCCTCGCCCTCTCCCCCGTGCGCAGGGGAGCGGGCCGGGTTATCGGCCGCGCAGGCGGGCGCCGAAGCGAGCGCCCACCTCGCGCTCAATCGAATTGAGCGCCGTGGCCACTTCGTCTTCGGCAAGCGTTCGCTCCGGCGAGCGAAACGTGAGGGAGTACGCCAGGCTGCGATGTCCATCGGGAACCGGCGGGCCCCGGTACACGTCGAACAGCGCAAGGCTTTCGAGGAGCGGGCCAGCCGAGGACCGGATCGTCGAGGTTAGCTCCCCGTAGGCGATATCGTCCCTAACGACCAACGCGAGGTCACGCTCCGCGGCTGGAAAACGGGGAAGGGGCGATACGTTGACTTCCTCTCGCGCCAGTGCCAGAAGCGTGGTGAGTTCAAGCTCCGCCGCATATAGCTCGACGCCGATATCGAAGCGCGCCGCCACACGCGGATGGACCTGGCCCATCATCCCGAGTGGCGCAGTCGTCCCCTGAGCAGTGACCGCTGCGCACCGGCCGGGGTGAGCCCAGGCCACTCGGAGCCCCGTGCCCGCTGCGATCTCGGGCGGCGGGAGGTGCAGAGCGCGGAAGGTCCCCTCGACAGCCGCTTTCAGGTCGTAGAAGTCGACGGTGGCCGGATCGTTGTTCCACGTCGCCGGAAGGCGGCGGCCAGCCATGGCGATCGCCAGGCGGCGCTCCTCGCGCGGCAGGGGATCCAGTGGGGGGAGGTAGACACGGGCGACTTCGAAGATGCAGGCGCGCGGGCCGAAGCGCAGGTTGGCGCCAACCGTCTGGAGCAGGCTGGGGAGAAGCGTAGTGCGCAGGACGCTGTGCTCCACACTCATGGGATTGGTCACGGTGATGGGCGCGTCGCCCTTCTCCGTTTCTGGTGGGGCCGCGAGATGGGTCGGGCCGCCGTGATCAGGCGCGCCGGCGTCGAGCCTGGCAGCCGCTCCGGGATCCACCAGGGAGTAGGTGATAACCTCCTGGAGGCCCGCCGCCGCCAGGGCCGAGCGAACGGTCTCCTCCCAGCGGAGGGTGGGGTCCTCGAAGGCTGGCGGGATGCTGCCGGAGGGGAGCGCCGTCGCGATGGCGTCGTAGCCGGTGATGCGCGCCACCTCCTCCGCGATGTCGGCCTTCCCCTCGACGTCGCCTCGCCACGTGGGGACTATCGCCTCGAGGCTCTCCTGCTCGCGCCGGAGATCAAAGCCCAGAGGGAGGAGTACGCCGTCGATCTGTTCGATGGAGTACGCCTGACCCAGGAGGCCGGCCACGTCGCCCGCCGTGAAGCGGATGCGGCGGCGCTCGGCCTCCGGCTGTCGCACATCCGCGAGGCCGTCGGCGGTCGTGCCGCCCGAGAGGCTCGCTATGAGATCCAGGGCGCGCCGTGAGGCAACGGGAGCCAGCTCGATGTCTAGCCCTTTATCGAATCGTTTGGAGGCCTCGGTACCGAGGCGCAGGGCCCGCGATGTGCGCTTGACGCTGCGAGCGTCGAAGGTGGCAGACTCGAGAACGACCCTTGTCGTTCCGTCGGAGATCTCGCTGTCGATCCCCCCCATGATGCCGGCGAGCGCCACCGGCTCCGTCGCGTCGGCGATCAGCAGCATTTCGGGCGATAGCTCTCGACGCTCGCCGTCGATCGTGATCATGCTCTCGCTCTGGCGGGCGCGGCGCACTCGGATGGTGGCCTCCCCCAGGCGGTCGGCGTCAAACGCATGGAGCGGTTGCCCGAACTCGAGCATGACGTAGTTGGTCACGTCCACGACGTTGTTGATGGCGCGCATGCCGCACAGGTGCAGGCGTCGCTGAAGCCAGTGGGGTGATGGCCCGACACGCACGCCCGCCACGTAGGCGGCAGTGTATCTCGGGCAAAGATCGGGGTCGTCGACGAACACTTGAATGTGGTCGCCGATCGGCCTTGCGCCGGAGGGACCCGCCGTTGAGGGGAGCCGCAGGGCCGGGCCCGTCAGTGCGGCGACCTCGCGGGCGATCCCCACAACCCCCAGGCAATCTGGACGGTTCGGCGTCAGCTCGATGTCCAGCACGTCGTCGCCGAGGTAATCGCGCAGGTCCGCGCCGATGGGCGCATCGGCCTCCAGGACGTAGATCGTTTCCTTGTCGGGCGAAATCCCCAGCTCGTCGCCGGAACAGAGCATCCCTTCAGAGGCCACGCCGCGGAAGCGACGCGCCTCAACGGTCCTGTCGGCCGCGAGACGCCCACCTGCCCGGACCACTGGAACGACGTCCCCCGTGCGCACGTTCGGAGCCGCGGTCACGAGCGTGATGCGTTCGGATCCGACATCCACTGTGGCGACGAAGAGCGCGTCGGCGTTGGGATGCCGACCGATCTCGTCGACACGTCCGACGACGATCCGGTCCCAGTCGGCGCCAACACGGAGGATCGAGCCGACCTCGGTCCCGGACATGGTAAGGCGGTGGGCGATCTCCTCCGCTGAGAGGGAGATCTCAACGTATTCGCGGAGCCAGCGGAGCGGTACACGCATAGGGCTACCCGTTAGTCACCCGGAGCGAGGCGAAGGGTCTCCCGGCGGTGAGATCGTCGAGCAAACACCCACTTCTCGATATCTCCGCGAGATGCTTCGCTGCGCTCAGCATGACAGCGAGACTCAGTTGAACTGCGACAGGAATCTCAGGTCATTGCCGTAGAAGAGCCGGATGTCGTCCACGGCGTGTTTTACCATCGTGATCCGCTCGGGCCCCATCCCGAAAGCAAAGCCGTTGACAGCATCGGGGTCGTACCCCACGTTGCGCAGTACGCGAGGATGGACCATGCCGGCGCCAAGCAGCTCGATCCAGCCAGTGGTCTTGCAGACGCGGCACCCCTGCCCTCGGCAGATAGGGCATTGCACGCTCATCTCTACGCCAGGCTCGACGAACGGGAAGTAGTCGCACCGGAAGCGACACTGAACCTCGGGCCAGAACATGCGTTGGGCGAAGGAGACAAGCACGCCTTTGAGGTCGGCCATGGTGAGCCCCACGTCCACGGCGAGCCCCTCCACCTGATAGAACATCCACTCGTGGGAGGCGTCCTGCGCCTCATAACGATAGCAGCGGCCAGGCACGACGATCCTAATCGGCGGCTGGCTCCGCTCCATTACGCGCGCCTGGTCGGGCGAGGTGTGGGTGCGCAGCAGGACACTGGGGGGATCGACGTAGAAGGTGTCCCACATGTCGCGCGCGGGATGGTCTGGGGGAATATTGAGCGCCTCGAAGTTGTACCAGTCCAGCTCGACCTCGGGGCCTTCGGTCACCTGGAAGCCCATGTCCCTGAAGATTGCGAGGATGCGCCGGAGCGTGTGCGTGATGGGATGGAGGCCACCAGCGTGCAGCCTGCGGGCTGGGAGTGTGACGTCGATGCGCTCCGCCTCCAAGCGGCGGTCGAGCCCCAACTCGCCCAGCTGTTCGGCGCGCGCCGCGTACGCCGCCTCGATCTCGGTCTTCGCCCTGTTCGCGGCCTGGCCCGCCGCGGGTCGCTCCACAGAGGGGAGTTGGCCAACAGAGCGCATTTGGGAGGTGAGCGCTCCGTTCCGTCCCAGGTAGGCGGTGCGCCACGATTCCAGGGCGGTCTCGTCTTCGATCATCGCAAGATCGCCGAGCGCCTGCTGGGTCAAGCTCCGGAGTGCATCGTCGATACTGGACACGTGGCTCACACCTTGTCGGCACGGGCTGCTGCCCACACCTCCAGGATCGTTGCTGATGACAAACGCCCCCGTCCCTTCAGACAGAGGCGTTGAACTGGGCTGATGCTACACCGAACGGCCGCTGCGCATCGAGCCCGATCGAGTCATCACGCGGGCGCTCTGGCCGCCTCCACGATGGCCCCAAACTCCGCGGGGCTGCGCACGGCGAGGTCCGCCAGCATTTTGCGGTTGATCTCAATGCCCTGTGCCGCGAGCGCCGCCACGAAGCGGCTGTAGGACAAGCCGTGCTCGCGGACCGCCGCGTTAATGCGGACGATCCACAGGCGCCGCAAGTCTCGCTTGCGGTTGCGGCGATCGCGGTACTGGTACGCCAGGGCGTGAATCAGCGACTCTTTGGCGGTCTTGAACAAGCGGTGGCGCGCGCCGGAATGGCCGGCCGTCTGCTTGAGCACCTTTTTGTGGCGGCGTCGCTGGACGACGCCTCTCTTGACCCGGGTCATCTGGGCCTCGATCCTCCTGCCCTGGAAGCCACGCTAGTGCGCATTGGGCATGAGCTTCCGGACGCGTGGTGCATCGACAGCCGCGACGGCCACCATCTCGTCGTACTCGCGCGCAGCGCGCTTGGAGCGGTTCCTGCGGTTATGGCTCTTGCCGCCCCGTGTGCGGAGCAGCTTGCCGGAGCCGGTGACTTGCATGCGGCGCGCAGTGGCCTTGTGCGTCTTGATCTTGGGCATAGGTACTCCTCGGGATGGCGGATTCTAACAGCGCGCGCGACGGGCGGGCAAGCCAATGGGCCAGTTCTCAGTCGACCAACTGCCACAGCCCGTCGAGGATCTCGGGTTCACGGGGCGAGCTCAAGGGAAGTCTCACAAACGGGGGGTTCTGAGCTCCGGAGACCACAGAGCGAGACTGCATCAGTCTCCTACTCCCCCACTTTCTCAGCGCGATGCACCGAGCTGCTCCACGTACTGGGCGGGGGTGACAATTCTGATCCCTGAACGCGCAGCCACGTTCGGTGTGAAATGTCGCGTGTTCCCCGTGACAATGCAGTCCGCGCCGCTCGTTCGCGCTGCCGCGAGGATGGGCGCGTCGGTAGGGTTGATCCAGCGACTGGCCTCCTCCACCTCCAGGAGCGTGGGGTCAACACACAGCTCTGGTGGCGCGTGAGTCAGGAAGGTGTACAGGAGCGGAAGGAGCTCCGGCTTCTTGGTCTTGATGGTTCCCACCAATTCTTCGAGTACCTGGCGCGAGACGACGATGGTGATGGCTCCTTCGGCATGTTGACGGAGGATGGCCGCAGGTGCACCCAGGGGAGAGTAGACGCCGGAGAAGAGGACATTCGTGTCGATGAACGGCTGCGGCTTACGTCTCGCTATAGCGGGTGCGAGAGAGCCGCTCGCGAATCTTCCCGCCCTCTTCCTGCAGTTCTTCCTCGGTTACCCCTGACTCCTGGAACACCCGCTGAATCTCAGCCAGGGCCTTGAGCGCAACGGCCTTCTTGGGTTTCACCACGAGCGCATCGTCGGCGACCGAGAGCTCCAGCCGATCACCGACCTGCAAGCCCAACAGCTCACAAATATCAGGTGGGAGAGTGAGCTGCCGTCTTGGTCGAAGGGTAATGTCTCGAGATCGTTCTACAGGGTTCATAGTTTCTGACATCCGATTTCAGAAATCATCCTAGCACAGAACATGATGGCTGTCAATAGATAGTTATGATTAACAGTTATCGGCCGCTTATCGAGAGCGACAAATCGAATCGGGATTTATGGCAGTGGGATGCGTGCGAACATCGTCGGCTCCGGTCGCTCGTTAGACCTCGCATCAGTCCCCGGACCGGGCTGAGCTTAGCCCAATGAATCTCACCTCTCAGTACTTCGGCCACGACGCTTCAGCGGCAAAGTCCTCGTCGGCCAGCGAGCGCTCCTCTGCAGCGTCGAGGTTTGCAAGCTCCCCGAGCAGATGCTGCCGGGCGTTGTGGCGACTCAGGAGCAGTATGAGGGCAGTACCAACGGCCTGGCTTCGGCTGGCGAATTCGCCCGTCGCTACGCGCCTGTCTACCTCTCGCAGTAGTCCCGCATCGATGCTAACGGCCACTTTGGCGCGCCCCACGTCGCCTCCTAATATGACAAGTAATCATATCTCATCACCGGACGAGCATCGCGTCCCCGAAGCTGAGGAACCGATACTGGAGGCGCATGGCCTCCCGATACGCGTCCAGAATAGACTCGCGCCCGGCGAAGGCAGCGACCAGCAGCAGCAACGAGCTACGGGGCATGTGGAAGTTCGTCAAGAGCGCGTCTACGACGCGAAACTCGTAGCCCGGTGTGATGAAGAGATCGGCGGGGCCGCGATAGGGGCGGAGACGGCCATCGCCCGCGGCGTGCTCCAGCGCCCGCACCGTCGTCGTACCAACGGCGACAACATGACCTCCGCGGTCGTGCGCCGCCTCGACGGCGTCCACGACCGTACCATCGACCTCTATCCACTCGGTGTGGATCCGATGCTGCCGCACGTCCTCGTCCGCCATTGGCTTGAATGTATCCAGACCGACGTGGAGCACTACCGTCGCCCAGCTGACGCCCCCGGCGCGCAGCCGGTCGACCAGCTCAGGCGTGAAATGCAGGCCAGCGGTCGGAGCCGCGGCTGAGCCTTCCTCCCGGGCGTAGACGGTCTGATAGCGCTCGCCGTCACCGGTGTATCCGCGGATGTACGGAGGCAGGGGGACCTGTCCGTAGCGGTGCAACATGTCGGTAGGGTCACTCGTGGGTGGGAAGTGTACGACGCGGCCTGCGGCCGTCGCCTCTCCGATCTCGAGGCTGACGTCGGGAGCGATCCGGACCCGCTGTCCCTCGCGCAATCGCCGTCCGCCCACGAGGGCCTCCCAGCGGTGATCCCCGAGGGGGCGCAGCAGGAGCAGCTCGACGCGCCCGCCGCTTTCGGCCTTGGTACCCACGAGCCGCGCCGGGAGCACGCGACTCCGGTTCGCGACGACGAGATCGCCCGCGCGCAACAGCAACGGCAGCTCGTGGACCCGATGGTGCCCAAGAGAGGCTGTCGCGCGATCGAGCAGAAGGAGGCGAGCTGCGTCCCTGGGCTCGATCGGCGTCTGCGCGATCAAGTCCGGGGGCAGGTCGTAGCTGTACGACGAAAGTCCCAAGTCCACAGCCGAGGAGGGTCCCAAGTCCACAGTCCCAAGTCCCAAGTCTGAGTGCAGCCCACACCCCCGGCTCCCGCGGCCGTCATTAGGTGAAGTCATTATGTCGCCCAGTGGGACCTGGACCTGGGACTTGGGACCTGGGACCGCCTATAGGAGGCGCGCCTGGCGGTCGTCGCTGTGTCCCGCTTCTGGCGGCGGGGTGCGGCCCAGGTGCTCGTAGGCTCGAACCGTCGCTACACGGCCCCGGGGCGTTCTCGCCAGGAACCCCAGCTGGATCAAGAACGGTTCGTAGACGTCCATGATGGTGTCTGCTTCCTCGCTCGTAGCCGCCGCGATGGTCTCGACGCCGGCGGGGCCGCCGCCGAACTTATCGATCAAAGCCAGGAGCACCTTCCGGTCTACCTCGTCGAGGCCCAGCTCGTCCACCTCCAGGCGAGCGAGCGCGTCCTGAGCGACATCGTGCGTTATGAAGCCGTCGGCCCGCACCTGGGCGTAGTCGCGCACGCGCTTGAGGAGCCGATTGGCGATCCGTGGCGTTCCTCGTGATCGCCTGGCGATCTCCTGGCTTGCGGGCTCGTCGAGCGGGACCCCGAGGATGCGGGCCGAACGTTCCAGGATTTGCACCAGCGCATTTTCATCGTAGAAGTCGAGCCGATACGTGACACCGAACCGATCCCGGAGCGGGGCGCTGAGCATGGCGATGCGGGTCGTCGCTCCAATTACCGTGAAGCGCTGGAGGCTCAGGCGCACGCTTTGCGCAGCGGGGCCCTTCCCCAGGATGATGTCCCAGACGAAGTCCTCCATCGCGGGGTACATCGCCTCTTCGACGATGCGGCTGAGCCGGTGGACCTCGTCGACGAAGAGGATGTCGCCGCGACCGAGTCGCGTCAGGATTGAAGCGAGCTCGCCCGGATGCTCGACGGCCGGTCCGGAAGTCGTCCGGATATTGACCTGCATCTCGGCGGCTATGATATTGGCGAGGGTCGTCTTCCCCAGGCCGGGGGGGCCGTAGAGGAGTACGTGTTCGATAGGCTCCTGGCGCGCCCGTGCGGCATCGATGAAGATGGCCAGGTTCTCCTTGATCTTGGCCTGGCCCACGAACTCATCCAGCCGCCGTGGCCGAAGAGTGGCCTCGACGGCCTCATCCTCGGCCCGCGGGCTCGCGCTGACCAGCCGGTCCGCCACCTGCCCCCCCGGAAAATCGCCGAAGTATAAAACCAATGACTGTGATGATGAGGGCGCCGCCCCCACCGCCGCAACGACCACGACTGACCTGAAAATACCCCCTCCCCCCTTGCGGGGGAGGGTTGGGGTGGGGGGTGATCTTTCATCGCCAGTGGTGCGCCGGGCATGAAGTCGAATCAATGTATAGCAGGGGTTACGTGAGCGCCGCTTTCGCCATCCACGCCGAATGTCCGCGGAGCCATGCGCGGGCGGGTCTCATCGAGACCCGCCACGGCGCCATCGAGACCCCCGCGTTCATGCCTGTCGGCACGCAGGCGTCGGTCAAAGCGCTCGCGCCACGAGAGCTGCTTTCCGCCGGGGCCCAGTGTGTACTCGCCAATACGTACCACCTGTGGCAACGTCCCGGTGCAGGCGTGGTTCGGGGGGCGGGCGGGCTTCACCATTTCATGGGATGGAAAGGTCCCATCCTGACCGATAGCGGCGGCTTCCAGGTGCTGAGCCTCCGCCATCTGTGTCGAATCGACGAGCGCGGGGCCACGTTTCGCTCGCATCTGGATGGTGAGGAGCGCACGTTGACGCCCGAGCTGGCGATGGAGGTCCAGGCTGGGCTGGAGTCGGACATCGCCATGGCGCTTGATGTATGTCCTCCCTACCCGTGCAGGAGCCTGGAGCTCCTGGAGGCGACCGAGCGGACTGTGCGGTGGGCCCGACGGTCGCTGGCAAGCGGACACGCGCGGGGGCAGGCGGTGTTCGGCATCGTCCAGGGTGGCATTGATACCGAGCTACGGCGCCGCGCTGCATCCGCTCTGGCTGCAATGGAGTTCGACGGGTACGGGATCGGCGGGCTGAGCATTGGCGAGCAGCGCGAGGAGACCTGGCCGGCGCTCGAAGCCGCGGTGGCTGCCCTCCCCCCGGATCGGCCTCGCTATCTGATGGGAGTCGGCGCGCCGGGCGACGTGCTGAAGGCGGTCGCGCGAGGTGTCGACCTCTTTGACTGCGTTCTCCCTACGAGGCTGGGCCGTAACGGCACGGTGCTCACGCGGCAGGGCACTCTGAACCTGCGTCGGCCTGGGCTTGCGAGCCGCACGACCCCGCTTGAGGCCGACTGCGACTGCGCCGCCTGCACGGAGTTCTCAACCGGCTATCTGCATCATCTGGTGCGTGCGGGGGAGGACCTCGGCCTTCGGCTCGCGAGCCTCCACAATATTCGGTTCTTGATACGCCTGGTAGCCGAGGCTCGCCGCGCGATCTGCGAGGGAGAATTCGACGAGATGCTGCGTCGGGTGGGCGGCGGGCCTCACCGCGCGGCCATCCTCTCCGGGGCGAGCGTATCGTGAGGCAGGAAGCCGGCACCCCCGAGGCGGCAGGCGGCTGGCCGTCGCGGGAGGCTGAGTTGCGCATGCGGCGCCTCACATGGCTCGTGGTGGCCGGCGCGTTCGCGATATGGCTTGTCTTCGCCTTCGGAGGAGTCCGCTGGGCGTTCGACGTAGCGCGGCACGCCGCGGCGCCGGTGCCCGTGACACTGGAGCAACTGTCTGGAATCGTCCTGTATCGCGAGGCTGGCCAGCGCAACGAAGCGAGCGCGCGCCAGGGCATATCGGTGTTCGAGGAGGATGAGGTGGCGACCAGCGCGGGAGCGGTCGCCAGTCTGCGAGTGTTCGACGGGTCGCTGCTGGAGCTGTATCCGGAAGCGCGCCTCCAGGTGAGCGCGACCCGCATCGGCCGGGTGAATCCTGCGGCGACTCAAGCCCAGTTCGCGCTGAGGTCCGGGGCGGTCCGCGTCTCGATTCCGCAGATGGCCGAGAAGGCTCACACGGTAAATCTCGTTACTCCGCATGGCGCCATCGCCCTCGTACCGGGCGAATACACCGTGCGGGCCGGGTCGGACGCCACGCGGATATCTGTCTGGGAGGGGCGAGGCGCCGCCGCCGTCGGCGATGAAACGGTCGAGATCGAAGCGGGCCACAAACTCATATTACCGGCCACGGGAGGCGGCTACCTGATCTCAGGCCTCTTGGAGAACGTGCTGAGGAACGCTGATTTCGCGGCGGGGTACGCGGACTGGGAGCCGTGGGAAGACCGCGAACAAGGGCGAGCCGATGTGCCGGGTCGCCTGGACGTGGTGGCGATCAGCCAACCGGGGGCTCCGGACCGGGCGCTGCGCGTGACGCGCAGCAGCGTCGTGGACGCGCACAATGAGACGGGCCTGCGCCAGGTGGTGGAGCGCGACGTAAGCGGCGCCCGCCGCATCGTACTCAGCGCGCGCGTCCGTGTGGACTTCGCGTCGCTGTCCGGCGGCGGCTACGTGGGCTCCGAGTACCCGATGATGCTCCGCCTGCGGTATAGGGACCGCCGGGGCTCCGACCAGTCCTGGACGCAGGGGTTCTACTATGCCAACCCGGAGAACCGGCCCACGGCGCTGGGGAGTCCTATCGACCGAGGAGTGTGGGTCCCGGTCGAGTTGGACATCACCCATGCGATGGGACAGGCCACATCCATCGTTGCGTTCGAGGTGTCCGGCTCGGGCCACACGTTTGATGCCTCGATCGGCGACCTGCAGCTTCTGGTGGATTGATTCGAGTGCGGAATGTGGAGTGCGGATTGCGGACTCCCGGGGCGGTGCTGTGATTCCGCAATCCCCTCTACGCTGACGCCCCGGCGACGTCGCGGCGCACGCTGAATACGTCGCGCACCGTCTCGATGCGCGCCATGACGCGGCTCAGCTTCTCCAGGTCGGGCACGTCCATCGTCGCGGTCAAGACAGCCGTCTGGCCCTTCTGGACGGAAACGTTCATGCTGCTGAAGCTCAGCTTCTCGTCCGCCACGACCGCCGCGATGTCGCGCACGAGGCCCTCTCGGTCGTGAGCCGCGATGCGCATCGTGACCGGAAACATCCCCTTTCCGGGGGAGCCCCACTCGACGGCGACGAGCCGCTCGGGCTCATCTTCGTTGCGGACGCTGCTGCAGTCGGTGCGGTGCACGGTGATCCCCCGTCCACGGGTGATGAAGCCAATGATGGCGTCGCCCGGCACCGGAGTGCAGCAGCGGGCGAGCTGCGTGAACAGGTCGCCGACCCCGTTCACTCGCACTCCGCTGGCCTGCGCCTCCGTGCGAGGCGCAACCGTGGGGAGCGTGGGCTCCGGCTGCGGCAGCGCCGCTGATAACCGTGAGGGCAGCTGCTGCGGATGGATGTCGCCATAGCCCATCGCTGCGAAGAAGTCATCGAGGCGCTCGTACTTGAACGCAGAGGCGATGTCGTCGAGCCGGACGTCGACGAGCCCGAGCCGCTTTAGCTCGCGGTCCACGAGCTCTCGCCCATGCGCCACGGCCTCATCGCGCGCCTGGCGGCGGAACCACTGGCGGATCTTCTCCCGAGCGTGGGCCGTCTTGATGAAGCCGTAGGCGGGAATGAGCCAGTCTCGGCTCGGCCCCCGCGACGACTTGCTGGTGACGATCTCCACTACCTCGCTGTTCTGGAGCTCGCGGTTGAGGGAGACCAGGCGGCCGTTGACCTTCGCGCCGACGCAACGGTGCCCGATCTCGGTGTGGACGCGGTAAGCGAAGTCCAGCGGGGTCGCGCCGCTAGGAAGCTCCTTGATCTCGCCGCGCGGCGTGAAAACGTACACCTGGTGCTGGAAGACGTCGGTGCGGAGCGTGTCCACCAGCTCCTCGGCGCCGCCGGCCACCTCCTTCTGCCAGTCCATGAGCTGGCGCAGCCAGGAGATCTTGGCGTCGAGTTTCGGGTCCTGCCGCCGCCCCTCCTTGTAGCGCCAGTGGGCGGCAACCCCAAGCTCCGCCACCTGGTTCATCTCGGCGGTCCTGATCTGGATCTCGAGGGGCTTCCCCGCCAGTGCGATCACCGTGGTGTGAAGCGACTGGTAGCCGCTCTCCTTCGGGGTTGCGATGTAATCGTCGAACTGGCCGGGCAGTGGGTGCCACAGCCCGTGGACCACACCGAGGGCGTTGTAGCATTCCGACACGGTCTGAACGATCACCCGGACGGCGAGGAGGTCATAGATCTGGCCGATGTCGGCCTGGCGTTCCTGCATCTTGTGGTGGATGCTGTACAGGTGCTTAGGGCGGCCGAAGACCTCAGCGTGGATCCCGCCGGCTTCCAGTTCGGTCTTGAGGGCGCGGACGGCCTTCGCGATGTACCGTTCCCGCTCAGTTCGGCGCTCCTGCACGTCGCGGGCGATCTGCTTGTAGGCTTCCGGCTCGATGTACCGGAAGGCAAGGTCCTCGAGCTGCCACTTCATCTCCCAGATGCCCAACCGGTTCGCGAGCGGTGCGTAGATCTCCATAGTCTCCAGGGCAATGCGCCGCTGCTTCTCCGGGGGGAATGGCTGGAGAGTTTGCATGTTGTGCAGCCGGTCGGCGAGCTTGACCAGGACGACTCGCAGATCGTCGGCCATAGCCAGCAGCATCTTGCGCAGGTTCTCTGCCCATTCGGCCTCGCGGAGGCCGACGGGCCGCTCGCCGCCCGGCACCCACTGGAGGCGATCCAGTTTCGTGACGCCGTCGACGATCGCGGCGACCTCCCGGCCGAATTGCGCCTCGATGGTAGCCAGGTCGATGCTCGTGTCCTCTACAACGTCGTGGAGGAGGGCGGCAGCGAGGGTGGCGGCGTCGAGATGAAGGTCCGCGAGGACGCCTGCGACCGCCACCGGATGGGAGACGTAGGGATCCCCCGTGGCGCGCCGCTGTTCGCCGTGGGCTGCGGCGGCCATCTCGTAGGCGCGCCGCAACGTCTCAATGTCGCGCGCGGGCAGGTATCGCCCGGCGGCCTCGAGGAGCCTATCCGCGCCCTTAACGGCGGTCGCTGCCATCACATTCACCTGATGCAGCGATTATATCAGCGCCAATGTGCCCTAAAGAGCGCAACAGGCCTCGGTCATGTCTGGGAGCACACCGACTCATGACACTGCCGGAACGAGCGGTGCGTTGTCGATGAGCCGGACGCCTGCCACCCGTGCGGCGATGAGGGCGCGGGCTTCGGCCTGGACGATTCCCACGGGGTCGAGGGTCGCGGGGTCCACCACGGCGGCGTAATCGAGCTCGACGTCCGGCGTTTCCTCGATCACTCGCCGCATCGCCGCGGCGAGGTCGGGGCCGCTACGGTTGCCCGTGGCTAGCAACCGCTGCGCGTGACGGAGGGCTGCTGATAGCGCTGTGGCTCGCTGGCGGGCGGCTTCGCCCAGGTAGGCGTTGCGGCTGCTCATGGCTAGACCGTCGGGCTCACGGACGGTGGGGCACGCGACGACGTGAACGCCGAGGAGCAGATCGTTCACCATCCGCCGGATGATCTGCAGCTGCTGGTAATCCTTCTCGCCGAAGTAGGCGCGATCTGGCAGCGCAATCCGGAACAGCCGAGCGACCACAGTGGCGACACCTCGGAAGTGTCCGGGGCGGCTCGCTCCCTCCCATCGATCCTGGAGGCCCTCCACTTCGACGGACGTCGCGTGGTCTCCTGGGTACATCTCGGGAACAGAGGGCGTGAAGACGAAATCGACCCCCACCCGCTCGCAGAGCCGCAGGTCGCGCTCCAGGTCACGGGGGTAGCGCGCGAAATCCTCCGCCGGCCCGAACTGGGTGGGATTGACGAAGATGCTTACCAGAGTCGTCGCGCATTCAGCCCGGGCGCGGGCGACCAGCGACATGTGGCCATCGTGGAGGTACCCCATCGTGGGGACAAGGCCGACCGGGCCAGGCGCGTTCGCCCGGGCGGCCCGCAGTTCGGCAACGCTCTCAACCACGAGCACGAGGACCTACCGCTGAGGGAATACGCCGCTAGCGGATGCCCAGGGCCTCATGGTCGAACGCCGAGGTTCTCTGGGCCTTGTTCCTGGACTGCTGCGTCACCGGCGGCACCGGCCTGGGCTTCGTGACCGTCCGGGGAGCCGATCTCCTGGAGGTGCGCCTCCTCGTCGGCGCTCATGCTAAAGCTGTGCGCTTCCGTAGGGAACGCGCCAGTTTGGACCTCTTCGATGTAGGCGCGGACGGCCGACTCGATCGCCTCGCCCAGCTCCGCGTAGCGTTTGGCGTGGCGGAAATGAAGCGACGGGAAGAGGCCCAGCAGATCGTGGAGAACCTGGACCTGGCCGTCGCAGTAAGGCCCTGCGCCGATGCCAATCGTCGGGATCTCGAGGCGCTCGGAGATCAGACGGGCTACCTGGGCAGGAATAAGCTCGAGGACGATGGAGAACGCGCCGGCGTCTTCGAGGGCGAGCGCATCCTCAAGGAGCGCCCTGGCCTGCTCGGCGGTTCGGCCCTGGACCCGATGGCCCCCGAGGCGGTGATAGGACTGCGGTGTGAGGCCGATGTGGCTCATCACAGGAATGCCATAGCCGGCCATCTTGCGGACCAACGGCGTGACCATCCGGCCACCCTCCAGCTTGATGGCCTGGCAGCCAGCCTCCTTGAGAAACCGGCCGGCGTTGCGCATCGCCTCGCTGTCGAGGGCTTGATACGACATGAACGGCATGTCTCCGACGACGAGCGCATTGCTGCTCCCGCGCACCACGGCCGCCGCATGATGGACCATCTCGTCCATCGTGACGGGGATGGTGCTCCCGTAGCCCAGCACCGTATTTCCAACGCTGTCACCCACCAGGATGATAGGAATACCCGCCGCGTCGACGAGCTGAGCCGAGGGATAGTCGTATGCGGTGATCATGGCGATGCGCTCGCCGCGCTTTGCCATATCGAGAATCTGAGGAACCGTGAGGCGCATCATCCAGCTCGCTGGGGCATCGCGCGCGGTCGAGCGCGCGATGCTCGCCCGGCGATATTGTAACTGTCCGCCGGCGAGAACCTGGGAGTTGTCCGTTGACTCGAAAGACCGACGTCGGTCGCCTCGCGCGGGTCATGGCGCGCGTACAAGCCTGCCGCGCCTGCCAGGCTGCTGGCCTCCTCGCTGAGGCAAGGCCGATCACGCTGACCCCGCGCGATGCGCGTGTCATGGTGATCGGCCAGGCCCCCGGTCCGGTGACACACCGCGAGGGCATCCATTTCGCGGGCCCGGCTGGGAAAACCTTGGCCGGTTGGTTCCAGGCGGCGGGTTTCATGTCGGGGGATGCGCACAAGTGGCCGTACCTGTCGGCCGGGTGGCTCACGTCGCTTACGCGCTGTTTTCCGGGGCCGAGCGCCTCGGGGAACGGGGATCGTGCGCCGTCCGCCAGGGAAATAGCGCTATGCCGGCCGTTCCTCGAGGAGGAGATCGAAGCTGTGGACCCGGACGTGCTCGTGCTGGTGGGCGCGATGGCGATTCGGGCGTTTCTCGGTCCGCTCTCGCTGAACGAGGCAGTGGGACGCAGGTTCGAGTGGGACGGGCGCGCTGCGATCCCGTTCCCGCATTCATCAGGCGTCAGCCGATGGGCCAACCTGCCTGAGAACCGGGAGAAGATCAGCCAAGCAGTGGCGCTGCTGCGCGCGGAGCGCGAGAGGCTCGAGTTTTGAGCGAAAACCTGTCATTCTGAGCCGAAGGCGAAGAATCTCCCAGCAGATGCTTCGCTGTCGCTCAGCATGACAGCCGCGGCGATGGTACCCCCCGGGGGATTTGAACCCTCGCTTCCGGCTCCGGAGGCCGGCGCTCTATCCAGGCTGAGCTAGGGGGGCGAACAGCGGAATTATATAGCTGGGTGCCGCAGACGGCGCCATACGTGGACGATGCGCTGGACCACCGTGGCGTTTGTGACGAATGCGAGCACCCAGATCATGGGCACCAGCAGCACGTCTCCGAGCAAGAGCCCCGCGCTGAGCAGAAGGACCCGCTCCGGCCGTTGCAGCAGCCCGACCTCGCAGTCCACACCGAGGCCTTCAGCTCGCGCTCGCGCGTAGCTCACCAGCAACGACCCCACGAGGGCCACCGAGCAGCCGACGGCAACGTCAATCTGATTCCGGGAGGTGAACACCACGAGGAGACCGATGAACATGGCCGATTCAGAGTAGCGGTCCATGACGGAGTCGAGAAATGCGCCGAAAGCCGAGGTGCTCCCCGTCGCCCTCGCCACGGCGCCGTCCAGCGCATCGAATGCGCTGGCCAGGAGAAAGGCGACTCCGCCAAGCGTCATCCATCCAGCTGCCACGATGCCAGCGGCGAGGACGTTGAGCGCCGCTCCGATCAGGGTAAGGGCATTGGCGCTGATGCCCAGCCGTCCGATAGCGTGGCCCAAGGGCAGGGCGCTGGAATGCAGGCGTTCCTTCAGCCTGGGCCACAATGCCACGATGGTGCGTGCGCCTCGCCTCACCGTGCCAGCAAGTGAGCGACGCCTGAGGCCACTCGCCGCACACGACGAAAGCCGGGGCGGCGCGCCCACAGGCGCGCAACGCCCGATGCGACGCGGCGAACTCGCCGAAACCGCGGCCGCCTCAAAGCCCGCAGCAGCCGCCGTCTGTGGATCGTCTCGACGTAGTAGTCCATAACCTTCGCCGCCACGCGGGGCCAGTCGTACGTCTGGGCCTTCCGCTGGCCATCCTCGCCCATTCGCTCGCGCAGTTGCTCGTCGCCGAGCAGCAGGATCAGCGCGTCAGCCAGGCGGTCGGCATCCTTCGGCGGTACGAGCAGGCCCTGCTCGCCATGCGCAACGACCTCGTGGTAGCCCGGGATGTCGGTCGCGACGATGGGTTTCCCGGCTGCCATGGCTTCCAGCAGGACCATGCCGAAGCTCTCCTGGCCCGTCGACGGAGCGCAAAAAACGTGCGCGGAATGGTAGTAGGCGGGCAGCTCGTCGTCTGTCACCTGGCCCGCGAAGACGATGTCGTCGGTGCCCCGCGAGCTCACAAAGGAGCGGTAGTGCTTGAGTCCGCTCCCGCCTCCGACGACGATGAGCCTCGCGTCGGGGATCGCCGCCCGCACGCGCGCCCACGCGCGCAGGAGATGACTGAGGCCCTTGCGCTTCTCCAGGCGTCCAACAAAGAGCACGTTGCGGCGGCCGTCAGCGAAGCGAGCGATCGAAGGGGCGGGCTGGCTGTAGCGCTCGAAGTCGATGCCGTTGGGGATGATGCGATAGTCCCCCGGGAAGTGCTCGGCAACGAAGTCGCGCGCGCACTCGGACACGGTGATCCGTCCGTGGAGCTTGCCGAAGAAGTAGCGCAGGATGGGCTTTCCGTAAAAGTAGGCGACGTTCGAGCGCCTGAATGCGTGAAACGTGCCCACGTTGGTGGCACGCGAGGCGCGTAGTACGGCCAGCGGAAGCGCTGGGAGCAGCGGCTCATGGAGGTGGACGATATCGAAGCCGCGAGCGGTGAGGATCTGGCTGATCTCGCTGCTCAGACGGGGAGCCACGCCAATGCGAGCCACCGAACCGTTGGCCGGAAAGCTGACCGGTCTGCCGAGACGGTGGAACGGAACGGGGCTGTGGGCCGCCGTGCCATTCGAGCAAGGCGCCATGATGTGTACTTCGTGGCCCGCCCGCTTGAACTCCTGGGCCAGGTGCGTGATGTGGCTGGTCACGCCGCCGAAGTACTCGTAGTCGTAAGGGGAAACGAGCGCAATCTTCAAGGCTTCCCCGCCCGGGCAGGCGCCCAGTTGGCAGGTGGCCCTACGTTCCCGGGCCCGACGCCCCCCGGATTGTACTCGAACGTTGAGTGTCCTCCGCGCTCTTCTCGACGTCTGGCGGCCAGACGTCGGAAAACACGACCCACTGCTCAGGGTGCTCGCGTACGACGCGCTCGATCCTATCGAGGATGCGCAGGGTGCCTGCGCGAGCGTCGTCGGCAGGACTGCTGGTCGATGGGATCTCAACCGATGGCTCGATCCGGCCCACGCCGTGGAAGGCGCGTGTCCGAAACGCAATCGCGGGGACAACGCTGGCGCCTGTGCGGCGCGCGAGGGTTGCCGCGGCCGTGGTGACCCGCGTAGGCCGGCCGAAGAAGGGGAGGATCTCCCCTGAGCCCGCCACGTCGCGGTCGGCCAGAATGCCGACGACTTCGTTGCGCCGGAGGGCGGCGACGATGTGCCGCACCGTGGATCCGTCAATGGCTAACGTGCGGATCCCGAAGGCGCCACGCAGGTGGTTGATCAGGCGGTGAAGCGCGGCAGGGCGCATCGGCTCGACGACAACATTGGCTTGCACACCGTGCAATGCAACGAGTTGGCCTGTCACCGAAGGAGCGCCAACGTGCGCTGTCACCATGATGACCCCGCGTCCGTCGGCGAGGGCCGCGTCCAGGTGCTCCCAACCCGAGATCTGATAGGCCGCGCGGAGCTCCTCTGGACTCGTGTGGGCGAGGACGAACAGCTCGAGGTAACTCCACGCGGCGTGGACGAATGTTCGTATGGCGAGACGGCGTCGCTCGCGCTCCGTCAAGTCAGGGCAGATGACGGCAAAGTTGCGGAGCACCGCCGCACGGGCACGCCGGTTGAGAAGGTACGCGAGGGTGCCGCCTGCCGCGCCGAGCACCGCCTGAAGGCGCTGAGGCACTCGCGGGGCAAGCCGCGCCGTGAGCGCCCAGAGAAGATACGTCAGCATGGAAGGTTATAGGCGACAGGCTTAAATATTCCCTGTCACTCTGTCCCCTGCTGCCGGCCACATCGGGCGGAACATGAACCATTGGTCCGGATACTGCTTGATAATGCCCTCGAGCCAGTCGAACAAGGCCTGCGTGAGCGCTTGCAAGTCGGCTGGCATATCCCCGGTCAGCGGGGGTCGGATGGCTGGCGAGATGTGGGCGATGTACTCGTTGCCGGACCGGACGATGTAGGCGCCGAGGATGCGGGCGTTGGAGCGAAGGGCCAGCGCCGCGGCTCCCGCCGGGACCGTGGTGGTGCGGCCAAAGAACCTCACAGTGACTCCCTGGTCCTCGACCGGGCGGTCGATCAAGAATGCGAGGATCTCCTTCTGGCGGAGAACGCGCAGCAGGCGCAAGGCGCTGGAGCCGAGCGGTATCACTCGCAGGCCGACCGCCGTCCTCGCCGCCTGCACTAAGGCGTCCCACCGTGGCGGGTGCAGCTGCTCGGCGATCACGTGTACGGGGAAGCCACGACCGGCGAGCACGGCAGCCGCGAGGTCGGAGTTCCCAATGTGGCCCCCCACAAAAATGAGCCCGTCTCCTTCGTCAATGGCCTCGACGAGATTCTCCCAGCCGTTCACCGTTACGCGCCGCTCAAGCTCCGCGGGCCCGATGTCGGGCAGGCGCATCATGTCGACCAGGTATTTGGCGTAGTTCACGAACGCCCGATGCGCCAGCCTCCGCACTTGCCGCGGCCTGGCGTCGGGACCGAGCACGCGAGACATATTCCGGATCGCATTCGCCCGCTTGTCGGGAAACAGGAAGAAGGCGAGCCAGCCAATGAACGCTGCGACCGAATACGAGAACCGAAGGGGCACCCATTGGCATAACGGAGCGACGATGCGGTGGAGCCAGTAGATCATTTGGTGGCTTCCACGCGGACTTTCCCCAACGGACGCTCCTTCACCAGGTCTGCGGTAAGCGGGAGGGGTGATCTTCCTGCCTAGAGGGTGGCTAAAGGCTAAACAAAGCAAGCGTCGGTGTCAAGGAAAAGCCGTGTGCTAACATAAGGCAAGGCGGCTGTGGTGTGGGTACGGCACCGCACGCGATTCGTATCGGGGGCATGCATCATGCAGGATATTAGCGGCGAGGTGGCGGCGCTGCGCGAGCGCCTGGCCGACCTGCTGGTGCGCCTTTGACGAGCCCGGCAAACGCCAGCAGATCGCGACGCTGGACCAGGAGGCCGCAGCCCCTTCCCTATGGGACGACTCCGAACGCGCACAGTCGGTCCTGAAGCATCTGTCCGACCTCCGCGCCGAGCTAGCCCCCTGGGAGTCCCTGCGTGACCGACTCGATGAGGCCCATGGGCTGCTCGAGCTCGCTGCCGATGAAGACGACAGGGCGGTAGCCGCCGACATTTTGGCGGACCTGCCCGAGATGAAGAAGCAGCTCGATGGCCTCGAGTTTCAGCTCACGCTTTCGGGGCCCTACGATCGCGCCAGCGCCATCCTCGCGATCAGCGCCGGGGCAGGCGGCACCGATGCGCAGGACTGGGCTCAGATGCTCCTTCGGATGTATCTGCGGTGGGCCGAGCGTCGGAGATTCGCCACGGAGACCTACGATCTGTCCACCGGGGAGGAGGCTGGAATCAAGAGCGTGACGGTCGAGCTGACCGGGCCGTACGCCTTCGGGTATCTGAAGTCGGAGCGCGGTGTGCATCGTCTCGTGCGCCAGTCGCCCTTCGACGCCGGCCATCGCAGGCATACCTCATTTGCGCTGGTAGAGGTATTGCCTGACGTGGAGATCGGCGCCGACGTGAAGATCGATCCGGAGGACGTCAAGTTCGAGGCCTATCGCTCCGGTGGGCCAGGCGGCCAGAATGTTAACAAGGTCAGCAGCGCGGTGCGGCTGACTCATGTCCCCTCCGGCATCGTCGTGACCTGCCAGACTGAGCGCTCCCAGCTTCAGAACCGAGAGACGGCGATGCGGATCTTGCGCGCGAAGCTGCTGGTAATCGAAGCCGAGCGCCGTGAGGCCGAGCGCCTCCAGCTGCGCGGCCAGCACGTCGAGGCGGGGTGGGGCAACCAGATACGGTCGTACGTTGTCCATCCCTACAATCTCGTCAAGGACTTGCGGACGGGACATGAATCCAGTGATCCGACAGGGGTGCTCGACGGCGATCTGGATGGCTTCATGAGCGCGTATCTCACGTGGTCCGTCGACGGGGCGGGGCCCGGCTGATATGTACGACCTGGTGGTGATCGACTACGGGGCCGGTAATTTGCGGAGCGTGGCCAAGGCGCTGGCTGCGCTTGGCCATTCTCCACTCGTGACGAGCGAGCCGTGCGAAGTTGCCGAGGCTCGCGCGCTGGTCCTTCCAGGTGTGGGAGCGGCGGGGCAGATCATGCGGGCGCTGCGCCTGCACGGCCTGGATGACGCCGTGCGCCGCTACATCGAGTCGGGCCGACCTTTCCTGGGTGTGTGCATGGGCATGCAAGTCTTGATGGAATGGTCGGACGAGGACGGTGGGCAGCCATGTCTCGGGGTGGTGCGCGGAAAAGTGCGCCGCCTCGATGGCGGCGTTAAGGTGCCCCACATGGGATGGAATGCCGTCGGCCAGCGCCTCCCCCATCCCGTGTGGCGCGATATTCCCGATAACGCGTACTGCTATTTCGTGCACTCGTACGTCGTGGATCCCGAGGACATTGGGATCGTCGCTGGCGTGACCGACTATGCGGGCTTGTTCCCAAGCGCTCTCGCTCAGAACAACGTATTTGGCACGCAGTTCCACCCGGAGAAGAGCGGCAAGACGGGGCTCCAGCTCTATCGGAATTTCGTGGAATGGGCTTCGACGTCATCCCAGCCATAGACCTGCGTGCCGGCAAATGTGTGCGCCTGGTGCAAGGCGACTTCGCGCGCGAAACCATCTACGACGACGATCCCGCGGCCGTCGCTGAGGCCTGGACGGCCGCGGGCGCCGCGGTGATCCACGTCGTGGACCTCGATGGCGCTCGCAGCGGGCGCCCCGCCAATCTGGGGGCGCTCCGAGACATTCGAGCCGCCACCCGGGCGACGCTCCAGTTCGGAGGCGGGCTGCGCGACGACGCGGCCATTGAGGACGCCCTGCACGCTGGTGCAGACCGCGTTGTGCTAGGCACGGCGCTGCTCACACGGCCTCAGTGGGTGGTCGAGCTGCGGCGACGACTCGGCGACGGCCTCGTTGTTGGCATCGATGCGCGCGACGGTCGCATTGCCACCGAAGGCTGGACCAGGACTTCGGCGGTGGCGACCGATGACCTGGTAGACCGGGCGAACGCGCTTGGGGTGCGTTGGGGCCTCTACACGGACATCGGGCGGGATGGAATCCTGCAAGGTCCGAATGTCGGGACGCTAGCGGAGATCGTGGAGCGAGCCAGCTTCGCGGTGCTGGCCTCGGGCGGGGTGGCTAGTATCGATGACCTGGTGGCGATCCGGACGATAGGAGCCGCCGGGGCTATCGTGGGGCGTGCGCTCTACACAGGGCAGATCAAGCTGGAAGACGCGATCAGCAGACTCGCCAATGGGGGAGATGAGTGCTGACGAAGCGAATCATTCCCTGCCTCGACGTAGACCGCGGTCGGGTTGTGAAAGGAGTGAGCTTCGTCAACCTTCGGGATGCCGGGGACCCGGTGGATCTCGCGGCCTTTTACGACAACGAGGGCGCCGACGAGGTGGTGTTTCTCGACATCACGGCCTCTAGCGACGAGCGCGCGACCATGGTGGAGGTGGTGGAGCGCACCGCGGAGAGGGTCTTCATCCCGCTCACAGTGGGCGGTGGTATTCGCTCTATCGAGGACATGCGGCGCATGCTGCGGGCGGGTGCCGACAAGGTATCCATCAACAGCGCGGCGATCGCGCGGCCTGAGCTGATCGGCGAGGGGGCCGCCGAGTTCGGCAGCCAGTGCATCGTGCTCGCCATCGATGCGAAGCGGGGTGGGGCAGGCTGGGAGGTGTACAGTCATGGGGGCCGCCGCCCGACGGGCATCGATGCAGTGCAATGGGCGGCACGGGGCGCGGAGCGCGGCGCTGGGGAGATCCTGTTGACCAGTATGGACGCGGACGGCCACCTTTCCGGGTACGACCTCGAGCTGACAGCCGCTGTCTCGGAAGCAGTCCCCGTTCCCGTCATCGCTTCGGGCGGCGCTGGGACGCTCGACCACCTGTACGATGCTCTGGCGCGTGGGAAAGCCGATGCGGTCCTTGCTGCCTCCATCTTTCACTACGGCACGTGGCGCATCCGCGACGCCAAGGACTATCTAGCCGCACGCGGACTGCCGATTCGGCCGGTCGAGGAGTGATGTGGTGTTGAAGTTCGATTCGCAGGGCCTCATCCCGGCCATCGTGCAGGACGCGAATACCCGGGACGTGCTGATGGTGGCGTACATGAACGCCGAATCGGTGCGTCGGACCGTGCAGACGGGCGACGCCTGGTTCTGGAGCCGCTCGCGGCAGGAGCTGTGGCACAAGGGCGCGACGTCCGGAAACTTCCAGCGAGTGGTTCGTGCCACCGCTGACTGTGACGCCGACGCGATCCTCATAGAAGTCAATCCGGAGGGGCCCGCCTGCCACACGGGCGCGACGAGCTGCTTCTTCCAGCCGGTCGAGGAGGTGACGGCGGACGCCTCCGTTCCCTCCCCCTCGACGGGTGAGACGCAAGAGGACGCGGCGGCTTCGGCCTCCTCCCCCTCGACGGCAAACGCATCGGTTCCCTCCCCCTCGACGGGGGAGGGTGAGGGAGGGGGTGGCGCTGCCCCGTCGGCGAATGAAAGCAGCCAGGGGCATCCGCACGGACCGGCCGTGGTTGCTGAGCTGGCTCGAGTCATCGCTGAGCGCCACGCGACGATGCCGGAAGGCTCCTACGTCGCAGGGCTGTTACGCGAGGGGATCGACCGCGTCGCCAAAAAGGTGGGCGAGGAGGCAGTGGAGACCATCATCGCCGCGAAGAACGGCTCGCACGATGAGATCGTGTGGGAGGTCGCCGACCTGTGGTTTCACAGCCTGGTGCTGCTGGAAGCCACGGGCGTTCCTGTGGACGATGTCTGGCAGGAGCTGGCGCGCCGGAGGCGTTGAGCCCTTGTGGCCGGGTGAGGCGGTGAATCCCGAGCCTGTAGGAGCTAAGGCGGACGCAGAAGGCCGCCTAACTAAGTGGTCGGCTCAACGCAGTGACGCCAGTGTTCCCACCTCTCTTCGGCATGCACTCGATAGTTTTTACGCTCCATACGACCCCGTTAAGCCATCGTGGAGAGTGTGGGGACCAAGTACTCAATTCCGTAAATAAGGCAACGTATTTGTGAGGCGCCAATGGGCGTCGAGCGGAGTATCATAAGGGTGCCTGGAGAGCGCCCACGCCCAGAACGAGCCCGTATCGGATCGAGTTGTCCGCCGAGGAAGCGCGCGAGCTTCAGCGGTGCGCGGCCAGCTATACGTTGCCGCATTATATGGTCCTGCGCGCTCAGATGGTTCTCCACGCTTCAGAGGGTTGGCGCAACGATGAGATCGCCGCGTATCTTCTTGGGCGGGATGTGGTGAGCAAGTGGCGCAAGCGCTTTTTTGAACAGCGCCTCGCACGGCCTAGAAGAACATCCTCGCCCTGGTCGCCCCAGGGCTTTCCCCCCCAGAAGTGGTCATCCAGGTCAAAGCGCTGGCCTGTGAACTGCCAGCGCAACGTGGTCTGCCTCTCTCCCGCTTTAGCGTCAGTGATATCGCTGCTGAGGCACGCAGAACCGGACTCGTCGCCAGCGTCGGGGATACAACCATCTGGCGCTGGCTCCACGAGGATGCGATTCGTCCCTGGCAGCACCGCTGTTGGATCTTTCCGCGCGACCCGGACTTCGCTTCCAAGGCGGGAAGGATCCTTGACCTCTACGAGCGCGTATGGGAGGGGCACCCACTCGCCGACGATGAGTTCGTGCTCTCCACCGATGAAAAGACGAGCATCCAAGCAAGGATCAGGCGCCATAGCACCTTGCCCCACAGCCAGGCACTCCAATGCGGGTTGAGCACGAGTACGGGCGTGGTGGTGCATGGGCCTACCTGGCCGCACTCGATGTGCATCGAGCCAAGCTGTTCGGCCGTTGCGAGCCGCGCACCGGAATTGAGCCGTTTGAGTGCCTGGTCGATCATGTCATGAAAACCCCACCTATTCCGAAGCCAGGCGTGTCTTCTGGATGGATAACGGGAGTTCGCATCGTGGAGAACCGTCGGTCCAGCGCCTGCAGGTAACCGGGGGAGCCATGAAAACGACTGACGAAAGGATATCGCCGACAGTCGCTCACGGCAGTTCGCTCCTGCCAAAAACTTCACGGCGATGGTTTTGAATGCCGTCGCTGCTCCACAGGCGTTCTGTTCTATGTTGTCTTGACAAGGACATCAGGCAATACTATGCTGCGATGGCGCGATGACCCAACGAATCGTTATGACTACGTCATAAGAGGAGGTGAGTTAATAAGACCAAGAAGCGGCGCAGCAGAACACCTGGTTTCCCCCGGATTGGATCCCCCTGCGCCGCAATCTGACAGCTTATCAGCCTCTGGAGAGAAGGAACATCATGCTCACTAGTAGATTCGGGTTCCAGCTAGCGGCTTTGGCAGGCGCCACGGTTCTTGCGGCATTGGTGATGGTGCCGACGCCGGCAGCCGCTCAATCCACCACCAGGCGGCCGATCAGTGATTTCCTGTCGCGGCAAGGCACACATTGCTTGTTTGGAACCCCCCCGAACTGTTTTGAGTTTCAAACGGGGATTCCGAACATCGCCACTTCGACCGCCCCAGCGAGTGGGAGACTCGCCCACGTCGACTACCCGGGGGTGATCGCCCGCTTCGTCCGAGAGCAGGGCGGGCCTCGCCTCGGCACGAAGGTCGACGGTAAGGTCACCGAACGGCGGCTCGGCGACGGCCGCGCCTTGGTGGAAGTCAGTCTAGAGACGGATGACGCGCTCTTCTGGGTGTCCGACATCGGCGCCCACATTCCCCCGGCGGACCAGCTCCAGTGCAAACCGAACACCATCCTGTTTGGCCGTTGCTACCAGGACGTGATCGCCAGGCGGGCCGGGCCCACGGTCGGGGAGTCTTACCTCGAGCTGCGGTTCACCAACAGCGCTCCCGGGGCCCCGCTCCCCGACTTGATCCAGCTCGGGTTCGAGCCACAGCCAGGGCAGGAGCTCCGCAGGATCCTCTTCAAGGCAAAAGCGGACGGGCCGTTGTCGCGGAATTTCGGCGTCCGCGATGGCACCCCGGGGCGCGCAACCGTCAGCCAGCGCTGCGACGATCCCTGCGCCCCGAACTTCGTGTTCCAAGAGCAGGCAATCACGCTCGCCCGTAATCGGCGGGACTAACTAAGTACTCAATTCCGTAAATAAGGCAACGTGTCTGTGAGGCGCCAATGGGCGTCGAGCGGAGTATCATAAGGGTGCCTGGAGAGCGCCCACGCCCAGAACGAGCCCGTATCGGATCGAGTTGTCCGCCGAGGAAGCGCGCGAGCTTCAGCGGTGCGCGGCCAGCTATACGTTGCCGCATTATATGGTCCTGCGCGCTCAGATGGTTCTCCACGCTTCAGAGGGTTGGCGCAACGATGAGATCGCCGCGTATCTTCTTGGGCGGGATGTGGTGAGCAAGTGGCGCAAGCGCTTTTTTGAACAGCGCCTCGCACGGCCTAGAAGAACATCCTCGCCCTGGTCGCCCCAGGGCTTTCCCCCCCAGAAGTGGTCATCCAGGTCAAAGCGCTGGCCTGTGAACTGCCAGCGCAACGTGGTCTGCCTCTCTCCCGCTTTAGCGTCAGTGATATCGCTGCTGAGGCACGCAGAACCGGACTCGTCGCCAGCGTCGGGGATACAACCATCTGGCGCTGGCTCCACGAGGATGCGATTCGTCCCTGGCAGCACCGCTGTTGGATCTTTCCGCGCGACCCGGACTTCGCTTCCAAGGCGGGAAGGATCCTTGACCTCTACGAGCGCGTATGGGAGGGGCACCCACTCGCCGACGATGAGTTCGTGCTCTCCACCGATGAAAAGACGAGCATCCAAGCAAGGATCAGGCGCCATAGCACCTTGCCCCACAGCCAGGCACTCCAATGCGGGTTGAGCACGAGTACGGGCGTGGTGGTGCATGGGCCTACCTGGCCGCACTCGATGTGCATCGAGCCAAGCTGTTCGGCCGTTGCGAGCCGCGCACCGGAATTGAGCCGTTTGAGTGCCTGGTCGATCATGTCATGAAAACCCCACCCTATTCCGAAGCCAGGCGTGTCTTCTGGATCTGGATAACGGGAGTTCGCATCGTGGAGAACCGTCGGTCCAGCGCCGTGCTCGACGGCGTACCGCTCGCCCGGCGCGAGGCCTAGCAGGTCGTCACCGTTGCCGGGCACGGGCGGCGGCGGGAGCAGCACTGGTGCTGCCGATTGGTCGACGATCTCCAGACACAGCGCGGGCGAGGACAAGGGCGCCCTGCTTATGCGGACCGTCACGTCGCCCGCGTTGACGAGAGCACAGCCGGCGACGAGTTCCTCACGCCGTGTTGCCCGGGCGGGGCGGATGATTAGCTCGGCGGCAAGGGCCCCCATCATGCTCCTCAACAGCGGACGTTGACTGAATTCGTCGAGCAAGAAGTTCCCAGCAGGTCCGAAGCGGCGGCACGGATGAGCTCGTAGTGATGGACGGCAGCTGCGTTCGCCGGGTTGTTCATGATGTTCCCGGTCGCCTGCCTGCCCGGCCCGTAGTTGACGCCGTTCACAGTGAAGTACTCGTCCAGCGCGTCGAGCATGTGGCCGAACTCGTGCCGCACGTCCGTCGTGTCCCGTCGCGCCCTAGTTGCCCATGTTTGTGGTGCTCACGCCGACGTTGACGACCTGGTGCTTGCCGTTCGTCACGAACTGGATGTCAGCCACAATTGTATAACCGTCGAACAGGGCGGAAGGGCAGGGTGAAAGCGGGAGGCTTGTTCCCCCACACTCGGTCCGCTTCAGGTAAAGCCGGTTCGTGGACCGTCTGGAGGGAGAGTGTCACCGGCCGCTGTTGGCGCCCCGAACGCTCGGCAACAGTAATCGGCAACAGTAAAATGAGGACCTGTGATTTCACAGCCTGGTCCTCCTGGAAGTCCGAAGCGTGCCAGTCGACAGGGACGCGGATCTCGGTGCTGTTGTTGACCCGCAGGACGGTGGGGAAGAGGAGCGGGTGCTCGTCGACGACGCCGTTTTTGTATCCGCGCTTCTTGATAATGCCGTGGGGGAAGACGTAGAAGTCTAAACGCGCGATGTCGTCGGTGAACCCACGCGTGCTGCTCGGAGGGGTTCGGCCCCGGCCGGTCACCTCCTGGTGGAGGATCTGCAAGTGAGCGGGGTCCACCGAGTTCTCCATCGCCTGGAACCAGTTGCAGTCGATGCGCGGGTGGACCTGGAGCCGACGCCGCCCATCCTTCCGCACCCAAACGTCGTACCTGGGGATCGCCGGCGCGGGTTCGGGCCCCAGGTACGCCCAGTAGAGCCCCATGAACTTCTGGGCGCGGTAGGCGCGCTGCTTCACGGTGAGGTGGAACATGCTGGCGGCCGGCTCGGCCGGACACTCCAGGCAGTTACCGCTGGTGTCGTAGAGCCAGCCATGGTAGGCGCAGGCGATACCCCGCTCCTCCACCCTTCCATAGAGGAGAGAGGCGCCACGGTGCGCGCAGTGGTCGGCGATCAGCCCCACGTGCCCGCCCTTGTCCTTGAAGAGCACGAGGTCCTCGCCCCAGGATGCGCACGAGCTTCGTCGGCTGCTCGTCTGTCAGCTCGGCCGCCACCGCGACTGGATGCCAGTAGCGCCGCAGCAGCTCACCGGCCAGCGTGCCCGGTCCGACGCGGGTTAGCAGCTCGTTCTCTTCTCGCGTTAGCACGGCCCCCGTCCCTGACCCTACCCCTCAAAGGGGAGGGAATGGATAGAGGTTTGCGGCGAGTATATCTCGCACGTCACGTGGCCACGTCACGCCTTGAGCTTCGCCAGGAAGTGGCTGCGCGCCTTCGCTACCTTCGGCGCGATGACTACCTGGCAGTAGGGCTGATCGGGATTCCGGGTGAAATAGTCCCGGTGGTACTCCTCGGCCGGGTAGAATGCGGCGAGCTGCTCGAGCTGGGTCACGATGGGCGCACCCCACAGCTTCGCCTCGCTCAGCTCCCGAATGGTCTGTTCGGCGGTCTCCCGCTGCTCGGGCGTGTGATAGAGAATGATCGAGCGGTACTGCGTCCCAACATCGTGTCCCTGTCGGTTGAGCGTGGTTGGATCGTGAATGGTGAAAAAGACGTCGAGGAGGTCTTTGAACGAGATCACCTGTGGGTCAAACGTGATCTGCACCGCTTCCGCGTGGCCGGTGGCCCCGGAGCACACTTGCGAGTACGTCGGATTGGCGGGGGCACCGCCGGCGTAACCGGACACGACGTCGTTGACGCCCTTCAGCTCATCGAACACGGCCTCGAGGCACCAGAAGCAGCCGCCACCTAGCGTCGCCATCTCCTGCGGTCGCATTTGCCCTTCGCTCACGGTTCACTCCTCCTCCTGTCCGGGCCAGCGCACTTGACGCGCCGCAGGCCGGCCTAGCATGATCCCCATATGATGCAGCGGGTCGTGGCACTGTTGCAGGCGGCTCTGGCTAATCCGCAGGTGATGCAGCGGGTGGTGGGGCTGTTGCTGGCGATCGGCGCCTTCTGGTGCTGGTGGATAATCCAGCGTGACCCGGTGCCTGCGCTGGCCGTCTTTGCCGAGGACCAGGGGCGCTCAGTGAGCGGGATACTGGCGCGCATCGCCGTGCTGTGTTTCGTCAGCGCCCTGCTCGCCCTCCTCCGCCCCCGCTGGTTGCCCGGGTTCCTCCGGCCGTCGGGTAACTGGTTCCGCCCGCTGGTGGTCAGCGCCGCAGCGGCGTCCGCCCTTCTTTTCCTGCTGTACCTCGGGGTCTGGTCCATCGTACCGCTGATCATCGACGCAGCGCTCGTGTGGGGCGTCCTGGGGAAGGGTTGGGACGTGGCCACGCTAGTCGGCCCGGAGGACAGCACGCCGCGCCGGCGGTGGTAACCTTCACGGAAACGGTGTCACCCCCCACCCCAGCCCTCCCCCGCAAGGGGGAGGGGGCCATCTTCGCTCCCCCCGTCGAGGGGGAGGAGACCATCTTCGCTCCCCCCGCCCCCGGGGGGGGGGGGGGGGGGGGGGGGGGGGGGGCCCCCCGGGTCACCAACTCGCGCGCCACCGCGCTTCCTTGTGAAACGCCACCAGGCGCTGTACCGTTTTCCACTAGGGAAAACGACATTCGGAGTATCGCCATGCTTCTCTTCAAATCGGCCATCTCGCGAACAGTCACACCTCCGCGGACATCGTTCGGGTGGGGACGAAGGGCCTGGCAAATCGCCTGCCTGACGCTGCTGCTCTTGCTCTCCGCTCCACCGCCGACGCTTGGGCAGCAAGCGCCGGCCCCGCGCCTAGTCCTCCAGGAGTACCCGACGCCTGCGGGCACCTCTCCACACGACGCGGTGCCAGATGGCTTCGGCTACGCGTGGTACGCAGGGCAGCGAGCTGGGACAGTGGGACGCATCGATTCCACCACCGGTGAAGTGTTGGTCGTGCCAATCGCGCCTAACTCGGCGCCTCACGGGATCATCATGGGCCCCGACGACGGGATGTGGGTGACCGACGGCGGACTCAATGCCATCGTCCGGGTTGACAGGACAACGCTCGAGGTGGCCGTCTATCCGCTGCCCGGCCCGCGGGCTAACCTGAATACGCCTACCTTCGACCATCGCGGCGTGCTCTGGTTCACCGGGCAGGCCGGCTACTTTGGTCGGCTCGACCCCGCGGTTGGCGTGGTGGAGCAGTTCAATGCGCCCAGGGGCCCCGGCCCCTATGGAATCGCCACAGCGCCCGACGGCACGGTCTACTTCGCGTCACTGGCTGGCAGCTATCTCGGCAGGATCGACGACGATTTCGGCGGCGTGACGGAACTGGACCCGCCAACTCCCAACGCGGGAGTGCGGCGGGTCTGGCCCGACTCTCGTGGCCGGCTATGGATTGCCGAGTACAACGCGAGGCAAGTGGGTGTCTACGACCCGTCGACGGGCCAATGGGCGGAGTGGCGCCTGCCCGGCGACAACGCACGAGCCTACGCAGTCTACGTCGACCATAGCGATAAGGTGTGGCTCAGCGACACGGGACAAGACACGGTGGTCCGTTTCGACCCAGATACGGCAACGTTCACGACCATCGACATCTCGAAACCGTCCAACGTCGCGCAGCTGGGAGGCATTCCGGGCGAGGTCTGGGGCGCACAGCGCGGGCGCGACCATATCTTCGTCGTGCGGTACTAACTCGTCCATTGATCGTCGACACCCACGTCCACCCATTGGCGGCGGATCCCGAGCGCTACCCGTTCGCCCTGGCCCGGGGGGCGGAGCCGGACTGGTCCACCACAACGCGCCTGACCGCGGAGGACTGCCTCGAACAGATGGCCCTGGCCGAGGTGGACCAGATGGTCCTGGTCAGCTCCTTCACCGCCTATGAGTACGACAACAGCTACTGCGCCGACGCCGCCGCGAGGCACCCCGATCGCTTCGTCGGCGTCTGCCGGATCGACCCGCGGCGTGGGGCGCCCCCGACACCCTCAGCTCCTGGGTGGAGGGCCGAGGGATGCGGGGCGTAAGAATCGGGACCGCCGACCCGCGAGCCTACCCGACCTGCGAGCGCGCGCGACAACTGGGCATCCCCGTTGCGATCCAGGTGTCCCGAGGCGAGCTGATCCAGGTTCGCCAGCTAGCGGAGCGGTTACCCGACGTGCAGCTCATCCTGGACCACCTGACCCACCCGCCCGTCGAGGGCGGGCCGCCCTATGCGGAGGCGGCGGAGTTCTTCGCGCTGGCCGACTGCCCGAACCTCAACTTCAAATTCTCCACGCTCAACATTCGTGAGGCGGGCCAAGGCCGGTCGACACCCAGAGCGTTCGTCGAGGCCCTGGTCGATCGGTTCGGGCCGAGACGGCTGATGTGGGGATCGGACTTCCCGCACAGCACGGGGAGCCCGGCAGCTCCGTACAAAGAGCTGGTGGAGCTGGCCCAGGAGGCCGTGGCGTTCCTATCCCCGGCGGATCGGGAGCAGGTACTCGCCGGCACGGCCCGCAGGCTCTACCCGACGCTGGTGTCCTGAACCCGAATCGTTGGCTCACGCGGCGTCACCCCCCTCCCCAACCCTCCCCCGCAAGGGGGGAGGGAGGAGAGTCACACGGGGCGTCACCCCCCTCCCCAACCCTCCCCCGCAAGGTCTTCTCACTCCCCTCGACGGAGAAGGGGTTTTCTCACTCCCCTCGACGGAGAAGGGGTTTTCTCACTCCCCTCGACGGGGAGGGGGGTTCTTCCCTCCCCCTCGACGGGGGAGGGTGAGGGAGAGGGTGACGTACCCGGCGACCCAGCAGTCCCGAAGCTGCGCGGCGGCGCGCTAGTTCTTCTCCCACAGGTGGACGTTCCAGGTGCGGGCATTCTCGCCGCCGCTCTCGATGCGCACCCCTACATTCTTGATGTTGCTGCGGAAGCTTGTCACCTCGGTGTTGAACTTGAGCGGCAGATGGGGCAACTCCTCCGCGAAGAGCTTCAGGTATTCGACCATGATCTGGTCCTGGCGTTGCGGCTGCAGCTCGTCGAAGAGCTGGTCGAGCAACCGGTCCTTGGCCGGATTCCGCCAGCCGGCGACGTTGTTTCCCAGCCAGTTATTCGCCTCGGTCGGCAGGAACATCGAGTGGAAACGGTCCTTCCAGTCCTCCACCTGGATGTTGTGTGACGCCAGGTAGAGGCCCGGCCAACGGTTGCGGAACTCCACGCTGCTCGCCTGGCGATCCGGCATATTGACCAGCTGACTCTCAACCCCCACCTGCTTGAGGTAGTCGGCAATTGAGACCTGCACCTGCTGCTGGTCGGCACGGGTAGAGGTGCGGAACTCCACGGCGAACCGCTCGCCACGCTCATTGACCAGCACGCCGTCCGCGCCTTTGCGCCAGCCCGCCTGCCCGAGGAGCTGCTCGGCGCGCCGCGCGTCGAAGGGGTACTTCTTGACCGCCGCGTCCGCCGTTCGGTACTGCGGGCGGCTCGGGCTGAGCGGGAAGTCGAGCGCCGGCTCCTTCCCTAGCCCGATGGTCTCCGCGATCTCTGCGCGGTTGATGGCGTGCGCCAGCGCCTGGCGCACGAGGTTCTGGTTCGGCGCCTCCCAGCCGAAGATGGGGCTGTACGCGCCCGGGTTCAACCAGGTCCAGCTGGTCGGCGAGTATCTCACCGTGCCCTCACCGCGCGAGGCCCACTGCTGCTCGGCGATCACACCGGTATCGAGGGTCAGGGCGGCGCGGGTGGTGACGTCGACGTCGTTGGAGAGGACGTTCGCCAGGAGGGTATTGCTGTCGGTGATGATGCGCCAGATGATGCGGTCGATCTTCGGCCGGCCCAGGAAATAGTCGTCAAACGCCTGCAAGTCGACGTGGCTGCCGCGCACGAACTCGGTCACCCGATACGGCCCCAGGTGGATGATGCCGGTGCTCCAGTAGAGATGGTTGTTCAGCGCCTCGTAGTCGCCACTGCGGTGGACCTCACCCAGGATGTGGCTGGGCAGGGGCATCAGGTAGGTGAAGAACAGCTGGTTGCCCAGGTAGAGACGCGACTTCCATTGCACGACGAGCGTGCGGTCGTCCGGCGTCTCGATGCGTTCGATAAGGTCCGCGAAGCCGCGGGAGTCCACCTCAGCCTTCGGGTCCAGGAAGATCTGCCACCCGAAGGTGAAGTCCTTGGTGCTGAATAGCGTGCCGTCGTGCCACTTGATGTTGGGCCGTACTTTCCAGGTTGTGACCATCGTGCCGTTAGCGTTCACAACCCAGGTGCCGTTGTCGAGCGATGGCAGCGCCTCAGCCATCCAGGGCAGCACCTGGTATTTCTCGGTGTCGCGCGTCACGAGCCCAGCGTTGATCACGTGGCCGATCTCGGCGTCATTGCGGCCGACGCGGTTGAGCCCGCCGATCTCGAAGCCCTGCCCGACGACCAGCGTCTTGGGCGGGCCCGCCGCCGGCTGTGACTGGTCCTGCGACGCCGACGGGCCGGCCGCCGGCCCCGCGGGCGGCTGCGCACACCCGCTGGCAACCAGGGCTAATCCGATCACGACCGCGCCGATTGTTCTGCGATCCCAGTTTGCTCGCATGGACTCAGCTCCCTTCGATGGATGAGGCTGCGCCAAGGCTTTGTCGCCAGTGTACTTCACTCCGCGGCGTCTCGCGCTGGACGCTGATAGAATGCCAGCACCTCGCCTCTCCTTCTGGGAGAGGCCGGCGCAGCCGCGGAAGCGGGCAAGCCGGGTGAGGGCGCCCCACGTCGAGGGTACGCGGGTCAGGCATGCCTGACCCCTACCCCAGCCATCACATGGTTGGCGACAGCGCAGTTGCATACAACCGCTTGGAGGGAAAACCATGGGCGACGAGCTAGCAAGCCAGTTCTATCTGCGCGACTCATACCTCGAGTTTCTGGAGACCGAGAACATACCGGTGGTCGAGGGCTTCGCGGTCGACTGTCTCACGATGCCGCTCGAGCCGTGGGAGCGGATGGGTGGGCGCGGCGCGTACGTCCACCTGGCGGGACGCGGCGAGTACCTGAGCTGCTACGTGGCGGAGATCCCGCCGGGCGGCAAGCTCGAGCCCGAGAAGCACCTGCACGACGAGGTGATCCACGTCCTCCAGGGGCGCGGCGCAACGCTCATCGAGCTGCCCGGGGGCGCACAGCACACGGTCGAATGGGGACCGGGGAGCCTGTTCGCCATCCCCCTGAACGCCCGGCACCAGCACTTCAATCTGACCGGGTCGGAGCCCGTGAGGTTCGGGGCGGTCACGAATCTGCCGATCATTCTGAACCTGTTCCACAGTCTCGACTTCATCTACGACAACCCGTGCGTCTTCCCGGACCGGATCGGCGAAGAGCGCTACTTCCGCGGCGAGGGCGAGCTGCGCCTGGTGAAGCCCGGCCGTCACCAGTGGGAGACGAACTTCGTGGCGGATCTGACGAGCTTCAAACTCCAGGACTGGAAGGAGCGCGGGGCGAGCGGGACCAGCATCCAGTTCGTGCTATCCGACGCGGCGATGCACTCCCACATCTCCGAGTTCGGGGTCGGGACGTACAAGAAGGCGCACCGCCACGCGGCCGGCGCCCACATCTTTTGCGTGACGGGCAGAGGCTATAGCCTGCTGTGGCTCGACGGGCAGGACCCAACGTCGAGTGTCAGGATCAACTGGAAGCCCGGCACGCTCTACGCGCCGCCCGATGACCATTACCACCAGCATTTCAACACGGCGAACCAGCCCTCGCGCTACCTGGCGCTCGGCTTCGGCGGCGTGCGCTATCCCGTGCTGGAGAGCAAGAAAGTGAGCTACGAGGGCATGGACAAGGGCGAAGATGAGGGCGGCCACCAGGTCGAATACGAGAACGAAGATCCGCGCATCAGGATGCTGTACGACCAGGAGCTGGCGGAGGAGGGCATCGAGAGCCGGATGGCTCAGTACGTCGGGGCGAGAAGGGGGTAACGAAGCGGCCCAGCTGACGCTGCCGTTTGCGAACCCGTGAACCACATCAGAAGGGGTAGGGGCCGGAAGATAGGGTATGGTGGGTCTCGATTCCAAAGCGCTGGACGCCCTCGATTTCGAGCGTGCATTGGCGCGTGTTCAGTCTGACAGTGGGTCTGACTTCATTCCCGCACCCCACTTTGCCTCCATCTACCAGTATGCCAGTGGCGGCCTTGTCGAATTCCTTCGAACTGAGCTCGCCAACGGGTCCTTTTCCCCTGGGATGCCGATCACCATCGAGGTGCTCAAGCTTGGCGGCCTCACGCGCCCGGGGACCATCCTTACGCCCGCGGATCGCGTCCTCTACCAGGCAATAGCCGATCTCCTTGCCCCTCCTATCGAAGCTCAGCTAGACCGCTCCCGCGTGTTTAGCAACGTGCTCCGCGATGATCCTCTGTCGGCCGGCGAAATGTTCGAACCGGCCAGCCATTGCTTCTCCAAGATGAAGCTTCGAATAGCGGAGATCTGCACCGCGCCCGTGAGCCACGTAATCAAGGCGGATGTCAGCAATTATTTCGAACGGATCTACCAGCACAACCTCATCAACCTCCTCCTTTCGGCAGGCTGCGGTCATGAGTACGTCAACCTCTTGGAAAAGCTTCTGCTCGCCTGGACCAATAAGAACTCGCACGGGATTCTTCAGGGAATGTACCCATCGGACCTCCTTGGCAATTTCTATCTCTCAGGGCTAGATGCCGACTGCGAGATACGCGGAATTCCCTCCGTGCGCTTCGTCGACGATCTCTATCTCTTCTTTTCGAACCTGAAGTCGGCCTTCGAGTCGCGAGTCGACCTATGTGCCTACCTGCGGAAGATTGGGCTTAACCTGAATGAGCGAAAGTCGCGCATTGTTGGGGCCGATGAGGCTCTCCGAGAAGAGACCGATATTGACCGCATGTTCGAGGAGGCACGGAGCGAAGTCAGCGCTTCCGATCTCGAGGAGGCCGGTTACGGGTGGCTGATGGAACTGACGCCGGGCGAGGTCCCAGACATTGAGACCGAAGCGATCCTGCGCCTCTACGACCAGCGTAACAGCATCAGCGAGCAAGTCGTAATTGACAAGGTGGACCAATTTTGCCTTCCGATCTTCTCAGCTTTGCGGCTGGACGTTGCACTGGACGACGCCCTTCTCCGGATGCCACAAAGGCCACACATGGCGCGAACCTACTGCCACTACCTGGCTTCTCTCGCCCCCAAGCGGCCCGAGATCGTCGGCTATCTTCAGCAGGCCCTCCGTGAGCCGACCCTGCTCTGCGATTGGCTCCTGCTTTGGCCAGCCATGGCGCTCAACACCTTGAATCCTGGGCAGGTTCAAGCGTCGCATGCGGTGCGCTGGCTCCGGGAGTTCAGACACTCAGAGGCAGTGCGCGCAGTGTGCGCAGTTTTGGTAGGCAAGCACGGAACAGCGCCACAACGGGAGCTGCTACGTAACCACTACCAAGACGAGCCGTCTGAGTACGTGCGCGCGGCGATGGTATTCGCTGCTCAGTACTTCCCCTCTGCCGAAAGAAATGCTTGCTTGGGTACTTGGGGTGAGAGGTCCAAAACGAACGCCTTGATCGCGAAGGCGGTGAAAGCCCTGTTGGCGGCCCATTAGGCGGATTGGTCGAATGACTTAGGCTCAGGCGACAGCTTGCTTGGTCATGCACTCTCTGCTGAATCCGAGCTGATGACCGGGCAAGGCTCGATTATCCACACACGGACCAAAACGAGGAGGAGGGCGGCCACGCGGTCGAATACAAGAACGAAGACCCGCGCATCAGGATGTTGTACGAGCAGGAACTGGCGGAGGATGGCATCGAGAGCCGGATGGCTCAGTATGCGGGGGCGAGAAGGGGGTAACGAATCGGCCGCCAGCGCGTGGCCACCGCCGTGGGACCGGACAGCGTGACCATCGTCCCCACGGTTGTTCATGATCGCCGCCTCGCAGGACAACAGAGGGCGCCGCGACGGCAAGCACCACATGCACGGATGATGGCGGCGATCCATTGCACCTCGAAGAGGCTGATTCCCATTTGCCTCTACCGTCCCGACCCACAGTCGGCGGTCCCGATTCTCACGCTCCGCATCCCTCGGCCATCGACCCAGGAGCTCAGCGTGTCGGGTGGCCCCGGGTGCCAGCCGGTCGATCCGGGAGACAACAGCGAAGCGATCAGGGTGGCGGCAGCGGCGTCGGCGCAGTATTGGTTGTAGTGCTCATAGGCGCTGAAGGAGTTCACCAGGACCATCTGGTCCACCCCGCTCAGAGCCATCTGCGCAAGGCACTCCTCCGGCGGCGAGATCCGTGTTGGTGTACCAATCCGGCCCCTGTCCCCGGCCGGGAGCGGGGGTAGCGCTCAGGATCGTCAGCCAGCGGGTGGACGTGGGAGTCGACGATCAATGGACTGGTCCTCCCGCTGGCATCCGCTCCGCGAGGTACACGCAACCTCTTGATGACAACGTGCTTGAGGATCCTCGCCAAGGTTGGTCGCGGATATGGGATGACGCGGTCTCCTCAAGGCAGAATCGCGACGTGTGCTTGGCACTACTGCCGCCGAGAGATGGCATCCGGGTTGGAAATGATCCGCTTGGCCACCCACCGGTCACCTGCGGCGGTCTTGGCGGGATGGGTACCGGGTTGTGCGCGCACGTGGCGGCGGCGATGAGGGTGCCTACGGCCGGCGAACCCCATGATCCTCGAGTACTGCGAGGAGCATGCTGGTACCCCTCACCCGAATAACTGCGCGTCCCATAGCTGCGTAGTGCGTTACGCCAGCATTGTCAATGTCGTTCAGCAGGAGCTCCACCCTCCTCTTGATTTCAGTCCGCTCTCCGTCTCCTATCGTCGGCTCCGTGTCGATGTAGTTGCTCACGATCTCCGCCAGGCGCGGGAGGGGCAGTTTGGTGTAGTTGTCGACCAGCAGCCTTATCGCCTCGTGAGCACCGTCTCGAATCTGATCTTCCGCCGCGCGGAAACAGAATCCGCCAAGAATCAGTGAAACTTGCTCGAGTGCCCTCTGCCCTTCGGATGACCGCTCGCGAGAACCCGCCGTGCCCCACCGATAGTCAAGCTCGGGAGCCTGCGGCGTACCGGTCGCAAGGTACAGCGTCCACGTGGAGAAGCCAGCGCCAACTGCACCAAGGAGGTGAGCACCGAAGTCAGGCCGCAACACGGCGGCCGCCGTGCCGAGGTAAACCGCGACAGCGTACCCACCTTGAACCAGGGCGAAAAGATACATTGCCTTCACGCGAAAGACATCGAAGCGGTACGGGTAGAAATGATAATGTGCGTAGATGAGTGCTAAGGAACTAGCAACGACGGCCGCGCACAGGGCGAAGGGGAGGACCCGCCAATCGAAAGACCCAGCGATGGCACTGAGGTCCACCGGTGCCAAGGTCACTGAACGATTGGCGGCAAGAACGATCTCATAGCCGACCCATACCACAGCTTCAAAGCCGAAAGTTATTGCGAACGCGGCCACCAGCACGAGCAGCCGCAGTGCATAGATTCGAGCCTGAGCTGCGATCGACAGGGGACCGAACAGGGCTTCACTATCCGCAACCAATCGACTAATGAGTGTGGACATCGAGGCTCACTTCTTCATCAAGCGTTTGCGCTCCACTTCGAGTTGCAACTTCGTCTTGATAAGCATTACTCGGATATCGAGATACACGTAGAGGAGGACCGGGGTTAGGGTAGCAACCGCTGAGATGGGCTGGAAGACGGCGACGAAAAGCAGTTCTTTGCCAACCAATGTGAGCTGTGAGATCGCGTTGTTCGCCGCCCACCAAAGGGTCACCCACAAGACCAAGAAGACTGCATCGATCATGCCGCGGAGAAAGAGAATCAGAAAGAAAACGCACTGACGTCCAACATCGTCCCACGCGCTGCCTGTCATCCCGGTCTTCTCTCAGTAGGACCCGTTAAGGCTCTCCCCGAATCCGCCTAATCCGCTTCTTCTGACACGACCCGCGGAGTGTTGATTGTGGCATCACGATGGCCCAATAGTCTGTTAGCAGCCCCGCTGTCCAGTGTAAGTTCGCCTGCAGGAACCAGCGCACCCCGCGATTCACAGATCACGCCGAATCGACCTGTTTTGGCGTCCCGGGTGAAATCCGTGGTGCCCGTGGCGCGTGTCATAACCGGACGATATATAGACGCGGCTACTGAGAAATGCTCAGTGAGGATACACGCAATCTCCTGAGGAGGAGGGGATTCTTTGGGACGCAGCACAGTCTCTCAGGGGTGTGGGCCGCTTTCTCGTTCACGGCTCGCTGGCGCTCACCAACCAATGACCTGCGGCGGTTTGAGAGACCAGGGTGGACCGGGTCGCGCGCTCAGGTGGTAGCGGCGATTGAAGGGCCTACGGCCGGCGAACGCCCTGATTCTTGAGTTCTCGGAAAAGCATGCTGGCACCCCTCACCCGAATAACTGCGCGTCCCATAGCTGCGGAGTGAGTTATGCCCGCGTTGTCATTGTCCTTCAGTAGGAGGTCCACTCTCGTTTTGATTTCAGTCCGTTCTCGGTCTCCTATCGTCTGCTCCGTGTCGATGTAGTCGCTCACGATCTCCGCCAGGCGCGGGAGGGGCAGTTTGGTGTAGTTGTCGATCAGCAGCCTTATCGCCTCGTGAGCACGGTCTCGAATCTCATCTTCCGCCGCGCGGAGAAAGAATCCCCCGAGAATCAGTGAAACTTGCTCGAGCGCCTTCTGCCCCTCGGATGGCCGCTCGCGAGGACCCTCAGTGCCCCATCGATAAACAGACTCGAGAGCCTGCGGCGGACCGGTCGCGCGGTAGAGCGTCCATGTGGAGAAGCCAGCGACAAGTGCGGCCATCAGGTGAGAGCCGACTTCAGGCCGCAGGGCAGCGGCTGCCACGCCGAGGTAAATCGCGCTAGCGTACCCGCTCTGAACTAGGGCAAAAAAATAGGTCCCCCGCACGCGAAAGACATCGAAGCGATATGCGGAGAAATGGATATGTGCGTAGATGAGTGCTAAAGGACTAGCAACGACAGCCGCGCCCACGGCGAAAGGGACGACTTGCCAATCGAATGATGCGTCCATCACACCTCAATGGGCTGCTCACTTCGCTCCCAGGTGGCCTCTGCGCGTATCTTTTCCCGAGCTTCTTCGACGGTCCGCAACCCCTTTCCTGTCGTCAGCGTATAGTAAGGGTTCTCCGGTGTTGTGTCGTATCCGCCTGTGCTCTCCAGTACGCCTTTCTCTGCAAGCGTGGCGAGAAGCGTGGCAACCTCATTGAGGGTGAGGGTTTGAGGTGGATCGAGCGCAGTCAAGTAATCCCAGACCTCTACTGGAGAGGCCTGCTTCCTCCGCGCAATCTCATCCAAGACGATGAAGTGGGTGTAGGTCAGCTTCACAGGCCGGCCCCCAGTCTGGGTGCCGAGACCGAGCCCGCCAAGATCATCGGGCGCGCCGATGCTACCCTGATGAGCTTGCGTCTAAACATGTGCTTCCTCTCCTGGTTTCGTGTAGGTTTCATCCGTGTGTCCGCGCCGTTCGATTCGGCACCGCATCGATTGGCCGCGAGCGAACGGCGCTCTCCGCGAGCGCGCATGCGGCGATTATCATTCTCTCGGCGCACCCCCTTTCTGTGACTCCCTGTAATCCCAGGGGACACGCCCGCGCATAATAGCACACGGCAACTCGCTATTAAAACGTGCACGCCACCGGAATGTGACACCGGCGATCTGACCCCTCGTCCCCGGTGCGCGGAGCCAGCCGATCTCTGACAGAGCGACGGGCGGCCGCGCGCGCACTGTTTCGGGCTCGGCGTCCACCCTCCATCGGTACCCCTCGTTCCGCAGCGGTAGTGCCGATACTGCGGCTCTCGGACGCCCACGACCACAAGCCCCGTACACCGTTCCGGTGGTATGCACCCCGCGCGCACGGTCGCCGACAGGCTCGTCCCCTACAGCAGTCAGGACAGATGTCTGCGAATCGCGGCCAGTACTGCTTGACCTCCGCGTCGGTAGTCTCCCGATCACCGCAATCAGCGATATGCCCGCTGATCTGTGCCTTGACCGACGATGCCGCGCCGCCCAACAGGGCTCCACCACTCCGAGAGGGAGCGATAGTAGAGCTCCACTATCTCCGCGTCGCGCTCGGGATCGCCGGTCAGGGGCGGCAGCGGCGGCACGAGCAGGAGCTCGAGCCATGACAGCAGTGATCGCCGCGGCTTCGCCTCCTCTTCCTTGCTCTGCAGGCGCTCTTCCCGTACCTTCGAGCGCATCCATCCGAACATGGGTGTCGCGATTGGTCTGTCCATGGATCTGCCCTCTTCGAAGCGTCTTCTCACCCGCTGACGCCGCCAGATTGGCGGCCCGCCAGCCAGCCACAGCCTACGCTTGAAGGGTCGGTCGAAACATGTGGAGGAATGCAGAACTCGCGATACACATTTCTGGCATACCATGGACCCGCGCGGAGGAGCCTCGTTCCCATAGCTTCGTACTTGACGGGTGACCGTGGATATCTACCTTCTCGATGGAACGTACGAGCTTTTCCGCCATTTCTTCGCCCTGCCACCGTACGTGAGCCGCGAAGGGCGGGAGGTGGCGGCCACCCGGGGCGTTCTCGGCTCCGTTCTCGGCATGCTCGAATCTGGCGTCACCCACCTCGGGGTGGCCACAGACCACGTCATCGAGTCGTTCCGCAATGACCTGTGGCCCGGCTACAAGACGAGCGCAGGGGTGGACCCGCGCTTGCTGCAGCAGTTCCCACTGCTCGAGGAGGCGCTGCAGGCGCTCGGTGTGGTGGTGTGGCCGATGGTCGAGCTCGAAGCAGACGACGCCCTCGGTACCGCGGCCCGCGTGGCCGCCCAGTCGCCGGAGGTCCAACGCGTGCTCATCTGCACGCCGGACAAAGACCTCGCCCAATGCGTCGAGGACGGCCGCATCGTCCAGCTCGATCGGCGGTCCGGGCGGGTTTCGGACGAAGCGGGGGTCGTGGCCAAGTTTGGGGTGCGGCCCGCCTCGATTCCCGACTACCTCGCGCTCGTGGGCGACAGCGCCGACGGGTTTCCAGGGGTGCCCGGTTGGGGCGCCAAGTCCGCATCCACCGTCCTCGCCCGCTACGGTCACATCGACCAGATACCGCTCGACGTGCGTGCCTGGGGCCTGAACTTGCGGGGCGCGGACAGGCTGGCAGCCGCGCTCCGCGCGAGCTTCGACCTGGCTCTGCTCTTTCGGCGCCTTGCCACGCTCAAAACGGATACGTCCATCAGGGCCACGCCCGCTGACTTGCGCTGGGGCGGGCCCACGGGGGACTTCGCAGCCGTCTCCGATCGACTCGACGCTCCCCAGCTCGCGGCGCGCGCCGACCGGGCGCACGAGGCATCGGGCGGAGCTATACTCCGGGACACCGTCCATCGTTCGTGACTACTCACACTGGGGAGAAGCACCAAGGGAGGTGACAACGTGTCCGAGGACCAGCGTACCGGCGCCGCTTACTGGATCGATCACTACGTCGTACCGACCGCCGACGTGTCCCGATGGGGCAGCTTTTACACGAATGTCCTCGGCGCCACGCCGCGCATAGATGAGGACCGCCCGGATCGAGCCGGCAGGCCCATCCGCATGCTGTTCACCTACTTGGGCAGGGAATGCCACGTGGGCGGCTCCGTCTATGACGGGGTGCTGACCCCCGGGACCGGGCTTCCCAAGTACGGCTGGTTCATTCGCCAGGAGGAGATCGACGAGCACCTCAGGCGCCTGGACGCGAACGCCGTGCCTCATACCGACCCGATCCGGACCAGCGAGGAGGGTGAGGACGGCAGCGCCATCCGCTTCACCGATCCCGACGGCAACGCGCTGGAGCTGTGGGCGCCGGTGCGGATGCCCGATGGCGCTATGGAAGGCGAGACCCCGGCGAAGGTCGGCCGCATCGCCTCCGCCATGTTCGAGTCGCGAGACCTGAGCAAGACCACCGATTTCTACAGCCGCTTCTGCGGGCTCGATCCACTGCGCAGCAACGATCTCGCAGGCGACACGGTTGTGTTCCCCCTCGCCTCCGCGGGGCGGCTCGCCTTCAAGCAGGTCGAGCGGCTGGGCGGTCGGACCGGCGGGCACGCCGTCTACCGGGCCCTGCACACCGCGCTGGTGGTCCGCGACGACGAGTTCGTGCCGACGCTCGAGCGCATGTATCGCGAGCTTCCTGAGTGGGACTTCGATCCGGCCACGCCCCCAACGCTATCGCCTCAGGAGGCGGGGGCGCTCCCAGCGCGGACGGGAATCCACGGCAATCCGATCGGCCCGGAGTGGAAGCGGGTGCTCGGCCGCGGCGACAGCTTCTGGGATTGGGACACCAACGGATATCACTTCGTCGCAGCGTCCCCGGTGGGCGGGTCCATGGCGTCCTTCGAGCCCGCCTCGCAGCGGAAGTTCCTGGAGGACCGCCGGGCGTCCGCGGCAGGCGCCTAGTACAGGTCGGCGCAAGAGCGCCGATGGTTGAGGCGAGCGGGCGGACTCCCTCTCCCGCCGGAGCGGGAGAGGGGTGGGGTGAGGGCAGGCCCGGACGGCCTTAGGTTGATGTCTGGGCTCCGAAAGGGCGCCCTCACCTAACCTCTCCCATTGCGATGGGAGAGGGATTGGTTGAAATCGGCCGTCGTTTGAGCGCAACCCCATGTCCACTTCCGCCGAGATGTGCTAGCCGCCGCGCGCAAACCGGGCGCGCACCGCGCAAGCCCCCACGGGCGCGATCCGGTACCATGGGTGCTGCCAAATGCCGGGCGCCTGGCGTGAACAACATCCGGCGCAGCAGAAAATGATGGAGGAAACGGTTAATGCAGCAGCTCACCGGTCAGGCCTACATGGAGCGCTACGGCCATGAGTGGAACGTGCCCGAGCGGGCTCGGGAATACGTTGAGCGGACTGACGGTGCACTCGTCGAGCGCACAGAGGGCCTCAAGATCATGGTCAGCCTCCTGCCGTTCGACCGGACGCAGCCTCTTCGAGTGCTGGACATCGGCACGGGCCAGGGACTCGTCGCAGGGCTCGTGCTCGACGCGTTTCCGGAGGCTCACGCCATCGGACTGGACGTCTCGGAGCCGATGATGGCAATCGCCGGCGAGCGCATGGCCCGCTACGGTGACCGGTTCCGCTACCGCCTCGGCGACTTCGTCGACGGCGAGCTGCCTGCCGACCTGGGCGAGTTCGACGTCGCCGTCGCCTCGCGCTCCATCCATCACCTGCCGCCAGCGAACAAGCGCACCCTCCACCAGTCCATCTACCGTTCGCTAAAGCCCGGTGGCTGCTTCTTCGATCTCGACAGCTCAGCCCCGCCCGACGACTATGTCAGGACGCTCTACCGGGAGGCGGGTCGCGTGCTTCGAGGCGAGCCAGTGGAGCGAGGGACGGAACGAGCCCAGCGGGCGCCGTCGGCCGGCCATTACTACCTCACCGTGGCGGACTACCTGCGCTCCCTGAGGGAGGCCGGGTTCGACTCGGTCGACTGCTTCTGGAAGCGCTTCGGCATGACCCTGCTTGGGGGGTACAGGCGAGCGTAGCCGGGAGGCCTTTTCAAATAGAGGAAGGCATCACAGCCGCGACTTCCATCAGGGCCTTACGGAAGCTCTCAGGGCTGCTCCACGCGTAGACACTACTGACGCCTTCCAGGAGAACGAGGTCTTCTCGGCGCCACTCTACCGCTCGGTCGTCCAGTACCGTGGCGCGCCACCGCCCGTTTGGCACATCCGACCACAGGCGGAACGTAGCGTTCACCATCGGGATGGACCCGGCGCGGGTGGCCGGTGACAACGTTTGGATCAGGCCCTCCTGCTGCTTTCCTGGGATGTACAGGTCGATGCGGTACCGCTTCTGCGATAAATAGCCCACTTCATAGTGGTCCGCCTGCGCGGAGACACCGTGGCCCGCGATAAATTGGCCCACCTCCTCGGCAAAGGTTGCAGGACGATACCCACGGGACAGAAAGAGCAGGTGTGACACGGCCACCGATGCCGTCAGCACATCCTGGAGCGCCCTGCCCGCCTCAGCGAGTGGCACCCTCTTCAAAATCATGCCGCGCTCAGTCTCGACGTTGTGCTGCTTGAGAATCTCTCCGAGCAGGTAGTCGCCTTTCAATGTTGCTCGCGGATCAAAGCCGTGAGTTGCTAGATGGCGAAGCGTTTCGCCCAGATCAGTCACGATGACTTCCCCCGAGCTCAGTTCCTTGACGCTTACCTGGACGAGATCCCCATCCGGATAGCTGTACGGGGAGGTGATCCACAACCGCCCTTCTGCTTCATGGCAGGCAAACCGCGTCCCGAGGTGTTCCAGTTGCTGGCGGACGACTTCTTCGCAGCCGGTCTGTGTCACTCGTCAAGTCCAAGTTGGGCAGGCGGCGGATCGGACCACACACCGGCAAACTCTATACCGAGCCGGCCGCAGAACGCTAAGAAGGCCTCCCGCAGCGTCGGTGGGAAGGAGTCGATGGCGCGCGCCCAGTTGCCGTGGCATGCATCCGTCCAACGGTGTTCATGTGGCTGGTCTATCCAGCGGTTGTTGTCCGTGTGCCGGTTTTCGTGCCCGCCTCCCACATCGACTCCAACGATTCGGTGGGCGCTGTCGAGAAGCAAAGAGAAGGAGAACTTCCGTGCGGCGAGCAAATTGACGGTCAACTTCAAGCTTAAGCCCACATCTCGGCGCGGATGTCGCACTTGCAGCGTTGCCTCGGCCCACGCGTCGCTGCTCTTCTGGACCCAACGGACAGGTCCCTCAATCCTCATGGACTCCAATAGGATCTCCGCGACCTCGGCCTCGGTCAGCGGGGCGCTTGCCATCTCACTCCGGATATGCCGTCTGGCGCTGGAGCAGGACCTCCCGCCGCTCCCGCCCGGACTGCTCGATGGCGAGGAGGACCTCGACGGTCGCCCTTCCCCAGGCCCCATCGCACTGCAGCGGCCGGCCGGTGACGATGGCATCGTGGAAGGCGTTGAGGCGAAAGTCGCGGCCGTCCTCCTTCATCACCATCGGGATCTCCCACTGCTTGTCATCCCCGTATACCATGAGCCCGCCCGGCGAGAGCTTCACGTCAGCGTGGTCGTAGCTGACGACCAGGGGGCCGCCGAGAATCCAGCCGGCGCCCCCGCCCGGGGCTTCGCCCCGCTGGCTTGATTGACCGGGCTCGACCTCCCGCCGACGGTTTCCGCCGTAGCGCTCGCCGCGCGCCGCCTCGGTCTCCCATTCGACGCTATTCCCGTGGCTCTGCAGCTCGCGGCGCGCCTCAGCGTACGACTGAGGGTCCGCCAGCTCGCCGGCCTCGAACCCGTAGACCAGCTCTCGCGTCCCGTAGTGGTCGTGGCCGCTGTAGACGCACGTGCACGCGGCTCCGCTCTCGAACTCGAAGTAGGCGGAGTGGGCGCCAGGCACGCGGCGAGTGGGGTCCCAGACCTGAGCTGAGCCCCGCACGCTGCGAACGAGCCCGCCCCCGATGGTCCGCAGCAGGTCCAGCTGGTGGCCCCCTTGCCGCCACAGGATCCCGCCGCCCCATTCGGGGGTCAGCTCTTCGGGCGTTCGCGGTCGGTAGAGCCAGTCCTGGTAGCGCCAGTGGTGCATCATCCGCAGCTCGCCGAGCTCGCCGCTCTTCGCAAGCTCGCGGAGCTTCTGGATGCGGGGCTCGAAGCTATGCTTGACGTTCACACCCAGGAGCATGCCGCCGCGGTTCGCGGCCTCGACCATGGCGTCGGCATCATCGAGCGAAACCGCCATGGGCTTCTCCACAAGGGTGTGCTTGCCGCTGCTCAGGGCCATTACCGCGTGCTCGCGGTGGAATCGGTTCGGCGTGGCGATGTAGACGAGATCGACGTTCTTGCTGGCGCAGAGGCCGTCGGCCGAGGGGTAGGCCTCAGCGTCAGGGTAGTCCTGCTGGAACCAGCCCAGGATCTCGGCGTCGATGTCGGCCGCGGCGGCGACCTTGAACCTGGGGTTGCGCGTGAACTTGCCGATCATGCCGCTGGCTGCACCGCCAAGGCCGATGATGCCCACCCTGATTACGGTCTGGGGCGTGTCCGAGCTCGCCATGACTCTTCTCCTCTCGCAACGTTAGAAGTATGATCGTACTCGCTGAGCCCTGTTCTTTGAAGCCCATACAGTCGAATCGAGGAGGGACCACGATGGCCGACATCGCAACACGAAGCGCCGCGGGCGCGAGCCGCGAATGGACCGACGAGGAGCATGAGCTTCGCGTCCAGTTGGCCGCCGCCTACCGACTGGCGGACAAATACGGCATGAGCGAGCTGATCAACACGCACATCTCGCTGCGCATGCCGGACGCGCCGCATACCTATCTGTTCAACCCGCACGGCATGCTGTTCGATGAGATCACAGCGTCAAGCCTCATAAAGGTCGACCTCAGGGGCAACGTCGTCAGCAACAGCGAGTACACGGCCAACCGCGCCGGGGTCGCCATTCACGGGGCCATCCTTGGGGCGCGCCCTGACGTGAGCTGCGTGTTTCACACCCACACGCCGTGGGCGACGGCGGTGTCGTCGCTGGAATGCGGGCTGCTGCCGATGAGCCAGGCAGCGCTCCGGTTCGAGGGGCAGGTCGCTTACCACGACTACGGTCGGGCGGCGACCGACCCGGCGGAGTGCGACCGGCTCGGCGAGGATATCGGCGACAAGGCGGTCATGCTGCTGCGCAACCATGGCATCCTGACGACCGGCAGGACAGTGGGCGAGGCGTTTGTGTCCGCCTTCTACCTGGAGAAGGCCTGCCAGTTCCAGATTCTGGCGCAGTCGGCCGGCGTGCCGCTGGTGATGCCCGCGGAGGAGATCCGGCTCGCCGCGTCGGGCCGAACCCCGGGCACGGAGGAGCGCGCCTGGCCCGCGCTGCTGCGCATGCTCGACCGCGAGGACCCGTCGTACCGAGACTAGTGGGTCACTTCACATGCCATTGCGTCGGTCCGTCGTTCAGTAGGGCGGGGGCTTGTCCCCCGCCGCGCGGCTCTCGACGCGGGCGCCAGGCGGGAGGGGACAAGCCCCTCCCCTACCGGACGAAAGGCTACGTCCGCGAGAACTGACCCACTAACGCATCCCGCCGGGTGGGACATCGTCGAGTAGGAGGGAGGCAGACCCAGCCACCTGGCGCCTCGAGCAGGACAGTCGCCCTCTGCGGGCCTCTTGGGCAGCTACAGGTTAAGTGTCTCAACAGCCCGCAGGTAATAGCTATCGTCGGCGAAGCGGTGCGGGTCGACCGCGCCCCGCAGGAGCCCGGCATCGCGCCGGGTCGCCATCATCTCCCGAAGGCCCTCCCAGGCGAAGGGTGGCGGGGCCGAGATCGGCGGCGAGCCCCCGCGCGCGGCGAACCGGACGGCCTCAGCAGCATTGGCGGGATCGTCGAGCCAGAGCATGGCACGTAGGTGGGCCCGCAGGTAGCGCACCACAAGATCCGGGTTCTCGAGCGCCCACTGGCGCCGGACGACGCCCACGTGTGCATAGTTCGTGTACAGCCGCTTGATGGAGTCCAGAACGTGGAAACCTCTATCGGCGAGCCGTTTCTCCTGCCCCACTCCCAGCATCGAGCCGACATAGCGGCCCTCCAAGAGCGCTTCAACGCGATTGGCGCCGATCTCCGCGAACGTGAAGTCGCGGCCCTCTTCCACAAGGCCGTGCTCTTTCAGCATGACGCGGAGCGAGGTCACGAAGCCGCTCTCGGCGGCGTCGGCAGCGATCGTCTTCCCGCGCAGGTCTTCATATGACTTGATCTCGGGCGCGACGACGAAGACCAGGTTGGGCTCGGCTGGCAGCGCCATCACGATGAGGAGGTTGGCGTCATTGTCCTCGTTCCACCAGAACACGTTGTCGGGGTGGGTGTGCACGACGTGCGACACGCCCTCTTTCAGCTCCCGCATCTGGACCTTCGACGCCGTCGTGGCCGTGTGCTCCGCCTCCAGATCCTCGGCTGCGTAGAAGCCGTTGGCCGCCCCGACTTCGTGCGGTATGAGGCGCCCGAAGCTATTGATCCTCAGCTTGTCCACGGTTCCTCCATCGGTTCCCCGCGACCTGGCCATGATACGGTGCTCGAGGACGCGGGGGGCACGGTCCCGCTGCGCTGCGGGCGGGGCAATACCGCGAGCGCTGGTCTGTGCGAAGATGCGACAACGACGGTCGGCAAACACTGACTTGGCGCGCGGGTCGGGGCATCGCCCCGGCCGAGCCGCCGCCCGATAGCTTGACCAAGGTGGGCGATCGTGCGCTGGACCATCGTAGTCGGCGGGGTCTTACTCGACCTGCTGGGAACAATCTGGTTACTGCAGGGGCTCAATATCCTCGCCGGGAGTCCCATGACCGGCGATCCGTTCTGGGCTGTGGCCGGCCTGGTGCTCATCATCGGCGGGACCCTGATGGTAGCCGTCAGCCTCCTACGAGGCTCCCGAGCCGCAAGCCCCTAAGCAAAGGCCCCTAAAACCGCTCACCCTGAGCTTGTCGAAGGGCCCATGTGGTTCGACAGGCTCGCCACGAGCGAACCCAACCTTTTCCCAGCAGCCTGCTAAGCTAAGCCAGGCCCCTAGCCGCTCAGCTGCACGCGCCCGTCGAGCTCGATCCAGACGGCCAGCTCGGCCGGGTCGTTCTCCCACACCACCAGCGCCCAGCCCGCATCTTGCGAGAGCACGCGGTACCACTCGCCTGGCTCTGCGACCCAGAGCACCTCACCGGCGTCCGAGTAAACCGGCGTCGGCTCCAAGATCGATAGCCAGAGCTCCGCCGCCACAGGAGGGGCGGGCGGCGTGGGGATCGCCGTCGCCGGCGGAGGCGGTGGCGGCACAACTGGCGCGGTGGGCGCTGGAGCAGGGGGTGATGTTGGACTTGGCGCAGAGACGGTAATGGTCCCGCGCATTCCCTGCGCTTGATGAAACCGGCACATATAAGTGTACGTACCCGGCGTCATGAACTGGCGGGAGAAGGATCCACCCGGGGACAGCGTGCCCGAGTCCCACACGCCTGTGTCGCTGGTGGTCGTATGCGGCACCCGCCCCGTGTTCTGCCAGCGAACCGTGTCACCGACCTGGATGGTCAGGCTCGGGGGGGTGAACGAGAACTCGGCCATGTTCGCCGTTACCTCGGCCGCGCCAGCCCAGTCGGCAACCGCGATCATGAGCAATCCGGCCGTTAGGGCCGCGGCCAGGCTGCTCAGTCCCAGCGCGGTAACATGTCGACGCCCTTGCATCGCACACCTCCGTCGTTCACCTCGCTCTAAGCATACGTCCCCGGAGCGGTGCCGGACGCTTCAGGGCGCGCGCATGCGGGTGCGGGCGGGTTGTTGTACTCCGCCACCGGGTACGCCCTCACCCCCCCTCTCCCAGAGGGAGAGGGGGCAGCCGAATCGCCTCTCCCTCTGGGAGAGGCCGGCCGCAGCCCGCGAGAGCGGGCAAGGACGGGTGAGGGCGTGACTCCGGCGGTCGGAGCGCCCTAAGTCAGGGCCACCCCGGGTAGTTGCCGCCGTAGCGTACCATCCAGGTCGAGGTTCGGGTCATCCTGAGTCGTAGGCGAAGGATCTGTGATGGGATCCGACGTTGAGCCTGCGACCCACCTTCTCGCCGCCCCCAGACCCTTCGCTGGCGCTCAGGGTGACAGCTGTGATGATGAGGAGTTCGCCATGCCGCGTATGACGGGTAAGCGCGCTGTTATGGAGCAGCTGGTCGCCGACGGCGTCCGCTACGTCTTCGGCAACCCCGGCACTACCGAGCAGGGATTCATGGACGTCCTGCAAGACTATCCCCAGCTCCAGTTCATCCTGGCGCTCCACGAGGGGGTGGCCGTCTCCATGGCCGACGCCTACGCGCGCCTCACCCGACGGCCTGCATTTGTCGAGGTCCACATTGCGCCGGGCCTCGGCAACGCGCTCGGGATGATGCACAACGCCCGGGTGGGCCAATCACCGCTGGTGATCTACGCGGGCCAGTCGGAAAGCAAGGCTCTCTTTCAGGAGCCGCACCTGAGCGGCCCGCTCGTGGAGATGGCCCGCCCGGTCTGCAAGTGGGCGTACCAGGTACAGCATGCCCACGACGTGCCGCAGGCGCTCAGGCGGGCCTTCAAAGTCGCAGCCGAGCCGCCGCAGGGGCCGGTGTTTCTGGCCCTCCCCATCGACGTGCTGGACCAGGAAGCCGAAATCGAGATCCGCCCTACCGCATACACCAGCTGGCGAACGCGACCGGACGGCGCAGCGCTAGCCCAGGCGGCCGAGCTGCTCCTGGAGGCGCGCAACCCGATGATCCTGGCCGGGGACCGCGTCGCGCTGGCCGGGGCCCAGACCGAGCTGGTCGCTCTTGCCGAGCTGCTCGGCGCGGCGATCTTCGAGAACTACGCCTCGGAGTTCAACGTTCCGGCCGCGCATCCTCTGAACCTGGGCGCCATTCCGTTTACGGGCCGCCCGCACCAGCTGCGAGCGGCGCTGGCTGAGTGCGATCTGCTCCTGTGCGTCGGGGCGCCCCTCTTCCAGATCATCTTCCCCGAGACGGAGCCGGTCCTGGCGCCGGGGGCGAAGGTCATTCAGATCGACCTGGTCGCCTGGGAGTTGAACAAGAACTACCCCGCGGACCTCGCGATGGTGGCTGACCCGAAGGGGGCGCTGGTCGAGCTCGGGGACCTCGTCCGGGAGGGGCGCTCGGCTGCGCACGCGCAGGCCGCCGACGCGCGTGCCTCCGCCGTCGCCAAGCGCTCGGCCTCGGCCCGCGCCCGCTACTGGGAAGGCGCCCGCGCCCGTTGGGACGACGTGCCCATCTCCGGGCCGCGGTTGATGCACGAGCTGCGCGCCGCGCTCCCCGAGGACGCCCTGGTGTTCTCAGAGGCCGTCAGCAACCAGGCGCACCTCGTCGCCGCGCTCCAGCCCAGCGCGCCGGAGCAGCTCATGAACGGCCGCGGCGGAGGAATTGGCCCAGGCCTGCCGGGCACCCTCGGCGCCCAGCTCGCCCGCCCGGATCGGAAAGTCGTGGGGGTGTGCGCGGACGGCGCTGCCATGTACAGCATCACCGCCCTCTGGACCGCGGCGCACCACCACATCCCGGCCACCTTCGTGATGCTCAGCAATGCCAGCTACCGGATCCTGAAGCTCAACATGGTCGAATACCTGGGGAGCGCGGTCAGGGGGCGCGAGTTCGTCGGCATGGACCTCAGCGACCCGCCCCTGCGCTTCGACCGCCTGGCCGAGGCTATGGGCGTGCGGGCTCGGCGGGTCGAGCGCCCCGACGAGCTGGGGCCCGCGCTTCGCGAGGCCATCGCCCACCCCGGACCTTCTCTCGTGGACGTGGCTCTGGACAGCCCGGTGCCGATCCCCAGCTGATCGGCGGGATACAATGGCCGGACACGAGAGGAGGGACCATCATGGCGATCGCGCGGCTCAGCCACGTCGGGTTCAACGTGCCTCGGGAGATCTTCGAGCAGGAGGTCGAGTTCTGGGAGAATGTGGTCGGCCTCAAGCAGGTGCACGGCATCGAGGGACAGCGGGCCTTCTTCGCCGCGGACCCGCTCCGCGACCACGAGTTCATCCTGTTCGCGGTCGATGGGGCCGTTGCCAACAACAACACCGACGATTGCATGCTCAATCACATAGCTTTCGATGTGGCTACCGACGCCGAGGTGAGCGAGTTCAGCGCTCGGCTGCGGGCGCACGGGCTGGCGGTCGACGAGGAAGGTCGTGGTCGTAAGCGGGTCGACATCGTCAGCCCGGCGGGCATCCGCTTCGAGATCAACACCCCGCCCTACATGAATCCCAGGGGGCGCGACCGAGCGGAAGGCGCAAGGCAAACAGAAGGCTCAGGCATTCCGGCCTGAGCCTTCCGTCCTGCTGGAGCTTTTTCAGCTCTCGAAGAACGCGTCCGGGATAACCTCGCGGATGCGATTCTCGCCGCCAGCCGTGCGCGGGGTGTAGTCGATGCGGGTCGAGCCCTGATGGTCCTTGGCTCTGCTGGTGATGTGCAGAACCACCAGAGGCTCGGCGTCGTCGGCGGCCTCGAACCAGTAGGGCGTTCCCGCGGGAATCGAGATGATCTCGTTCTTCCCCAGCTCGCCGACCACCCGATCGTTCACCGTGTAGAACTTCGCCCTGCCTCCGAGCACCATCCAGGCGGAGTCCATGCCGGGGTGAGCGTGGAGGTTGGTTTCGCCACCATCGGTCGACGCCACCTGGACACCTATCCCCAGCTGGCCCGCCCTCACCAGTTGCATCCCCGCCTTCCCCCTCTTGACCATGGGCGGGCGTACCTTCGCCACCTGGAATGGGGCAATCGCTTGTTCGGTCGCAGTCATCGTGTTCTCCTTTCTATCTGACAGACGCTGCCGATGCGATCATATCACGCATCTCGATTGCTTGCTCCGCCAGCGGTGCGGGATCATACTCCCCCTCGAAAGGAGGGCCGGATGGAGCCCATCGTGGTAACACTGCTCGTGGAGCCATCGGCGCCCACGCAGCCGCTGCTGGACGGAGAGGTGACTGCGAAGGGGATCACCCTCTACGTCGGAGCGGCCACCAGTATCGACGACAATTGCCGCCGCATGGCGAAGCTCGAGATCGACCTCGCCGAGGTGTCCATCGGCACGTACGTCAAAGCGCGCGACCAGGGACTGCCGGTCATCGGCTTGCCGCTCTTCACCTCTGGACGCCAGTTTCTCCACGCGGGCGTCCAGCTAGCGGCGCGCTCCCGGATTCGCGACCTCTCGGGCCTGCGCGGGCGAGTCGTGAGTACCGGGCAGTACTGGCAGGGCCCGCCGATCTGGCAGCGCCACCTGTTCAAGGAGATGTACGGGATCGACGCGGAGGATGTGAGCTGGGTTACGTACCGGCCGGAGCGGATGGAAGGGCTCGGGGTACCCGACGGCGTCCGTCACCGGCTGGATTCGAGCGGCCGAAGCGCGGCCGAGCTGGCCGAGGCGGGCGAGATCGACGCGCATCTGACTCGCGGGGTGGGCGCGCCTCGACCGAGCGCACCTGGAGATCGGCCGCCCTCGTTCGTCGCCGCATTCCCCGACCGCGTGGCCGCCGAACGAGAGTACTACCTGCGCACCGGCGTCTTCCCCATCTTGCACCTTATGGTGATGCGTGAGGACCTCGCTAACGACCACCCGGAGGTTGTCGAAAGCGTCTGCGACGCGTTCGGCCGCGCGAAGGCCCTGGCGCAGACGCGCGAGCAGTCGGGACCTTCGGAGCACTCTAACGAGATCGACGACGAAACGCGGGAGCTGGTCGGAGGAGACGCCTGGCCGTTCGGTATCACCCCGAACCGAAAGGCTCTCGAAGCCTTTGTTGCCACGGCACACGATCAGAGGCTGGTGAGCCGGCGGTATCGGGTCGAGGATTTGTTCGCTTCAACCCTGCCCGACGACATGCAGTAGGGTTATCCAGTGGGAGTGCGGCCGAAAAGGTCAATCTGTCATCCTGAGCGAAGCGAAGGATCTGTCACGAACGTAAACCACCACGCACAAACGCTACTCGAACCCCAGATCCTTCGGCCTGCGGCCTCAGGATGACAGTTCTCGGGCCGTGCTCCTAGCGAGGCGCGGCGGGGGCCGGCGTGAGGGCGGGCATGACCCGCTCCGCGAAGAGCCGCAGGCTGCGTTCCGCCATCTCGTGGGGCATGCCGCCGAAGTGGAAGGTGCCCGAGAAGGCCGTGAGCCCGAGCGTCTCGCGGTAGTACTGGATCAGCTCGACGCAGCGCGCCGGGTCGCCGACGATGACGTGCCCCCGCTCGACCTCGCTTGCGTAGTGCTCCGCGGTTGGGGGCTGCCTCATCGACCACGAGCCGCGATCGTAGATCATGCGGTGGTAGGTCAGCCAGTACGGCTCCGCCTCCCGTCGAGCCCTGCCATCGCTGTCTGCGACGTACGCATGGAACTTGCCGAGGATCTCACGGCTGGCCGGGTCGTGTCCATGCTTGCGCAGCTCGTCCCGATAGACGCCGACCCAGTGCTGCAGTACGTCCGGCGTGTAGGTGTACGGCAGGGTCATCAGATGGAAGCCCTTCCCCCCGGCCCAGCGGAAGGTATCGTCGCTCCGCGACGCCCCGACCCAGATCGGGGGGTGCGGGCGCTGCAGCGGCTTCGGCAGCACCCGGACGCCGTCGTACTCGTAAAGCTCGCCGTGGAACGTGACCGGGTCGTCCGACCAGGCCTGGACCAGGACCTCAGCGTGCTCGCGCAGCCGCTGGGGGCTGTCCCCGTAGTCGATCCTGATGCCTTCGAACTCGCCGGGTGTCGACCCGCGCCCGACGCCGAACTCCAGTCGACCATTCGAGAGGACGTCGACCATGGCGTACGCCTCGGCGTTCAGGAGCGGGTTGTGGAGCGGAAGCACGCTGATCGCCACTCCGAGGTGGATGCGGCTGGTGGCGCCCGCCAGCGCGCCCAGGAATACCGGCGGATGTGAGATCAGGCCGCCGGCTTCATGAAAGTGATGCTCCGTGACCCAGGCGTCGTCGAACCCGAGCTTCTCGGCCGTCTGGATCTGCTCGAACAGGTGCCGATACAGGTCAGGCACCGGCCCGTCCAGCTCGGGGACGTACGTGTTCAGATAGTGCACGCCGAATCGCATGCGTCGCCCTCCCGTCGCCCGTCGCGTTGCCTTCACGTCGTATGATCAGACCGTATCCAGCGGACGTGCGCTGTCAGCGCCATCTTACGCGCTCGGTGCCGCGGGAGGTAGTGTGACGCCCGAGGAAAGGAGGCAGCGAGGCCTCAGGAAACTCGCTCTGGGGATCGCCCTCGTGGTTCTCGTAATCATCTTCACGATGATCATCTTGCCCCTGTACTATCGGTAACACAGACGACCGCGACACTTGTTCTGTGAATTCTGAATAGGCGAGGTGGAAGAAATGTCAGAGCAGCTTCACCTGACCTACGCGCTCCTCAGCCACGGCCAGACGGACGCCCTGCGCGACGGCAGGGTGAGGCCGAACGGCATCGAGTGGGACCACATCGACGTCAACCCCCCGCCGATGATCTATCGACGCATGGTGCGGCACCTGGAGTTCGACGTGGCCGAAGTCGCCATGACCACGTTTCTCTGTGCGAAGGCGCTCGAGCGGCCCATCAGCGCGCTCCCAGTCTTTTCGAATCGGGACCTGACCCTCAGCCCCATTGTCTGTCGAGCCGATTCCGACATCGAGAAGCCCGGGGACCTCCAGGGCAAGCGCGTGGGAATCCGCTCGTATACCGAAACGAATACGACGCAGGCCCGGGCCCTGCTGCGATCGGAGCTGGGACTGGACACGGACCGGGTGAACTGGATCATCGCCTTCAAGACTTCGAAGCAGCTCTACCTCGACGACCTGCCTCAGCGGTCGCCTCTCGGCGAGCGGGACAAGCAGTCCCTCCGCAACATGGAGATCGTGGGTGGCGACCCGCTCCCCTACGGGCTCGGCCAGAACCGTAAGTCCGTGGAGGGGATGGTGGAGATGAACCTCGGCCAGCACATCATCCCGCGCGCTCTCGACGTGGACTCGCTCTTCGCCCCTGGCACACTGGACCTGGAGTAGCACGGCTCGGGCGATGGGGCCCCATGTCGTGCTGAGTTGTCATGCGCTGTCACGGCGCGCCACGGGCAGATGAAATCCGCTCATGGTGAGAAATTCGCTCATAGTGAGAAATCCGCGCCCCGCCCGGGCTCAGACCGCGACGGCGTAGTCGGGAAGGCGCGACGGAATCGGCCGAGTGGGACGCGGCCCCCCGCTCCAGGAGGAATCCCATGGCTGCCACCCTAGTCCACCAGGCGTACTCCGCGGACTCCCATATCGTGGAGCCGGCGGAGCTCTTTGCGGCGCTGGAGCGACGCTACGGCGAGCGGGCTCCCCGCATCATCCACGACCCTGACTGGGGAGACTTCATGGTCGCCCCGGGCGTGACCGGACGCGAGGCGTTCAGCCCCCGCTACTCCGGCGTCCCCGTGGGTCGCCTCGGCATCGCCGGCGCCGATTTGGACGATCCGGAGACCCAGCGGCTTATGCGCCAGGGGTACGCGGGGCTCCGCAGAGGCATCGTCGATCCCGACGAGCGCCTGGGAGACCAGGACTCGGACGGCGCGAAGCTGGAGGTCTTGTACCCGAGCCTCTTCTTCCGGGTGTTCGGGCTTCCGGACATCGAGGTGGTGCTGGAGGCCTTCCAAAGCTACAACGACTGGCTCGCCGGCTACACGAGCCATCATGCCGATCGCCTCATCGGCCTGGCGCTCATTCCCATGCAGGACCCCGCGGCGGCGACCGTGGAGCTCGAGCGGGCCTTGAAGCTGGGATTTCGCGGGGGCTGTATCCCCTCTACGGCGCCGGGCGGGCGTCCGTATCACGACCCGGCCTACGATGGCGTGTGGGCTCGGGCACAGGAGGCAAGCTTTCCCTTAAGTATGCACATCTTCACCGGCGCCAACGAAGGCATCACCGGGCTGCGAGACCTGGACGCAATAACCAGCTATGCGAGCGCCGCCACGATCATCCAGATAACGGTCACCGACCTCATCTGCCAGGGCGTGGCCCACCGATTCCCCGACCTCAAATTCGTGTGTGCGGAGTGGAACACCGGCTGGCTGGCCCACTGGCTAGAGCGCCTGGATCACGCTTTCTACCGCAGCCGCGGCACCGCGATGGCGGGCCTGGACCTGCTGCCCAGCGAGTACTGGCGCCGCCAGTTCTACGCCACCTTCGAGGACGATCGGGTGGGTGTCCTCAGTCGGGAGATGATCGGGGTCAACACCCTCATGTGGGCCAACGACTATCCGCACCACGACTCCATCTGGCCCAACTCTCGGCGTATCTTGAACGATCTCTTCGAGAGCGTGCCGGATGCAGACCGCCACGCCATGACCGTGGGCAATGTCGCCCAGCTCTACCATCTCTCAGCCCAGGCGAGCGTGTAGTATGGCATCGTGTAAGTCCGTGACCCTCGTCGTCCGAGGCCAGGGAGCGGTGGTGGCAAATCCATCCCTCTCCCACCGCAGTGGGAGAGGCTAGAAGCCTGCCCGCAATGTCATCCTGAGCGAAGCGAAGGATCTGTCACGAACGTAAACTACCATGCACCAGCGCTACTTCAACCCCAGATCCTTCGGCCCTGTGGCCTCAGGATGACAGTTTGCGGCCGTGCTTCTAGTCTAGGTGAGGCACCTCGTCCGTTAGCACTTTGAACCAGCCGAGATGCTCGACTGCGTAGCGGGTCGCCCTCACCCTCCCCGACCCCATCGCGATGGGGAAGGGACTGCTTTCCGGCTGGCGCGCGGGTCACGAACTTCGGCGATCTTGTAGTAGTATCCTCCCGGCAGAAGCCGGGGCCCTGCGCGGCCGGGCGTCCCTCCACGTCCCCTGCGAGAGGAGACGTAGGGCCCCTCTCCCCGGCGCACGCGGGCGAGAGGCCCCCAGGGCACAAAATCTGCGCAACGCTGGGTACTACGATCAAGAGGTGAGTGCTGTGCAAAATGCAACGCAGACAAGCGACGACGAAGACCGCAGGCCCGGCCATCATTGGAAGGAGGCCGATCGCGTCCACGAATACGTGGCCCAGAACGACCAGAACGCGGAACCGATGGCGGAGGTCTTCGACCTCCTGATGATGCTGCTACCGTTCCAGGCGGATGCCCCTCTCCGGGTGCTGGACGTTGGTTCTGGACACGGCGTCCTCGCCGCGGCCGTGCTGGATGCGTTCCCCAACGCGACGGCCACTGGCCTCGACATCTCGGAGCCGATGATGGAGGTCGGACGCGAGCGGATGGCGCGCTTTGGCGCTCGGTTCCGCTACCACGTGGGTGACTTCGCGGACGGTGCGCTACAGGCCGACCTCGCGGGCCCATTCGACCTGGTGGTGTCCTCCCGAGCCATCCACCACTTGCCACCGGAGGGGAAGCGTCGACTGTTCGCGGACATCTACCAGCACACAGTGGACGGCGGGTGCTTCTTCGACATCGACAACATGCGGCCGAACGACGACTTCTTGCGGGCGCGCTACCGCCAGGTGCCGGACCCCACGGTGCCCGCCAGGCTGCAGGCGCGGTCTCCGGGCCAACCAGGTGGCGGCGCCCGCGAGCACCAGGAGCCGGTGGCCGATCAGCTCGCTTATCTGCGAGCCGCCGGCTTCGCCCACGTGGATTGCTTCTGGAAGCGCCTGGGCCGTGCCATGATCGCGGGATTCAAATAGGGCGTTAAGGGAGGTCCTCACATGCAATCCGCCGACCCCAGTGGCGTGCACGACTGGCATTCCGACGCCTACGTTCGTGACTGGGTCGACACCCAGGACGACGAGGAGCGGGCGTTGCTGGTGCGCCGCATGGTGCACCTCATACCATCCGACCCCGACGCGAGCATCCGCGTCCTCGACGTCGGCGGCGGCTATGGCTTTGTCACGCGCCTGGTATTGGGGGTCTTCCCCCGCGCTCGCGTCGTCCTGCACGACTTCTCGGAGCCGATGCTCGCGGAGGCAAAGGAGCAACTGTCGGCGTTCGGCGATGCAGTGTCATTTGCCCGTGGCGATCTGATGACGCCCGACTGGGTGGAGAACCTCCCGGGCGAGTTTGACGCAGTGGTCTCGTCGATCGCCATCCACAACGTGCGCTTCCCGGAGCGCGTTCGCGGCATCTATCGGGAGATCTTTCCACTAGTCGCCCCCGGGGGGTGCTTCCTCAACTTCGACCGCGTCGAGCTATCCGGGAACCTCATCGGCGACGCTGAGCGACACGAGCGGCTCATGGCCCGTCGCCACGAGCGATTCGCGGACACGGGCGACTGGCGTTCCTTGGCAGCCATTGAAGCGGAGCTCGGTTCACGGCGCCGGCGCGCTGACGTTGGGGCCGAGGCCACCGGCGCAGCGCACCGCATCTCCTCTCAGGAGCCAGCTACCCTGGCCAACCAGCTCCGCTGGCTAACGGAGGCCGGCTTCAGCCAAGTCGAATGCTTCTGGCGTGACGGCCACCGCGCCCTCATTGGGGCGTATCGCGGGTGATCGTCGGCTCTGATGGTAGATCACGGGCCGGTGGCAGCTAGTACAGCGTCGCGCAAAGTCGTGACCCCTGCGTCGGCGGGTACGTCACCCCCTCCCTCGCCATCCCCCGTCGAGGGGGAGAGAAGGCCGCCCCCTCCCCCCTTGCGGGGGAGGGTTGGGGTGGGGGTCACGAACTTCGGCGATCTCCTACCACCCTTCGGACGAAAGCTGTTCGGTCGCCGTCTTGCGCACCTCGCCTTGCGCAACAGCCACAGGCGTAACCAGGTCCGGGCCGTCGTTCCGCACGTCGTTGACCAGGGGCGAGACGGCATAGGCGAACAGCACATCGTCGGCGCACGGAACCAGCATCTGCAGAAGCGCGCTGGTGTCCGCCAGCGACGGATCGAGCCACATCCCTAGCGCCTCGTCTTCCAGGATGACGGGCATTCGGTCGTGGAGCGGCGCCATCATGGCGTTCGCCGTCGTCGTCACGATGGAGCAAGAGAGGACTCGCTCTCGGGTCCGCGGGTCGCTCCACGAGGCCCACAGCCCGGCGAAGCTCATCGGGAACCCATCGCTCCGCAGGATCGCGTACGGCTGCTTTGCGTTCCCTACCCGTTGCCACTCGTAGAACCGAGTCGCCGGGATGATGCAGCGCCGGCTGGCGAATGACTCTCTGAACGCGGGAAGCGTGGCGACGGTCTCCGCCCTGGCGTTGATCATGCGGGCGCCGATGGAGAGGTCCTTCGCCCAGTGCGGGACCAGGCCCCAACGGTGGTGGGTAATGTAGCGCTCGCCCTCGTGGGCGACGACAACGGGCACCGGGTCGGTCGGCGCGACGTTGTACCGCGGCCCTGGATCGATGGCCTTGACCACGGCCCGGTAGCGCAACGCCAATTGCACGTACTCGCGCTCGGCTCCGAAGCGGCCGCACATCAGGCGTCAGTCGATAGGCGAGGCAGCCCGCGCGCCGCCCGGCGCTCCAGCGCCAGCCCTTCGAGCCGTACGGGCGGACTGTCTGCGCCAGCCAGAACGACTGAACAGGGCGGGCCCATGGGATCGAGGCCGGCGGTCACCAGAAGGCGGCTGGGCGGCTGCAGATAGCTCACGTGGCCGCCCGCGATGCGAAACGGGCGGTCGTGCCCCGGGTAGAGAACGTCGGCGGCGTCCAGGATCTTGCGGGCGCTGCGGCGTGCGTCGTCCTCGTCCCAGAAGATGAGGTATGGGCACTCGTCGAGCGCAGTGCGCGCCGTGGGGAGCGCGTCGCCGCACACCACCAGTGAGCTATCGGCCTGCTGGACGACCAGCGAGATGCTTCCGCGCGTGTGCCCGGGGGTGAGGATGACGCGCACCCCGTCGTCGACCTCGTCGCCCTCCTGAACCTCGCGAATCCTGCATCGCTCGAGGATGGTCCAGGTGTAGTCGGGCGTAGCCCAGTCCTGTGGGTGCGGGGCCTTCGCATACTCGATCTCCCACGGGTGGAGCAGGAACTCCGCGTTCTTGAAAACGTCGGCATTCAAGATGTGGTCCCAGTGGCTGTGCGTGAGGACGACAGTGTCGATATCCGACGGCTCGAGGCCAAGCTTGCGCAGGTTCTCGATGAGCAGCGAGCGGCGGCCCACATGGGCGACGTCGACGAGGATGTTCTTGGACCCTCGGATGAGCGTCACACCGCAAAACGCAGCGCGCCCCTGGTCCATGTTGACGCTCCAGCCCTCGAGAATCAGATCGATGCGCGGCATGGCTCCCTCCTTCTAACGCTCATGCTAACACTCATGGGAATTGGTAGGGGCGCGGCACGCCGCGCCCGCGGGCGACGCATGCGTCGCCCCTACGAACCCTGCATCAAATGGCCATACGCAAAACATCCGACCCCCTGGCACTTTCGCACCTCGGCTGTATTATCTGCCGGCATGGTTCAGTTGACGCCAACCCGAATAGTCACCTACGCTCTCGGCGCTCTCATAGTGATCGCCGCCGTCATCTGGTTGAGGCGACCGTCCCCGCCATCCGGGGTGGAGAGTTTCGAAGTGCCGAGCCGTCAGCACGTTGACGGCCGTGTCGTCTATCCCCAGACCCCACCTGTCGGCGGGGACCACGCGCCTGTGTGGCAGAACTGCGGGTTCTACTCCGCCCAGGTTGCCAGTGAGACCGCCGTCCATTCCATGGAGCATGGCGCGGTCTGGATTACGTATCGTTCCGATCTGCAGCCAACCCAGACGAACCGCATCCGCCAGTTGGCCCTCGGCCAGACGTACGTGCTCGCAAGCCAGTATCCAGATTTGTCAGCGCCCATTTTCGTGTCTGCCTGGGGTCGCCAGCTTCGGCTCGACTCGGCGGAGGACCCTCGGCTGGAGCAGTTCATTCAAGTGTTCCGACAGGGCCCAACCACACCGGAGCCCGGGGCCCCATGTGGTGGTGGAATCGGCGCCCCTCGCTGATCGGGGAGCGCGGTGGGCGAGGCGAATACCCCCTCCCCCCTCGCGGGGGAGGGCTGGGGAGAGGGGGATCCTGCCTTCTCACCAAAACCGTGTGTCGCCGAGCACGAAATAGGAGCATTAGTAGCAGGACGAGCGGCCCCAGAGTACGCGGCTAACCCGTGCACAGAGGTAGTATGCGACCAGCGAAATGCAAAAGGCGAGGTGGACCCATGGTCCCCCACCGTTGGCTGAAGTCGGTGGTCCTGGTGAGCGCCGGGGCCCTCCTGCTAAGTTGCGCCCCGCCACCAGCCCCAGCATCCTCTCCGTTGGCGGCCGAGGCGCCGCAGGCGCGCCGGGGAGGAACCGTGCGCATCGCCTTATGGCAGGAGCCTCTTCTTCTCAACCCCCTCCTCGGCACCCAGACCGTGAATGCGCTCGTAAGTAGGACGATCCTCGATGGTCTGCTCGAAAACATGCCGGACGGGAGCTACGTTCCGAAGCTGGCTGAGGAGGTGCCCTCGCTGGACAACGGTGGCGTCTCGCCCGACGGACTGACCGTCACCTGGAAACTGCGCAGAGGCGTCGTCTGGTCGGACGGCCAACCGTTCACCAGCAGAGACGTAGCGTTCACCTATAACGTGATCATGAACACTGCGAACCCAATAACGAGCCGAACTGGTTACCCCGATATCGAGTCGGTCAGCACACCCGATGACACCACGGCGCTGGTGAGATACCGAACGCTCTACGCCGGTTTCAAGAGCCATTTCAACTGGGTTCTGCCCGAGCACGTCTTCGGCGGCGACACCGCCATCGACGACAAGACTTTCAACCAGGGCCCGCTGGGCACCGGCCCCTTCGTGTTCAGATCGTGGTCCCCCGGGGATGCCATCACGCTGGAGCGAAACCCAAGCTACCGAGAGCAGGGCAAGCCTCACGTCGACACACTTGTCTTCAAAATGGTGCCCGCCCGCGACGTGGCCATCCTCTGGCTCAAGACCGGCGACATCGATGTCTTGTGGAGTCTCGTCGAGAGCAACCTCCCTGAAGTCGAGGCGATACCGGACGTCGTCGTCAATCCGGCCCCCAGCACCAGGGTGGAACGGCTTATCTTGAACTCGAGCTGCCCGTCTGGCCCCCGCCAGGGCGATCCCGGATGCCCGCATCCGGTACTTGGTGACGTACGAGTCCGGCAGGCCATCGAGCTGGCCATCGACAAGAAAGCCATCGTCGATGAGCTACTCTATGGCAGGGCGAGCGTGGCTACTTCAGTCCTTCCCGTCGGGCCATACGCAGCGGCGCTGTCGCCGAGCCCGCATGATCCAGGGAGGGCGAGCCAGTTGCTGGAGGAGGCCGGGTGGAGGGCCGGTCCGGACGGCATCCGGGTGAAGGATGGGGTTCGAGCCAGCTTGACGTACTCGACTACGACCGGAGATTCGCTGCGCGACCAGACGCAGCAGTTGGTCCAGGCCCAGCTGCGCCCGGCGGGCATCGACCTGAAGATCGAGAACTACCCCTCGCCCATCCTGCTGGGTGGATGGCAAGACAATGCTCCCAGGGCCCGGGGTAATTTCGACATCGTCATGTACACGAGCAGCATCGCATCCGAGCCCCAGGCCGCGCTCTATAACAACTTCCACAGCAGCGCTGTTCCGACAGAGCGAACGAGAAGCGGACAGAATTACCACCGCATCGTGGACCCCGAGCTGGACAGGGCGCTCGAAGCCGCCGGTTCCACGGTTGACGAAGGGGCCCGCAGGGCTGCCTACAAGACTGCCCTCGATCGGGTTGACGCCGGCAAGGGCCACATTGTGCTCTACAGTCGCCTCGACCTCGATGCGTTCAAGACCTATGTCAAAGGCCACGCCCCCAACATCTGGAGCAACTTCACCTGGAACGCGGCGGAGTGGTGGATCGAGAAATAGAGGATGGGGACTCGAGTCCGGCCGATCGCGGGCGCTGGCTCCGACACCATCCTGGACGACGTGCGCGAGCGGGGGATCAGGCGAGCGTCCACGAATTTGGCGGAACGTACGGCGAGTACGTCGTCGCCAAGGTGCCCAAAGTGTTCCCGGACTTGTTCCGCGAAGTGGTGTAGCCCCGGTTCAGGCCCTCGCCGCGGCCGGAACGTGGGCCTGCAGAAACTCATGGATGCGCTTCAAGGCAGCCGGTAACGCAGGTCCCGTCTTCCATTCAGGGATGAACTCGACGTTGGGCGCCAGCTGAGCCAGCTCCTCCGATATTGCAAACGGATGGGCCTCGTCGTTGCCAGCCAGCACCAGGAGCGGCGTCTGGCAGGTCCGCGCGAACTCACGCGACACCGTGTACACGAAGTCGTTGACGTACAGGTTCGCGCGGAAGCGGTCCAGCACCGGTGGGGTCGCTTCCGGGTGCCCGGTCAGGGCCTCCCGCCAGCGGTCAAAGCCACCCGGGCGACCGGTGTCGGGCCCGACCCGTCCACTGGGCTGGACCAGCACAGCGGCGGACACGCGGTGCGGCTGGGTCTGGATCAGGCTCATGCTGAGCGGTCCTCCGATGCACTGCCCAAGAACGTGGGTGCGCTCGATGCCCAGGTGGTCGAGCAGCGCGATGTGGTCTTGGGTGTACGTGTGCCACCCGTCGTTCTCCGTGATCGGCGCCCAGGACTTCCCAGCATTGCGCAGGTCCAGGGCGATAAGGCGAAACTCCTGAGCTAGTTCGACGGTCGCGTCGAACGCCGCGCTCCGATGCCAGACCTCAATCGTCGCGCCCAGGGATCCGGGGGCAAACAGCAATACAGGATATCCGGCCCCGAACTCCTCGTAGTAGATCGACGCGCTATCGCGCTTCAAGAACGGCATGAATCTGACCTCCTTCGATTCGGTCCTCTACCCCCTCCCCCTCGACGGGGGAGGGTTGGGGTGGGGGTTCTCTTCCCCCTCCCCCTCGACGGGGGAGGGCTGGGGGTGGGGGTGACCATCCCGACATCCGTAGTGGGTCAATTGTTCTTGGCCGCAGCCATTGCCCCTCTCCCTAGCCCTCCCCCGCGAGGGGGGAGGGGACAAGCGCAGGACTCCCTCCCCCTTGACGGGGGAGGGTGGGGGAGAGGGTGAGTGCAATCCGCATGTTCATGGCAAGTGACCCACTAGCTCGGACCGGCCCACCTATGGAGCCCCGGCCACGGCGGATGGCAGGTCGAGGCAGTCTAAGGCCTCCGACACGTTCGCAACAGACGGCAGGCTCCACCAACGGTCCAGGGCCGCGCGCGCCCGCTCAGCGCCGAGAACCGGCTCTCCAGCTCTGAGGAACTTCTCCCGAATGTCGGCGTCTTGCATCGGGTTCTGGTCGTGCCCCAGTGGGTTGCGTACCTCGATCGTGTGATGCTCCCCGCCCATCGTGGTGGCCTCGACGCGGAGCGCGATGGTGGCTGGATATACGGCCTCGAGCTCGTCGTCAACGGCGACTCGCACCTTGTTCATCAGCGGTCGCAGCGATGGGTCGCGGACGGCTGCCTCATCGAACGAGGCCGCCGTGATCGTCCCGTCGACTAGAGCCCGGGCGAAGATGTACGGCAGGCTGTGGTCGGCGGTCTCGCGCGTCTTCGGGTCCCATTTCTCGGGCTCTCCGGCGATCTCCTTGATGGCGAACTTGTAGGTGCTGGCCTCGACGCTTGCCAGCTCGCGCCAATCCACTTTCGTCCTCAGGTCCAGCGCCGCCCAGATGACGGGCTGCGCGTTGGATTCGACCGGCCAGTACTTGAGCCGCACCTCGGGCAGTCGATAGCCGTCGCGGCCCCCGAACGGCTCCAGCTCGAACGGGCCCGTGATGAGCTGCTGGAGCCCGTCTCGTCCCTCAAAGGGTCGGTCGGGGCCGGTCATGCCTTCGGCAGCCAGCAATGTCGCGAGGACGCCGCCGCGCGCGGCGAAGGCGGTGGCGGCGCCCTTCCAGAGGGAGAGCGCACCCGCTCGTGTGTTGCGCATCGGCACGCTCGATACCGCTGCAATGGCCACGGCCTGCCCGATGACCTCTGCCGGAAGGCGGAGGAGATTGCCCAGGCCTGCCGCCGTGCACACGGCGACACCAAACCCCTGGTCCCACCCCATATCGCGCAGATTGATCGCGCGGCTTAAGCGGATGAACAGCTCGTACGTGGCCACGATGCTGGCCAGCAACCGTCGTCCATCCGCCCCCGCGGCCTCGGCCAGGGCGAGGTGGGCCCCCAGACAGTCGCTCGGGTGCCCGCCGGGGGTGGCCGTGTCGTTGAAGTCGAGATAGCGGATCATCGCCGTATTGACGAATGCGGCTGCCTCGGCGCTCGACCGCTCCCCGAAACCCAGGATGCGCCCGGGGTATCGCTCCGGCAGCGCCCCTTTCGCCAGACGCCGCCCAATGGTCACGGGCTCGCTGTCGTAGGCGGCCACCGCGCACGCAAGGCTATCCACGGTGTGCTGGATCGCCGCGTGCACGATCTCGTCTGGCAGCTCGTTGAACGTCAAACGGCTGGCGCAGTCGGCAATCAGACGCGTCGTATCATCCATCCTCAGTCCTCAGTCCTCAGTCCTCAGTCCTCAGTCCTCAGTCCTCAGTGAGACGTCATGCGCCTTCGCCGCGCCACCGGCGATGAGAAGCGCGTCCGCCGTGGGGAGGGACTGGGGGCGAAGCCCCCAGAAAGGAAGGGGCGGGTGGGTGGGCATTTTCAAGCTAGAGCCCGTAGAAGGCGCGGGGGTTATCGTCCAGGATCTTGTGGGCCACCTCCATCGGAATCTCCTCGTCCTCCCCCAGCCGCTCGACGAAATCGAGCGCATCGATGACCCCGGACTGGTCGGCATGGGTGTAATCGGTGCCTATCATCAGACTGTCTTCGGCGCCGAATCGCAGCAAATAGGGGATGTCATCGCTCGTCTGGCAAGTGACGTAGAAGCGGTTGGCCCGCAGGAAATCCTCTTTGAGGTCGAATGGCCGCTCCGCGTAAAGCCGATGGGCCCCGCCGTAGATGTTCTTGGCTTTCAAATCGGCGATAACGTGGGGGACCCATGAGGCCATCGCTTCGATCACGCCAAATCGCAGGGTCGGGAATAGGTCGGGGACGCCTCGGATGGCCAGCGCGCCGAAGCACCCGATCTGTGGTCTGACGGTCAGTCCTGCCAGAGTATCGTCGCCGACCGGCCCTGGATCTCCGCCCCCGGTGTGAATGCAGATCGGGAGGTCCAAGCGCATGGCTTCCTCATAGAGCGGGAAGAAGTAGGGGTCGCACACAGGTTTCCCGCCGGCCTCGATGGCTCGCTTGTAGACGCCGCAGGCGCCCTGTTCCTTGCCCCAGCGCAGCTCCTCTACTGCCCTATCCATGCTGAGGATGGGTGGCACGATCGCCCATCGAAGTCTGCCGTTCGCCTCGGCTGTCCTGTCCGCCAGCCAGCGGTTGTAGCTTCGGCACAGGGCAAGCTCGACTTCGGGGCGGGCAGTGTGGGCGCCCAGCATATAGGTGGGATAGATGACCTGGATGTCCACACCCATCTCGTCCATCTGGCGCACCCGAGCCTGAACGTCGTAAAGCTCTCGCGTTTCCCGCGTTGTGCTCGTTCGTCCGTCATCGCGCCACCGGCGAAAGCCGGCCTGTCCGTCGACGAGCCAGAATCGGTGCGGCCTGATGTCACCTTTGATGATCGGCCGCCCGGGATCGACCGAAATGGGCTTGAATCGGCTCTCCTCCTCCGTCATGTACTCCCAGGTCGCGTCCGTCTCATCTACGTGCGTGTCGGCGTCTACTCGGAACATCGCTGGTCCTTCTTCCTCTGCTTGTTCGACATCACGCGGCCTGCCCGCGCTCGGAAACAAAAATCGTCGTGGTCCCGGTGTTTTGGGACGAAGGCCCTCGACCGTACCCCAGGGGGCCGGGGGCGAAGCCCCAAGCGGTACTCCCCAGGGCGCCGGGGGGCGAAGCCCCAGTGGTGCTCCCCGGGGGCTGGGGGGCGAAGCCCCAATGGTGCTCCCCGGGGGGCTGGGGGCGAAGCCCCAAGCGGTGCTCCCCGGGGGGCTGGGGGCGAAGCCCCCAGGCGAAAAAGGGGGTGGGTGGGTGGGCATTCAAATCTATAGCCACTGGGTATCGGGCTCGAGGCCCAGGAAGAACTGGCCGACTGTCTCGTAGTGCTCCTGGCGGCCCTGGATCTGCTGCATCACCGCGTGTACGTCGCGGAATCGGCGCTCGAATGGATTGGTGCTGAAGATGGCTGTGGCCCCGGCAGCGTGGTAGGCCATATCCACCGCCTGAGCGCCACACTGGATCGCGTGGGTGGTCGCGAGCCGAATGAGCACCCGCTGCTCCAGCGTGAGCTCGCCAGTGCGGCACACCGCCCCCCAGACCTCCGCCACGGTCTGGTGCAGGTACGCGCGCGCGGATCGAAGGATGCCCTCCGCCTGACCCACATGCGCCTGCGTCATCGCCTGCTCGCGCAGAAGTCCCCATATCCCGCGCGGCGTCTTGGTCGCGGCCAGGTCGAGGAGCGCGTCCAGCGTTGCGCGGGCCAAGCCAAGCGCCACGGCAGCAAAGCCCACCGCGAAGGCGCTCACGAAGCTAGGGCCGCCCACGAAGCGATAGAGCGGCCCAGGTTCGCGCGGACACTGGAGCGGCACCGCCACCGCCCGCTCGCCTGGCACAAAGAGGTTCGTCACGGTATAGCTGTCGCTGCCCGTGCCGCGTAGGCCGCTGACATCCCACACGTCAAGGATCTCGGCATCAGAGGCGGGGAAGAGCAGAAGACGCCGTTGGGCGGTGCCATCTTCGCCGGCGACCGGCCGACCGTCTCCCCCGACGAGCGCGCTGGCGGCGCCCAGCCAGGTGGCATGGTGACACCCGCTGGCGAACGACCACTGGCCCGTTACCCGATAGCCGCCGTCGACGGCGAGGGCGGTGGCAGATGGGCCAGGCCCCCAGGCGACGATCGTCCGTGGCTCCTCGAAGATAGCGCGGGCAGATGGCAGTGGCAGAAAGGCGGACACCATCGCGGCGACTGCGCCCTGGGACAAACACCAGGCGGTGCTCCCATCGGCCCTGGCTATCTCTTCAATGACCTCGGCAAAGGTTGACAGCGAGATCTCGGCGCCCCCCAGGGACCGAGGAACGAGCATGCGAAAGAGCCCGGCATCCGTGAGATCAGCTACCAGCGAAGGTGGCAGGCATCGCTCCTGCTCGATCTGGGCGCCGGCGGCCTCAATCCGGGGGGCCAGAGCGCGGGCCGCCTCAACGAGCGCTCCGGAATCGCGTTGCTCCACCTCGATCGCCAACATCTTCCGCGCGGCTCCTGGTCTTATCCCCTCCCCCCTTGCGGGGGAGGGTTAGGGAGGGGGGAAACTGGTTCCCTCCCCCCTTGCGGGGGAGGGTTAGGGAGAGGGGTAACGCCCACGTTCATGCCAAGTAACCCCACTAGACCGCGACCGCCACCTCGTAATCGGCGCGGCCGAGCTGCTCCTCCGGGAAAAGCCTCAAGCCCTCCATCCAGCGATGGGTCTGCTCGTACATCGCGCGAGTGTAGTCCTCGAAGACGATGCGCTCGCCTGGCCCGAACCGCTCCACGTCCACCATCCCGTGGTATTTCTGCGGGAGCCCCTTGAGTAGATAGTGCTTGTGCTTTTCCGGGGCGAGGTCGATATCCCTCTGCGCCCGCTGGAGGGCCTTGAAGTACCTCTCCACGTCTTCAATGGCCGCGTCGTTGCTGAACAGGAAGCCGATCATGAATGTGGTATCGACCACTTTACGGAAGCCCTGCTGCTCCAGCACGTAGAGCTGTACGCCGAATACGTTGGCGGCGGCCATCTTCCGGTCCAGCATCGCCGCCAGCCGATCCTGCGGGCCCCCGATGAAGTCCAGCTTGACCTCGTCCGGGCGCAGGAACCCGTGCAGCGCTTGCAGTCCTGAAAAGTGGCTGCCCGAGTGGTAGCCGACGCCCACCGCTACGTTCGCTAGGTCGCGCGGTCGCTCGATGGACGACTCAGGCGACACGACGATCGCGGACGGAGTCACCGAGTAAGCATGGCCCCACATGCGACCGTGCTGAGCCGACGACGCCATGTTCACCGCCCAGTGGCACGCTGAGCTGATCTCGCAGGCCCGGCCATCCTCGTAAGACTCGAACGCGCCCTCCCGTACCTCCGGCGGCGCTGCGACGTCGGCGGACTGGACACTGGCGTATCCGCCCCGTTGCCCGGCCGGGTCGCCGCCGACGAACTCGTAGTCCAGCCCCTCGTCGCGGAAGTATCCCTTCTCCTCCGCGACCCACTCCTGCAGTCGCCCATGCGGCTGAATCCGAAACCTGGTCATGATCTCTCTCCTTGGGGCGCCCGCGTCGCTCTGCGGGCGGAGCGTTACTGGTCACAATCGGCAATCAGCAATCCGCAATCCGCAATCAGATCACCTCCCACTCGTGGGCGTTCCACGGGGAGGCGGGCGGTACGTTCTTGAGCCGATTGGACACTGGCGTCGGCTCCGGGTCGGAGAACAGCCGCATCGTGGGTAGCTGGTCACTCTCGTGGTGGAGGATCTGGCCCAGCACCTGCATGCGCTCCTGGAACGGGATCGTCAGGAAGTACTTGTCGATCAGAGCGTCGTACTCCGGGTTCATGTAGCGGCTACGGTTGATGCCGGCGAAGTTCCGCTCTGGGAGCGCCGCCCGCGAGCTGTGCTGGTTCTCGAAAGCCGTGAGGGTTCGGGCGGCGCGGAGCAGGAGGAAGCCCGGGAAGGTCACCATGTACTCCAGCTCGCCCTGGCGCTGGATCGTGATGTTGTGAAAGTCCACCCCGACGCCGATCCGCTGCCAGTAGTCCTGGACGGACAGCGCTGCCTTCTGGTTGATGACCGTGACGGTGGCGCGGATCTCGACGTTGAGTCGCTCGCCGGCCGCGTCGCGGAGGAAGCCGTCGGACCCCCTCGTATAGCCCAGGCCCTCGATCATCTGCTGGGCGCGGCGTGGGTCGAACTCGTACCGCACGATACTCCGCTCGACGTGTGGCCACTCCATCATGTCGGGGCCCACGACGCTATGGAGGATAGATGCAAGGCCACCCTGGATCGTATCAACCATCTCCTGCCGGTCGACGGCGTGCAACAGGGCACGGCGGAAGCGCACGTCGGACACGATGGTGGGCCTCGGGGTCAGGAACTGGGTCTGGATCCCGGGGACTCCCCCTTGCCCAAGCTCGATTCGGCCGCCCCTCCACTGCTCGCTTAGCTGCCGCGCCTCCTCGAACGATACAGCCCGCTCATCCACCGTGACGTCGATCTCGCCGGCCATGATATTGGCGATGAGCGTGTTGGAGTCGGGGATCATGCGCAGATCGATCTCGTCGATCTTCGGCCGGCCCAGGACGTACTGATCGTTGGCCACCAGGAGCAAGCGCTCATCCGGGATCATCTGCCGAAGCTTGAAGGGGCCGGAAGCCATGAACTCCATTCCCCAGTATGGAAGCTCCAAAAACCTTATGGGGTCTTCGACATACGCGCGCTCGAGGAGATGGCGGGGGAGCGGGAGCGCGCGGTGATTGCCGCCGGCCGGGGTGGGCGCGAACATAAGGTCGGCCTCGACGAAGGGTTGCTTCCAGGTGATCGTCACGGTGGACGGGTCTGGCGCCTCGACCCGCTCGATAGCATCGTAGGCCGGGTTCGGATTGGGCCACCCCAAGCTCTTGTCCTGTTCCACTCTGGCGGTGAACACGATGTCCTCGGCGGTGAGCGGCATCCCGTCATGCCAGCGGGCGGTGGGCTTGATCCTCCATGTGGTCTCCATCCGCCCGTCCGGGAAGACCTTCCAGAGGCCGTTGTCGACGGAGGGGACCGCGTCGGCAAGCTGGGGCTGGAGGGCGCCCTGCGTATCGACGGTGACCAACCCTGCATTCACCAGGCGCTCGACGTAGTTGAGGCCCGAGTAGGAGGCGCCAACGGCGAGCTTGCGGTAGAGGATCGGCGTCGTCCCTCGGATCGCGGCGACAATGCGCTTGGGCGCAGCGACCGTTGTCTCGCCCGCCGCGCCACTCGCGCCGCCGAGGCGGGCCGGCGGGCTAGCGCAGGCCGAGATGAGAACCGAGAACCCGAGCAGTAAGAGGCCGGTGCGGGGCTCCATCTTCATTTCCTTACGTCCTCCCATCCGCGATCGATAATTGTTCTGAAAATCCCCTCGCCCTCTGGGAGGAAGCCTGCCCTGAGCCTGTCGAAGGGGTTAGGGTGAGGGCGTCCCTCCCGACGCCGCCTTCATCCTTCCGTGGTGTCGAGAGGCGACATGGACAATTCTGATGTTCAAGCTCCGGGGAGGATGATCAGCTGCAAACGGTTCCCTGCCGGGTCGTAGAAGTACACGGTCTTGTTCCCCGCGGGCTGCTGGCGGCCCGGCAGGTCCCCCTCCAGGTAGCACCCGTACTCTTCGAGCTTGGGGAAGATCTCGTCGTACTCCTCGACCGAGCCGACGCTCACGGCGAGGTGCGAGCCTTTGTAGCGCGGGGCGCCCTCAGGATCGGGCACGTTCGTTTCGTCTGGCCCGCAGAAGCGGGACCGGGGAGAAAGCTCGTCCACGTGCTCGAGGAAGAGTAGCTGGCCGCTCTTGTTCTGGAGAACCAGCCGACCTTTGCCCAGCTCGCCCTGGTCGCGGTGGAGGAGCCTCATCCCCAGGGCCTCCGTGTAGAAGCGCTCTGCCTGCTGGATGTCCGTGACTTCGAGACCGACGTGGCTGATGTCTTCGTAGCTGATCATCGCTTCCGCCCCTCCCAACTACCGCCGGGTCGAGAACTCGAGGAGGTTGCCTTCGGGATCCCGAACACGAATCGTCTCCTTCAGGGGGATCGGATCGGGGTAGGTGATCGGTCCCTCGTACGCGATATCCGCCTGGTCGAGCTCGGTCACCAGCTTTCGGAGGTTCTCTTCCGTAACGGCGAAGCCAATCCGGGGGAAGCCCGTTTGCGCCTCAGGCAGCAGCTCCTGGGCCAGGCAGAGCTCGAAGCGGTGGCCGCCCATCTCAACAAAAGAAATGACGGGCCATCCCTCGTAGACCTTGTGGTTGAGGTTGGAGATGTGGAGCGGCTTCCCGCCGAGAATCTTGTCGTAGAAACGCCAGGCCCGCGGGATGTCCTGCACGCTGAACCCGCAGTGGTCGAAGGTATTGATCTGCGCCATCGATCAACTCCTCGTGCGCGAGCTGGGCCTTTGTCGGATACGCCCGCAAGCTTACTATGGATTCGCCATCGGCTGCTCCCCGCACTGTCACCCTGGGCGCAGCGAAGAGCCTGCCCTGAGCTTGCCGAAGGGGTCTCCCGGGAGATGCTTCGCCTGCGGTTCCCACGAGACTACCGCTCGTCCTGAGCCTGTCGAAGGACGGGCCCGGATCGCGCAACGTTGGGCTCATGGTTCGACAGGCTCACCATGAGCGGTTGTCATGGGTTCGGGGCCGGCCGAAGCCCCGTGACGACATAAGAATGAAGGGCATCTCCGCTAGTGGGTCACTTCTCATGGATATCGCCAATGCGTCGGTTCTGTCGTTCGGTAGGGCGGGGGCTTGTCCCCCGCCGTGGATCTCTGTGTGCGCTCGCCGGGCGGGAGGGGACGAGCCCCTCCCCTACCGGACGAAAGGCTACGTCCGCAGGAAGTGACCCGCTAGCTGTAAACGCCCAGGCGCTCGACGGCCGCCTCAGCGAAGCGCATGTCGACGGCGTCGTTCGCCGTGGTTGCCGGTGGCACGAGGCCTTGGTCGCGCATCAGATCCAGCTCGATGGCCAGCCGGTCGAAGTCCACTAATCCGTTCGGGCTGAATCCGAGCGGCTTCATCGAGTCGAGCAACTCCGCGGACTCGCCGGTTTCACGCCCCAACAGGTCGATCATCTCTCGCCTGCCCAGGCCCTTGTCGAACGCGTCGCAGTAGTCGCGGGCGCCCCGCAGGTAAGCGGTGAGAAAGCGGGTGCCCACTTCGGGCCGCTCCTGCAGGAACGGGTTCGAAAAGAGGAAGTAGCGCGCCTGGCAATTCAGGTGCACCTCGTCGCCCTGCTTCCAGCGGACAAACTTTCCGCTGGCAACCTGTCCGGCCACACCGCGCGGTCGGCGGCCAATGCGCACGTCGACTTCTTCAGCGTCCTCGGAAGCGCCGTGCCCGGTCGGGGCAATGGTCACGTCGTCGATGGTCAGCCCCCCCTGCTTGAGCGCCCCGTAGTACGCCAGGTAGTCGTCGCCACGTTCTAGCGGCAGCGCTATGGTTTTCCCCTTGAGGCTCGCATAGTCGCCCGTCAGCTCTCCGCTCCGCACCAGCTCGCTACGAGCCAGGAGCGACGTCAGCCCGTGCCCCAGGCGAAACTGCTCGTGGACCAGGACCGCCTTCATCCGTCCGGCCCATCGGGGATTCACCACATAGTCCACGTTTCCTGCCCCGCAGTCTGCCTTGTGGGCGGCCACTGTTTCCCATGGCTGCTGCCGAATGTCGAGGTCAATGACTTCGATGCCGGCTTCTTCGAAGTACCCCCGGCCCAGGCCAATGAACAGCGGAGCAAAGATGATCTTGGCGGTCTCACCTGAGTAGCGCGCAAACTCGACTCGGTCCATGTGTCTGTGCCCCTTTTCAGCCATTCGTGCCGACGGATTCTACTCGCAGACCGAGGATGAGGAGTTCACAACCAGCGTGTAAGATGGCTCCAGTCGAGCCGGGCATGGCCGAGAATTACGCGTCCAGAAATTGGAGCAGTTCCTCGCTCTAATCATCCTCAGCGCGTTCGCCTTGGCGCCTTAATGTGACTGGCGCCGAGTTCGATGCCGGCCTGGGTTGTCGCACGACGGCCACCGGCGTCTGCGCGGCCCTGGCTGCGTGAGGAGCTCGCCTGGTTGGCGCTTCGAGCACGGCTACCCCTCCGTGTTCGAGTAGCGGCGTCTGGCCAGGTGGCCTCCGCGCGCCATAGGCGCTCAGCTGCCACCGACGCCTTGCCATACCTACAAATCGTAGTTACAATTCTCTCGTGCGGTTCGAGTGGGACGAAGCCAAGCGCCGCGTCACCATCCGGAAGCACGGCATCGATTTTGCGGACGTACCGTTTATCTTTGAGGCGGACCTTCTTACCCTCATCGATGACCGATTCGAGTATGAGGAAACACGCTATATCACGCTCGGCCTGCTCAGGGGTCGGACAATCCTTGTGGTTCACACCGAAGCCGACGACGTGATACGGGTCGTCTCAGCGAGAAAGGCCACCCGCTATGAGGAAAGAAGCTATTTCGAACGCGTCGCAGACTGATTTTCCCCGTTTGGATGCAATGCGAGACCAGGATATAGATCTCTCGGACGTGCCCGAGATCACGCCGGAGATGTTCGCGAAGGCCGTCGTCCAACGTGGGCTCAAGCCACATGTCAAAACGCAATTGACGTTGCGCCTGGACAGTGATGTATTAGACTGGTTCAAGAGGGAGGGGCGTGGCTATCAAACGCGGATCAACGCGCTCCTCCGAGCTTACATGGACGAACATCTGACACGAACAGGCCGTTAGTAAGCCGTTCCCAAGTTGCTCGGGACAGCGCCGGCCATTACCGACCGTCTCGAAAGGGCTTGACAAATGCGACGAGGTTCCGTGCCACTGCTCTCCGGTTTCATCGCCATTTCCCTGCTTGCTGCCTGCGGGCAGCCCGGCTCCTCCGCAGGTCATAGCAGCGCTTCCGGGGCGCAGCCCGCTGCACCCAATAAGCTCACGTGGATCCTCAACTTGGAGCCGGATGGCTTCAGCGAGCTTTTCGGCGGGTCCGCGTCTACCCATTGGCGCATGCTCTATGGAGCGATGCACGATTTTCTGGTTGTGCTCGATAACAACGGCGACCCTGTGCCGCGGCTGGCCACGGGAGTGCCGTCGAGAGAAACCGGCTCCTGGCGCATTGACCCCGATGGAACGATGGAGACTACCTGGCGCCTCCGCTCAGACGCCAGGTGGCACAACGGGGAGCCGTTCCGGCCGGCAGATTACGTCTTCGGCTGGAAAGTCGCGCGCGATCCGGGCGTCCCGTTTAACAAGCGCTCGACGGCCGCCCTCATCGATCGGATAGAAACACCGGACGATTCGACGCTGGTGTTTCACTGGCGTGGCCTCTACGCGTTTGCTGATCGCCTTCAGCCGTTCGATCTGGATCCGTTCCCCACCTGGCACTCGAGCCTCGTCGATGCCTTCGAGAATCGCAAGCCCGAGTTCGGGGGCCACCCGTGGTTCAACCGCGAGTTCGTCGGACTCGGTCCGTATCGGCTGGTATCGTGGTCTCCGGGAAGCTCGATAGTTCTCGAGGCGAATGACAGCTGGTACGGAGGCCGGCCCAAAATCGATCGGATCGACGTGCGCTTCATCCTCGACGCCAATGCGCGTCTGGCCGCGATGCTCGCTGGCGAGGGCGACTTCCTCTACAGCACCGACCTGGAACAGCGCGCGACCTTCACCGAGCACGCCGTCACACAAGGCCGCGGCCAGCTCATACAGCACAACGTGGGGCGTTTGCAGCTGGCGGTGATCAAGCAGGCCAATCCCATCTTCGGGGGGCCCGACAAGGTCAGACAGCGGCAGGCCATGCTCCATGGACTGGACCGGGAGGAACTGGCGAGCGTCGTAAGCGGCGAGCGGGGCAACGTCGCGGATAGCTGGCTCTTCAAACGCAGTCCGAAGTACGAAGCCCTGAAGGACAAGGTCGCCGCGTACCCCTATAACTCGACCGAGGCGCTGCGGCTCCTCGGCGATGCGGGGTGGGCTCGGAGCGCTGACGGGCGGCTGCGCGACGGCGCGGGGCAGCCTTTCGCCTTCGAGTACTGGGGGGCTGATGCCTCGGCCGCCATCGTGCGGGACTACTGGCAGAGGCTGGGGATGGACGTAACCCTCTTCGAGCGGCCGGCGGCGCTGAGCAACGATCTCGAGTTCCGAGCGTCATTCCCCGCCGTCCAGCCCACGGGAAACGCGGTCAGCCTCTCATTCATAGACGGCCGTTTCCATAGTCGGAACATCCCCACCCAGGCCAACCGATTTGGCGGCCTGAACTGGGGCTCCTACTCCGACCCCGAGACTGATCGTCTGCTCGAGAAGCTGGTCGCGACCATCGACCAGCGGGAAGCCTGGAACGTAGAAGGGGAGATCATCAATATCATCAGCCGCGCCGTGGCGTACTTCCCGTACTACATCGACGCCGGCGCATCCGCTGCCGCGCGAGGGGTCAGCGGGATCCAGCCGGTCAACGCCGCTTGCCAGAGCGGCGACTGCGAGATCTCGTGGAACATCCACCAGTGGGATATCTCGCGCTGAGAGTTGTCATCCCGAACGAAGCGAAGAGCCTGCCCTGAGCTTGCCGAAGGGGTCTCCCAGGAGGTGCTTCGCGTTCGGCTGCTGAGAACTGTCACCCTGAGCGCCAGCGAAGGGTCTCCCGGGAGATGCTTCGCCTGCGGCTGCTTAGAACTGTCACCCTGAGCGCCAGCGAAGGGTCTGGGGGCGCCGACAGGATGGGTGGAGGCTCGCAACGCGATTCCGACCCCAGATGCTTCGCCTGCGGCTCAGTATGACAGTTTCATCTGTCCCTGGTGCGCCACCGGCGTGTAACAACTCAGCATGACAGATTCACCTGCCCGCGGCGCGAGGAACCTTCCACGACAGGTCAGAACTGGAACTCGAATCCTCGCCCCAACGCTTCGGCCCGTTTGTAGGCGAGGTTGGCAAGGGCAATGTCACCGGCTCCACCCTGGGACTCCAGAAATACCGTGATGCCCGATCCACCCGGTTCGGCATCCTCACCGGCGATGACTTCGCCCAGCTCGACGATGTCCTCTTCTGTGAGCCGTCCCTGCTCGAGGAGTTGCCAGAGCGGCACAGGGTCGAGGCCGCGGCGTTGAGCAGCATGCTGGCCGGATGGGTTGATGAGCTCCAGCTCTAGCTGCCGACTGGAGGCCACGATCTTGGACGCACGAACGTAGATCGACGCATCCAGCTCGTGTGGCTCGCCTACGCTGACGACGTGCGCGACTGAGGCGATCTGGTCCGCCGTTACGACCGGCTTAGGCGACGAGGTGGCCACGGCGACGATATCCGCCCCGCCGACTGCTTCCTCCGCTCGATCCACAGCCATTGTGGGGACGCCGAGAGCAGTCGTGGCGCGGCGCGCGAAGGCCTCACGATGCTCAGGCGTCGGACTGTAAACGGCGACACGCTCGATCGGCCGTACTGAACAGAGTCCTTCGAGCAAGGGAAGAGCCAGCCGGCCGCTGCCGAGCAAGCCGACCGACCTCCCCTCCGGAGGAGCCAGGTGGCACGCCGCCAACGCTACGGACGCGGCAAGCCGCAGGTTGGAGAAGCCGGAGCCAACGATCGCTAGCAACGCCTGGCCGTCGGTGTCGAAGACCAGCGAGACTCCGCCCGCCCGGATGCCGATGCGGCCGAGCCCGAACGCGCCGCCGCCCACGGCTCGGAGAACGCCGCCGGATCGTGCACCAGGACTGCTGCTCCTCGCCGGAGGTAGCCCTCGTGGCCGGGCATGCGCGCCTCCAAAGGGCGCCATGTGGACCGTTGTCCCCGCCACCTCCTCGCGAGCGACGGCCTCGATGACCTCAATCGCATCGGACAGGCTGACCAGCCCAGCGACTTCCGCCGAGCTGAGAAGCAATGCCATGAGCTGACCTTTCGGGCGGTCGAATTGCTGGCTACTTCAGGTCCCAGGTGTGGATGTTCCAGGTGCTCATCTGGGTGAGGGGCGGCGCGTGGGGCCTGCGGTTCATGCCCTCCACGCCCTTCCGATGGACGACGCCGAGCGGCTCATACCACAGGGGAATCACAGGAAGCTCCTCGGCGATCACCTTGAGCAGCCGTAATTGCAGCTCCTGCCGGGGGCCGGCCTGTAGCGCCCGAGTCATTTCGGAGAACAGCCCATCGTAGGTCGGGTCGGACCATCCGCCCGTGTTCGCGCCAACCCACCGGTTCTCCTCCGCCGGAATGGTTGACGAGATCAGGGTTGCGAACCAGCCCTGCTCGCTGAACCGGTATGGGTTGACGTTCCCCTCTCGGTTGATCGTGACAAACCGGCGCGCCTCGGCGACCGAGAGCCCGGGCGGAGCAGCAGGGTACGGGTGCTCCGCCCGGATGCCCGCCCGCTTCAATGCGTCGACGACGGCAAGACTCTCCCGAACGTCAGCCGCGTCCTGCTCGGTCGCTACGCGGCAGCAGCGGAAGGGAACCGTCTGGCCCGCGCTGTTCCGAAGCAGACCGTCGGGGCCGCGGATCCATCCTGTCTCGGCAAACAGCCGCTCCGCCCGAGCGGGATCGTAGGAATACTTCACGATCCCTCGCTGGTCTGCGAGGCGGCTGAGGGGATCGGTGGCCGCCGCGTAGTAGTGGATGACCTCGGTGAGGCCGTATTGCAGGGACTCTACCCAATCTGCCCGATCCAGGGAGTAGAGCATAGCTTGTCTGAAGCGCCGGTCCTGGGCCCAGGCGGCGGTGGGGTCTCTCCACTGCAGGTAGATGGTTCGGCCGTGGATGGGAATGGTGTAGGCCTCCCCCTCCCACCCCCGCTGCAGCTCGAGGATGTGCTCCGGCTTGAAGCTGGCGCCGGGGGTCACCACGTCCACGGCGCCCGCCATCACATTCGTCTGCAAGACCTTGAGGTCCTGGATGATGCGGAACACGAGCTTATCGATCTTCGGACGGCCCAGGATGTACTGGTCGAAGGCTTCGGCCTCGAGCTGGACGTCCACCACTACGTCGGTCACCCGGTAGGGCCCGAGTCCTACCCACTGAGATCCCCAAATCGGGCTGTTCTCGAACGCCTGCGTGTCGCCGCCGCGGTAAATCTCCTCGAGGAGGTGCCGTGGGATGGCCGGGATCCCCCAGACGCCATTGTGGCCTGCCCACGTGGATACGGTTTTCCAGCTGACCACGAGGGTCTGAGCGTCGAGCGCCTGCACCCTGGAGACATTGAGCACTTCCCCGAGACCCGCGACCGCCAGCCGACGGTCCATCACCACTTCGTAGCCGAACACGTAGTCCTGGGCGGTCAGGGGAGCGCCGTCGTGCCAGACGGCGCCTGGCTTGATCCTCCAGGTGACCTCCATCGTGCCGTCAGGGTTCACCTTCCAATCGCCATCCTCGGTGCTGGGGACCTTCTGGGCCACCTGGGGCACGACATTGCCATTGACGTCGAACGCCGTCAGGTTTCCGTGGAAGATGAACCAGTGCTCGTTGGGTTCGGTGCTGGTGGTCCTCGGCCGACCGTAGGCCACCAGTGCGCTGAGATCGCTTCTGAACCCCATCACCAGCGTCTTGGACCCGGCCCGCGCGCTGGGCTCCGTACCTCCGCCACTCGACGGCGGGGCCGAGGGCCCGCAGGCCATGAGCACCAGCACCGCGCCGATCAGCGGCGCGATGGCCCGATGATGGGAGTGCTGCGGGTTGTGCGGTCCAACCATTGTCATGCGCCGCCGTCCTTTCCCGAGTGCGAGGCGTTTCCGCGCGCAACACAGAGCACTATAGTGACGATCTGGTGCCCACGCCACCTGCCGCCAAGGCCAGTGGGTCAGATGCTACGAATGTTGCCATGCCGAAGGTGGTCGGTCTGGTGGGGGCGCGGCACCCCGCGCCCGCGGGCGAGGGGTGCGTCGCCCTACGAACCCTGCATCAAATGGCTATGCACAAGACATTAGCCAAGGTAGGCTAGGCCGAAGTGGATAACATTCGGCAGATCTTGCGGGGGGAATCGAAATGCCTTGGAACAGTGCAACCCAGGTAGGCCCTAAGAGATTCACCTGTGGCTATTGCGGGGCCGTTGTCGCTGGCGATAAGGGCTGGACATCACAAAATGGGCGCCGTAATGACCGTAATCTGCCCTAACTGCGACCGGACAACGTATTTTGACGCATCCTTGAAGCAGACTCCAGGGGTGGCTTACGGGGACAACGTGAGCGACTTACCGGAGGAGATTGAGCAACTCTATGGAGAAGCACGCGACTGTATGAAGGTGTCGTGCTTCACTGCGGCAGTCCTTGTCTGCCGAAAGCTACTCATGAACATCTCCGTTTCTGTCGGCGCTAAGCCGGGCGACAATTTTTGTTCACTATGTAGAGTTCCTAGCGAAAGCAGGCTATATCCCGCCGAACGGAACGGGGTGGGTGGATCACCTACGCAACAAGGGCAATGAAGCAAACCACGAAATCGCTTTGACGTCGCGAGAGGATGCGGAGCAGTTAATTACTTTCACGGCGATGCTTCTGACCCTCGTATTTGAATTCCCGGCCAAACTACCAGGAGCTACCGCAGCAACACCAACTCCATGAGTAACACCAATGCGAAAGTCTCCTCCAGCCTCGCACACGAGCAGCGTGGCAGCCCGCTGGTGGGCTATTTTCCTGGGCCCGTAGAGATGGCCCACCGTCCTTTGCCGGGCTCAGGGTCGTGCGCATAGCAAAGCCCGAGTCTCGCACGATGAGAAGCGATGCGTAGGGCCGCAGCTCAGCTGGGATGTGCCAAGCGTCCGTGGGATTGCTCAGGAGACTATGTATTGTGACGCAGTTACCCGAAGCTCACAGAGGTCAAAGCCTTGAGAGGCGGCTCCAGGTGCTCGAAGTAGCCGTCCGGAAAGGGCGCTACCGACCAGATAACGCGCTATGATGGGCAGGTGGGCGAGTTTCTGCAAACCTGGCTCAAGAACGTACTCGAGCGTGGTTGGCCTGCGCTTACCGCGCTACCATTCCTTTGGGCCATAGTCGAGATTTTTAAGGACCGGCTCGCTGGCATCGCCAACCGCCTGATCGATGAGAACTCCGGGCCGTTGTTCGACATCCTGGGCCCCATTCTCCTCGGGGTCGTCTCGAATCCCCTGCTGGCAGCTCTTACGGCCACGATAATGGTCTTCCTGGCGCTGATCATCCATGCTTACCTTGAGACGCGCACGGCTCGCCCAAGACCTTCGCAGCAGGACGCAGCTGGCGAATCTAGGGGCACTGCTGCCGGTGCCGTCGAGGCCCTGCTGTCGGCCGGCGGGCTCGGGCGTCCGGCGAGCATCGGATCAGCCTTCGTCGGTCGCGACGGTAAGCTGCACGACATCGAGGCAGCGTTCGCGGAACGTCGCGTCGTTGTCATCTCTGGCGGGCCCGGGACAGGCAAGACCCGGCTGGCCGCCGAGTTCACGCACCGACTGACCGGTCCAGTGCTGTGGACACCCGGTGGGGCGACGCTCGCCCGGACGCTGGCGGCCCTGGCGCCTGCGCTCCACCTCCCGACCGTCAATCTGACCGAAGAGGAGGTGGCAGGATACGTGCAACGGAAGCTGGCGACGCTGGACGCGCAGGTGTGCCTTGCCGTGGATGGCCTCGAGAGCTGCGATCTCGTCAATGAGCTGGTCAATGCCGTGGGGTCAGTCCGCCTGCTCGTAACCACGCGGGACGCGCGCCGCGCGCTCCTCGCGCCGAGTGTGGCATTCGTATCCCTCGACGTCCTCAACCCGGAGCCGGCGCGGCAGCTCCTCTGCTCGCGCAGCCAGCATCGTTTCGACGACGCGATCTTGGATCAGATCAGCGAGGCTGTCGGCCGGCTTCCCCTGGCTCTCGAGACTCTGTCAATACGGCTGGCGGAGTTGTCCGACCGCCTCGCGGATCCTCAGCAAGCACCGCACGAGCTACTGGCAGAGCTTGGGCGAGCGCCCACGCCAGTCCACGTTGCGGCGTTCCAGCAGGCGGCTGGCGCCGCGATCCCCAGAGCCGAGGGGGTGTTCTCGGCCCTGTCCGGGGCGCTCGGCGGGCTAGGAAATGGCCGGAAGCGGCTCTCTGCGCTGGCGTACGTGGCCGACGCGCCGCTCCCACTTGCCCTGTTCTCCTCGCTGGTCGGCGCGGATGATGACGCGGATCCCGACCGGGTAATGGACGCGTGCATGAAGCGCGGGCTGACCCGAGCCAGCGGTGGTGGTGTCCTGATCCACGCTCTCACCACGGCTGCTATCGGCGCGACCAACGACCCGGGCGAACAAGAGAACGCTCTGTTGCGCGCCCTGACGCGCCTCCAGTCCATCAACACCGACGATCCGGTCGCCGTCCGGAGCGAAATCGCTCACTACGAGAGAATGCACGCCTGCTTCCAGTCGGCGCTGGGCGCGGAAGCCTCGTCGGCTCTGGCGTTCGCTACAAGTCTGGCCGTCGCCTACCGGGCGGTGGGGCAAAACCACGAGGCGCTGCGCCTGAACGAGGCGACGCTGGCGATCCGGGAGCGTGTGCAGGGCCCGGAGCACGCGGACACGCTCACGATCCGCACCAACCTGGCCATCGACTACGCGGCGGTGGGGCGGAACGACGAGGCGCTGCAATTGGACGAGGAGACGCTGGCGATTTTCCAGCGCGTGCTGGGGCCGGAGCACCAGGACACGCTCAGGAGCCGCAACAATCTGGGCAGCGACTACCATGCGGTGGGGCGGAACGACGAGGCGCTGCGGCTCCACCAGGAGACACGGGCGATCCGCGAGCTGGTGCTGGGGCCGGAGCACCCGGACACGCTCTCGAGCCGCAACAACCTGGCCATCGCCTACCGGGCGGTGGGGCGGAACGACGATGCGCTGCGGCTGGACGCGGAGACGCTGGCGATCCGGGAGCGCGTGCTGGGGCCGGAGCACCCGCACACGCTCGGGAGCCGCAACAACCTGGCCGACCACTACCGAGCGGTGGGGCGGAACGGCGAGGCGCTGCGGCTGGACGAGGAGACGCTGGCGATTTTCCAGCGCGTGCTGGGGCGGGAGCACCCGTACACGCTCGGGAGCCGCAACAATCTGGCCCTCAGCTACCGGGCGGTGGGGCGGAACGACGACGCGCTGCGGCTGGACGAGCAGACGCTGGTGATCCGCGAGCGTGTGCTGGGGCCGAAGCACGCGGACACGCTCACGAGCCGCAGCAATCTGGCCCTCAGCTACCGGGCGGTGGGACGGCATGACGAGGCGCTGCGGCTGCACGATGAGACGCTGGCGATCCGCGAGCGCGTGCTGGGGCCGGAGCACCCGGACACGCTCGGGAGCCGCAACAATCTGGCCATCGCCTACTCGGCGGTGGGGCGGAACGACGATGCGCTGCGGTTGCACGAGGAGACACTGCCGATCTACAAGCGAGTGCTGGGGCCGGAGCACCCGCACACGCTCGGGAGCCGCAACAATCTGGCCGGCGACTACCGGGCGGTGGGGCGGAACGACGACGCGCTACGGCTGGACGAGGAGACGTTGGCGATGTGCCAGCGCGTGCTGGGGCCGGAGCACCCGCACACGCTGGCGAGCCGCAGCAACCTGGCCCTGAGCTACCGGGCGGTGGGGCGGAACGACGAGGCGCTGCGGCTGGACGAGGAGACGCTGGCGATCCGCGAGCGGGTTCTGGGGCCGGAGCACCCGGACACGCTCAGGAGCCGAAGAAACCTCGATGCGGCGAGGCTTTCAAGTTCACGGAAGCCGAGCCAGAGCGAGCCCGTCGCATTTCTGGAGTGGCTCAGCGGACTTGTTGCAGGAGCCGGCGGACTAACCCTGGCCCTCCTGTTCGCGTTGAGATTGGAGGGGCAACCGTTCTCGCTGGCGGCAGCGCTGGTGGCGCTCATCCTGGTGGCTTCTCTCGGCGTCGCCGTCGGCGCCCACCGGCACGGGAGCCGGGCGAGGCCCTCGTCTCTCCTCCTGCTCTGGTTTTCCACAGCCCTCGCGATTGCGGCGGCGGTGCTGTCCGCACTGAGCCTAGTTCTCGTCGTTTTCGCGCTGCTCGCGCTGGCGACCGCGTTGCTGGGGACGTGGAGACAGGTCCGAGCGCGCGCTCTCGCCGAGCCAGGATCCTGAGTGGGCTGGATCGGGTACGAAGCATCGCCGTCAGCAACTGCGCCCCCTGAGGCCCAATGGTGCTATCATTGAGGAACCCGACATTCCATATTGAGACTCAGAATGGAATTGCAGCGCCGCTTTTTCGAGGCACCTCGCCAGAGCTTCTTTCTCTTTGGACCCCGCGGCACGGGCAAGTCGACCTGGCTCCGCCACGCGCTACCGGATGCGCTCTTCGTCGATTTGTTGCAGCCCGATGTAGCGCGCGAGCTCGCGGCGCGGCCAGAACGGCTGCGAGACCTGGTCCGCGGTTCGCCGGATCGCGAGACGGTGGTCGTCGACGAGGTCCAACGTGTGCCCGATCTTCTCAACGTCGTCCACGCGGTGATCGAGTCGGATGACCCACGACGCTTCGCGCTAACGGGCTCGAGCGCGCGAAAGCTGCGCCGCGGCGGCGTCGACCTTCTGGCAGGACGGGCTGTCGTCCGCACGCTGCACCCTTTCATGGCATCGGAGCTCGATCACTTCGACTTTCCTGCTGCTCTGGCCCGCGGGCTGCTTCCATTGGTCGTCGCCGCCGAGCAACCGGACGACGTGCTGCGTGCGTATGCCTCGCTCTACCTCGACGAGGAGGTGCGGCTGGAGGGGTGGGCGCGCAATGTTGGCGCGTTCGCGCGCTTCCTGGAGGCGATGAGCTTCTCGCACGCCGCCGTCCTCAACATTGCCAATGTGGCACGCGAGTGTCAGGTCGAACGCAAGACGGTCGCGGCATACGTCGAAGTGCTGGAGGACCTGCTGCTTTCCTTCCGGGTCCCCGTGTTCACACGCCGCGCGAGGCGGGAGACGAGCGCGCACCCGAAGTTCTACTTCTTCGACGCCGGCGTGTTCCGGTCGCTCCGGCCCCGCGGCCCCCTCGATCGGCCTGAGGAGATCGAGGGGGCCGCGTTGGAAGGCCTCGTCGCGCAGCACCTGCGGGCCTGGCTCGGGTACCGGGGGGGCGATGCGGGGCTGTTCTTCTGGCGGACCCGTTCTGGCGCCGAGGTCGACTTCGTCGTCTACGGTTCCGAGGCCTTCTGGGCGATCGAGGTGAAGAACACCGCGCGGGTCCGCCCTGAAGACCTTCGTGGCCTCGAAGCGTTCGGCGCCGATTATCCTGAGAGCCAGCGCTTCCTGCTCTACCGGGGAACTGCGCGCGAGCGGCGAGATCGAACCTGGATTGTTCCCGTCGAAGCCTTCCTCCGAGCCCTCGATCCCACCCACGACATTCCCGTCCCCTGCTGAGCCAGGGCGCTCGCTGCCGGAACATGCGTCATCACGTCCGTCTCGCTGGCGAGCGCGGAGGTGGGCCCCAATCTTGCCATCGGGAATCCCGTCAGTTCACCGCGTTAAGCGATCCGGTCTTCCAGGATTCGGACCAGGACATCGTGGAGCTTCCGCTGGTCAGCGTCGCCAAGAGTGGCGACGCAGTCGGGAGCTGCACAGAGGCGGGCCGATAGCCGCTCGCGTAGGGCCCGACCCTCAGGTGTGAGCACCAGGTACTTCACGCGTCGATCCGCGGGATGGGGGCGACGCTCGACGAGGCCGCGCGCCTCCAGCCTGTCGATGAGGCCGGTGATGTTGGATGGATCGCACCTGAGCCGAGCTGCGAGATCACGCATGGGCAGGGGCTGATCGGTCACCAGCTCGCTGAGGGCCATGGCCTGCGCCGGCGCTAGCTCGAACTCCGCCGCGACGGCGCCGAGATGCCGGTGGACGCGCTCGAGCGAGACCCGCACGAGCAGTGTCCAGACCTGGTCAGCGAGGCCCACGTCGGATTGAGCAGAGGGAATACGGCGCTTCATATCGGCATTGTATTGAATGATCTAGTCGAAAGTCTAGGTCAGCGATAGTTTATACACTCAATAGTTGAGGTAAACTAGGGGATGGCCGCAAAGGCCCCGGAGAACGAAACCGTGTCACAGAGCCCTTTACTGCTACCCCTCCTCCCGCTGGATGAACGGGTCGTCCTGCCCCATATGGCGCTTCCTGTTGCCATCGAGTCCGATGCGGCGCGCGCCGCGGTCGCTGCTGCGCATGAGGTTAGCGGGCTCGTACTCCTTGTCCCGCGGATCCACGACCGCTATGCGCGGATCGGGACCGTGGCCCACATCGAGGAGACGGGCCGGTTGCCGGACGGCCGCAGCGCGGCGGCGTTCCAGGGCCTGTACCGCGGCGTGCTGAACGGCGCGGCCGTGGAGCGGATTGGCACCCTGTGGATCACCGTGGAGCCGGCGCCCGATCCAGAGCTAGGGCAACTGCCCGGCAAAGCGCAGGCGCTGGCCAGGGAGTACCGTGCCATTCTCGAGAACTTGCTGGAGGCCAGGGGCGCGTCGGCGATCGCCCAGGTGCTGCGCACGATCGATCACCCTGGAGAGCTGGCGGACATGGCGGGGTACTTGCCGGACCTCAAGCTCGAACAGCAGCTGGAGATCCTCGAAGAGCGCGACGTGATCCGCCGCCTGGAGAAGCTCATCGCCTGGAGTCGCGACATCCTGGCGGAGGTCTCGCTCAAACAGAAGATTCGCAATGAGGTCAACGAGGGACTGGAGAAACGCCAGCGCGAGTACTACCTGCGTCAGCAACTGGAGACGATCAAGCGCGAGCTCGGCGAGAGCGACGGCGACGTCGCCTCGGAGTATCGAAAGCGCGTCGACGAGACGCCATTCCCTGACGGGGTGCGCACAGAGGTCGAGCGCGAGCTGGGCCGATTCGAGCGCACGAGCGAGCAGAACCCCGAGTACGCGTGGATTCGCAACTACCTGGACTGGATGCTCGAGCTGCCGTGGGGAAAGGGGTCCGAGGACCGCTTCGATATCCCTGAGGCACGGCGCATCCTCGACGAGGACCACACGGGACTGGACGACGTCAAAGAACGCATCATCGAGTTTCTGGCCGTTAAGAAGCGCCGCGAGAGCCGCAATCTGCAGCCGGTAGCAGGGCGCGGCTCGGGCGCGATCATCACGCTCGTGGGCCCACCGGGCGTGGGCAAGACATCGCTCGGCGAGTCGGTCGCAAGGGCGCTGGGCCGCAAGTTCACGCGCATCTCGCTCGGTGGAATCCACGACGAGGCCGAGGTCCGCGGGCATCGCCGGACGTACGTCGGCGCACTGCCCGGCCGCATCGCTCGCGCCCTCAAGGAGGCGGGGACGATGAACCCGGTGATCATGCTGGACGAGATCGACAAGGTCGGCGCCGACTGGCGCGGTGACCCGTCGTCGGCGCTTCTGGAGGCGCTCGACCCCGCGCAGAACCACACGTTCCGTGATCATTATCTGGAGGTCGACCTCGACCTGTCCGACGTGCTGTTCATTCCGACGGCAAACGTGGTCGAGACCATCCCCGGTCCACTGCTGGACCGGATGGAGATCGTGCAGCTCGATGGCTATACGGTCCAGGAAAAGCTCCCCATCGCGCGCGATCACCTGATCAGACGCCAGCTCGACAGGAACGGGCTCGAGGCAGCGGAGGTCGACATCGCCGACGACGCCCTGCTCGCGATCATCGAGGGCCACACCCGAGAGGCCGGCGTGCGCAGCCTGGAGCGCCAGATCGGGAAGCTGCTCCGCAAAGTGACGGCGAAGATCGACGCCGGCGAGCTAACGACCCCCGTGAGGGTCGGCGCGGACGATGTGCAGACGTATCTGGGCCGTCATCGGTTCGAGTCGGAGGTGGCCGAGCGCACAAGCACGCCGGGGGTGGCGACAGGACTGGCAGTGACCGGGGCGGGCGGCGACGTGCTCTTCATTGAGGCGACGCAGATGGAGGGTGAGCCGGGCCTGACGGTGACCGGCCAGCTCGGCGACGTGATGAAGGAGTCAGTGCGGATCGCGCTCTCCTACGTCCGCTCCCACGCAGCCGCCCTCGGCATCGAGAGCTCACGATTCGGCGGCAAGAATTTCCACGTGCACGTGCCCGCGGGCGCCGTCCCCAAGGATGGTCCCTCGGCGGGGATCACCATGGTGACCGCCCTCGCCAGCCTCATGTCGGACCGACCGGTGCGCAGCGAAGTCGGCATGACGGGCGAGGTCACGCTGCAGGGCAAGGTGTTGCCGATCGGTGGCGTGAAACAGAAGCTACTCGCGGCTCATCGAGCGGGCTTGAAGGAAGTGATCCTGCCGCGAAGGAACGAGCCCGACCTCGACGATGTCCCTGCCCAGGTCCGCGAGGAGATGCGCATCCATCTGGTGAGCGACGTGGCGGACGTGCTTCGCCTGGCTCTGGAACCGGCGGCCGAGGAGCTGCTCGCCTCGGTGGCGTGATCCGGTTGCGCACGGTGATGGTCCTCGCACACCCGCCGACGCCACTGCCACGGCTTGGGATCGGAAAAGATAAGATAGGAAGCCGTAAGCTGGCAGCGCGGCCGCGCGCCGTGAGCGGATGGAGGAGACGAAGGATGAAATTCAGCTTCTGGCCCGTTATCACCGTCTGCGTGATTCTGCTTGCCGGGTGCACCCCCGGCGCTCAACCGCGGGCCCAGACAGACACACCGGCTGGCGCCGACCGCTCAGCGCAGCCGAAACGCCTGGTGGTTGGCGCGCGTGAAGCAGCCCCGGTCCTCAGCAACCAGTTGGACAGCAACGCCGACGTGGTGCAGGAGCTGGTCAGTGCTGGGCTCATCCGCTTCACCCCGAGGGGGGAGCCCGATGCCCTGCTGGCCGAAGCCGTCCCGACCCTCGAGAATGATCTGTGGAAGGTCTTTCCGGATGGCCGCATGGAGACCACGTGGAAGCTCCACGAGGGGCTCAAGTGGCATGACGGGAGGCCGCTCACCACCGACGACCTCGTGTTCGCGGTGCGGGTGGGGCAGGACCGCGAGCTCCCCGATTTTGGGCATAACGCGTATCGGTCGCTCGCGGGTGTCCGCGCTGTCGACGCGCGTACGCTGATCGTCGAGTGGAAAGAGCCGTACATCCAGGCCGACATGATGTTCAGCTGGGAAGTCGCATTACCGCTCCCCAAGCATTTGCTGGAGGATGCATACCTCAACGCGAAAGAGGCGTTCACGCAGCACCGCTACTGGAGCCACGAGTTCGTCCACGCTGGGCCCTTCACGGTGCGGGAGTTCGTCCCGACGGAGCGGCTGCGGCTGGACGCCTTCCCTGATTTCGTCTCCGGCCGCCCCAAGGTCGATCAGGTGGAGGTCCGGTTCATCCCCGACGTCAACACCCTCATCGCCAACCTGATCGCCGGCGAGGTGCACTTCACCATCGGTCCGGGCATCGCGGTGGACCAGGCGATGCAGGCCCAGGAGCGATGGCAAGAGGGGAAGATGGCCAACTACCCGTACCAGAGCACGACAACGGCCCGGCCCCAGTTCATCAACCCGGATCCGCCGGCTCTGCTGGACGTGCGCTTCCGGCGTGGCCTCGCCCACGCGATTGAGAAGGAGGCGCTGAATGAGACGGTTACCCGCGGGCTTGCCCCTACTTCGGGGTTTATCGTGCCTCCTGGGGCTCCCGAGTTCGCGGCAGTCACGTCCAGCGTCGTCCAGTACCCATACGACCCACGGCGCTCGGCGCAGCTGATCGAGGAGGCAGGGCACACCCGCGTCGGGAATACCTATCGCGATGCGTCGGGGAAAGAGCTGTCGATTGAAATCCAGGCCACACAAGGGGATACAGGCCAGGAGCAGGCCGTCCTCTACATAGCGGACAGCTGGCAGCGCGTGGGAGTCAATGGAGTGCCGAAGCTGCTCGCCCCGGAGGCAGCCACCCGGGAGGTAAGAGCGACCCGCACGGCCTACGAAGTGGGCTCACACAGCGCCGCGATGACACAACCCCGCCGGCTAATCTGGTTCCACAGCGGCGACATCCCCAGGGCTGAGAACAGGTTCCGGGGCAGCAACTTCACGCGTTACGCCAACACCGATCTGGACGCCCTGATTGATCGCTTCTTCCTCACCGTTCCGCCGCAGGAGCGGATCGACCTGTTCAAGCAGATTGCGCACCACGTGACCGATCAGGCGGTACTGATCAGCGTGTACCACACGGTCCATGCTGCGCTGATCAGCAACCGGGTCCAGGCGGTGACTCCGAGGACCGGCCACGCTCAGACTTGGGATGCCCACAAGTGGGACATCAACTGACCGTCGAGAGGCCTGTCCCCCCCCCCAGCAGAGAGGGGGAAGACAACTGGTCCCCTCCCCCCCAGCAGAGAGGGGAAGAGAACTGGTCCCCCCCCAAGGCAGAGAGGGGGAAGACAACTGGTCCCCTCCCGCTCAGCTGGTCCCCTCCCCCTTGAGGGGGAGGGTTAGGGAGGGGGGTAACGCCCACGTTCATGCGAAGGCCCCCCCTAGCGGGTTGAACCGACGGCATCGCCCCGATCGCTCGGCGGGCCGGTTGCAGCCGGAACCACTTCGCCCGTCTCCTCCTCGCCCGCGCGCTGGCGTCCGACCGTCTCCCGGATCCCCAGGCCGACGAGGAGGGCGACGGCGAGCGACGAGAAGCCCACGATGCTGAAGGACCCGACGTACCCGAAGAGCGCACTCACCAGGGCGAAGGTGCTCGGGCTCAGCTGGTTGCCGGACTCGGCGATGAAACGCCAGATGGCCATCCATTGGCCTCGGCCTCGAGAAGGCGCGAGGTCGGAGCCCATGACCTGCATATTTCCGCCCGTGATCCCGCCGGAGAACGAGACGCAGAGGAAGGCGATGGCGTAGACCTCGAAGGGCATCTGGAAGAACGCGGTCGAGGTCATGAACACCATCGCCACGGCGAGCAGGGAAAAGCCGGGCACGATCGTCCGCTTCCGACCCCAGCGGTCCATGATGTACCCCGTGGCGAAGCCGAGCGGAAGTCCGAGGAAGCTGTTGGCCGACGCTAGAAGCCCGAGCGTGCCGGGCCCAACGCCGTACTGGTAGGCGGCATACAGGTTGAGGAATCCTCCTCGACTCACGCCGCGCGTGAAGTTGGCCATGAACTGCGCCCCGAGAAACGCGAGCATCTGCGGTTGCCTTAAGCCGCCAATCACCTCACGCCATGGCACGTGCTCTCTTTCCCGACCCTCCGCTCTTGCGCGGGCTCTGTTCGGGTCCGTCTCCCGGGCGATGCGGAAGCTTGGGAGGATAGCGATCAGCACCAGGATGCCATGAAAGACGAACGGCACTCGGATGTCCCAGAACACGGCCATGAAGCCGCCAAGCGCCGGGCTGAACAGGTTGCCGAAGCGCGAGAGCTCCATCATCCACGTAATCATTCGCCCGCGCTCGCGTGCTCTGCCCGTATCCGTGATCATGGCCAGGCGCGACATCTGCCACATCTGGTCGGCGACGCCGTTCACGAAGCGGCAAACGAGCAGCGCGGCGAACGTCGGCGCGAGGGCGGTCAGAAAGGCGCTCAGGGCTACGAGCAGGCCTCCGCCAAGCAGGATCGGCCGACGCCCCACGCGTTCGAGCGAATAGCCGACTGGAAGGGTCGCCGCCCAACTGCCGACGTGATGGAGGATGACGACGAGAGCGGCGACCTCGAAGCTGATCTCGAATGACTTGGCGTACACGGGGAGCACAGGTAGGGCGAGGCCCGTTCCCAGGGAGATCGCCGTGGCCGGCAGATAGAGGGAGAGGAAAAGCTCTTTGGAAACAACATTGAGCCTTTGACGGGGCTCGCCTTGACTCATCAAAACTCCATACGGCTGTCATTGTTCTGAAATCCCCTCGCCCTCTGGGAGAGGGTTAGGGTGAGGGCGCTCCCTCCAGGCGCGCTTTCACCCTAACCATCGCCCAGGGGGAGAAGGGACTTTCAGAGCCAGACCTAAACTCACGGGCTGCTGAAAAGCCGCTCGCCCTGAGCTTGTGGTTCGACAAGCTCACCAGGATCGGCGCTCATCCCGAGCTTGCCGAGGGACAGGCTCACCACGAGCGGACCCAACCTTTTCCAGAGCCATGACCTGAGCGCGGGACCGCTACGGCGAACAGGTCATCTCCGCCCAGAAGGCCTGGTGCAGTACGGAGCCGCTGCTGCCACCCCGCATGATCCCGCCTCCAGGGAGGTGAATCCAGTTGTCGATCACCGCGAGGCCGTTAGCACCATGGACGCGAATCGGGAGCGGCTCCAGGGCGTGCCACGTGTCCGTGACGGGGTCGTAGACCTCGTTCTCCTCGAAGACTCCAAACACGTGGTCGTCGTTGCCCTCGCCGCCAAAGGTGTACAGGCAGCCGTTGGCTGCGACGCCGTTGACTCCGCCCCGCGCCGTCGGCATCGAGGCTCGCCGCTCCCAGGTGCTTTTGGCCGGGTCGTACACTTCCAGGATGCCCGTCATCTCGCTGCCCACACCCCCGCCGAAGCGGCCCCCGGCCACGTACAGCTTGCCGCCGATGGCGTCAGCAGCCAGGTGATTACGCTGGGTGGGCATGTCGGGCAGAACGGTCCACCGATCGGCGGCAGGATCATAGACGGTGAAGTCGGCGCCTCCGGGCGGGCGGCCGCCAACGACGTAGACCTTACCGTCGATGACGCCCGCGGCCCCGCCGCTTCTGGCGGTTGGCATCGGCGACTTCTCAGTCCAGGTAGTCGTCTGCGGATCGTACTCGTAGACGTTGTTCAGAAAGATGCCCTGGTTCGCGAGGCCGGTGGCGCTCGTCTCTCCGCCGAAGACGTACACCTTGCCGTTGACCCCGGCCGCCACAGTGTGGTGGAGCGGCTGGGGGGCCGGCGGCGCAAACGACCAGGAGTTAGTCTGGGCGTCGTAGACCTGCACCGTCGCCTCGAACACGCGGGTCGATGGGTAGCCGCCGATGACGTAGATTTGTCTGCCCAGCTGCGCGATCGCGATCTCAGAGTTCGAGGTGGGCAAGGGCGCGAACGATCGGTAGCCGCGCTGAGAGGCCTGCACTCCAGCGGGCTCCGCGGCTCCGGCCACGAAGCCAGCCGCGATCATGAAAAGAATGCCAACAACCAGGTGTGCCTTCGACATCGGTCACGTCCTCCACTGCCATAAATGCAGGGCCATAGTAACATTGACGTCAGGAACACGGGCACCTCAGGAACGCGGGCACGCACCAACTTCATGAGCGGAGCGATGTCAATGGAAGATCTCAAGCAGAAGGACGAGGCGCACTGGAAAGCCCGGCTGACGCCGGAACAGTACGACGTAGCCAGACTCAAGGGGACCGAGGCCCCCTTTAGTGGGAAATACTGGAACAACCATGCTACCGGGATGTACCACTGCGTCGCGTGCGATGCGCCCCTCTTTGCATCCGACGCAAAGTTCGACTCGGGGACCGGGTGGCCGAGCTTCGATAGCCCAGCGGTGCAAGAGAACGTCGAGCTTCACGAGGACCGCGGCTACGGCATGGTCCGCACCGAGGTCCTTTGCAAACGGTGCGGCTCGCATCTGGGCCACCTTTTCGACGACGGGCCTCGCCAAACGACGGGGATGCGTTACTGCATCAATTCCTGTTCCTTGGATTTCCGGCCTGAAGGAGGAACGTGATGCGCCCCTATCCGCCCATCGACGCCGACGGCCATATCACGGAGAGCCCCCAGCAGCTCGTTCCCTACATCGAGGACCCGCTCCACGCCGCCAGGCAGCGGTACTACCCCGCCGATGGCTGGGACCGGTCGCTGGGTGGAACGCTGGGCAGCGGCGCCAGCACCGCTGAGGACTGGATCCAGCAGCTCGACCAGCATGAGCTGGATCGGACGATCCTCTATCCGACGGATGGCCTCGCCATCGGCTGCGTCCACGAGGTCGAGGTGGCGTGCGCCCTCTGCCGCGCCTACAACAACTTCTTCGTCGAGGAATTCACCAGGCGCGACCCGCGCCTGCTTGGCGCCGCCCTGATTCCGATGGAGGATGTGGGTGAGGCCGTGAAGGAGGTCCGCCGCGCGGTGACGGAGCTGGGTATGCCAGGCATCATGCTACCGGCTGTCGGACTGCGGGTCCCCCTCGGCGACGCGATGTACCACCCCATCTACGCGGAGGCCGAGCGGCTGAACGTCATGGTCGGGGTCCACGCCACAGTCCGTGAGCCAGCGCTGTACGGGGCCGGCGCGTTCAACCGCTTCATCGAGGTGCACCAGCTATCGCACCCCTTCGCCCAGATGCAGCAGATGACGAGCATGATGTTCCAGGGCGTCTTCGAGAGGTTCCCTCGCCTGCGCGTCGCGTTCATGGAGGCCGGCTGCACCTGGGTGCCGTTCTGGCTCGACCGCATGGATACCGAGTGGGAGATGCGCGGAGCAGTCGAGGCGCCCCTTTGCAAACGACGGCCGAGCGACTACGTGATGGATGGGAACATCTTCTTCCACGCCGAGGAGGACGAGCGCCTCATTCCGGCGGTCGCCGCCGCGCTCCGTGAGGACATCCTGTACTACGCGAGCGACTATCCTCACTGGGACCATCACTTCCCGCAGTCCATCGATGAGTTCGAGGAGCGGCCGGACCTGAGCGAGTTGCTGAGGCGCTGGATTCTGCGGGACACGGCCCTGCGCCTCTACGGCCAGCCGGGCAACACGGCCAAGGCGCCTGCCGCCTGAGGGGGGGAGGGTAGAGAACTGGTCCCCTTGAGGGGACGGTAGAACTGGCCCCCTCCCCCCTTGAGGGGAGGTAGAGAACTGGTCCCGTTGAGGGGACGGTAGAGAGCTGGTCCCTCCCCCCTTGACGCGGGTAGAGAACTGGTCCCCTCCCCCCTTGAGGGGGAGGGTTAGGGAGGGAGGGGGGTAAACGCCCGCGTTCATGCGAAGTGACCCGCTAATGGCTCTCCAGCGGCTCCGCATCGATCAGAACGAAGAGCATGCGGGCGGGGCCATCGCTCCGATTTGACCAGGCGTGGTAAGTGCCGCGCTGGATGAGCGCGTCTCCTGCCCGCATCAGGGTCTCCTCCTCATCGAGGACTGCCCAGATCTCGCCCTCCAGACAGACCGCGTAGTCCACGGTGTCGGTCATGTGAAAGCCCGGATGTTTCGCCGAGCGGTCCGGGGTGGTGTGGCCGCCGCGGGCCGGGAACTCTCGCGGGTCCCGCGGCGCCACTCTGTCGGGCAATATGTCCACGATTCGGATAACCGTGCCACCCCGGTCGGGGGGCCCGATGCGCGTGATGACTCCGTCGGGAACGGGATCGTGAGTGCCCTTGTTGGAGGCAGGCGCCGACTCCGTGATCCACACGCCGGCGCGGACGGGCTCACCCGGGGCGACGTCCGCCGTCGGAAGGCGGGTGTCCGAGCAGATGTAGGAGCGGCCAGCCTCATTGACCGCGGTCACGATGCGTCGCACTTTCCCAGGCATGTCATGCCTCCAACAGGGGTGAATCGTCCTCTACCGCGCCTCGAGCGCTGAGGGGACAAGATTCCCGCCCATGATACGTTCTGCCGAGCAGTTGACGACGCCCAGTCCAATGCGCAAACTTCACTCGTGGCCAATTCCTATGAGTGTCGAGGTCACGGTCACCCTCTGCCCAGCCCTCCCCCGTGAAGGGGGAGGGGGACGAGAGCGGGTTCCCTCCCCCCTTGCCGGGTTAGGGAGGGGGAAAGAACTGATCCCCTCCCCCCTTGCGGGGGAGGGTTAGGGCGGGGGGTAAACGCCCACGAAAATGACCCACCAGATCAAGAAGCCAACTCCCACAGGTGGGCCTCGGCCGCAATGAGCGTGCCGAGGGCCGCGCCGATGCGAGTGTTCGTGATGCGGTTCGACGTGGCCTGCGGCTGGAGGCCGAACACCGTGCCGATCAGCAAAGCCTGATCGGTGAGGTGGTGGATGACCTGCGCCAGGGCCTGGCTCCGCTCAGCTCGGGGAATGGTTGCCGAGTAGTGCTGCAAGAGCGCATCGTATTCCGGATTGAGGTAACGGCTCCGGTTGTAGGCGCCGCTCGAGGCCCGGAAGTTGTTGCTGGGGAGCGGCGCCCCTGCGCTGTGCAACAGCCCCTGGACCCCGGCTGCCCCGCCGGGCTGGTTCACGAGCTCGAAGGCCGGGAAGCTCGCGCGGTACTCGCGGTCCTGGTTGAGCTGGGGCGGGATCACCAGCGCGCGAGTGTCCACTCCGATACGTTTCCAGTAGTCCGCCGTGGCCAGCGATAGCAGCCGGGTCGTATCGACCGACGTGACGAAGCGGACTTCCACCGATAGCGGCTCACCCGCCGCATCGCGGAGCATCCCGTCCGGCCCTCTCGCGTAGCCGAGGGCCTGGATCATCTCCGTCGCCTTCCGCGGGTCGTATGGATATCGGACCAGCATTGGCTCGATGTCGCGATACTCCGGCTGGGTTGGCGCGATCAGGGTGTCCGACACCGGCACAAGCCCGGCCTGAATCTCATCGGCCATCTGCTGTCGGTCCAGGGCATGCGTCAGGGCGCGGCGGAACTGTGGGTTGGCCACAACGGCCGGGGTCGGATCGAGCAGCTGCGGGTAGATCGGGATCCAGTTCGGGAGGACGCCGACGCGAATGGCGCCGTCGCGCCATTGATCGCGCAGTCCTAGGCCTTGCTCGAGCGAAAGCCCCCGGCCGATGGTCATCTCGATCTCACCGGCAAGTACGTTGGCGACGAGCGTCGGCGTGCTGGTGATGAAGCGCACTTCGATCTCATCGATCTTCGGGCGACCAAGCACGTAGCGCGGGTAGGCCTCGAGGCGCACCATACTGCCCGGGATGAATTCGCGGACCTGGAAGGGGCCGCTCCCCACGAACTCCGTCGTCCAGTAGGCGCTCTCACGCACCCGCGTCTTGTCCTCCCTGTAGAGCGGTTCCAGGATGTGGGCCGGCATCGGCTCGGCGTACCCGGGGGCGCTCCCTGGCCCCGGCGCGAACATTGCGCCCGCGTCGATGAAGGGCTTCTTCCAGTACACGGTGATCGTCAGCGGATCGGCAGCGTCGACGCGGTCGATGGAGCCGAATGCGACGCTGCCGAACTCCGCGAGCTCTGGGTCGCGACCAGCGGTGACGGTGAAGACCAGATCCTCGGTCGTGAAGGGCTTGCCGTCATGCCAGGTAACGCCCGGCCGCAGCTTCCACGTCGTCTGCATCCGCCCGTCGGGCAGCACAAGCCACGAGCCTCGGTCGGTCGAGGGCAGCTCCGCTGCCAGGAGAGGCACCCGCTGGCCGTCGCTGTCCACGCTCGAAAGGCCCGGCGCGACGAGCTCGATCAGCTCGGGTAGCCCAGGAGTCGCGGTGCCGGCCGGATTGATGTGGGTGCTGATGCCCGGGGGATCGCCGGCCATGGCGATCACAATGCGCTTGGGCCCATGGCTCGATGGGGCGGCGGCGCCGCCAGTCGATGCTGGCGAACCGCTACTCGCCGGAGCGCAGCCAACAAGGACCAGGAGAACAAGCCAGCCGACCAGTGCTCGCCACATGAGCCGGACCTCCAGAGGGACCATCATCTCCTAACCCTGGGGCTTCGGGGGAGTCACCCCCCTCACCTCCCCTGTCGAGGGGGAGGGTGTCTGTCCCCTCCCCCCTTGAGGGGGAGGGTTAGGGAGGGGGGTAGTCTTACCCTCGCGTGCCTGCGGCCTCCCGCGCGTCTCTGGTGTTGGGCTCGAGGCCCCGCGAAATCATCTTCGCGCTGTCCCGCTCGCGCTCGAAATGGATGTAGGGCAGGTTCTCGTCCTCCTCCCGGATCGTGAACATCGGGTCTTCGCCGCGCTGGACCTTCTCCGCGTTTTCGAGCAGCAACCGGTGATAGAGGATGACGCCCTTGTCGGAGGTCACCAGGTGCTCCTGCGTTCGATCGCTGAGGGGCCCCTGGGCAACCCATGCCGCCTCATCCTGGAGCGCCACTTCCGGCCACTCCACCCGGCCGAACTCGTCGCGGGGCAACGTCATGTGCCGTACTGGCACCTGGTCTGGCAGCTCCTTCCCCGGCTTGGCCGGTGCGCCGCGATAGCGAACGTGCATGGTGTTGGTGTCGTCGACCGGAACCCGGATCTGATAGCCGTACGAGTCACCCACGCCCTGGACGAGGGTGTGCGGGAAGATGAACGGATGCCCGACGACCCAATCGTCCGCATCCTCCGGCTCGCCCTCCACGAGGCGCCGCTTGTAGATGCCGTACTCGAAAACGTCGAAGTCGATCTTCAGGTGCCGCGCTGTGATCACTGGCCGTGGGATGCCGTGCTTGCGGTTCCACCAGTCGCCGAAGTAGCCGTGCAGGTGCTCGAAGTGGACCGGATCGATGGAGTTGTCGTTACATTGCACCCAGTTGCAGGGAAGCGGCCGCATGATGACGCTGCGGTCGAGGTCGTCACGGACCAGGAGCTCCAGGCGTGGAAGGAGGGGGCGCGGTTCAGGCCCGAGGTACGCCCAGACCAGACCGCCCAGCTCTTGCACGGCATAGGCCTTGATCTTGAGTGGCAAGCAGGCGGGCTCAAAGGGCATGTCCACGACGTGGCCCTCGGTGTCGTAGGTCCACCCGTGGTAGGCGCAGCGCAGGCCGTTCACCTGAGGAATGCCGTAGGCCAGCGAGATCGCCCGGTGGGCGCACCGATCGCCGATGAGCCCGATCTCGCCCCTCTCGGTTCGGAACAGCGTCAGGTTCTCACCGAGCAGGCGGATGGGCTGCACGGGTTCCTTGTCCATGTCCACCGTCGCCGCTATGGGCCACCAGTACCGCCGCAACAGCTCGCCCATAGGGGTTCCGGCGCCGGTCTGGGTCAAACGCTGGTTCTGCTCCGCCGTGATCATTTGACAACCTCCTCGAATCCGCCCCTCGCGGTCCGGCGTGTGGCCCGATGTTTTCTCGAGCACCTGCGGAATGATAGCCCGGTATTCGTGTAATTAACAGTGCTGTGGCGGTTGGATGCGACTCGAGAATGGTGGAGAGAGGCTTTCATCTGCCTGAGCCGGATGGGTCAGCGCATGGCCGCTCAGGGGCTGAGCGGGTTCATCCAGCGTAACCTAACCTGGGAAATCGGGCGAAGCCGCCGTCGGTGGAGCACAGAGTAAGCCCGTGCTCGATCGCCAATGCGGCTAGGTGGGCATCCGGGACGAGATTGGCGTGTACCCCGGGTAGGGCGAGGAGTTCGCCGAGTACCTCGGCGTGGCGCTCAGCCGGTTGTGGAATCCACGCCGGCTCGCACCCGAGCCAGGCCAAGACCTGACGCCACGCATCAGCGATAGGCTCCGGATGTTCGAACACGCGTGGATTAGTGACAAGCCGCAGGAACGCCAGCAAACTCGCCCATGGCAATCCGACGGGCGCGGGGCCGTTCAGTTCCTGGTCGAGCCAGTCCCGCGCGCTATCGTGCTGGGCGAGCGAGCTGACATGGGCGTAGATGAGGACGTTGGCATCGACCAGAATCACTTGAAGGATTCGCCCTCAGCGACGGTAAGAGCGTCGGCGACGTCGTCCATGCTGCCGATTCGCAGTCGCCCGAGGATCGCGGGCTGTGTGTGGAAAGGCTCGCCACGCTTGGGGGGAGCGCGCATCTGCTTGAGACCTTCGCGCAGCGCCTGGTTAACCAGCTCCTTCAGGCTGGCCTTGCGGGTTTTGCGGATCTGCTCCAGGGCAGCGGCCACATCGTCGTCGAGGGTCAGAGTAGTCCTCATACATCAAAGCATAAGAGAATCGATGCTTTGATGTCACATTCGGCTGGCCCATTCAGTGGAAGCCCGCGATTCGTCCGGGGGCAGTTGGGGAAATCAATTGCGGCGCAGGGCCAGCATTAACAGCCTTCATGTAGCGATTTCGGACGAGGCGTTGCCTGCGCCCCCGGTGGCTCCGGCATCGCACACATCTGTCCCCCGCTTCCGTCGTCGAGCACCGCCATTCCCGAGACTCGGATCGTGTCGCCGGGCGACAAACGAACGTTGAGTACACCGCTCATCACGTTGGCATCGGCGAAGGTCGGTCCTCTCACCGCGGTTGTTGTCCCCAGTTCGAACGAATAGGTGCCAGGTTGGATGATAGGCGTCCCGAGGTCCCGGCCGCCAAGCCGCGTATCTGTGGTCATGGGGGCGCGCCAGCGGTGGATGTAGACCTGCTGCAATCCAGCCTCCGGCACGAGGCCCATCAGGTAGGCGAGCCCGTCGCCATTGGTGTCCAGCAGATCCACAGTCAACGTCATTCTGGCGGTTGTCTCTCCGGGCGTTGCCATCGGCAGGTCGATCGACGCGAATACACTGTCTTCTTCCGAATCCCGATTCGTCACTTGCAGGCTGTAGCAGAATGAGGGTGGAGCAGCTGTTGCCTCTACGACGCCGAAATTCTGTCCGTCCCGTGACAGCGATGTCGCCCTGAAGAACCCGGGTTCTCGGGAAATAAGCGGGCGGCCGTCGGCCTGTTTGAAGGTTAGACCCCATTGGATGTCTTCTCCCATCAGTACGCCACGCCTAACTCCACGCCCAGACTGCATGAAGTTGACGCCAGGACCGCCATGATGGCCGCTAGCAGGATACAACGTTGCATAGCTACGCTCCGGTTCAGCTAGTATAACGTGACGGAGATGGTCACCCTACCGGACGTTACCGGACGCTACCGGACGCGCAGCCGACCGCAACTGACGAGAGACTTGCGCTCATCTGGACTAGCTGTTCGTCGTTAGCGCGCGGGCTTTCAGCAACGCAGCAGAGGGACATCGTATCGACCGAAGGCCGGATCGCGCGTGACGATCGACATTCCTTCGGCCGAGGCCTGCGCTATCAACAGTCGGTCGAACGGATCGCGGTGGTGGCTCGGCAGGCGCTCGACGCTGAGTGCGTGCTCCAACGCGACGGGCAAGGGCACGAATCTGTCGGCGGTCAGCCCGTTAGGCAGCCAGTCTTGCAGATCGGGCGGGACGGTGAGCTTCCCGAGACCGACCTTGATGGCGATCTCCCAAGCGGTTGCGGCGCTGACGTAGACATCGTTATCGGGGTCAACGATCTCGCGCCGGGCCGCCTCGGCAAGATGCTCGGGCTCGAAAAGCGCCCAGATAAGCGCATGTGCGTCAAGGAGGAGCTTCACTCGTCCGCGTCCTGGTCCTCGTCCTCACCGTAGAACGCAGCGAGGAGGTCGGGTGGAAGCGGCGCATCGAAGTCCTCAGGAAAATTCTCCGGAAGCACGATCAGTCCACGCATGCTGCCTAGGACGCGAGGCTGTTTCTCCTCGCGGAAGGGCACGAGCTTGGCCATGGGCTTGCCGTTCTTCGCGATGATGATCTCTTCGCCGCTCGCCGCACGGTCGACGAGCCGGGAGAGGTGGGTTTTCGCAGCGTGGATGTTGATGGCGGTCAAAGCCGGCGTCCCAAATAGACTAACTAAGCTTAGTTTAGTTTATGCTTCGGCTTGCGCGCAATGACGACGGAGACGCAATGACGACGGAGAATCGGAGGATCGGCCTGGCTTGCCGTCCGCCGAGTACGTGAGCAAGTGACGACCCCCGCCCTGACCGGACGCGCAGCCGACTGCAACCGATGGGAGACTTGCGCCCAGCAGTACTGGGTGGACGGTTCGATCCTGGCCACGCCAGGGTCCGCGTTCATGTGGCCCCATCGCTGTGGCGGGGGATCATAGCAAGTCCGGCAGAGAGAGCGCGGGCAATAGCGACAATGGTATCGATGGGAAGGCGGATGTCGCCTGCTAGTGCCCGCCCTCCGGCGAGGGCGCCCAGCCCCGCTTCCCCTGCGCCTCCACGTCGCTGATGACCTCCACGACGGCCGGCCGGTTCGCCGCCAGCGCCTTGTCCAGAGCCGGCCGAATATCCGCTGGCCGCTCCACGCGGATGCCGACGCACCCCAGGGCCTCGGCGGCCTTCGCCAGGTTCGCATCCTGGCGGAAGTGCCACATGTCGCGGCCCCTTCCGTGCTCCTTGCCGCCGTAAGCGCTGTCGAAGAGCCCCTCTTCCTGGTTGAGGGCGAAGTTGTTGTTCACAACGATCACCGGGTTGATGCCATAGCGGGCCGCCGTCTCCAGCTCGCCGATGTGGTAGTAGAAGCCGCCGTCGCCGCAGAAGCACACGACCGCGTTGTTCGGCAGCGCTGCCTTCACCCCGATTGTGGCGGAGAACGCCCACCCCAGCGAGCCCGCGCAGCGGATGTAGCGCTGATCGGCCCGGGTGAGCCGCAGCATCTGCCCCGTCCAGATGCCGGAGTGACCCGTGTCCGCGACGACGACGCCGCCCTCCGGCAGCCACTCGGAGATCTCCTTGCAGATGCGCTCGGGACGGAGCGGAACAGAGTCAGAGTTGCGCATCGGCTCGGACTCCTCCCAGTACTCATCGACGAGACTCCGCACCCGGCTCAGCCATTCCTTGCGGTCGCCCGTCGGACTGGCTTGATCGATGAGCTTCTGCAGAGTGACCTTCGCATCGCCGTGGATCGAGACGTTGTTGGGATAGTTCACCCCCAGCTCGTTCTCGTCGATGTCGAGCTGGACGACCGGCACGCCGGGCGCTGGCACCTGCCAGTTGAAGGAGACCTGGCTTCCCGTGTGGCTGCCAATGAAGAACACGAGGTCCGCTTCGGCAACGGCGCGGTTGGCGCACCAGCGCGAGTAGCTGCCCGGCACGCCAACGTTCAGCGGGTGATCGTCCCGGATGATGTCCTTTGCATTGAGGGCTGTCGCCACCGGAATCGACAGCATCTCCGCCAGCTTCACCACCTCGGGCCCAGCGCTCGAGGCGGCGACGCCGCCGCCCGCCACGATGATCGGGCGCTCGGCCACGGCCAGCGCTGCCAAGGCGGCGCTCACGGCCGACGGCTCGGGCTCGGGGCGAAACGCTGGGTACTGGCTGAAGCGCTCTTCGAACAGGAGCGTGAGGTCGGCCTCTTCCTCCAGCACCTGGCCGTGGCTGCCCCGCATGTCCAGGTGCACGGGGCCGGGAGCGCCGCTGGTCGCCACGCGGAAGGCCTGGCGCAGGAGAGCAGGAAAGCGCTGGACGGAGTCGACCCGAAGGTTCGCCTTGGTGACGCCATTCCAGGCGGCGAAGTCTTCCACCTCCTGGTACATGTGACGATAGCGCATCCCCGGGGTGGAGCCGCCGCTCAGGGCTATCACGGGGGAGCAGGCCATGTACGCATCGCGCAGGCCGGCGGCGAGGTTGGTGGACCCGATGTTCTGCGCGAGGCAGACGCCAGGCCTGCGGGAGGCGCGGGCATAGCCGTCGGCCATGTACGCCGCGGCCTTCTCGCCGTGGGTGACGACGCGGACGATGTCCATGTCCTCCATGTCGGCCATGGCCGGGAGCATCATGGTCGGGACGAAGAAGAGGTGCGAAACGCCATACGCTCGTAGGGCCTCGGCGAAGTAGCGGTTTCCGGTCATTCGAGGCACGGTGGATCCTCCTCGTTCTCGGCTGAGTTGCTACCACAGATACCCGAAGGCGTTCTCGCTGGCAAGTCAATGCCGAGGATCGGGCGCAAGCTGGCCCGCCCCTGGGCAGCGGCGCCTCGCCGCTAGCGCAAGATGCGGTCAGCCGTCCCGCTGAAGATGGCCTCGCGCTCCTCCATCGGCAGGTCCAGGCTCTCGACGCGCCGCACGTACGCCTGGATCGTATCGGCGGTTCCGAACGGGTAGTCGGTCCCGAAGACGATGTGGTCGGAACCGACCGTTTCGATGGCGCACTTCCAGAAGGGAAGATGCGGGTTCACGCAGTCGTAGTAGAGGTCGAGGAGGTAGTCCCGGGCCGGGCGGGTCGCCTGGCGCGGCCTGGCCCCGGGCTCCACCGGCCGCGGCGTCGGGCCGCCCCCCACCCGCTCGAAAGCGGACAGCAGGTAGCTCCCCAGGTGGGGCACGATCAGGTTCAGATCGGGGTTCTCCTCGAAGACTCCGCGGTTCGCCAGCCGCAGTACGGCCACCGCGCTATCCATAAGGAAGCCGGCCGCGGTGGAGGGGTTGTAGTCCTTCAGCTCCTCGTAGCCAGGCGGCGTCATCGGATGCAGGAAGATCGTCAGCCCCAGGCGGTTGATCTCGCGGTAGATCGGAAGGAACCGATCGTCGTCGAGCGGGATGTCGCGCACGTTGGCGCCGAGGGCGACGCCGTGGAGCCCCAGAGTGTTGATCGCGCGATCCAGCTCCTTGAGCGCGGGCTCCACGTGGGGGAGGGGTAGGGAGGCCAGCCCTTTGAAGCGGGTCGGATAGCGGGCGCAAACGTCCGCGAGGGCGTCGTTCGTGATCCGTGCCGCCTCCACGGCAACCCGCTCCTCTCCGAGGTACGCCTGGGGGTGGGAGAGGGATAGCGCTTGCACCTCGACGCCGGCGGCATCCATGTCGTCGATATGCGCCTCGATCTCCCACATGGCGGGAGTGCTCCCGATGTTCCCGGCCAGCGCCATCGCGTTGTGCCGACCCCAGGGCGTGCTGTCGTTCGCGACGATGCGCCGCAGCATCTCGAGGTAGTCCTTTGGATAGAAGTGGGCGTGGACGTCAACGATGCGCACGCGATCTGCTCCTCCGGGCTGGCCTGATGCGCTGTGTCATAAGTTCGAACAGGTATCCGCTGGCGAGGCATAAGGAAGTTCCTCTCCCACCGCAGTGGGAGAGGGGAGGGTGAGGGCGGCCTTGAGAAACTCCAGTACCGATGTGGCGTTGGTGAGCAGGTCCCGATCCGAAATCCGAACCACACGGACGGCATGATGACCGAGATAGCGGCTGCGGGCCTCATCACGGCGGAGCTGGTCCGGCTCGCAGTGCTGACCACCGTCGAGTTCGATAGCCAAATCCGCTTCGGGACAGTAGAAGTCGAGAATGTACGGCCCAATGGAATGCTGGCGGCGGAACTTGAAGCCAGAGAGCTGCCGAGATCGAAGATGGGACCAGAGCAGGCGCTCCGCGTCGGTCTGCTGGTGTCGAAGCCCGCGACGCCGAGCGGGAGATGATCCCGGCCTGATTCTCCGTCCATCGTTTTGAAGCGGTGGCAATGGGTTGCCTTCACCCAGCCTCTCCCACTGCGGTGGGAGAGGAGCGATACGATGCTGCCATACGAGCTACGGTGCCGTGCCCTCCCGGCGGCTCTTCATGAATCCCTCCACGTAGTCCTCCATGTAGAGGGCCCTGTAGGTCGCGAGGTTTGCGGTCTCGGACGCGCCGCCCACAAAGTGGAAGCTGTTTGTGTCCCAGTCGTAGATCTGGTCGCCGCGACCGTACATCGCCTTCCATCGTCGGCCGGCCTCGCTGCCGTGCATGCCCGTGCGCGCTCCCAGGGCCCCAGGGTCCGCCATCGGGCCCTGCTCGCGCTGGTCGTAGTCCCACTCCTCGAGCTCTGCCCAGATCCGCTCGTAAGCAGGGTGGAACTCCGCGTCGCGCACGACGAAGGCGTTGTGGACGCCCCGCCATTTCGTCGAGCCGCCGGTTCGCATCCCCAGCTCGTCGACCTTCTTGAAGATGAGGCGGGCGCCTGCCACCATCGGGAGCACGATCGTGTCCTTCGGGATGTCGCCGCCGATCGACGGATCCAGGCCGCAGTACCGCCCGTAGAACGCGGCCGTGCGGTCCAGGTCGCGGGACTCGAAGACGGCGTGGCTGATGCGACCGACCCGCAGCGGGCCGCTGCCGTCCATTGCGCCTTCGGGCATTCGGTCCGGAGCCCAGAACTCGAATTGGTTCTCGTCGGGGTCCTGGAAGTGAACCACCGTGCCTGCTTCGCCCTCAGCCGACGCGCGCACGGCGTCCGAGTGGGGCACGGCGAGCCGGTCGAGCCGTCGCACGTGCTCATCGACGTCCTCGGGCCGCACGTAAAAGCCGTAGCGAGGGAGGCCCTCGCCGAGTTCTTGGTTGGGGGGAATCCGCTCGCTCTGGATGAAGCCGATGACGTGGCAGCCGGCGAGGATACGGAACTCCGCCATGCGTGGCTGCCCCGGAGCGGGCGCGGTGTCGTGCCACCGCTCCGTGGCCCCGAGCAGGTTGGCGTTCCAGTCCACCCAGCGATCCAGGTCGTTCGTCGGCACCGCGTAGTGGTCGATCCAGTGCAGAGCTCCGAGCCGCTGGTCCTCAGCCATGACATTCTCCTCCTGTGACGTGGGAATCACCCAATCGCGGACATGATAACGCTCCCCCATGGTCGGAGGACTCAGAACGGTGCAGGAACACTGTAGCGGCGCGGTCACGGCGTTGAGGGGTGGAAATCCGCCCGGCGGAAGGGACATGGGTTGCTCTCAAACGCGCGCGCGCGTTCAACCAAATCCCTCTCCCATCGCAATGGGAGAGGTTAGGTGAGGGCCCTCTGACGAACCTTTCGTATCATCGGCCATCGAGAGGTGCCCTCACCCCACCCCTCTCCCGCTGCGGCAGGAGAGGGAGCCTCCCGCTCGGTCGGCCATCGGTGCTCTTGGGCCGGCGTGTCTAGTGGGTCCTGCGGCGGCTTCGTGTCAGGCCTACCCGCTGCGTCCCGTACCGCGCGCCCGAAACAGATGGCCCTCGGCCGTCGTGACGTACAGTGTCCGGAGGTCCGCGTCGCCGAATGCGCAGTCCGTCGGCTCATCGGCTGGCGCCGGCTGCGCGTCGAGCACGTGCCCGTTCGGCGAGAAGACGTAGACCATAGGCCCGGGGCCGCTCCTGGACGCGCCGGCGCAAGCCACGATGTTGCCGCCGCTTTCGAGGCACATCCCGTCGATGCCGCGGTCGCCGCTCCCGAAATGATGGAGCACGCGGCACGCGCCAAGCGTATCGTCGCCCTGGACCGGATAAGCGCGCAGCTCAGGCGTCGAATCCGGTTCAGCCGGACTGTCCGCCACGTACAGCGTGCGCTCGTCCCTGGAGAGGAGAACGCCCCGGGGGCAAGTGGTATCGAAGGTCATGCGCTCGAGGCTCCACATGCTCCAGCCCGCCCGCTCCGCCCGCAGGATCGAGGCGTGATCGAGCATCGGCCGCACTTCGGGCCCTCGGGCCTCGTCGTGTGGATCGCTGAACCAGATGCGTCCCTGTCGATCAATGACCAGATCGTCAGGAGCGTTGTGCATCTGTCCATCGAGCCTGGCCTGGAGGGGCGACGCCGACCCATCGTGGTTGAACCGCACCAGGCGCCGCGACCCGCTCTGGCACCCGTAGAGCATGCGATCGGGCCCCAGGGCGAGGCCCTTCATTCGAGTCCAGTACGGGCGCAGTACCGTGACGCGGTTCGTCGTAGGGTCGTACCGCTGGATAGCGCTCGACCCCATGTCAGCGTAGATCAGGCCCTGCCCATCCCAGACCAACCCGTCGGTCAGCCCGCCAGTCGGCCCGGCGACCAGCTCGAAGTGCCATGCCATCGTTTACCCCCTAGTAGAAGCCTACCCACAATGTCACCCTGAGCGAAGCGAAGGGTCTGCTGTCGGTGACTAGTGATGAGCTGTGCTCGCTGGCTACCGCAGATCCCTCGGTCTACGCCCTCAGGATGACACCTTCCGGTCGCACCTAAACCGGGCAGCCGGGTACGTTGAGGCGGATGCGCCACGTCGTTTGGGTCTCGGTGACGAAGAAGGTCCGCCAGTCGCCCTCCCCGAAGCACATATTGTTGGAGGAGGGCAGGAGCATGCGCCCAAGCTGCTTGCCCTGGGCGTCGATGACGTGAATCCCGCCGGGGGCGGTACAGTACACGTTCCCTTCGGTGTCCACCTTCATTCCGTCAGGTGACTTGCGGCCTTCCCCCTTCGCCTCGTAGAAGAGGCGCCCGTTGCTGAGGCTGCCGTCCGCCTCCACGTCGTAGACCCGGATCGTCCGCCGCTGGATGTCATTCACGTAGAGGAGGGACTCGTCGGGCGAAAAAGCAAGCCCGTTGGGCGAGGCGAAGTCGCCGTGGAGCATCGGCGTCAGTTGAGAACCATCCGGCGATAGGCGGAACACGCCCTGAAAGTCGAGGTACTGCTGGATGTCGTCGGGCGAGAACATCGGGTTTGCGAGGCCGCCGGGGGGATCGGTCCAGTAGATGGAACCATCCGACCTGACGACCAGATCGTTGCAGCAGTTGATCCGCTTGCCCTCGTAGTGGGAGGCAAGAATCGTCTTGCGGCCGTCGGACTCCAGCCGCCAGACGTTGCGTGACGCCCAGCCAGTGGCGACGAGCCGCCGCTGCCGGTCGTAGGTCAGCGCCAGCGCCTGGCCCGTGGGCTCCATGAACGTCGTGACTGGCCTGCCAGGCGCCCACCTCAGAATCCGGTCCTCGAAGGCGTCCGTCCAGAGCAAATAGCCCTCTTGTGTGTTCCAGACCGGGCCCTCGCCGAAGCTCGTCACGGTCGGCAGACGCTCCGCCGTGGCGCCGCGAGGCACGATGCGCTCGAACGCGGGATCCATCACGTCGACGGGTAGCGGTTCCGACTCCAACATACAGGCGCCCCCCCTGCTATTTCCGAACCGCTGGATTTTCTACCGTTTGCTGGCACTCCGCAAACGACCGGCGTGCGACGCAGGCAGCCCGCCGATCTTACCTTCCGGGACCTGGGACTTGCGACTGGCTAGTACAGCGTAGCGGAGATTCGTGACGCGGGCACTTCACCCTCTCCCCACCCTCCCCCGTCGAGGGGGAGGGAGTTTCGCGCTTGTTCCCTCCCCCCCGGCGGGGGAGGGTGAGGGAGAGGGGGGGAGGGTCACAAAGTTCTGTGATCTTGTTCTTGGGACTTGGGACTTGGGACTTGGGACTTGGGACTTGGGACTTGGGACTTGGGACCTGGGACTCCGAGCGCTCACCACCTGGGCGAGTTGGGCGGGAGCCCGAACACCAATCGGCCGTACTGTTCGGCCGCCTCGTCCCAGCTCAGGCCGGCCTGATGGGATGCCGCGTTGGCGTCGCGGTGGAAGCGCTGGATGGGCTCCGAGCTGAAGAGCGCGTGTCCCCCGCTCGCCTCGAAGAGGCGGTTCACGGCCTGGGCGCATAACCTCGCCGCGTACGTCTTGTTGCGTCCGTATCGGCCGCGATCCATGTCCGTGAACAGCTCACCCCGAGCCGCCCTATCCAGCATCTCCTGGATGGTGGTGCGCTGGATGGCGCGGGCCGCGTCGACCTCCGCCGACGCCTCGGCGAGCCGCAGCTGAATCGCGACGGACTGAGCCGTCCTGCTCGGGCCCGCGGTCCCTTGCAGGCGAGCTGTGAATTCGTCCACGGCGCCCTGCGCCATTCCGATCAACGGCGCCACCAGGTCCCACCCGAGGATCCATCTGAGCGGCACCCGATAGCTGAGACGCCCGTGCAGATCCCAGCCCGTGAAGTCGCCGTTGCCGGCGCGGCTGGTATCCAGGACGCGGTAGGAGGGCACGAAGGCCTCCTCGATCACGATGTCCTTGCTGCCGGTCGCGCACATTCCGGACACGAACCAGTTGTCGTCAATGCGGTAGTCGGAGCGAGGGACCAGTATGAAGGTCCGCACCGCGGCAGGGATGCCGAGCATCGCCCAGGTGGCGGCATCGCAGCCGCTGGAAAAGCTCCAACGGCCGGACACGCGAAACCCGCCGTCTGTCGGCTCGGCCGTCGCGCCGCCGGGGAAGAAGGCGCTCGAGCAGATCGCGTCTGGCCCATCGGCGAAGAAGTCCTCCTGGGCCTGCTCGGGGAAGTGGCCGACGATCCAGTTGTGGACCGTCCACACCGAGTAGCACCAGGCGGTGGAGCCGCAGCCCCGCCCGAGCTCCCAACCGACGTCGAACATCGCGTCGTAGTCGATGCCGTGTCCGCCGTAGCGGTCGGGGTTGCCGATGCGGATGAGGCCGGTCGCAACCAGGTCGCGAACGGTCTCGTCCGGCAGTTGTCGGAGCCGCTCGGCGCGGGCCGCGCGGTCCTTGAGGGCCGGCACGAGATCGACCGCCTGACGAATCAGCTCGGACCGCGTCGCCGACTGTGTCTCCGTGATCGTCATCGCACCCCGCCAGGCTGCTGGATGTCTGCTAACCGTTCGACGCGAAGGCGGCCCTCACCCGTCCTTGGCCCTGCGGGCCGGCGGCCGGCCTCTCCCATGAATGGGCGAGGCGCGAAGCTACCCCCTCTCCCATCGCAATGGGAGAGGGTTGGGGTGAGGGCTAGCCACTTTGCCCGCCACACCGTTCTTAATGCACATCTAGGTCGTCGACCTCGCGCGACTCGTGCTTAGACGGCGACCACGATAGAGTCCGCCATCATATCACCCGCTCGACCGCCGCAGCGCCGAGGCGCGTCACGGAACCCCGTCTGCTGGCTGGCGAAGGTCGTCGTCCCGCAGGTCGGTAATGAACATGTGGGCCGGGGCGTGCGTGAGCATCAGATCGGGGCGCGCCTGCTCCGCCGCGGCCTGCGGTGTCACGCCGCACGCCCAGAAGACGGGGACATCGCCCGGGCGCATGGGCAGGGGATCGGCCCAGTCCGGGCGGTCGAGGTCGGGGATGCCGAGCACCGCCGGGTCGCCGACGTGCACGGGCGCGCCGTGCGCCCGTGGGTACTGGCTCGTGACCTCGATCGCCCGCGCTACGAGGTGCTCTGGGATGGGTCGCATGGTCACGACCAGCGGGCCACGGAAGGGGCCCGCGGGCACACACTCCCGATTGGTCCGATACATGGGCACGGTGGAGCCCAGCTCGATGTGCCGCAAGGGAACCCCAGCGCGCCCCATCGCCGCCTCGAAGGTGAAGCTGCATCCCAGGAGAAAGGCGACGAGCCCGGGCCCCCAGACCTCCAGAAGATTCCCCACCTCCTCGACGAGGCGGCCCTCGCGGTAGATGCAGTACCGCGGAACATCCATGCGGAGGTCCGCGCCGGGCGCAACGCGGGCGGGCTCGGGGGAGCCGACCTCCGTGACGTCGAGGAGAGGGCAGGCCCGCGGGTTGAGCCGGCAGAACTGGGCGAAGTCGTCAGCGTATGCGGCGGGCAGCGCGACCAGATTTGCCTGCACCCATCCACGCGCCATCGACACGGTGGGCCCCCGCCAGCGGGACGACCGAATCAGCGTACGAGCCTCGCGGCCCGTCAGTAGTCCGACGTCGACTGCGCGTGGCTGACTCAACACGGATCGCCCTGACTGAAGTTCCACGGTCGGGATGCTCGGCCGCTTCGCCACCTCCTGGCGAAGGGTTTCGCCGTACCGTCGATGGTCGCCGGCCTGCTGATGGAGGAATCCCTCTCAGACTCGCTCGCCGCTGGCGAGGTCCATATCTCTGGCGACCTCGGCGAGGCGCTTGTCCCGCGTCCACAGGGTCGCGGTGCCATCGAGAGCCACCGATGCCAGCAGGTGCACGTCGCGGTAGCCGATGCCGCGCCCCATCAGTTTGCGCAGCTCGATGAAACCCAGCGCCTCCCTGTCACTCGCGACCGTGGCCTGAGGGAGCGCCTGGAGGAGGCTGAGTAGCTCCGCGCGGTTCGCAAGGTTGCCACAGGCGAGCTCGCCGACAACGAAAGGGTGCATGAGCACCTGACCCGCCTCCAGCGCCTCGACCAGCGCCTGGTCACTCCGGCGCAAGTGGTCGATCCAAACCGAAGTGTCGACCAGGATCATGCGGGCTCGGTACGTCGCCGGGGGATCGGCTGGAGGGAGGCCTCGCTCCCGCCGAGGCGAGCCAGGCGCCGAGCGCTCTCACGCTCGATCAAGGCTTTCAACCCCTCGCGGACCAGAGCAGTGCGTTCCTTGAGCCCCGTGATCCGCTGGGCCTCGGTGAGCAGCGACTCATCCAGGTTGATTGTCGTACGCATGCCTAAACTAACCCCTACTGCAAGATGCTCGAATCGTACCTCATTTGCTGCCATTCATGATGCATCTTCCCGCGTCTGCGTCGAGGGGCATCACGGAATGCCGTCTGCTGGCTGGCGAAGGTCGTCGTCGCGCAGGTCGTGTACTCTCGATCGCTCGCTCAACCTGTTGCTCTTTAATGGACCGCATGGTCACGACCAATGGGCACGGAAGGGGCCGGCGGGCACACAGTTCTTTTATCTGTCTCGAGGTCCTCGCTGATCCAAGGCAGGTCCGTCGACTCCTAAAACGATGCCCTCTCTGGTCCCGCGCGACGTAGGTCGATCCGGTGGCTATTGGGCCGACCTCCTTTCCGCGGTCGGCAGTCAGCGCGCCAGGCGATTGAAGGCCCACAGGGTCGCGCCCTGGAGGATCACTCCCATGATCCCCATCGAGATGAGCGCGGCGCCGATGGCGCCCCAGTCGTAGCCGCTCACCATGACCGCGCGCATCGCCTCGATGAGGTATGTGATCGGGTTCCACCTGTTCACCACCTGCATCCATGCTGGCATCAGCGCCTCCGGCACGAAGGCCGTCGACATGAAGACGATCGGAAACAGCAACATGCTGAATGTGCTGCCGGCCTGCTCGCTCCTGGTGAGCAGCGCGGGGATGAAGCTCGCGCCCGCGAACGCGATCCCGAATGCGCCGGAGAGGGCCAGGATGAGCAGGAAGCCGCCGACGCCAGTCACGATGGTGGCGCCCAGCAGCACGCCCACGAGCAGCAGGACACTGGCCATCGCCGCAGCCTGGAAGAACAGCGGCACCATCTCCCCAGCCAGGATCGACCAGCGGCCGATGGGGCTGGCCCGGAGCTTGTCGAGGTAGCCGGTGCGATACTCAACCACCATCGCGTAGGCCGACCAGGCAACCGCCATGAAGGCAGTGAACGCCACCTGCCCCGGTGCCAGATAGGCCAGGTAGCTCGACTGGCTGCCGAAGCCAGGCAGCTGAACGATCTGCTGGTACAGCTGGCTGAAGATGAGGAGATTGATGAGGGGAAAGATGATGACGGGGAGCCAATTGGACGGCACCCGTATGAATCGCCGCGAGGTTCGCAGGCCCAGGTAGTACGTCTCGTAAGCGAAAGCGCTTATTGCTGCCATGTCTCTACCACCCAACGATAATCGGTTGGTCGGCCGCCTCTTCGCGGATATGGCGGCCTGTGTACTTCATGAACACGTCGTCCAAGCTCGGCTGGCTCATCTGCAGGCCCACGATGTGCACGCCATCGCCGTCCAGCCGCCGCAACAACGCAGGGATTGCCGCGCTGGCGTTCGGCACCGCCAGGGCCACGCCCGCTGCGTGGGCTGTGACCCCACCCGCCTCGACCATGCCGTCCAATCGTCGCCGCAGCTCCGAGCGCTGGCGATCGAGATCGCCGTCGTTGGCATCCAGCTGAAGCACCACCGTATCAGCGCCGATGCTTCGTTTCAGCTCGCCCGGCGCGCCCTCGACCACGATCTGTCCGTTATCGATGATGGCCAAGCGGGAGCAGAGCCGATCGGCCTCCTCCATGTAGTGCGTCGTCAGGAGCATGGTCGTGCCCGCCGTGCTGATCCGCTCCAGCTCCTCCCAGAGCGCGGTACGGCTCTGCGGGTCGAGCCCTTCGGTAGGCTCATCGAGGATCAGCAACTCGGGCCGATGCATCAGCGCGCTCGCCAGGTCGAGCCGTCGGCGCATGCCGCCGGAGTAGGTCCCGGTCAGCTTCTTGGCGACCGATGCCAGCCCCATCAGCTCGAGTAGCTCATCAGCGCGGCGCCGCACGTCTGCCGCCGGCATCCGGTGCAACTGACCGGCTAACTCCAGCGTCTCGCGCCCTGTGGAGAACGCGTCAAGCGCGGGCGTCTGCATCGCCAGACCCAGGCGCTTGCGCACCTCGCGTGGCTGTGTGGCCACGTCGAAGCCCGCCACCCGCGCCGTTCCTGAGGTTGCGCGGAGCAAAGTGGAAAGGATTCGGATCGTGGTCGTCTTTCCAGCGCCGTTTGGTCCGAGGAAGCCGAACAGCTCGCCCGGCGCGACCCCGAACGTGATCCCGTCGAGGGCGCGGGTGTCGCTGCCATAGACCTTGATCAGGCCCGAGGTTTCTATTGCGAGAGGAGAACGCGAATTAGGTGCCGGCCTCTCCGTTACGGCAGGCGCAGTTGCTGGATTCATGGTCGGTCTCTCCCTTGATACTCAGATGCTCGCAGATTGGAGCTAGCTACGGCGACGGCTATGTCGCGGCCGTAGGCCTCGCATTAGTGGCAACGCCGGAAGAGCTTCCGCACATCCGAACCGGCAGCGTTTCCAGCCCATCCCGCGATCGCGCGCCCCAATCTCCCCGTCGATCGCCGCGAACGCATGTTTCACAGCGTCGAGTTTGAGCGGACCGATGAGGTTTTCAGATGGCATCTTGGGACCTCCCGGCTGGCTGGCGGAGGTCCTCGTCATGCAAGTCGGTGATGAACATGTGGGCCGGGGCGTGCGTGAGCATCAGCTCGGGCGGGCGTCCTTCGCCGCTGCCTGCGATGTGCTCAACGCGGATGGCCTCTCCCGGCCAACACGACCGGGTCGCATCGATGGCGTTAGGCGGCGCACTGCCGGGTTTCGTGCTATAGCACAGGAACCATACCGATACCTTCCGACCTCATGGTGCAGCGACGGGTGGCGGGCGAGGGGCGCGCCACCCGTGATCAGGCCTCATCGACCCCCTCTCGTTCAGAGCACGCCGGCGATCTGGAACTGGACGAGCTCAGCATTCGAGGGGTTTAGACCGAAAGCAGCCCACGCATGAGCCGGCTCGTCCGAGGGATCCGGAAATAGTCGCCTCCAGCCTTCCATGATTGCTGGAACGTCCTCGTACTTCCGCACCAGGATGCTAACCTGACCGATATTGTCCGTGCTGCCCCCCGCCTGCTGCATCGCAGCTTGCATGTGCCTGAAGGCCCACTCAATTTGTTCGTCCAAGCTGCCGAGCCTGCCGTGAGGATTCCCAGATATTCCACATGACCTCATTTGCTTGCCGATAGCAGCGCCCATAGTGCCTGTTTCGTGAACAGGCACGTTCTCTAACACGAAATCGCGTCGATTGTTCTGCCCGAGAATCGCCACAGTTTGCAGCTGCAGTATCGTCGACTCGTCCTCGAAAGCGCCGTAATGAATCGCCTTGCGCGCTGGACACTGTCCATGGCTGGGGAAGATCTCCTCCCAGACCTCATGCATCAGCGATTGAGCGCGAAGACGATCGAGAAATGCGTACACGTGCAGCACATCGTTCCACGAGCCGCCCGCGTTCATCAGTAGGGCGTGCAGGTTGGAATACGCTTGGCGCACCTGGGCTTCACGATCCTCGCTGAGTTTCCCTGTCCCAGGATCCCGGCCGTCGATACCGGTCGAGAACACGACATCGCCAATCCGCACCCCCAGGGGCACCCCTGGATCGGTCAAACCTGCAACCGTTAATGCTTCAGGTGTTTGGCCAGCTACACCAGCGACGTCGAGCTGGACCTGCGTCCCCGCTGGCAGGGGATACACGTTGATCTTCCGCGTGGGACCGACGCGAGCGTCCGGAAACGTAGCGAACCAGGCCTCATTCATGAAACGGACGTAGGCTTGTTCCGGGACGCCGATCGTGACAAGGCCGAGGTTGGCGCTGCTCGCGCCTGCGCTCTGGAGCAGGCGCTGCAGATTGCGAAACGCGGCCTCGCACTGCGTGTGCCCGTCTTCGCTCAGGGCGCCGGTCTCGACGTCTGCTCCGTGGATGCCGCTCGAGAACAGCATCCCGCCGAGCTCGACCAACTGCAGTGCAGGCATGCCACCGGGCACCGGGATAGTAGTGACTTTGCGTCTGCTCACAGCATCCTCTTGTTTGGGGATTGGGTCCTTGGAGACTTCCCAGGGGGTCAATTCCTACGGGCCTGGCCTTTTTTCGTCCGGTAGGGGAGGGGCTTGTCCCCTCCCGCCTGGCGCCCGCGTTGAGAGCCGCGCGGCGGGGCACAAGGCCCCGCCCTACCGGAACGACGCAATCGACGCAATGGCGATGTCCATGAGAAGTGACCCAGTAGGAGGTCGTCCGGAGGGCTCGCCTACTCCACCGGCCGACTTGCTGGCTGCTTGGGGAGCGCCAGGAGCAGGAGCTCGAGAGAAGTTGACGTTTCAAAGAACCCCTCTTCGCCTGCCTCGAGCAGCACGCCGTCGCGCTGTTCGATCGCCTGCCCGCCCGCGGTGCCGGATCCCTCGGTGACGAACAGCAACGATTGTTGTTCCGGCACATTTAGTCGGTACGAGGTTGGCCCATCCAGCCGGACCATGGCGATGCGCGTCTCCCCCTCCGTGAGCGTGGCCAGATGCTTGATCCGCACCCCCGGCTCGATGTCGAGCCAGCTGAAGCTCGGGGGGTCGATCGTTATGGGCGCCGTGAAGCGGGGTTTCGGGTAGACCACCTTCTTGCCGCTTGCGTACTCGGCATTCGCTTCATGGCCATCTTGCTTGTGGGCCTTGCCCTTTTCGTCCACCCAGACGTAGGCGCCACCGTCGAAGCTGCCCTTCTTAGCGAGGGCATCTCGGGCAGCCCGGAGCGAGTCGTAGTCGATGAACGGCGCGCCATTCGGTCCCTCGAATTGGATGTGGAGGTGCTCCTCTTCCTGCCGGCCGTACGGGCCGTAGTAACAGCCGGCGGGGAAGTAGGTGATGCACCCAGGGGGCGTCGGATTACCGGGCGTCCATTTTACGGACCCTGCTAACGCCATCCGCAGCTGATCGAAATCGTGCCGGTGCCGGGGATAGAACCGTTTGATCCCGTCTAACCCGCTCCGGCTAACGACCATCTCGAAATTGCCTGGCTGCCCTGGTGCGCCCTTCAATAGAGGCTTCATCGTTCCGGGTTGCTGGTTGTAGTCAGAGCTGCCGCCACCTCGTGACCCGATCCCGCGAATGAACTCCGCTTCAGCATAGTTTGAAACCCGCACTATGGCCTCCTCTTGGCGCGATCAGTCCATGTCCCACACATGGATGTTCCAGGTTGTGACGGGCTCGATGGGGGCGACGGCCCCTGGTCCACGGAGCCCGCGGCGGAAGGCCGTTATGCCGAAGCCCGAGCTATAAAAGACCGGCAGGAACAACACCTCATCCGCCGCGAACTTCAGGAAGTCCGCATAGAGCGACTGATGCTTAGGTGGATCGAGTTCCCTGGCGAGCAATGCGTACATCTGGTCGGCGGCCGGGTTGCTGTATCCGCTCTGGTTGAGTCCCGCCCAGTTGTTCTGCGGACCCCGGATCTCCGCGGTCGTGAATTGCACGGCTACCTCGTCGGTATTGGGGTCTGACTGCAGGTAAACGCCCTGGCTCGTCGCCCGCTGCATCCCCCGGTTCTCGGCATTGTCCCCGATGACGGAAAACGGAACATCGACTCCGCCCCGTTTGAACTGGTCCGCGAGGGCAACGCCCATGGGCTGGGCCCGTTGTATGACCCGCGTTTCCATCGTGAAGCGCTGCCCGGCGCGGTCCTGGAGCATGCCGTCCGTGCCTCGCGTCCAGCCGGCGTCTGCCAACAGCCGTGCCGCCCGAGCCTCATCAAAGGGATAACGCGCGAACCCGCGCTGCTCGGTGAGCCGATACGCAGGATCATCGGGCGAGACGAAGAGGTCAGCGGTGGCCGAGCCGCCGGGATCAAACGTGTCGGCGAAGGTTGGCCGGTCAATCTGATGGAGGAGCGCCTGGCGAACGCGCAGGTCGCGGACCCACGGCGCATTTTGATCGCGGAACTGGAACCGCGCCCACACGAGCTCGCTCATGGTCTTGATGATGGTGCCGTCCCCGCTGGCTTCCCACGCAGTCCTCACCGGCGAAAGATCGTCGGCAGTGAGATTCCCCATTCCAACCAGATCGATGTCGCCCGCCAGGAGGCTTGTCGCCATTACGATGCGATCGTTGTAGTAACGAAGAATCACCCGGTCGATCTTGGGACGCCCAAGGAAGTAATCGTCGAAAGCCAGCGCCTCGGTAGAGCTGCCCTGTACCCACTCTCCCAGCCGATAGGGACCGACCCCGACAAACTGCGTTGTCCAGTAGGGACTATTAATGAAGAGCTGCTTATCGCCCTGAAGGTACAGATCCTGCATCAGGTGGCGTGGGACAGCGGGAACGCTGTACGGGCCGCCCCGGTTCGCGCCGTAGTACAGCTCGGCCCAGTGGACGACGAGGGTCTGCGCATCCGGGGCAGTGATATCGCGCATGAGTCTGAGCCCGCCCAGGCGGGGAAGGGGGAGATCCGGGTCGCCCGCTACCCTGATGCCGAAGACGAAGTCCTCGGCGGTGAGTGGCGTGCCGTCATGCCACTTCACGTTCGGACGTAGCTTCCAGGTGACGTCCATCGTCCCATCGGGATTGACTTTCCAGTCCCCATCCGCGATTGTAGGGACTTTGTTGGCCACGGCGGGTTGGAGGTTACCCTGCGCATCGAACGTGGTGAGGCCCTGGTGAAACATCCATGAATGTTGTAGCGGGATGTTGCCCGCGGATCCGGGTGAGACCGCGATGCCCTGGATTGGTTCTTTTATGGTGCCGATGCGCAGCGTCTTTGTGCGCTGAGTCGCCTGCTCCGCAGGCGTGCTCCCCTGGGGAGGCGCCGTGGACCCGGGCGCGCAGGCGGCCAGGAGGATCGATCCCATTGCGAGCAGCACGAGCTGCCGGCCAAGAAATCCCAGTCGGTCAGTTCTCTCGTGCATGGCCAACACCCCCCTCCCTCGCCCTCCCCCGCAAGGGGGGAGGGGACAAGCTCTTTCGCCCTCCCCCTCGACGGGGGAGGGTTGGGGAGGGGGTGACGGTACCCCCAATATCCGTGCTAACTGACCCACTAGGTTGCAGCTCGGCAGAGTCCTCGTTCCACATGTGTTCCCCTTTTCTGCCTGGATCCATTACTCTCGCGGTGTCGCTTCTGGTTCGGCAGGTGACTTTCGGGACCGTTCTCAGGAGCTGGCCCGTACGGGTTCACCCGCCCCACTGAGCGTCTTGCTTGCGGCCTCCTTGGGAAATGCAAGAAGCAGGAGCTCGAGAGAAGTTGAAGTTTCGAAGAGTCCCTCTTCGCCCGCCTCGAGCAGGATTCCGTCGCGCTGTTCGATCGCCTGGCCGCCGATAGTGCCGGATCCCTCGGTGACGAACAGCACCGACCTTTGTTCCGGCACGGTTAGTCGGTACGAGGTTGGCCCGTCCAGCCGGACGATGCCGATGCGCGTCTCCCTCTCCGTGAGCGTGGCGAGATGCTTGATTCGCACCCCCGGTTCGACGTCGAGCCAGCTGAAGCCCCGCGGGTCGATGGTTATGGGCGCCGTGAAGCGGGGTTTCGGGTAGGGCACCTTCTTGCCACTTGCGTACTCAGCATTCGCTTCATGGCCGTCCTGCTTGTGGACCTTGCCCTTCTCGTCCACCCAGCTGTAGACGCCCATGTCGAAGCTGCCCTTCTTGGCAAGGGCATCGCGGGCCGCCCTCAGCGAGTCATAGTCGATGAATGGCTCGCCGTCGGGCCCCTCGAACTGGATGTGGAGGTGCTCTTCTTCCTGTCGGCCATACGGACCGTAGTAACAGCCAGCCGGGAAATAGCTGATGCATCCTGGCAGCGTCGGATTACCGGGCGTCCACTCAACCTTCCCTGACAGCATCATCCGCAGCTGATCGAAGTCGTGCCGGTGTCGAGGATTGAGCCTCTGGATTCCCTCAGCCGTGCCCGTGATGACAACCATCGCGAAATTGCCTGGCTGTCCCGGAGTGCCCTCCAGCAGTTGCTTCATCGTGGCCGGCTGCTGGTTGTAGTCCGAGCTGCCGCCGCCACGCGACCCGATACCGCGAACGTATTCAGCCTCAGCATAGTTTGCTACACGCACGTGTTACCTCCCGGAAATGTGATCAGAGCCAAACGACGCATCGTTTGGCGGGCCGCTCATGTCAGAGACTATGTGCACACGCTACCATCGGTAAGCAGACCGTGGCAAATACGAAAAAGGTGATGTGCCTAGTAAGGCCCGCTTATTGGAACGCCTCCGGCCGCACGGAGTCCCATCCCTTGACATGCGCCGTTGACGACAGCCATGCCCGCGCCAATACTGGGGCAGGGCGTAGGGGCGTAGGCGCCATCGGATGGAGGCAAAGGCGATGATGAAGCTCGCTCATCGTCCGATACCCCTGCGTGGATCCCTTATCCCTGTGCGCTGCCAGATCGCCTCCGCCTCCGGTAGTTGCAGGAGGCCGTCATCCAACGCGGCGGCTAGCAAACCTTCCGTCGTTACCGTTGGCACCGGCGGGTTCAGAGCCTGGCAAGACCGCATCGCCCTTCGGTCGTCAGTCGCCACAATGAGCCCGCGGGCGTGCGCGATGGCGATCGAGGCAGACTCCCCGGACCCTCTGGTTCGCTGGAGCTGCGCGAACAAGGTACCCTCAGCCCCTGGCTCCGGAGAGGCGTATTGGATCTCATTGCGCGTTTCTAGCTGGTCCAAGAGCGCTACCACCCGGGCACCATGAACCCTCCACACCGCCGCCTCGCCACGCACTTGCAATGTCACTACCCAGCGCCCCGGCCAGAGCGCCAGCACCCGCGCGAGGGCCCCAGCGACTTGAAACGAGGAGATGACAGTATTGTCGAGAATCACAGGTGCCCGCAGGGGAATCACTGAGCAGATGCCCCGGCCTTCGAAGAGGATAGATGCGCGCCGCGCATCTTAGGCCAGAACCGCTTGATCACCGCTGAGCTCTAGCCGAGCCCGCAACTCGAACATGTCCTCTCGTAGCAGCTCCGCGAGCTTGGAAACCGAGATGATTTCCAGCTCATATGCCTTCCAAGCCAGGTAGCGGAAGCGCTTCGGCAGGCCCGGACGATTCCAGATCTCTGGCGGTTCCTCGAACTCGTATCCCAGCCTCTCCGCCATCGCTTTGAAGGTCGACGCCCGCTCCAGCCATACCGTTTCGTGTGCCGTACGAGGCATCTTTCGGAGGACGACGAGCCGCAGTGACATCGCCTGCCCACTCACCCCGAAATGCATCGCCAGGTGGACAAGATCGTGGTCAGTGAATCGCCCATGGCTCGCCCTCATGGTTCGGTCGAGCTGCTCAAGCACCGCGCGTCTCGGCATAAGGAAGGAAGCCGCGAATAGATCGACGAATCGCTCTTCGGGCGAGCTCCGACGGCCCGGCGCAAGGCTCACATCAACGCGCGCCTGGGGCTGATCATTGCGGCCGAAATGCACGAGGACGTGGCCGTATTCGTGCGCCAAGTCGTAGTTCCGACGGTAGGGTTCCTCTTTTGTATTCACGGCAATGCACGGACGCCCGTCGTCGTCCTTTACCACCAGACCGGACCAGCTCTGGTTGGCGACCGGGAGGGTGAACGTCCGCACTCCGGCCTGCTCATCCAGCAGATCAGTGAGATCCTGAATCGGGGCATCTCCCAGCCCTAGCCGGCTGCGCTCCATCTCGGCGAGAGTCTCCGCGTCGTCCGCGGTCCGGAATCCAAATGCGGAGTAGTCAGGAGGGAGCGGGAGGGGAGCAGCTTCCACGAGCTCTTCTAGCAGCCGGTAGTCAGCCGCAAGCTGCTCCAGCTTCACTATGCTCGCGCGATCGAGAACGCGTTCATCTACCCGACGGAACAGGTACTGGAAGCCGACGGACCCCGGGCGGCTAGCTTCACCGAAGAAAAACGCTAGGGACCGCTTATAGATGTCGGCGAATCGGTAGAGCTCTAGTCCCGTAACGCTTCGCTTGCCCGATTCGATCGCGGAAACAGTCGAAGTGACCATGCCCATGCGTCGGCCTGCTTCGGTCTGGGTCAGACCCAGAGCGCGGCGCGCCGCCTGCAGGCGGGCGCCTATTCCCGTGTCGTCGACCATCAGGCGGCTACCCCGATTCCTGATCGGCTCGTCGGCAAGACATCGTATTGAAAGAGAGGAAGCTGGATGGGTCGGTCGGGAATCACATTGGGAGAGAGCTCCTTCAAGTTCATGATTCCCGAAATTATATCACAGAATCTCAGATTGAGTTTAACAGATTTCAGTCAAAGCCGGTGGGCGTGAGTACAACGGCGACTACCGTTCCAAGGCCGAAGACGGGACGCGAAGCACTTACCCGGCGCCCGACCCAAGCCGATGGCCATCAAAAGCTGGCTCAGCGGGAGTCAACGGGCGCCTCAGGCGCGCAGATCGCCAAGGAACTCGGAGGCCGGATCGACCCCCGTCACCAGCAGGTGATCGCGGGCACGTGTGCACGCCACATAGAGGAGATGCCGCTCGGTGTTGTAGACCTCCTCCAGATCGGCCTCGTCCGCCACGGCCTCGATGCGCTCCAGCAGGGGCACGACGTCGTCGTCGCATGCCATCACCACCACGGCGCGAAACTCCAGCCCCTTGCTCAGGTGCATGGTCCCGACCGCCACGTGACCGCGGCTAGTCTGCACTTGCTCGTCGAGCAATGTCACGGGCAACGCGGCCGCCTCGACCGCGGCGCGAGCACGCGTAACCTGCGCCGCGGATCGCACGAAGACCGCCATCTCTTCGGGCTTCACACCACCCGCCACGCGCTCGCCGAGCCAGCCGCCGACCGCCGCGCCCTCGTCCTCGGCGGTCTCCAGCACAGCGATATCTGGGGTTGGGCCGTTGAATACAGAGATCGTGCCGCCGCGCGTCTCTACATTGCCGTCGACGTCCGCAATCTCGGTCCCCAGCAGGCGGTCCGCCTGCGCTCGGATCTGATGCGAGGTCCGGTAGTTGACGCGCAGCGTTCCAGAGCGACCGCGAATATCGACGCCCAGCGATCGCCACGAGAAGGGAAGCTGGAAGATCCGCTGCCCCAGGTCGCCTGCGAAGAACAAGCTGTTTGGCCGACCTCCCCCGAGCGCGGCGAGAAACCGAAGCTGCGCCACGCTCACGTCCTGCGCCTCGTCGACGACGACGAAATCGTACGGAAGCCTTTGATTAGCGGCGAGATGGGCGGCGATTCGGCTGTTGACACCGGCGGCCGTGATCAGCCACCGCTCGTCGAGTGTTGCGCGAACGCGCTCGAAGATCGCCCAGAGCGCTTCCCGTCGGCTCTCGGGCAGCCGGGTCCTCCGCCCCAGGCGTTCGACATCCCGATACGCCTCCCAGGAGGTCAGCTGCCAGGCGTCGACGACATCCTCCCACTCCGACACCAGGAAACGAAGGCTGAATCGTTGATCGTCGCTCTGGACGGCAGCCTCACCCACGAGTTGACGGATCATTTCGGGCGCAGCGATCTCGGCGCGGCCGAGCCTGGATTCGTACAGCCGGCGCGCAACCGCGCCTATCGCGTCCACCTCGACCTGCTCGGCAACGCGCGGCTCGTTGCCGAGCAGGTGGCCAAGCTTCGTCCGCAGCGCGTTCGCCAGCGCGTCGGAGAAGGTGGTCAGGAGCACCCGGGCATCGGGGTTTGCACGCGCGAGAAAGGCCGCGCGATGGATCGCGACCACCGTCTTGCCCGTGCCGGCCGATCCGGAGATCCTGGCCGGGCCGCCGAATCGCCGCTCGACCAGCTCGCGTTGCGCGGGGTGGAGAAAGACCGTCCACTTCTCCCACGGGTACTCGAGGGCCCGAGCCAGTTCATGGAGATCGCTGACCACTCGGAAGCGGCGCTGAGCATCCGGATGCTCGTACGGATTGGCCGCCGCCACGATCTGCGGCATCCGAGGCTTCCCGCCGGTCGCAAGGTCGAGGAGTGCCTCCGCCGCCTCGGCCGGCAGGTGATCGGCTAGGTCGAGAACCGTATCCTCGGTGGCGAGTCGCGCGTCCGCGAGCCACTCGATCGGGACGCCGTGGCCCAGCAGCTCGTCGTCCGAGAGGTGCGCAAACAGCGGTGCGTTCGGGGACGTGGGCGCCTCGATGAACCTTGGAACGAGGATCTCCTGCAGGATCTCACGGATCTCCACGAGCTGGGCAGCGCCCGTCGTCGGGTGCGTCTCCAGCTTCCGTCGTTCCGCCCACGCGTACGCCCGGTCGTGATGATCGGCGTAGCAGAGCATCAGGCTATCGGGCGCGCGGTGGACGATGAGGCGGAGGTCGCCGCTGGCGCGCACCGACCAGAAGTTTTTGTCCTTCGCGCGGTTGAGTTTGTGGAAGCTCATGCCAGGACCGGAGGGATCGATCTGCAGATCGAAGGCCGTGGTCTTCACGGCCTTTTGTTTGTCGCCGTTCAGCCGAGCGAGGCTGTCCGTGAAGGTATCTGCGATCCGGAACTCCATCGTTTTTCCCGGCTAGCGCCGAACCAGATCCGCGCGTTGGGCAATCAGGAGAGCCTGCTCTCGGCGCTCGGCTTTCCCTAAGTCAGGGTCCGACGCCGACCAGATCCAGCCGACAATGTTTGCGTGCCGCGCCGGGGGCTCGCTCGACACGACCTCAAGCTGAGCCGCTCTAACGTGGCGCGCCTTGACGATGGCCGCCCCATGAAGCGTGCGGCCCCCCACGACGTAATCCTCAGCCATCTGCCACAACCCGTCCAGCGGTTCACGCCCGTGTCGGAAGATAGAAGTCTGGCCACTGCGGGGGTTTGGCAAGAAGGCCGCTGGCTTCACCATCGCCAGACTGAACTGACTCGAAGAAGTGAGATATCTGGCGAGATCTTCCTCGTCCTCGACGGCTTCAGAGAGGCCGGACGGCAGCACCGCCACCATCCACAACCCTCCGGATACCGTCAAGGACACTTGGAGGCACCGCCTCGCTGTCGAAACGGGCAACCCCGTGACCTCGATCGTCTCCGTCGAGCCACGCGTAAGCGAGCCGGCTGCCTGAGCCCACGCTCAGCGAGAACACGCGGCTACGAGACTGAATCCAGTCCAGCGAGATGGATCCGTCGGGCTCCGGGGCGAATTCAGGAAGCGGGACATCGACCGGGAGGGCGCGTATGAAGTCCGACGCCGTGTGAGCGGCGATCTCCGACATCGGCTCCGCCTCGTCGCCGTCCCACCCCCCCTCCCCACACTCGCTCACCAGCGCCCAGATGTGGGAGATGGCATCATCCTTCGGTCCGAAGAGCGCAAATGACTGCTCCTCCTCCTCCCGCACCGCGCTAGCGGCCACGCGTCCGGCTTGAGCCTCGTCTGAGACGGCGGTTCCGGAGTCCACGCCCGGATATGGAGGGCGAGCTACAACCAGTGTGCTCATCGAAACAGTTCCAGGCATCGTTCAGTCAGACTATTCCTGAACACGCGGTTTTTCAGACCCCGCAAGGACTGGATTCGCGCAAGAATCCACTCCCAATTCTCGGGTTGACCGTCTTCCTCCCGCAAGGCCGCGATGTCGAAGACGAGCGGAAGAACGTCTGCGCCCTGCCCCCGGGTCGTGAGAATCATGTTGACCTGATTGCCGGTCTGTGTTTCGACTGCGGCGTGCTGATTGAGAAAACCGACGAACGTTAGTTTTTCTTCGTCTGGAAGCCTGGGGCCGACGGTGAGGTAATCTCCCAACTCGACGCGGCCTGCGGTCAGCGGCAACAGGATCCGGTTGATGTAGCGCAACCGGATCCTGCGGATCTGCGCGGGCGAAGCCAGCCCGACAAAGAGCCCCCACGCGCGTTCGATCTCCGGCAGGTAGTCATCCAGGCTCGTATAAGGCGCCAGCCGGTTGAATGAAAAGCCCTGCGTCCGCACCTGCACTAGCTGCTTCTCGTCTTCCTGCAAGAACTGAAAGGCCTGGATCCCTGGCCGGCCCGTGGAAATCTGAGGCGAGCCTTCCGACTGCGGTTCGATTCGAAATCCCTGACGAAACCGTGTCCGGAACTTCGGATATCGGTCACGGAATCGATCGCGCGCGACAGTCTCCAGCGCTGCAACCTCCTGCGCCTGCGGCGTGTCACAGTCGATGTCGACCACTGCCTCCACGATGGGCGCATGAGCCAACATGAGATCAGAGTCGCTCACAATTCGCCAGCCGCGTGCTCGTTATCACACCCGGAATACCTTCATCACCTCGTCGCCCAGGTGGTTGATCACCTTCACGGCGATCCGCCCCGACCCCGGCTTGTCGAACGGGCGCGACGTGTCGCTGTGCAGCGTCGCCCAGGCCTCTTCGTTGATCTCGGCCTTGAGCGTGGTCTTGAGCGCGCCGTAGGGATCGTTGGCACCGAGAAAGTAGGCGTG
>CAYQJS010000006.1:132707-139088 GCA_964417895.1 uncultured Chloroflexota bacterium | reverse complement strand
CGTGGCGGGAACCCAGCGGCCCGGATCCACGCGATACTCCGCCCGCAGGTTGCGGACCCCGCGTACGAGGTCAATAACGGTCGCCATGCGCGCATCTGCTTCCTCGTCGCGCACCCCCGATGGCACCGGCCAAGGCGCGACCATGATGGAGGGGGCCAGGGGCCAGGGGCCAGGGGCCAACGAGGGGGTTAGGGGCTGGGGGCCAGGGGCCAACGAGGGTGTCAGGGGCTGGGGGCCAGGGGCCAACGAGCCGTCCCGGCCCTGACCCCCGTCCCCTGACCCCCGACCCCTGACAAGCGTCTGCCACAGCTCCTCGGTGGCGAAGGGCATCATAGGGTGTAGCAGACGCAGCGTCTGCTCGAACACCCACGCCAGGTTGGTCCGGATCCCCTCTCGCTCGGCATCCGACTGCGCCTCACGCAGCTCGATCTTCGCGATCTCGACGTACCAGTCGCAGAACTCGTTCCACAGGAAATCGTGCGCCGTGCGGACAGCCTCGCCCAACTGATAGTCCTCGAGGAGCCGTGTCACCTGCGCGGTCACGTCGTTGGCCCGGCCCACTATCCAACGGTCCGCCTCGGAGGGCGCGCCAGGGGCCACGCCGAGCGGTTGCCGAAGGTCGCGCGCTGGCCAATCGTCCAGGTTGCTGATCACGAATCGGCCCGCGTTCCACAGTTTGTTCACGAAGTTTCGGTTGGCCTCGAGCTTTTCGTTCGAGATCTGGGTGTCGTTCCCCGGCGTCGTCCCACTCACCAGGGACAGTCGCAGCGCGTCGGTGCCGAAGGCTTCGATCAGCTCGAGGGGATTGAGGACGTTTCCCTTGACCTTGCTCATCTTCTCCCGGCCCACGCGGATGAGCCCGTGGAGGTACACGTCGCGGAACGGGATGTCGCCGGTCATCTCGAGGCCCATCATGATCATGCGGGCAATCCAGAAGAATAGGATGTCGTAGCCCGTCTCCATGACCGAGGTCGGATAGAAACGCCGCATGTCGTCTGTAGCGTCGGGCCAGCCGAGAGTTGAGAACGGCCACAGCGCCGAGGAGAACCACGTATCCAGCACATCGGGGTCCTGGGTGAGGTCGGTCGAGCCGCACGTGGGACATGCGGACGGATCTTCAACCGCGGCGAACGCGTGCTGGTTCCCACAGGTCCAGACGGGTATCCGGTGGCCCCACCACAACTGGCGGGAGATACACCAGTCGCGAATGTTCTCCAACCAGTTGTAGTAGACCCTCGTGAAGCGCTCGGGGATGATTCTGATCCGCCCCTGCTGCACCGCCTCGAGGGCCGCGCGAGCCAGGGGCTCGATCCGGACGTACCACTGCTCGGAGACCAACGGTTCGACCACCGTCCTACAGCGGTCGCAATGTCCCACCTGGTGCGGGTGGGGATCCTCTTTCATCACGAGGCCAAGCGATTTCAGCTCATCCAAGAAGGCGCGGCGGGCCTCCATCACCGGCATACCGGCGTAGCGGGGGCCGGCGCTCTCGCTCATCCGTCCGTCCAGGCCGATCACCAGGATTGTGGGGAGGCTGTGCCGTTGGCCAATGTCGAAGTCGGTCGGGTCATGGCCGGGCGTCACCTTCACAGCGCCCGTGCCGAACCCAGCCTCGACTACATCGTCTGCCACGATGGGAACCGGACGGTCAACCGACGGCACCAGCGCGCGGCGGCCCACCAGCTCCACGTAACGCGGGTCATCAGGATGCACAGCGATCCCGGTATCGGCGAGGATGGTCTCCGGGCGTGTCGTTGCGATCTGGATGTAGCGAGGCTCGACGTCCCCCGGCAATGCGACGAGGGGGTACCGCACGTAGGTGAGCGTGCCCTGCTCCTCCTCGTGGACCACCTCGAGGTCCGAGAGAGCCGTGGAGCAGCGCGGGCACCAGTTGGTGATGCGAGCGCCTTTGTAGATGAGCCCCTTTTCGAAGAGCCGCACGAACGCCGTCCGCACCGCGCGCGATGGGCCGGCGTCCATGGTGAATCGCTCGCGGCGCCAGTCAACGGAGACGCCGAGGCGCCGGTGCTGGAGGGCGATGGCCGCTGCGTACCGGTCCATCCAATCCCACATGCGCTCGAGGAAGGCTTCGCGTCCGAGGTCATGCCTCGTCTTGCCCTCCGCCATCAGCTCCCGCTCTACAACCAACTGGCCGGCGATGCCGGCGTGATCGCGTCCGGGAAGCCAGAGGGTGCTGTCGCCGCGCATGCGGTGCCAACGCGTGAGCAAGTCCTCGACGGCGGCGGTGAGCCCGTGGCCGAGATGCAGCTCACCAGTGACATTGGGAGGAGGCATGATGATGCAGAAGGTCGGCCTGGTCGGGTCCGGGTCCGGCTCGAAATAGCCGCCTTCGAGCCAGCGATCGTACTGCCGGGCTTCGACCTCACGCGGGTCGTATGCCTTGGTGAGGTCCGCGCGGTCGGGCATCAGCCGCTCGCACCAATCAAGTTGCCGACCCGCCCCACGACATCGTCCAGCGTGTCCCCCACATAAACGCCGGCGTCGACGAAGGCCCTGACTTTGCCTTGCGGCGTCCCGGTGTTGCCGGACATGATGGCGCCCGCGTGGCCCATCCGCTTGCCGGGTGGCGCCGAACGCCCGGAGACGAACGCCACGACGGGCTTGGGATAGCCGGCCGCGATCGCTGCCGCCGCCATCTCCTCATCGGATCCCCCGATTTCGCCGATCAGGATGACAGCTCGCGTCCCCGAATCCTCCCGGAAGAGATCGAGGACGTCGGTAAAGGTCGTCCCGATGATCGGATCGCCGCCGATACCGACGCACGTCGAGACTCCCAGCCCAGCTTCAGTCAGAAGGTTCACGACCTCGTAGGTCAGCGTGCCGCTGCGCGATACGACTCCCACGTCGCCGGACCTGAAGATATCCGCGGGCATGATCCCAACCTTGGCCTCGCCGGGGGTCATGACGCCCGGACAGTTGGGGCCGATGAGGCGGGCCCCACGCTCCTCGAGGAAGCGCACAGCGCGCACGACGTCCAGCGTGGGGATGCCCTCCGTAATGCAGATCACGAGGCCGATTCCAGCGTCGGCGGCCTCGCAGATGGCGTCCGCAGCGAAGGCTGGGGGAACGAAGATAATCGAGGTGTTCGCCCCGCCATGGTCGACGGCGCGATGGACGGAGTCGAAGACCGGGACTCCGTTGGCGCTCGTGTCGCCGCGACCGGGCGTGACCCCCGCTACGACGTTCGTCCCGTAGGCGAGCATCTGGTCGGCGTGGAAGCCGCCCTCTCGGCCCGTGATCCCCTGCACGATCAGGCGCGTGTCCCGCCCGACGAGCACCCCCATGGCAGGTTACCCTCGCGCTAGCGCGATGATTTTCTCGGCAGCCTCCACGGGGCGCGTCGCGGAGACCAGTTTGGTGCCCTCCAGGAGCTTGCGGCCCTCTTCCGCCCGCGTGCCCGCCATACGGACGACGATGGGTACCCTGATGTCCAGGGCCTGAGTACCCGCGAGAATGCCTTTCGCTACCTCGTCGCCCCGCGTGATCCCCCCGAAGACGTTGAACAAGATGCCCTTGACCTGAGGGTCCATGAGCACGATCTCGATGGCCTCGCGGACGCTGTCAGCCTGGGCGCCGCCACCGATGTCCAGGAAATTGGCTGGGCGCCCGCCCGCGCGCGTAACCAGGTCCAGGGTCGTCATGACGAGGCCAGCCCCGTTCCCGATGATGCCGATGTCGCCGTCGAGGCGCACGTAGGTAGCCCCACGCCGATGTGCCTCCGCCTCGATAGGATCGTCTTCGGAGGCCTCGCGGAACTGGGCCAATTCCTTCTGCCGAAAGAGGGCATTGTCGTCCACGTCGAACTTGGCGTCCGCTGCGAGCACGGCGCCAGATCCCGTCACGACTAACGGGTTGATCTCGACGAGCGATGCATCAGACGCCAGCATGATTGCGTAGATCTGGCGGGCGATGGCGCCGATGGCGCGCCCGGCGGAGGGTTCGAAATGCGCCTGTGCTACCAGCTCTCGCAGCTGGAAATCCATCGGGCCGTAGGCTGGATCGATTGCGAGCTTCACGATGTCGGCGGGGTCCTCAGCGGCCACCTCCTCGATGTCCATGCCGCCCCTGGAGCTGGCCATCATTACGACTCGCTTGCTGGTGCGATCCACGGTGACCGAGAGGTAGTATTCGCGCCGGATATCGAGGGCCTCCTCCACCAGCACGCGATCGACAGTCAGTCCCTTTAGAGGTTTGCCGAGCATCGCCTCGGCATGGCCCTGCGCTTCCCTCGGCGATTCTGCGAGCTTGATGCCGCCGGCTTTCCCACGCCCCCCAACGAGCACCTGGGCTTTGACCACGACGCGCCCGAGCCGCTCCGCGGCGGCTCGCGCCTCCGATGCGACGGAGACGACCTCACCCCGCGGAGTCGGGATGCCGCCGGCAGCAAACACCTGCTTGGCCTGGAATTCATGCAGCTTCACACGGGCGCTCCGGGCACTGGTCGGGGGGAGTATATGGTAGCAGAGGCCCGGCTGAGCCAGGGTTGCAGAGAGCGGCGGCCCACGGATATAGTCCAGCAGATTGAGAACCTGGCAGGTTAGAAACCTGGTGGGTACAAAACCTACTAGATTGAAACCTGGCAGGTTGGAACCTGATGGATGCTCGAAATGGCCTTGGAGCTTTCCTCCGATCTCTTCTTCAATCGCGAACGGGAGCTTGCCCAGCTAGAAGCCGCATGGACGGCGGAGGGTGGCCGCCCTCAGCTTGTCACATTGTGGGGCCGACGCCGCGTCGGGAAATCTGCTCTCCTCTCCCACTTTTCGAACGGTAAGGCCGCCGTTTATCTGTATGGCACACGCGTCGCAGAGCGCGACATTCTCGCCGGGCTCGCGGCCCAGGTAGCAGACCTTCTCGATGACCCGTATCTTCGCGTCGCCCCGTTCCCAGACTGGCCGGCCGTCCTTCAGTACCTCGAGCGGGCGGTTACCTCGAACCGACGCCTTCTCCTGGTGTTCGACGAGTTTCCGTACCTCTGTGAGATGACGGCTGGGCTCGATACGCTCGTCCAGGCGTGGTGGGACCGCGTCCATGAGCAGTCCAGTGCGAGCTTCATGCTGGTACTGGCCGGATCCGCCTTCTCCTTCATGCAGGGCCTCACGGGCGCCACCGGTCCATTGCACGGCCGCCGGACGGCCCAGGTCGAGGTGCACCCGTTCGACTACTTCGACTCTGCCAGATTTTTCCCCCATTTGCAGGCCGACGACCGGATCCGCGCCTACGCCTGCTTTGGCGGCATCCCGGCGTATCTCCGGCACTGGGAGCCAAGGAGACGGCTCGACGAGATGGTTCAAGCCACCTTCCTGTCGCCGGGACACTTTTTGTTTCGGGAAGCTGAAGAGCTGTTGCGCACCGAGTTCCACCAGGAGGCGATGTACGCCTCGATTCTCCGGGCCGTTGCTGCCGGCCAGGAGCGGCCCAGCGACATCGCCAGGGCGCTTGGCCGAGGCGGCGTGAATGACATCCTCGACCAGCTGCGCCGACTGCAGGAGCTGCAGTTCTTGCAGCGCGAGGTGCCAGTGACCGAGTGGGAGCAGGTGCGCAGCCAACGGGTGCTCTATCGGCTCGCCGATCCCTACCTCCGGTTCTGGTTCCATTACGTTGCGCCACACCAGTCGCTGATCCAACTGGGTAGGGGCGCGCACGTGTGGGAGCGCGACGTAGCGCCACACCTGGACGAGTTCGTCGCACGAACGACGTGGGAGGAGGTCTGCCACCAGTTCCTCTGGCGTCGTCTGGCTGGCGGAGAGCTGCCGGTGTCTTTCGCCCAGCTCGGGCGATGGTGGGACGGGAAAGACGAGATCGATCTCGTCGGGCTCGAGCGTGGGCGCGCTACGCTCATCGGCGAATGCAAGTGGTCGAATTCGGAGGTCGACGAGCGAGTCTTCGTCGGACTGCAACGCAAGGCCGAGGCGCTTCCGCTCGCGGAGCGGCCCCTATGGGTGCTGGCAAGCCGTTCGGGATTCGACGCGGTATTGCGCCAGCGCGCTCAGCACGGCGATCTGATGCTACTGACGCCGGACGATCTGTTCGCTTAACCCGGGGTTATCCTACGCCAGCGGCACGGGCAGCAGCTTGCCGCCGAGCAGATGCACGTGAAGGTGCGGCACTGTCTGGCCCGCGTCCTCCCCCTGATTTATGACCAACCGATACCCGCTGTCGGCGATTCCTTCCTGGCGGGCCAGCTCGGCCGCAAGGCGGATGAGCCGCCCCACGATCGCGTCGTCCGTGCCCGTCGCGGCGGACGCGCCAGGAATGTGCCGGTCCGGGACGACCAGGATGTGCGTGGGTGCCTGGGGAGCGATGTCTCGAAATGCGGTGATGCCCTCGCCTTGGGAGACAATCGTGGAGGGAATCTCACCG
>CAYQJS010000006.1:26937-132697 GCA_964417895.1 uncultured Chloroflexota bacterium | reverse complement strand
AGGCAGTCAGCTTCCTGCGCCATCAACTCGCCCCCCCTCACGTGTCACGCCCCTCGCCTCGCGCCTCGCGCCTCACGCCTCGCGCCGCACGCCTCGCGCCGCACGCCTCGTGCCTCACGCCTCACGCCTCACGCCTCGCGCCTCGCGCCTCGCGCCTCACGCCAGAGAGTGCCCGCGAAGACGGGTCCGCTAAGGCGACCGAGAGTGACCTCGCTCGTCGCGCCGAGGAGATCCTCGTCAGCCGTAAGCTCGACGCGCAGATAGTTGTCGGTCAGCCCTGCCCATCCCCGGCGCGTGTCGTCCTCGCGCCAAGCCAACTCCTCCTCCCAGAGGACGGCGCTGCGCTTACCAACGAAGCGCTCCCGGTATGCCGCCCCCATCGCACCCGCAGCTTCGCGGAGCTCTTCGCTGCGCCGTTTCTTCACCTCCGGTGGCACGTGGTCGCCCATGCGGCTCGCTGCCGTTCCGCGCCGCGGCGAATAACGGAAGACGTGGACGTCGGCGAACTCGATTGCGCGGGCGAAACTCACGCTCTCCCTGTGCTCGGCTTCGCTCTCTCCCGGGAACCCCGTGATCATGTCGGCCGTGATCGCAACATCCGGCATTCGGCCGCGAAGTCTGTCGACGAGATCCGCGAAGCCGGCGGTCGTGTACCTCCGCGCCATCCGCCGCAGCGTGGTGTCGCAGCCCGACTGCAGTGGCAGATGGAGGTGTCGACACAGCCGTCGATCGGCGAAGAGCTCGAGGAACTCCTCAGCCCAATCCTGTGGCTGAATTGAAGAGATGCGAACGCGCGCTACATGGGTCTCGTCCAGAAGTTGGCGCACCAGGGCGGCCAGCGGCGCACCCGGCGGTGGGAGCTGCTGTCCTTTCAGGTAGTAGCGGTCGCGGCCGTACGCTCCGATCTGCACCCCGGTGAGAACGACTTCGCGGCAGCCGCGCGCTACGAGGGAGTTGACCTCGTGGACGATGTCGTCGGCCGGGCGGCTGAGACTGTGGCCGCGCGCGAAGGGGACGATGCAGTACGTGCAGTAGTCATCACACCCGTCCTGGATCTTCACGAACTGACGTACCCGGCTCACCGGGAGGGACACCAGGGCGTCGGGGCTGGCCTGCGGGCCCGTCTCTCCGGCATCCTCGGGACCCAATACCAGCCCCTGCTCCTCGAGCTGTTCGACGAGCTGCTCCTTCCGCGCCGTCACCACGTAGTCGACCCCGCTGATCGCACGCACCTCGTCGGGCGCGACCTGCGCGTAGCAACCCATAGCCACGACGTATGAGCCGGGGCCGATACGCGCGGCGCGGCGCAACAGCTGCCGGCCTTGCTGGTCGGCAACGTGGGTGACGGTGCAGGTGTTGACGATAGTGAGGTCGGCGGGGTCTCCAAACGGCACCAGGTCCACACCCGCGCGCGCTAGCTCGACTTGCACCCGATAGCTCTCCGCCTGGTTCAGCTTGCATCCGAGCGTGGCGATAGAGGCGCTGCGTACGCGGCGCGGCCCCGGGGTTTGGGCGAGATTCACAGGAATGTGGCCTCCCGGCCTCGCGGCGTCCCCTTCTCCCTCTGGGAGAGGGCTTGCCCGGGTGGGAAATCCAGGTCGCACCCCGAACCCTCGATTCTAACCCGGCGGCCGACGCGCCGCCGCCCTCACCGCTCGGCGTCTGGCCACCACGGCGAGCGATCCGAGGGCCAACAACGCTCCAGCAGTCACCCCCACCCCGAGCGGGACGGCAGCCGGGCGGTACTCCAGTGTCACGCTATGCTCTCCGGCTGGAACCGCGACTCCCATGAATAAGTAGTTGGCATGCACGACGTCGGTTCCATGGCCGTCCACCCAGGCCTGCCATCCCGCATAGTAGGCGTCGTTGACCACGAGGAGCGAGGGCCGAGCGGCCCGGAAGTGGATCTCCACCCGACCGGGCGAGAAGCTGGCCTCGACATCGCCCGGGCCTGGCTTCAGCTCCCCTAGCGCGGTCGATTCGCCGGTCCCCTGGTTGTCCCGTGGGCGCTGCGCTCCCGAGCTTGCCACAAGACGTTGCTCGACGACCGACGACCCGCCTTGCGGGCCGCTGCTTCGCGCCACGGCTGCCAGGGCGGGGCGCGCGTCCACGACCTCCTCCCAGCTATCCGACAGATAGGCCCGTGGGCGGGCGAACGGGTTCTCCCAGACGGCCGCGACGCGGTCTCGGTAGCGCATCACGAGCCCGGCGTTGGCGAGAGTGTGCTCGGGCGCCACTCTCGCATCGACCGCCGGGCTAAGGACCCACCGAACGCCAGCCAGGCTCAGCATGGGGACGTCGGGATGCCACACGAACAGGTAGAAGCGCGAGCGAATGTCCGACTCCAGCGTCGGGTCGATCCGCTCGAAATAGGAGAGAACGCGCCGATCCGCCACCGGCTCGTACACCCGCAGGTCATTGAGGCCGAACAGCATGGCGGTGTTGGGAAGCAGCGCCTCTCCCAGACCGATCACGCGGCCCCCGGGGTCCCGCTCGCGCACGAAAGCGACGGCATCGGGCACGCGCCGGAGGGTCTCAGGTGGGACGATCGGGTTGTAGCGGCTGCCAAAAAGGAGGAGGTCGAGCGCCAGAACCGCCACGACCAGGCCGGCGCCGGCCCATCGGGCCGGGGCAGCCCGCCTCCCAAACGCCACGAAGATAAAGACGATGGCCCAGGCACCCGCGATGCCGGCCGCCTTCCACAGTTCTTGCTGGCGAACCATGGCCGCGCCCAGCGGCGTAAGGGGAGCTGCGCTGTCCACGCTCGGCGTCAGCAGGTTCGGCGACAGCGCAAGGCCCGCGACGCCGACGCCGAGAGCGCCGCAGAGTGCGATGCCCACGTAGGGAACGAGCGACCTGCGTCGCCGGACCATGGCGTCGATTCCGATGCCAGCCAGGCACGCCAGGCCGAAAGCCACGAAGAACACGAAGCGGGTGTTGGCCGCGTGGCTCAGCCCTGGTAGGCGCCGCAGCTCGGTGAGCACCGGCAGGCCATAGGTGAGGCCGACGGCGATGAGGGTAAGCGCGAGCACGCCGGCCCATCCCCGCCGGGCGGGCGATGCGAAAGACACGGCGGCCGCCGCCAGCGTCCCAAGCCCGACGTAGCCGAGTGTCTCGTTGTAGTTGAGAAAATTGAGGGCGCCGAACGTTTGCGCCAGCGGAGTACCGAAGAAGCTCGGCACGATCCAGGTCAGAGCCGTCGGCGCCTCCAGTGTGAGGCCAGCGAGGCTTCGAGCGTCGCGCTCTGCGGCGGTGATGCTGTCCGAGATGGCCGCCAGGAGCGGGATGACCTGCACCCCCGCGAGCGCTGCCCCGGCCGCAACGGCCCCACCCCAGCCGATGCCACGCGACAACACGCGCACGAGTGGGTTACTAGTACCGAATCGCAGAAGTTCGTTACCCCCCACCCCAACCCTCCCCCGCAAGGGGGGAGGGGGCTTTCTTCCCTCCCCCTCGACGGGGGAGGGTGAGGGAGGGGGTGACGCGCCCGCCGACCCATGGGTCACGAATTTGCGCAACGTTGTACGCCAGAAAGGGCCGATTCCCGGAGCGACGTCTCCGGCCAGCCAGACGACCACGAATACCCCGAGCGCCACGAGCGTGTGGGCTGTCGTCTCGGGATGGCCCCCCAGCAGCTGAACGCCTACAGCCGCTGAATGGCTCAGCCACCAGTTCAGAGCGCCCGTTTGCAGCCATCGGGTTGCAGTCCAGAAGCAGAAGGGAACGACGAGCAAGGCATTGGTGTGGGGCCAGCCGAGCCACGCGACCATCGGTCCGGAAAAGGCCCAGGCCAGGCCGGCGACAACACACCCGAGGCCTCCGATACCGAGCGCTCGCAGGAACAAAGCGACGCCGATGGCGGCGAGCGGTGGCTTCGCAAGCTGGACCGCCGTGGCTGCAACCTCGGGTGGCAGCCAGAGCACCGCGACATTCAAGGGGAACAGCAGCGCCGACTGGCCGTTGGCAAAAAGGGGCGTCCCACCTCCAACGTGCGGATTCCACAGGGGAAACCGACCGACGGCGATCTCCGCATGCGCGAAAACCCGCCAGGGGTACATCTGCTGGACGAGGTCCCCGAGGAGGCCGTTCGCCGGCCGCACCGATGACGGCATCGTCCACGGGGCGAAGGCGTCCAGCATGTCTCCAGGGACCAGCACACCGCCGCCTGCCAGCCCGGGGCCATATGCCAGAGCGACGAGCAGCGCAGCCGCGGCGCCCGCTATTAAGGCAGGGTGGCGAGCCCGCTCAAACACTCATTTGAGGGGTGCCAGGTAGACGTCCACCCGATCATCGACGCCCACGCCCAGGCCGGCCGCCGCACTCCCTCCGGGTGCAGCCACCTCAATCCAGCCGTCGCTGTCTTCCAGGGCTACCAGGGGCTGCGTTGGCTCGTACGCGCTGCTCAGCCCATCGACGGAGGCCCCTCCCACGTCGACACGGGCCACCGATCGTCCACCGAGCTGCCGCGGGCGAATGTTCGTGATGAGATTGCCGAACCGATCGACGTCGATCACAGCGCCAACAACGTGGTCGCCGCGCAGATCCGGAACCGGGAGCCGCAGCTGGTGGATCGAATCGGCCACCTCGCCCAGCTCCCGCAGTTCGCCCCCGCATGCGAGGTAGGCGGCGACCGGCGCGAAGACGTCGCGCCCATGGAACGTGTTGCTCACGTCGGGAAGCCAGTACGCCCGATTGGTCAGCTCGACCGCCATCCAGCCAGATGCGCCTCGTGGGGCGGCTAGCGAAAGGACGCCGTTATCGGGTCCGACGAAGCGCTGACCCAGGGCTTCAATGGCAATCGAACGGCGCGGCCCCCCAACACCGGGGTCCACGACGGCGACGTGCACGGTTCCGGCCGGGAAGAAGCGAGCCGCTGAGGCGAGGCGCAACGCGCCGGCCCGTATGTCATGAGCCGGAACCCGGTGCGCGATATCTACTACCTGGGCCTCCGGACACCGGGACATGATGACACCCTTCATGCTCCCGACAAACGCGTCGGTCGTGTCGAAGTCCGTCGTGAGAGTGACGATGGCGGGCAGCTCAGGACTCCCGGGCAGCAATAATGGCCGCCCAGTCCCCTTCTGTCCGGCAGTCGATGATCCGGATCCCTGACGCGGCGCACGCGTTGGTGACCATCTCCAGCCGGTCCTCGAGAATTCCGGATGCGGCGATTCGGCCCCTCGGCGCGAGCGCGGCTCCGAGCGCCGCGGCGAGCGACGCGATAACCGCGGCCGTGATGTTAGCCAGGATCAGGTCGAAGCGGCCGAAAGCCGGCGCTCCCCCGGCATCTATCGAAACCGTCCCCTCGAGAACCTTCACCACGCGCCCTAGGCGATTGAGCCGGACGTTCCCGCGTGCTGCTTCGACCGCCAGAGGATCGGTGTCCACCGCCAGGACCTCGCCAGCCCCATGGCGGGCAGCCGCAATGGCCAGTATTCCAGAACCCGTCCCCAGATCGAGCACACGAATACCCGGGTGGACGAGCTGCTCCGTCGCCGCGAGGCACAGACGCGTCGTGGGATGCATGCCGGTCCCGAACGCCATGCCCGGATCGAGCCGGACGACATGCTCACCCTCACGGCGGCGGTGGCGGCGCCAGGCGGGAACGACCACGGTCGACGCTCCGACGCGCAGCACCGGGAAGTACGGTTTCCAGGCGTTCGCCCAGTCCTCCTCGGCGATCCTGCGTGTGGCGAGCGGCTCGACCGTTCTCAGCTGCCCGAGGTGCCAGAGCGCCTCCTCGATTCGGCGGAGCGCCTCGGGGGCAGCGACATCATCGAGGACGTAGGTCTTCACTACAGCGCGCCGGCTCGGATCCGGCTCTGGTGGCTCATCGAAGCGGGGCTGGACAAACGGCTCGTCGATGGCGACGCCGCGCCCATAGGAGCGGAGCACTTCGGCGACCGCGTCAACGGCCTCGGCGTCAGCTGTCACCGCTATCTCGAGCCAGTCCACTTAGGCTTCGGCCTCCTGCTCCCTCGCCTCAATGGGCAACCCCAACGCCTGCCACGCTGTCCATCCGCCGCGTAAAGCGCGCGCCAGCGGCCATCCGGCCCGCCGCAGCTCGCGCGCCACACGGGCGCTTGTGCCCTCGGCGTGTCAGGTGCAATAGGCCACGAGCCAAGCGTCGCGCGGCAATCGCAGCTCGGCGGCCCGCTCCGCCATGTGGTCCGGATCTAGACGCACGGCCCCCGCCGCCTGGAGCGAGTCGCGATTGAAGGTGCGCTCTGTCCGCGCGTCGAGGATTACCACCGGAGCGCCCGACTCCCACAGCTCGCGGAGCTCCGCGATCGAGACGCGGTCCGCATCCGGCGAACCATCTGTCTCCGTTTGCACGGCTGTGGGCATGGACGCGCGGCGGTCGTCGCTCCCGCTTCTGTCATCCGCCGACGAGGTGGTGGGGGAACGGGGGGCGTCTCCCCGGTTCTGTGTGGCCGAGCCGACGGGGGTCCCCCCGCCGTCGGCATCAGCGCCCCTCCGGGTCCTGCCCTCGATCGCGGCCAGTATGGCCGGGGTCCCGCCGTGCACAACCAGGGACAGAAGAACGACGAGCGAGCATATGGCGAACAGGTAGTCGCTTCCAGGCACACCGGCGAATATGGCCAAAAGTACGAGCAGCAGCGAGCTCAGCCCGCGCGGCCCGAACCAGACAATGATGAGGCGCGCTCGCCGCTCCAGCCTGGCGGGCAGGAGGGAACCGAAGTACACGACGGGACGCAGCAACACCGCCGCCACGGCGAAGAGCACAACAGCCGGGCTCAGCAGCGGGATGCCGCTCCAGATGAGCGAGCCGCCCAGCAAGACAAAGGTGAAGAGAAGCGCCATCTCCGCGGTGGTCTGGCCGTACTCGATGAAGCAATCGCAAAGCTCCACGTCGAGAGCCGCGATCGTCAAGCCCGCGGTGAACGCGGCGAGGAAACCGCTGCCATGCAGCGCCTCGGCTGCGGCGTAGGCCGCGAAAGCCGTTCCGATTGCATACAGCGACTCGTAGTCCCGCAACACCCCGATGCGCCGCCGAATTAAGTCCAGGCTCGCAACGGCCACGAGCCCCACGGCGACCCCAGCGCCCGGACCGAGCAGCAGCAGGTCCATGGCGAATCGCACGCCGCCGTTCTCACCGGTATCTCCGCGGGTGAGAAGCGCAATGGCAACTAACACGATCGGCAACAAAACAGAGTCGTTCAAACCGCTCTCCAGGCGGAGGACCTGGCGCGCCGTCGTGGGAAGCCCGCGGGCGCGCAGGATGCTGCGCACGAGTACGGGATCGGTTGACGCAAGCGCTGCGCCCAGAATGGCGGCAGCCGCGGGGGCCAACCCCAGGAGTCCCCAGCCGGCAACGCCAACTAACGCTGCCGTGAGGATTGTGCCCGGACCCAGTACGAGGAAGACCAGCCCCGCGTGCCGCCTGATCTCAGCCACATCGAAGGCGATCGCGTCTCCGAATAGAACCAGGACGAGGCTGATCGTGGCAACGACGCGGAGCGCTGGCGAGTCAAGCGTGACCTGGACAAGACCGAGGCCAGCCGGGCCGAGAACCGCCCCGAGAGCGAGAAACACCGCCACCTGTGGCAGCCCCGTCCGGTCGGCGAGGCCCGAGAGGAGGGCGGCCACGACGATGATGACGCCGACGAGCGCCAGCGTTCGCACAAAGGCGTCAGCGCTGAAGGGCTCCATGGTCAATTAGCGGAGGGACGCGGAGATGTCATGCGCCGCTGGGCGTCACGGGTAAATGAAACTGTCACACTACGCCGCCTTCGAGGCATCTCCCGCCAGACCCTTCCCTTCGCTCAGGGTGACTGTCTTTTCCTGAGGCGGTCGCCTCAGACGCCGAAGGCGTCCTTCACCCTCTCGAAAATGCTCTTGGCGTCGGCGTTGTGACTGGTGCGGAAGGTGGCGTCGAGTTTGCGGAATAGGTCCCTCTGCTCGCCCGTAAGATCGGAGGGCACCATGACGTGCGCGCGCACCTGGAGGTCCCCCCGCCGCGCATCCCGCAAGTGAGGCACGCCCTTTCCCCTGATGCGAAACGCCTTCCCGTACTGCGTTCCCGCGGGGATCTTCAGCTCAGCGGAGCCATCGAGCGTGGGGATCGTCAACTCATCTCCGAGCGCCGCCTGCGCCACATTCAGAGGGATGTCCAGCACCAGATCATGCCCCTGCCGCCGCATCACGAGCGACCCTCCTTCCCAGGGCAAGACTTTCTGGGAGGGAGCGTGGATGACGACGTAAAGATCGCCGGGTACTTTCCCGCCGCGCGTTCGATCTGGCGGCTCCCCCTCCCCGGAGAGCCTGATCTGTGTGCCATCATCGAGCCCGGCCGGCAGGCTCACCGCCAGGTGTTTGGTGGCCCGGACCTGGCCGGCTCCTCGGCACGCGCCGCAAGGCGTGCGGATGACGCGCCCCTCACCCCCACACTGGTCGCAGACGCTGACGTTGACAAACTGGCCGAAGATGGACTGATGGGCCCGCCGGATCTCGCCGCTGCCCCCACAGCGGGTGCAGGTCTCGGGCTGGGTCCCTGGCTCGAGCCCCAGGCCGCCGCACGGCGAGCAGGTCTCGTGCCTTCCGATCTCCAGCTCCTTCTCGGCTCCGAAGATGGCTTCCTCGAAAGAGACAGAAAGGTCTGTTCTGAGGTCGGGGCCGCGCTGTGCTCGCGGCCGACGACCCGACGCTGTGCGGCCGAAGAACGTGTCGAAGATGTCGTCGAAGCCGAAGCCACTGAACCCGCCGAAGCCGCCGTTGAACGAGGGGTCGATGCCCGCGTGGCCGAAGCGATCGTACGCCTGTCGCTTCTCCGCATCCCGGAGCACCTCGTGGGCTTCGTTGATCTCTTTGAAGCGTTCCGATGCATTAGGGTTAGCGTTGCGGTCAGGGTGATTGTCGAAGGCGAGCTTGCGAAAGGCGCGACGGATGTCCTCTTCCGTCGCGCCTCTCGGCACGCCCAGCACTTCGTAATAGTCTCGCTTGCCAGTGGCCATCCGGCCAGCCGCCTCCTGGGGTCAACCCGTCCCTCTCGCGAGAGGCGATGGGCTACGTGCTGCTCAAACCTCTCGGAACTCGCCTTCGACCGTACCCTCATCGCCCTGCCGCGGGCCGGTTCCCGGCCCCCCCTGGCTGCCGCCCTGCCCATAGACCGCCGAGCCGAGTTTCTGCATCGCCTGATTCAGCTCATCGGTAGCTGAGCGGATGGCCGAGGAATCGTCTCCCTCAAGGGCGGTACGCAGCGCAATGATCTTTCCCTGCACCTCTTCCTTGAGGTCCGCCGGCAGCTTCCCGTCATCCTCCCGCAGGATCTTCTCCGCGGAATAGGCCAGCGAGTCGCCGATGTTGCGCGCCTCGATCTCCTCGCGGCGCAAGCGGTCCTCCTCGGCATGCGCCTCCGCGTCCCGGGTCATGCGCTCGATCTCATCCTTGGCAAGCCCGCTGGACGCGGTGATCGTGATGCGCTGCTCGCGCCCAGTGCCTTTGTCTTTGGCCGACACAGAGAGAATGCCATTGGCGTCGATGTCGAACGTCACCTCAATTTGCGGGATACCGCGAGGTGCGGGGAGGAGGCCATCCAGGATGAAGCGACCGATGCTCTTGTTGCCGTTCGCCATCGGGCGCTCGCCCTGGAGGACGTGGATCTCAACCGATGACTGGCTGTCGGCGGCGGTACTGAATATCTGGCTCTTCGACGTCGGCACGGTCGTGTTCCGGTTGATGAGGGGCGTCATCACGCCGCCGAGGGTCTCGATTCCCAGGGTCAGGGGGGTCACGTCAAGCAGGAGCACGTTCTTGACGTCGCCCTGCAACACGCCGGCCTGAATAGCGGCGCCGATGGCGACCACCTCGTCGGGATTGACGCCCTTGTGCGGCTCCTTGCCGAAGTACCTCTTTACGCGCTCCTGGACCGCTGGCATGCGTGTTTGGCCGCCTACCATCACGACCTCGTCGATCTGAGCCTCCTGAAGCTCGGCGTCGGCGAGCGCCTGCTTGACCGGGCCCGTCGTCCGGTCGACAAGATCGGCGGTCAGCTGCTCCAGCTTGGAACGGGCCAATGAGAGCACCAAGTGCTTGGGCCCGGATGCGTCCGCCGTGATGAACGGCAGGTTGATTTCGGCCTGCATTACCGTCGACAGCTCGACCTTCGCCTTCTCGGCGGCCTCCTTCAATCGCTGTAACGCCATGCGGTCCTGGCGGAGATCGATGCCCTGCTCGCGTCTGAACTCGTCGCAGATCCAGTCGATCACCCGCTGGTCGAAGTCGTCCCCGCCCAGGTGGGTATCGCCGTTGGTGGAGACGACCTCGAAGACGCCATCGCCGAGGCGGAGGATCGAGATGTCGAAAGTCCCACCGCCGAGGTCGTAGACGGCGATCTCCTCGTCGTTCTTCTTGTCCAATCCGTAGGCCAGGGAGGACGCCGTTGGCTCGTTGATGATCCGCAGCACCTCCAGGCCCGCGATCGTGCCGGCGTCCTTCGTCGCCTGCCGCTGGCTGTCGTTGAAGTAGGCCGGTACGGTGATCACCGCTTGCGTAACCGGCTCGCCGAGATACGCCTCCGCGTCCGTCTTTAGCTTCTGAAGGATCATCGCCGAGATCTCCTGCGGCGAGTGACTCTTATCGCCGAGCTGGACTCGCACGTCCCCGTTGGGCGCGGCGCTCAGCGTGTACGGCACCAGCTTCTTGTCTTGCTCCACAGTGGGGTCGTTGAACTTGCGCCCCATAAAGCGCTTGATGGAGAAGATTGTGTTGGTTGGATTGGTAATGGACTGCCGTTTCGCAACCTGCCCCACCATCCGCTCACCGGTCTTCGGGTTCACAGCCACGACCGACGGCGTCAGCCGGCTGCCTTCGGCGTTGGGGATGACAACGGGCTCGCCGCCCTCCATCACTGCGACGACCGAGTTCGTCGTTCCGAGATCGATACCTATTACCTTTGGCATGCTCTTCTCACCGCACGTTGGAATTTGATGGCTGGCCAACCTTAACGAGTGTTGGCCGCAGCACGTGATCGTGTAAGCGATACCCCTTCTGCAGCTCGCCGGTCACGATGGTGGCACCGCCCGGCTCGCCATCCCGCAGGACCGCCTCATGCTCGTGGGGATCGAACTCCTTGCCCAGCGCCTCGATCGGCGTCAGGCCGTGCGCCTCGAGGACGGCAGCGAGCTTGCGCTCGATAAGGAGGATGCCGTCAACCCAAGTAAGCCCCTTCAGCTCTGGCGACAGATTCCCAAGGCCACGCTCGAGGTCATCGAGCACCGGGAGCAAGTCGCGGATCAGGAGTGCCTCGGCGACTTTGACCAGGTCTGCACGCTCCTGCTCGCTTCGCCGACGGTAGTTGACGAAGTCCGCTTGCGTGCGCTGCCAGGCCCGGAACTGCTCGTCCTGTTCCGCGCGCAGAGCGTCGACGGCCGCTCGAAGCGACTCGATCGTTTCCCCTGCGCGAGCGTCAGCTGTGGCCGATCCGCCCGCTTCAACCCGGTCCCCTTCGCCCAGCGCCTCAGTTGGCGGCGCGCCGCCTTCCGGCATCCCGTGCCCCTCCCCTGCCCGCGGCGCGTGCGCCGCGGGTGGATCGTCGTGTGTTTCAGCCATTAGCTCACCTATCCGATGGGCTTTTCTATGGAGCGGGTCGTTCAACTCGTGCCCCCGCGCGCTTCGCGCGGTTACGGCCGACGGCCCTCTTGGAAAATAAACGTGTCGCCCAGCAGGCGGTCGAGCATGCCGGCGATGTACCCGACCATCGGCACCGCCCGCCAGTACGGAAGGCGGGTAGGCCCGATAATGCCCACCACCCCGAGCAGGTCATCCACGCGTCCGTACGTGGCGAGCACGGCCGCGCACTCGCGCAGACGCTCGAGGGGCTGCTCCTGCCCGATAGCCACGTAAACGCCATCCGATTGAAGCAGCCGCTCCATGAGCGATATCAGACCGCCGGGTTGCTCCAAGGTCTCGACCACCGGTTGGAGGCGCTCGCTGGTCCCGAATTCAGGCTGCGCTGCGATGTAACTCAATCCCTCCACGTGGACCTGCCCCGGGTGCTGACGATCCGCATCCTCGAGGAGGCGCGCAACGGATTCGAGGAGGTCCGCGTGAACACTCCCCCTGGCCATCTGGCGCACTTCCGCCGCCGACTTCCCCGCCAGCAGATCGTTCCATTCGTTCGCGACGCGGGTCAGATCCGTCGGATCGAGATCCTCCAGCGAACGTACCACTTGTTGCCCGACGGCGCCGGAGCTCAACATCACGGCGAGAAGCGAGGAGCCAGAAGATGTTCTCACTAGATCGAGCCTGCGCAGCCGGCTCACCTGAGCACCCGGCGGCGCGATCACGACCGGGTTCTGGACCCTGCTCGCGAGCAGCGAGGCGGCGAGCGCCAGCCACTCGCCGACATCCAGCTCCACCTGGTGGAATTGGTGGGAGATGGTGCGCTCCTCCATCTCCGACAGTCGCGCGTCTGCCATGAGCCACTCGACGTAGTAGCGATAGCCGCGGTCCGATGGCACCCGGCCCGATGACGTATGGGGGTGATACAGATAGCCGGAGTCCTCCAGAGCCGCCATCTCATTCCGGACCGTCGCCGATGAGATGGCGGGCACGTACTTGCGCACGAGCACGTCGGAGGACACCGGTTGCGCGGTAACGACGTACTCCTCAACGAGGTGTTTCAGGATCCACCCTCGGCGGGGGGCGAGCTCGGGCGTCGCGTGCATGCGCTCACCTGGGGAATTTAGCACTCTCATGGTTCAAGTGCTAAACAAAGAATACCAGGCACGCGCGGGAGTGTCAAAAGGAGCTCCACGCCGATCTGGCGGTATAATCGACTTACCCAACCTGAGCGGCCCGAGCGACAAGCAATCCGTAGCCGAGACGAACGGATGCTTCGCCGCACCCCCGACGATGTCCCCCTGAGGATTCGTTAAGTGGAAGCAGGCAACGTCCGACCAGTGAAGATCGAGGAGGAGATGCGCAGCTCCTACCTCGACTACGCGATGAGCGTCATCGTCGCGCGCGCGCTCCCGGACGTTCGCGATGGGCTGAAGCCCTCGCAGCGGCGGGTTCTCGTGGCCATGCACGATCTCAACCTGGCCCCGAACCGCGGTCGGCTCAAGAGCGCCAAGATCTGCGGTGACACCTCAGGCAACTACCATCCGCACGGCGAGGCTGTCATTTATCCGACGCTCGTTCGCATGGCGCAGTCGTTCAGCATGCGATATCCGCTCGTGGATGGGCAGGGCAACTTCGGCTCCGTCGACAATGACCCGCCAGCCGCCATGCGGTACACCGAGGCGCGGCTAACGCCGCTCGCATTGGAGATGCTGGCGGACATCGACCGGGACACCGTAGACTGGCAGCCCAACTACGACGGGAGGCTTCAGGAGCCCACCGTTCTGCCGGGCCGGTTCCCCAACCTAATCTGCAACGGATCGGCCGGCATCGCCGTCGGTATGGCCACGAGCATCCCACCCCACAACCTCTCAGAAATCGCCGACGCGCTCGTAGCACTGATCGACAACCCCGAGGCGACCGTCGAGGACCTCATCAAGATCGTGCCCGGCCCCGATTTCCCCACTGGCGGTCTTTTGATCGGACAGGAGGACATCCGCAGCGCGTATGCCACGGGCCATGGTCGGGTCGTCATTCGTGCCAAAGCCGCGACCGAGGAGCCGCGGAGTGGACGCTATCAGATCGTGGTCACCGAGCTGCCGTATCAGGTCAACAAGGCCACCCTCCAAGAGCGGATCGCCGAGCTCGTCCACGACAAGAAGATCGAAGGCATTGCCGACATGCGCGACGAGTCCGACCGTCAGGGCATGCGGCTCGTCATCGAGCTCAAGCGCGATGCGAAGCCTCCCGCCGTGCTGGCTCAGCTGTACAAGCACACGGCCCTGCAGACGACCTACCCCATGAACATGCTGGCGCTCGTCGACGGGCAGCCGCGAGTCCTCAACCTCAAACGCTTCCTGTCCCTTTTCCTTGAGCATCGGCAGATCGTCCTCACACGCCGGTCGCAGTATGAGTTGAACCGGGCGCAGGCACGGGCGCACATCCTCGAGGGGCTCAAGATCGCCCTCGATCATCTCGACGCCGTCATCCGCACGATTCGGCAGGCCGAATCCGCGGAGAAGGCCATGCAAGCCCTCATGACGCGCTACAAGCTCACCGAGGTGCAGACGAAGGCGATCCTTGACGTGCAGCTCCGTCGGCTGGCGAGGCTCGAGCGCCAGGAGATCCTCGACGAGCTCGCCGAGCTACTGAAGACCATCGGTTACCTGGAAGACCTCCTGGCCAACCCGAGGAAGATCCTGGCGCTGGTCCGCGAGGATCTCGTCGAATTGAAAAAGAAATTCGGCGACGCCCGTCGATCGCGCATCTCACTCCAGGACAACGCGAACATCAGCAATGAGGACTTGGTGGCTGACGTGGACACGCTCGTCACGCTGAGCAACCGCGGCTACGTGAAGCGACTGCCGCCCAACACCTACCGCGCACAGCGGCGCGGGGGCCGCGGGATTCGCGGAATGACATTCCGCGACGAGGACGCGCCCAGACATATGGCGGTGGCCAGCACGCACGACAACGTGCTCTTCTTCACGGAGCGCGGACGAGTGTTCCAGCTCAAGGCGTATGAGATTCCCGAGTCGGACCGGACGACGAAGGGCGTTCCCATCATCAATCTCATCAACATCGAGCCTCGGGAGACCATCACCGCTGTCATCAGCACCGGTGCCTTTAAGGACAACCACTACCTCGTGATGGCGACTACTCGGGGTGAGATCAAAAAGGTCACGATCGATGAATTCGCCTCGGTCCGCTCTAACGGTCTCATCGCCATGGACTTGGAGCCGGGAGACGAGCTGGGCTGGGTGTGCCACGTGACTCGGGGCGCCGAGTTGATCCTGGTCACGGAGCAGGGCCAGGCGGCCCGATTCAGAGAAGGCGTCGTGCCCGCGCGGTCGCGCGCGGCTGGCGGCGTTCGCTCGATGCGGCTGGCTGCTAACGACCGCGTGTGCTCAATGGACGTCGTGGATCCGCGAGGGCAGCTGTTGCTGGTGACCGCTCTCGGCATTGCGAAGCGCACCCCCCTGTCGCAGTTTCGACAAACCGGTCGTGCCGTCAGCGGCGTCATTGCTCAGAAGGTGACGGACCGCAGCGGCCCCATCGTGTGTGCACGGGTCGTCCACGGCGACGAGGAGGCGATGGTCATCTCCTCGGCCGGCACCGTGCTACGGACCCCGGTCTCCACGGTAAGCGTGCAAGGGCGGCAGGCGCAGGGCGTGGCGTTCATGAGCCTGCGACCAGGCGAGCACATTGGCTGCGTCGCCCTCTTGAACGGGCGAGACGAGGGGGCCTGAGCAGCCTCTTACCCGAATTGCGTCTGTATTGCTGAAACCGAAGGCGAAAATCTCTGGCTAGACCCTTCGCTGCGCTTCAGGATGACATGGTTTGCACCCCTCTCCACGCCCGATGGAGCGGCGGCCCGAACGTGTGGCGTCCGCAAGAGCCTGGAACATAGCCTGGATCCACGGAACACTGGACACGAAGTCCCCGGGGCGGGTATCGTGAGGCCCGCTTCCGCGAGGCAGCAGGAGTCGCAGAGACGGATGGAGCAGACCCAGGAGCGCACGCAGGGCGCTCCGCGCGAACGGCTTGACACAGACAATGGGGCGGCCCTCCGCGTGGAGCGGCCGGCGCGCCGTGTCCGCCCGTCCGCGGCTCTTCGGACGGCAATCGTGCCGAGTATTGCACTCGCGCTAGCGCTCGCCGCTGCCCTCGGCTTCCTGTTCTGGCATGACCGGACGCTATACGTCACCACCGACATCGCTCAAGTCACGGGACCGACGGTCGAGGTGACGAGCCCCGGCGTTGGCCAGGTGAGGACGGTAGAGGTCGACGTTGGCGACCAGGTGGTGCGTGACCAGGTGGTTGCCACCATCAGCATTCCTAGGCAGGTGTGGCTACGGTCGCCCATCGATGGTGTCGTGGTCGCTCGCCAGGTGACCCCGGGCGACACCGTGGCGAGTGGACGCTCCATGGTGACCATCGCAGACCCCACCCATCTCTGGGTCCAGGCCCAGATCGAAGAAACGCAGGTGGTGCGTGTTCGCCCGGGGCAGTACGTCGAGGTGACCGTCGACGCCCTGGGCGCGACACTGCCGGGTCAGGTCGCGTCGGTTGGCCGCGCCGCGGCTTCCTACCTGCGCCCGCCGAGCAGTGGCGGCAGCTCCTTCATCAAGGCCCGCCAATTTGTGCCGGTCAAGATCGATCTCGACTACGGCGACCTCCCCCTCGTCCTCGGCGGCTCAGTGTGGGTGAGAATCCGGGTGGAGGAATAGCGGGTACAGCGCTTGCGGGCGGCGGTATACGCACGGTAGTATTCTCCTTAGGTGCTATTTGCACCTAAGGAGAATACTCAGTGTCGGAGCCCGAACAGCCCCGCGGTCGCGACCCGTCCGGCACAGTTGGGCGCAACATCGAGCCCTTTCTTCTTCTTGAGCTATTGCGGGCTCCCTCCTATGGGTACGACCTGATCCGCCGCCTCGCCGACTACGGGTTCAGGCGCGCAACGGACGAGCCCGGGGTCGTCTACAAGGTGCTCCGCTCTCTTGAAGACGCAGGGTCCATTCGATCGACGTGGTCCACGAGGGAGTCCGGCCCCGCCCGCCGCTATTACGAGATCACCGAAGTGGGCCAGGACTTGCTCGGACACCGGGTGAGCCAGCTTCGACGCTTTCGTGACCGGTTAACGCGGCTCTTTGACGAGTATGAGGGCCTAGCCGGCGGCCAGGACGGCCTGGTGGCGGAGGCCCTCGTCGTCCAGGCGGGGGCAGCCACCCGCCTGGACGGAGGCCGCTGAGCCCCGTGGGAACAGCCATCCGCATCATCGGCTATTTTCGCAAGTACTGGTTCCCCACGGCGATTGCGTACGCCTGCCTTCTGTTCATGACGGGCATCGAGCTGACCATTCCCGAACTGATCCGGCAAGTGATCGATTGCGGAATCCGCGTTGGCAGCGCCTCTCGGGCCGCGTGCCCCGTCTCCGCAGATCCTCTCGAGATCGTTGTCGGCGCCGCCGTGCTCATCGTCGGCCTCACCGTCCTGAAAGGCGGGTTCCAGTTCGCGCAAGGGTATTTGGGTGAGTACGGCGCTCAGGGCATCGCCTACGACATCCGCAACGATATCTATCGGCACCTTCAGCGCCTGTCATTCAGCTGGCACGACCGCGCTCAGACCGGCCAGCTGATGGCCCGCGCGACGAGCGACGTCGAACAGCTGAGGAATTTCACCGGTCGCGCTTTTCTCCATCTGGCACAGATCATGTTCATGGGGACGGGCATCGCGGTCATCCTGCTCATCAGCAACTGGAAACTTGCCCTTGCTTCGTTTCTGGTACTCCCGCTCTTGATCCGGACCATCGCGCAGTACAACGACAGCGTGCGCCCACTATTTCGCCAGGCACAGGAGGAGCTGGCTCTGCTGGCCTCAATCGTGCAGGAGAACCTCGCCGGCGCCAAAGTCGTCAAGGCCTTCGCGCGCGAGCCTGACGAGATCCGCAAGTTCGATCGCCAGAACGATCTGCTGCTCGAGCAGTACGTGGCCGCCGCCGAGATCCAGTCGTTTACCAACCCGCTCATGGATGTCATCGCCAACCTTGGGACCGTTATCGTGCTCTGGCTCGGAGGCTACTTTGTCATCACCGGCGAGCTTACGGTCGGGCAGCTGGTGGCCTTTAACACCTACCTGCTGCTCATCGTGCGGCCGGTCCGCCGACTCGGCTTCCTGATCGGTCAGAGCTCGCGCGCTATCGCCGCCGGGGAGCGGATTTTCGAGATCCTCGACGCCCCAGTTGAAGTCACGGATCGACCCAACGCTCAACCGCTGCCCTCGATTCGCGGCGAGGTGGTCTTCGATCACGTCTGGTGTAGCTACTACAGCGGTGAGCCGGTGTTGCGTGACGTGAGTTTTACGGCGCGCCAGGGCCAGGTGGTGGCCCTCCTCGGCGCCACGGGGTCCGGCAAGACGACGATTGTGAACCTGATCCCGCGCTTCTACGACCTGAGCCGCGGCCGGGTGCTCATCGACGGCGACGACGTGCGCGACGTGCAGCTCCTCTCCCTCCGCCAGCAGATCGGGATGGTGCTGCAGGACACGACGCTGTTCACCGGAACGATCCGCGACAACATCGCCTTCGGCGTGCCCGGCGCCTCGGACGAGCAGATCGTGGCGATGGCGAAGGCCGCGCGTGCCCACGACTTCATCACCGATTTCCCGCGGGGATACCAGACGAGGGTGGGCGAGCGCGGCATAACCCTCTCCGGCGGCCAGAAACAGCGCATCGCCATTGCCAGGGCTCTGCTCCTGGATCCCAGAATCCTCATCCTGGATGACTTCACCTCGGCCGTCGACACCGAGACCGAAGCCCTAATCCGAGAGGCTCTCGACGTCCTGATGGAGGGGCGCACGACGTTCGTCATCGCCCAGCGCGTGAGCACCGTGCAGCATGCCGACCAGATCATCGTGCTCGACCACGGCGAGATCGTCGGCGTGGGGACTCACGAGGAGCTGCTCGAGGTCAACAGCATCTACGCGGAGATCTACCACCTCCAGCTCATGGACGAGTCGGTCGCGGCGACGCCCGGCCCCCACCCCGCCCCCCCCCCGGTCGGGCCCGGGGCCCCGGGGGCTCCGGGAGCCTCCGGACCGTCCAGTCCCCGTCCGACCTCCCTGGCGGATGGGTGCCAGGGCTGGGCTGGGCCGACGCCGGCGACCGTGCCGGACCGCGCGGCCGCCGCAACGGTGGCGGCGGCCGAAACGGGGGGGCGAGGCGATGATGAATGCCGGGCCCGGCGGCTGGATGCTCCAGAGTAGCACCGGGACCATCGGTGGGCGCATCTTCGATCCGGTCATCGCCCGACGCATCTGGAACTACCTGCACCCGCACAAGGTGCGCATGATCTGGGCCTTCGCCCTCGTCGCGGTGACCGCGGGAACTCAGCTTGTTGGCCCTTACCTCCTCAAGATAGCCATCGACGATTTCATCATCGCCCGGCGCGACATCCTTGGGCTGAGCTTCGTGTCCAGCGCGTTCGCGCTCACCGTGGTGATCTCGTGGGCATCCCAGGCGCAGCAGTCCTACAGCATGGCCCTGGTTGCCCAGGACGTCATGAATCGCATGCGGAGCGACATGTTCAGCAAGATCAATCGGCTCTCGCTGAGCTACCACGACCGCCACGAGTCTGGCGTCACCATGTCGCGCATCGTCAACGACGTCGCGGTCTTCCAGGAACTGCTCACTCAGGGCGTCATCAATATCATCGCGGACTCCATCCTGCTCGTCGGCATCATCGCCATCATGCTGACGATGAGCCCCAAGTTAGCGCTCTACACGTTCTCGGTCCTGCCGGTCATGGTGATCGCGACCGTCATCTACACCCACCGGGCCCGCCGCGCGTTTCTGCGCACTCGGGAGACGATCGGCGAGGTCGCTGCCGGCTTTCAGGAGAACGTGTCGGGTATCCGCGTGGTGCAGGCGTTCGCCCGCGAACAGGTGAGCCAGAATCGCTTCGACGAGATCAACCGCGGCAATCTCCGGGCAAACCTGTGGGCACAGGCGCTCTCGAGCGCCTTTCCACCCGTGGTCGAGTTCATAGGCATGCTCGCCACCGCTATCGTGCTCTGGTTCGGAGCGCTGTCGGTGGTAAGCGGCGAGATCACGGTTGGCGTTGTGGTCGCCTTCCTCACGTACGTTACTCGCTTCTTCCAGCCTATCCGCGAGCTGAGCATGGTCTACACGCACTTTCAGCAGTCCATGGCAGCCGGGCAGAAAATCTTCGAGCTGCTGGACTACGCCGTCGACGTGGATGATCCGCCTGATGCCCGGTCGATGCCCCCCATCAAAGGACATGTGGAGTTTGACAGCGTGCAGCTCAGCTACCGCGACGATGTCCCGGTGCTGACGGACGTATCGTTCGCGGCGCAGCCAGGCCAGACTATCGCCCTGGTGGGGCCAACCGGCGCCGGCAAGACGTCGATCGCCAGCCTGTTGGCTCGGTTCTACGACGTGCGGGGCGGACGCATCCTCATCGACGGGATAGACATCCGCGACGTCACCATGGCGTCGCTGCGGCGACAGATGGGGCTGGTCCCTCAGGACCCATTCCTCTTCACCGGCACCATCGCGGACAACATCCGATTCGGGCGCCTCGAAGCCACGGACGAAGAGGTCGTCGACGCCGCTAAGCTGGCTAATGCCCACGAGTTCATCGCCCGTCTGCCCGATGGGTACAACACCGAGGTCTACGAGCGGGGCCAGAACTACTCTCAGGGCCAGCGACAGCTCATCGCATTCGCCCGCGCAGTCCTGGCCAACCCCCGCATCTTGATCCTCGATGAGGCGACGGCCAGCGTCGATACGCGAACCGAAGTGCTCATCCAGGCCGCCCTCGCGCGCCTGCTGGATGGGCGGACATCGTTCGTGATAGCGCACCGACTGTCCACGATTCGAAACGCCGACGTGGTCCTGGTCATCGACCATGGCCAGGTGGTGCAACGTGGCACTCACCGCGAGCTGCTCGCCCAGGACGGACTCTACCGCGACCTGTACCTCATGCAGTATCGACGGGATGCCCGCAAGCCAGACGCGGTGCCGGCGGAGCTGGCAGGGGTTCCCGCGGTTTCCTGACCGCCAGTCCCCCAACCGTAGGTGTGAACGTGAAACCGGAATTCGGCCCCTCGTTCGTTGGGTGCAACGCCGACAGCCCAGTGGCCATTTGCACGCTATCGAGCCCTGATCTCCTGGACGAGCTGGCCGGAAGTCCGATCGCCGCGAGAGTGGCCATCATCGGCCCGCTGGAAACCGAAAACATCGGCATCGAGCAGATGCTGACGACGTTGCTCGAGCGCCCGCGGATCCGATGGCTCGTCGTGTGTGGTGACGAGAGCAGGGGACGATATCAGGGTCAGGCGCTTCGCGCCCTCTTCGAGAGCGGCCTCGCGCCTGACGGCACGATCCGCGACGCCCGCAGCAGGAGGGCGCGTCTCAGGAACCTCGCGGCCGAGCACGTGGAGGCCGTGCGACGCCAGGTGCGGCTGTGCGACCTGGTCGGCGTCAACGAGGTTGCGCGCATCGCCGACCAGGTGGATCGGTGCCAGGCCGACGACCCAGGCGCTTTCGAGGAGCACGTCGAGCTGCCGCGCGTAGAGCCGATCGTCGCTCCAAGCCGGCGGTTTCGCCTCGCGGAGCACGACCCGCAGGGCTTCTTCGTCGTGCTCGTCGATCGTGCCGCCGGCAGACTGCTGGTGGAGCACTACGGAGAGGATGGTGCTCTCGCGCATCGCATCGCGGCCGGCGACGCCGAGTCGATGTGCAGCGCGCTCATCGAATGGGGCCTCGTCTCCCGCCTGGACCATGCGGCCTACCTCGGGCGCGAGCTGGCGAAGGCTGAATATGCCCTCCGCCATGGGGCCCCCTACCGTCAGGATGAGCCGATCTGAGGTGTTCGTCGTTCGGGGGCATGCTAGAATGCGTTGACCCACGGGCGGTCTACTGGAGGGCCCATGGCCAAGAAGCGCCGGCGGAAGCCGGGCCTCCAGCGCTGCTCGATCTGTGGCGCATATCAGCTCGTTCGGGAGATGGAGTCGCGTATCTGTCTCGCCTGTCTCGGGCTCGTCGGCGTGAAGCGCTGGCGACCGAAGAACGCGCGTAATCCGGAAGAGCTGCCCGCCCCGGAGGAAGCGGTCGCGGGGGCCAGATCGTAAACCACGTCGCTTGTGTGGTGGCTCGGCCACCCCGCAAGAATCCAGCGAGAAAGGGCCCCGAGAAGTCGGGGCCTTTCTTCTTGGGAGTGAGCTATGGCCAGCCGAGCGTATGCGGGGGAGATCGGCGTCCTGGTCCACAACGTTCCGTTGTGGAAGCTGTTTCTAGCGTTCGCCAGGATCAGCATCCAGGGGTGGGGTGGCGGGACCGGTACCATTTACACGATGCACCACGAGCTGGTGCGCCGCGGGTGGATCACCTCCGCGCAATTCGGCCTGGATTTTGGCCTCAGCCGTATCGTTCCGGGCATCAACCTCTGTGCCCTCGCGGTGATCGTGGGCTACCGCCTGAACGGAGTATGGGGCTCCATCGCTTCGAGTGTTGGTTTCCTCCTTCCGTTCTCGCTCGTCACACTGCTGCTGACAGTTGGCTTCGTGGAGCTGACGGCTAATCCGTTCGGAGGCGCCGCCGTCAAAGGCGCGGTCGCCGTGACGGCTGGGCTCACATTCGCCCTCGCGGTCGAGACGGCGCAGAGCTGGCTGCCGTGGAGCGAGCGACTCCCGGCCGCGCTGATGGCCGTCTACATCGCACTGAGCTTCATCCTCGTCACCTTTGCCCACGTGAATGTGGCGCTGGTGATCGTCGGCGGCGCTATAGCGGGCGCCTTCCTTTTCCGTCCGGCGGACGGCGGGGCCTAGGATGGGCTTCCTCGATCTGTTCCTGGTCTTCTTGAAGGCTTCGTTTCTGTCGTCCGGAGGTCTGGCGCCGCTCCCGCTGCTCCAGGACGAGCTCATCTTTCAACGGCACATGCTGACCAGCGCCGATTTCGCCTCAGCCCTCGCGATTGGGCGAATCGGCCCGGGGCCCAACGGCAAATTCGTCCTCTCGATCGGGTACTACGCGGGCGGGATCCCCGGCCTCGTGGCCGCCCTCCTGGGCGTGATGATCCCCCCGTTCGTGGCCATCGGTCTGGTGCGGGCGCACCGGCGGCTCGCCACGCGGCCGTGGGTCGTCGGCCTCACGCGGGGAATCACGGCGTCAGCCGTGGGACTGCTGTGCGCCGTGGGCTACTCGTTCGCGGAGCCCCTAGTGACAGCGCCCGCGTCGGTCGCCATCTTCGGGGTGTCCCTGGGCGTTCTGGTGTTCACCAAAGCGGACACGCTCCCTGTGCTGATCCTGGGGAGCCTGGCTGGCATCGGCTGCTACCTGGCGGGCGTGCCCCTGGCGTAGCCATAGCGAGCCACCTCATACACCCAGCGTCAAATAGGGACCCAGTGAGTGGTGGACGAGCTTCAGAGCTCGTAGCCGCGACCAACCCAGTAGTTCCAATCTTCAATCGCACAGAGCGTTTCCTGATTCACGACGATCCCCTCGAGTTGCGAAAGGGGCACGGCGAGCGTGCTGCGCTCCCAGGGGGTTAGCACGAACATCTCGTGCTCACACTCCTCCTCGGGCGCCATGCCCACGATCTCGACCTCGTCCCCGACGCGGAGCGGAGAGGTCCGACGCGCCCGAACGCATCGCGCTAGAAAGGGGAAGGACAACTCGGTCTCGAGGTAGGAGCACCAGCCCATCGCCTGCTCTTCGGGGCCGTTGGCGTCGGCAACGATCTCCATGCTGATGCGTTCCTCGCGCTCGTCGTCGCGCGGTAGCAGCTCCATGGGTTTCTCCTCTCGTGCTCACTGGGCCCCGGGTTTCTGCCTGAGCGTCCGGTCCGTAACATGCCCGACTCCGTCTCTTCTGCAGTCCCTACTGCTCCAGTCTGGCGGACTCACGGGGTCGTGCTGAGTAACTGTCTTGCCTCGCCAGCGACGATTCCCGCAGGCGTCCACACCGGGGTCTAGCACGCCGACAGGCCTGCGTCACAAACGCTGACGCCAGCCATGTCGGGGACGCCAAACTGCGAGCCCACCCTCGAGCGGCGCCCCCAGCCCAAGCCGCTCGTCAACCAGGGTCGCAATCTGCCGAGCAGTCGGCCCTGGCTCCAGAGGATCCCCGGGTGCAACACATTCAGCCCCCAAAGCCTCGACCACCGTCTCCATCCGTCGTGTAGCAACTCGAAGTCTGAGATGTTGTGGGTGATGAAGATCCATCTGTTCTGGTAGGCGAGCGCGAGGTGCTCGTCATCGCCGACGTTCTCGGTGTGGATCTCACGCGCCGTGCGGACATCGTGACCGTTGAGACGCAAGGCCGTTGCGACATCACGCGCGACATTGTGATCCAGATAGATGCTGGCCAAGGAGGCTATGCGGAGCGGAGTCGCTTGAGCCGTGCGTCGATGAGATCCCGTTCGCGGGCATAGTACGCGAGCGCGGCCCGGACTGCGTCGACCGGGATGTCATAGGCACGGGCGACCTGATGGACGTCTTCGGAGGCGCCATCTTGGTAGTAGGCGACCAGGGCCCAGACCTCAACGCCGGCATCCCGGACCTGCGCGCGATCTCGCCCCGGACGGCGCGGGTTGAGCTCGATGTAGCGTGCGATCAACTCGTCATCAGTCAGTCGGCGGGTGTCGGGCGTCACTATCGCCTCCTCGGCGGATGCGCACGCGTTGTGCCGGACCTGCCTGAAATTATCGCACCTTCCGGTGGCCACGCCGGTAGGCGTATTCCTATTCGCCTTACGCCACGTTCGGTCAGGTTTCCTCCCGCCGTTCTCACTCGTCACACTTCTGCTGACGCTTGGATTCGTAGAGCTGACGGCCAATCGGTTCGGAGGCACCGGAGGCTCGCCACTGATTCAGCCCAGCAGAGGTGAAGGGCCACGTGGAGGCAGGCGATATCATCTTCTCCTACGCGGAGTCGCTGCAATGACAGGAATCCCCTGGGCACCCACCGTCCCGGCCCCCGTGCCGGCGGCTATCGTCACGGCAGTGGAGCGCATCGTCCGCGCCGTCGATCCCCTGCAAGTGATCCTCTTCGGCTCGCACGCACGCGGGAACGCTCACCGCTGGAGTGACGTGGACCTGCTCGTGGTCGTTTCGAACGATGCCGACAGACGGCTTGCTCGGGATGCAGCTTGGGACGCGTCGCGGGACCTGGATATCCCGCGAGACATCATCGTCGTCACCGCCGAGCAGATCGGGACCGAAGGCGATCTCGTTGGCACGGTGATCCGGCCCGCGCTGCGGGAGGGGAAGCTCCTATACGACGCGACGGCGCCGGTACGGTGGGACGAGACGCGACGGGCCGTGGATGTGGAGGTGAAGCCGGTGACGGAAATTGGGCGACTAGCTGAGACGCGGCGCTGGCTTCGTCAGGCTCGACTCGATCTCCGCACAGCCGAGGTTGACCTGGCCGCCTCCGAACTCGATCCCGACCCTGCCGCTTACCAAGCACAGCAGGCAGCCGAGAAGGCGTTGAAGGCCGTGCTCGTCTTTCTGCAGGTTGACTATCCCTTCAGCCACGACCTCGACGCTACTCGCAATCGCATCCCCGCGGGCTGGCCCGTGAAGGATGAGCACCCGAACCTGCAAGTTCTCTCGGGTTGGTCCTACCGAGCCCGCTACCCCGGTGACTGGATACCACCGACCCGGGAAGATGCGCGTGCTGCGATAGCTCAGGCCCGCGCCATCCTTGAAGGGGTGGAGCGCGACCTCAAGGCACACGGTTTCGTGGAGGAGGATTGATGCCGCAACGGCGTCGGCTTTTCTGGCTCGCGTTCGAGCCGGAAGCGGTCGGACGGTGCGAGAACAAGAGGCACGAGCAATGATGAGCCTGTTCATCCATCTGGCGGCGTGTGACCCGACCGTGGTTCGAGGTTCGAGCTCAGGGGACATTCGAATCAGATGTACTTCAGCCCCATCCCCGTGCTGAACAGCACCGCCCGCTCATCGCCCGCCAGAAAGCCACTGGAGCGCAATGCTCGGGCCGCGGCCCAGGTCGCGCCGCCCTCCGGGGAAGTGAAGACCCCTGCCAGCCGCGCCATCTGTCGTTGCCCCCCTTCGATGGCCTCCTCACTCACGGCGATGGCTGTTCCCTCGCTCTCCCGGACGGCGCGCAGGACCAGGTAGTCGCCGATCGCGGCGGGAACGCGGAGGCCCGCTGCCGCCGTCTGCGCATTGGGCCACGGCTCCGCATGCTCGAGGCCCAACTGGAACGCGCGAACCAGGGGTGCGCAGCCTTCGGCCTGCACGACAACCATCCGGGGTCGTTTTGGCCCGATCCACCCCAGCGCCTCCAGCTCCGCGAACGCCTTCCACATGCCCACGATCCCGGTGCCGCCGCCAGTGGGGAAGATGACCACGTCCGGCAGACAGTCGGGGCCCCAGCCGCCCTGCTCGGCCAGCTCGATCCCCATTGTTTTCTTGCCCTCCTGGCGGTAGGGCTCGCGGAGTGTCGAGAGGTCGAACCATCCGCGCTCCGCGGCGCGTGCCCGGATCACTCGTCCGGCCTCGTCGATGAGGCCGTCGACGAGGGTCGTTTCCGCCCCGTATGCGTCCGCCTCGATGCGGTTGGCGACGGGCACGTCACGCGGCATCGCCACGTGCACTTCCATCCCGGCGGCCGCCGCGTACGCCGCCGCCGCCGAGCCGGCGTTGCCGGCGCTGGGCAGCGCGATGGCTCGGATACCCAGCTCTCGGGCGCGTGCAATCGCCACCGCCATGCCCCGGGCCTTGAACGTGCCGGTGGGGTTCAGGCCCTCGTCCTTGATCAAGAGATCCCCGCGCTCGAGGCCCAGAGCCGCCGCCGCCTCGCGGCGGGCCTGCAGCAGCGGTGTCATCCCCTCACCGAGGGTCAACGCGAACGACGGAGCGCGAACCGGAAGCAGCTCCCAGTATCGCCACAGGTCCCAACGTCGCGAGGCAAAGGCGCGCGGTGCGACGGCCTGCCGGATCCCGGCGAAGTCGTAGCTGGCAAAAAGCACTTTGCCGCAGGCGCGGCAGACGGATTGGGGCTCGTCAGCCTCGTGGCGCAGCCCACAGGCCGTGCACTCCAGGTGGCTCAGAAAACTGCGCCACTCGGAGTCGCCGGCCCGCTGACTGCCCTGGTGGGTCTCGCCGCCTCCGGCGGGTGCCCCCGAACTTTGTGCAGCCATGGTGAGCGGAAGCCTCATCAGGAAGGCTTTCGTCGTCCGCCGACCAGACGGCGCAATGACTCAGGGGACACCATTTTCCGGCTCCCAGGCCCAGGTGGCCTTCTCGCGCTTGGCGAACCCCTTTTACGGTTCGTTGATGTCGACCACGGGGTTGCGCAGCACGCCCACTCCTTCGACCTCAACCTCGACGATGTCCCCGGGCTTCAGGAACTCGGGTGGCGTGCGCGCATACCCGACTCCCGAGGGGGTACCCGTCGAGATCAAATCTCCGGGCTCGAGGGTCAGCCCGTTGGAGAGATGGTAGATGATCGCCGGGATGTCGTTGATCAGGTAGCTCGTATTCGAGCTCTGTTTCACGACACCGTTCACCCTGCATTCGATGCCGAGATTGTGGGGATCCGGGATCTCGTCCGCCGTGACGATCCACGGCCCGAAGGGACATGTGCCATCCAGGCTCTTGCCGCGGAACCACTGGACGTGCAGGTTCTGAACGTCCCGCGCTGACACGTCGTTGAAGCAGGTGTAGCCGAACACGTGCTCCATGGCGCTCTCGCGCGGGATGCTCCTCCCGCCCAGGCCGATCACGACGCCCAGCTCGGCTTCCCAGTCGTACTTCACCGTCACTGCTTCGTCGAACAGGATGGGCGCGCCCGGGGCCACGATGGACGTGATGGCCTTGGTGAAGAACACGGGCACCGTCGGGGCCAGATCGCGGCCCGCGGCCCGGTTCGACTCCTCGAGGTGGGCGCTGTAGTTAATGCCGAGGCAGAAAACGTTCTTCGTGGGGCGGGGTATCGGGGCCAGGAGCGTCACGCCCGACGTCGGGAAGACGACCCCTCCAGGTAGGTGATCTAACCGAGCCGCATGGTCGGCGATGAGATCTCGAGCCCGGTTCCAGGTGTCCGGCCCGGCGGCGATAAAATCGAGCATCGAGCTGGGCAGCGAGGCGTGCGCCCCCGTCTGCGCCAGCCGTGCAAGATCGATGATCTCTCCATCCACGACGGCGCCCAACCACTGGCCGTCGCCCGCCTCCCGCTCATTTGTTTGGAAGGTTACGAGTCGCATTCTTCCTCTCCCTTCTTTCTGAGCAGTCTAACGACAATCTCCAGTCAACTGGTGGGGAACGCCTCTCATCCTCACCCCCTCCCCCGCCGAGGGAAGAGCGAAGCAGGACCGCTCTCAGCCCCATCCTCTGCCGCCGCGAGGCGGCGAGGGCGCCAGGGCCGCTCGCCCGTCCTCGCGGCCCTCTCCCGAAAGGACTGCCGACGGTTCCGCGTCCATCACCGTGCCGACGAAGCGACGGATCGCGGGTACGCGGACGGCTACCGCGAGCGTCGCGAGGATACAGACGAGGGCGCCGACGCCGACGGCCGCCTGCACGCCCAGGAACGTTGCCAGCGTCCCGGTCTGGAAGCCTCCCAAGGGGCCTGTTCCCCGCGTGGTGATGGAATGCAGACTCATCACACGCCCGCGCATGCGACCCGGCGCCAGCAGCTGGATTACCGTCATTCGCGTAGACCCCATAGCGATGTCCGCCGCTCCTGCAATCGCGAGAAACGCTAACGCGACCAGGAACCAGGGACAGAACGCGAACGCCAGAACTGACGCGCCCAAAAGCGCGTTGCTCGCCAACATGAGCCGCCCCTTGTGCTGGACGTTCCCGACGGCCGTGAGCACGAGCGACCCGATGACAGTCCCCACCCCGGAAGCGCTCTGGAGAAGCCCGAACCCTTCTGGTCCGGCGTGGAACACCTCGCGGGCGAAGACGACTAGCATGGGGTTGTAGGAGCCAAAAAGGCTCATCACCAGCTCCAGCAGCAACAGCGGCCCGATCACCCAATGGTGGCGCACATAGTCGAGTCCTTCGGCAGCCGCCCGAATTGGGCTGCTGTGCGCTCCCTCGGGCAGCACCTGGCTGGCGCGCATCGCGAGCAAGCAGGCGAGCAGCACAACGTACCCGCTCGCATTCAGCAGGTATGTGCCGCCCACGTCGACGGTAGCCACCGCGACTCCGCCGAGGGCCGGCCCCACGATCTGTGTTCCCCGGCGCAGGACTGTGTGAAGACTCACGGCAGTCATAAGGTCAGCGCGCGGCACAAGGTGGGGAAGTAGTGAGGAGCGAGCGGGACTCTCGAAGGCGCCGACGAGCGCGTGAAGGACGTTGCTGGCGTAGATGTGCCAGACCTGCACCCAGCCACCGACGACGAGGATGGCGACGGCCAGGACGATCGCTAGGTTCAGGGCTTCGACGTAGACCAACACACGCTTGCGGTCAACTCGGTCAACGACCGTTCCCGCGTACAGCGACATGGTGACAAAAGGTACCGAGAGGAACAGGCCGCTCAGCCCGACAGCCAGCGCGGAGCCGGTGAGCTGGTAGATGAGCCAGCCCTGGGCAACTTGCTGCATCCAGGTGCCCACGTGGGAAATGGCGGCCCCGCCCCAGAAGAGCCGAAAATCGCGGTGCCGGAGCGCACCGAAAGCCCGACCCTGGATCCGGGCTTCCTGCGCTATAGCGCCGGGGTCGTCCATAGAGGCTCAATCCAACGGCGATGACTGGCAGAAGGGGTCACGCATGCCTGACCCGCGTGCCCTTTACGGCGGGGCGGGCGAGGCGCGTGCCTCTCGCCTCAGGCATATCAGGCAAGGCCCTTGCGCCTCTTGATCTCGCTTATGAGCTGCGGAACGACCTGGAAGACGTCACCGACGACACCCAGGTCGGCGACTTTGAAGATGGGCGCCTCGGGGTCGGTGTTGATGGCGATGATGGACTTGGAAGTCTTCATCCCCGCCAGGTGCTGGATGGCCCCGGAGATGCCACACGCTATGTACACATTGGGCTTGACCGTCTTCCCTGTCTGACCAATCTGCATAGAGTAGGGGACCCACGCGGCATCGACCACGGCTCGCGTGGCACCCACGGCGCCGCCGATCAGGTCCGCCAGCTCGTGCAGCATGTGAAATGCTTCGGCCGACTTCAGGCCGCGCCCGCCGGCGACAATGTTGCTCGCCCCCTCCAGCTGCGGGCCCTCCACGGGCACCGTGACGCGCTCCGCCACGCGAACCCGCCCAACCGAGCTGCTGGACGGGGGGGCTATGTGCTCGACGGTAGCCATGCCCCCCGAGCGCCAGGGCTCGAACGACTTCGGCCGCACGAGGAGGAGTTTCGGGCCGTCGCTGACCAGCGTTGTGCGCGTGAGATACGAGCCGCCCAGGGCAGGAATCGTCGCCTCGACGTTGCGGCCATCCAGGCGGAAATCCCCCACATCGGTTATCGCGCCACAGTCCAGTCTGGCGCACAGAGCCGCGGCCAGATCCCGCCCCGCATAGCTCGACGCGAAGAGTACGACGGCGGGCCGCCGGGCTTCGATCAGCGCGGATACGGTCTCGAGGGCCGGGAGCATGAGGAACTCGTCGAACACAGCATCGTCAGAGCGATACACCGTGGCGGCGCCATAGGCGCCCAGCGTTTCCACCGCGTCGGCCGGTGCTGCGCCAAGCAGGATTGCCTCCGCGGTGCCGACCTCGGCAGCTCTGGTGACCAGCTCCAGCGTGGTCGGGGTGATGGCGCCCTCGAGAACCTCAGCGTACACCCAGATGGCTTCGGCCATACGCTTAGATGACGCCCAGGGACGCCAGATGCTCGGCGATCTGGGTGCCGCTATCGCCCTGGTCGTGGATGACTCGCCCGGCGGCTCGCGCGGGCGGAGGCCCCACCTCGAGCACTTTCTCCCGCGCGGCCGATTCGCCGACGTCGCGCGGCCCGAGGCCCAGGTCGGCGGCCGAGTGGGTCCTGATCTCGATTTTACGCGCGGCCATAATGCCCTTGAGCTGCGGGTAGCGGGGCTCGTTAATGCCGCTCGTGGTTGAGACGAGCGCTGGCAGTTCGGCCGTCACGACCGTGTAGCCAGTCTCGCTCTGCCGATGCGCGGTGAGCACGTTGCCATCGACTGAGAGCTTATTCGCGAACGTCACCGGCGGGATGCCGAGCAGCTGCGCGATCTGAACGGGCACGATTCCAGAGTAGCTGTCGCTGCTCTCGGTGCCACAGATCACGAGATCGTAGCTCTCTCGCTTTATCGCCGCGGCCAGAGCCTTCGCGGTGCCCAGCGTGTCCGATCCCCCGAAGGCTTCATCCAACAGGTGAATCGCCGCCGAGGCTCCCATAGCGAGGGCGCGTCGGATGCCCACCGTAACATCCGCGATGCCCATGGTAATAAAGGTGACGGAGCCGCCATGCTGCTCGGTGAGCCTCAGGCCTTCTTCGAGGGCGCTTGCGGCCGCAGGGTCTAGCTCGTGGGGGAGATCCTTGCGTCGCATTCGCCTTGTGGACGGATCGATCTCAAGGGTTACAGAACTATCGGGGATGACCTTGCCGCACACGATGACGTGCAAACGAGTCTCTCCACCGGGCAACCGGGGTACGGACTACAGGAGAACCACGGGCAGACGCGGAGGCTAACGAGGGTGCAGACGCTGTTGAGAGGGCAGCGTCTCCTTTAGGCGACCCACTCCTCTACGTGGCCCTCCATGACCATGTCCAGCACTTCCTCGCAGTCCTCCAGCGCCTTGTCGACCACCACCTGCTCGTCGTCTTTGAGGTGAGCGGTGCCAACGTTTACGGCGCCATACACCGCCTGGATCATGTCTTTGAGGTGCTCATCGAGCTTGTAGGTATTGGGCGCAGCGTCGACCATGCTCTGCTCCAAGTACGTGTTGCGGTGGCAGGCGCTAGACGTACAACCGGTTCGCCTGTGGGTCCGGCACCTCGAGGCCCATCTGCCGCATGAGTGGAACGACGACGCCCATATAGTCCTCACGAGCCTGTGCATTGGACCGCCGCTTGATGCCCCAGTAGCGAAACCGCTCTGAGCGCCAGGAATTCGAGTTCCCGAACATGTCGAGGGCCTTCGCGTACCAGTAGTTCACCGATCGCTGAATGCGCTGCTTCTGATCGCCCCCTTTGGCGGCCAACTCCCCTGTCGTCGTGGTACCGAACTCGATGTGTCCCTCCTCCTCGGGGAGCATCGTCCGCACAGCGCGGTCGAGAGGCTGGTAGCTGCAGCCCAGGAACTCCTCGAGCTGGTACTGCCCAACGCGATCCACGAGGAAACCGAACACGGCGAAGTCTTCCCACGTCGTGATGTGGGTGCGAAAAGCCTCTACGTAGCGCTTCTCATTGGGCCACTGCAGAGTATGAGAGACGTCAGTGCCAATCTGGCCAGCCAGCAAGGCCATCTTGCGAAAATGATCGATCTCCTCGGCGGCGGTCCTCGCCACGACGAGCCCCATGGCGCGTGAAGGCGCCGCCGGCAGGATGTGCTCCACGTACAGGTGCGGCCCCCCGATCTCACAGTCGGCCTGGATCGTGATGATGCGGCTCAGCAGGTCTTTGTACTCGGGGTCCTGCTTGTCAAAGTCTTCCAGGTCTACCTTCTGGTCGTAACGTTCAGACATTCGCCACCTCCTCGGTCCTCCCGGTTGCGAATCGTACCCGAAGTATATCTCACTACACAAGCGGCCGTCAGGAAAACGGCACATCGGACGAGGACTGAGTCCTCAGTCCTGGGTCCTCGTCGACGCCTCGACCAATTCGGCCACATCCCGGACCGGCAGCGTATCGGCAACGCCCTTCGCTCCGGTTGCATCCTCGAACATCATAAGGCAGTAGGGGCAGGCGGTGGCGATCGAGTCGGGGCCGCTCGCCATCGTTTGCTCCAGCCGGATGTGGTTGATGCGGCGGCCTCTGGTCTCATCCATGAAGGCGTGTCCGCCTCCGGCGCCACAGCACATAGCGTTCTGCCGACATGGCTGGATCTCGCGGAGCTCGACTCCGGGGATGGCCGTGAGGACGCGCCGTGGCTCTTCGTACGTATCGTGGTAGCGGCCCAGGTAGCAGGGATCGTGGTAGGCGATCGCCTCGTCGCGCGCCTGATTCGGCCGCAGCTTGCCCTGCTCGATCAGCTCGGCGAGGAGCTGAGTATGGTGCAGCACCCGGTAGCTGCCGCCGAACTGAGGGTATTCTTGCGAGATGGTGTTAAAGCAGTGGGGACAGGCAGTCACGATGGTTGTGATTCCGGCCTCGGACGCGGCGTTGAGCGTCTCAACGTTCTCTCGCGCGAAGAGCTGGTAAAGGTACTCGTTGCCCGTGCGCCGCGCGGGGTCGCCGCTGCACGTCTCCGCCTGGCCGAGGATGGCGAACTTGACCCCAGCTTGCTGCATGAGGCCCGAGAGGGCACGTGCCACCTTCTTGCTCCGGTCGTCGTAGCTTCCGAAGCACCCCACCCAGTACAGAACGTCCGCGTCGGGCGCTTCAGCCAGCGTGGGGATGCCGAGGTCGGCTGCCCAATCCGCCCGGCGCGCGCGGGGGAAGCGCCAGGGGTTGCCCGTCTGCTCGAGGTTCTCGAACAGGCCCTGCAGGTCCTTTCCGAAGCGACTCTCGCCCATCACGAGATGGCGCCGCATGTCGACGATTTTCGCGACATGGTCGATGAAGACGGGGCACGCGTCGACGCACGCGCCGCACGTGGTGCAGTCCCACAGCACTTCGTCGGTGATCACCTCCCCCACCATTGCGAGCCCGTCTGTATGAGTCGCAGCGGCCGCCGGCTGGCTACCGGCGCTCGCCAATAGCCCGGGCCCGCGCTCCAGCAGGTGGTGACGCAAGTCGAGTATGAGGTCCTTTGGGGAGAGCGGCTTATTGCTGATACTGGCAGGACAGACGCTGGTGCAGCGGCCGCACTCGGTGCACGTGTAGGTATCCAGCAAGTCCTTCCACGTCAGGTGGGTGAGCTCCGAGGCCCCCAGCGGTTTTTCCTGCTCGATGGCCTCCTCGACGTCGAGATATCGGAGCCGCCCTTTCGGCGCCAGGTTCCGGAGCCACACGTTGAAGGGCGCTGTGACGATGTGCAGGTGCTTCGAGTGCGGCAGGTAGGCCAGGAACCCGAGCACCGTGAGAACGTGCACCCACCACGTCCATCGGTGCGCAGCCAGGTTGGCATCGAACCCGAACGGAGCGAACCACCCGGCGAGGGTCCAGCCTACGAACGACCACCGAACGTCGGGCCGTGGGTTCGCGGCGATCAAGAAGCCCTCGGCCAGGAACGCGCTCACCATGAGCGTCGTAATCAAGCTGAGAATGATGATCGCGTCGCCGCTAAGATTGAGGTACCAGGGCTTCACGGCAACCCGCCGGTAGAGAGCCATGCCAATCCCGACCAGCACGAAGAGCTGGAACGCGTCAACCGCGACGAGGAAGGGGGCACCGCCGCTCAACCCGGGGAGGCGGAACTCGGCCCAGAGCGCCCGCCCGAAATGCTCGACGGTGCTGAGCGTGATGACGATGAAACCCCAGAAGATGAGCGCGTGCATGACCCCGGGGTAGGTACGAGTCAGAAGCCGTCCCTGCCCCAGCACGTGCACCAGCCACCCGCGCGTGCGCTCCAACGGCTGGTCGGCGCGGGGAGCTGGGCGGCCGAGGAGGACCAGGCGGTAGAGGCGGAACGCATCGCGGAGGAAGAGGCCCGTGGCGACGACGATGGCCAAAAGCAGCACCAATTGCCCCGGGATCCCCAGGTACGCGATCTGAGTCGCGGGCACCTAGCAGCCTCCGGCTGCGGGGTCGGGGATCAGGGGTCGGGGGAAGGGGCACGAGTGGTGTTCGATGTGGTAGCTGAAGTCATCCGGGAAGAGCCTCAGGGCCGAGGTGAGCGGCGGAATCGGCATCGAGATCAGGCTGCAGAACCCCTTGCCCCGCGCAAAGGCGCCCAGTTTTGGGATCTGCTCCAGCATCTGAGCTGTCCCGGCCCCTTTCTGGACCTGTTCGATGATCTTTCCGAGGTTGCTCGTCTCCATCACACAGGCGGGGCACTGCCCGCAGGACTCCCGGGCGAAAAATCGCGCGATCTCATCGACCACCTCGACGACGCACTGGCCTTCCTCCACGATTCGCAGCACGCCACAGCCGAGGGCAGAGCCTTTGGCGGTCAGCGGCTCCCGGTCCATCGCGACATCAAGGTCGGTGCCCATGAGGAATCCACTGGAGGGGCCGCCCGGCAGCACGCCGCGGATAGCCTTACCGCTGGCAACACCGCCCCCGTGCTCCTCGATGAGCTCGCGGAGAGATGTGCCGACCGGCAGCTCCAGTACGCCCGACCTTCGGACGTTGGCCGGAAGCGTGAACAGCATGGTCCCCGGGTTGTCCGCTGTGCCCTGGCTTCGGAACCAGTCCGGGCCCTTTCGGACGATGGCGGGAACGTAGGCGAAGGTCTCGACATTGTTCACCACTGTTGGTTTGCCGAACAGCCCGGCGCCGGTGGGAAACGGCGGCTTCTGGCGGGGCAGCGGCTTCTTCCCCTCGATCGCCTCAAGGGCAGCGGTATCTTCACCAGCCACGTATTCCTGGCTGGCCGGATGAATCCGCGCCCCGACAGCAGAACCCGCCCGGCCGCCAGCGAGATACCCCGCCTCTGTCGCCTCTCGGATGGCGTCGTCGAGCCGGTGGATCGCGTCCGCGTACAGCGAATTGACGTAGAGCACCACCTCCCGGGCGCCGATGGCGTGGGCGGCAAGGAGCGCCCCCTCCAGAAGCTTGTGCGGGTAGTTCTCCATGACAACGCGATCCTTCAGGCTCCCAGGCTCGTCCTCGCCTCCATTGGCCACCACGTACCTCTCCGGGTCGGCCTCGGCGGCGGCGAAGGACCACTTCTGCCCGGTCGGGAAGCAGGCTCCACCTCGACCGCGCAAGCCGGATGCGACGATGGCGTCCAGCACGTCGCCAGGTGGCCTCGCACGCGCGCTCTCCAGGGCCTGGTACCCACCCTCAGCAAGATACTCGTCGAAGGATTGGGGGCCGGCATCTCGACCCTTGGTGAGCACGATCGGCTCCACGTGCATCTCCCCGCACAGGCAGGCTGCTTAAGAACCCGCTCACCCTGAGCTTGTCGAAGGGCCCCTATGGTTCGACAGGCTCACGATGAGCGGAATCCGACCTTTTCAGCAGTCCCTAAATTTCGACCATTCCGGACTCGAGGATCTCCAGGATGAGATCACGGAGGGCTGGATCAACACGCTCAGTGAGACGCTTGACTGGCTCGCCGCCGAGGACGTGCGCCTCGATCTCCGGCAGGTCAGCTTCCTTGACTCCCATGTACCAGGTGCCCTCGGGATAGAGCACAAGGTTCGGCCCATCCTGGCACGCACCGAAGCACAGGTATGACTTGACATCGACCGGGCTCCCAGCCGCGGCGAGTTGCTCCTTGAGCCCCGCGAGCAAAGCCAGCGACCCGCGCGACGCGCAATCAACGTTCGTGCAGACAAGGCACTTTTCTATCGGTTTGCCACGGGCCACCGCGCCCCTCCGTTATATCGTCCAGACCCACACCCGGGTCATGCGCAAGATGATGTCAAGCTCTGCTCGCGCCACATGTTGAGGTTGCCACAAGGGGCGATCTCTGCGCCACCGAATCACGCGTGCCGCCACACGGGCGGGCGTTTGTCGAGGAAAGACTGCAAGCCCTCCACTGAATCGCTGGTCGCCATCAGCTGTGTCAGATAGACCTCCTCCGACGGGGCCACAAGCTCGCGAAAGCTGGCCCGCCGCGCCCGCAGCGTCGCGGTCTTGACCATCCGCAAAGCCGCGGCGCTCTTGGAGCGGAGACTGTCGAGAACCCCCCGCAGCTCGGCGTCAGCATCGGCCTCGGAAACCACCTTGCTGACCAGGCCGATGCGCGCGGCTTCGGTTGCACTCACGGATTCGCCGGTGAGGAGCAAGCCCATGGCATCGTGGTGGGCGAGGCGCTGTGGGAACAGAGCTGCTGCAATGGGCGGAAACACTCCGAGCTTAATCTCCGGCAGTCCAAAGCTGGCACCCTCGGTCGCCAGGACCACGTCGAGATAACCGGCGAGCTCGCAGGCGCCCCCGAGGCAGGGGCTGCGCACCAGGGCGACCGTTGGCACCGCCATCTCGTCGAGGAGTTGGAACACCCCATGGAAGCTGTGGATCATTCGCTCGACCGTCTCCGGCAAATGCGAGCCCACGTCGACTCCCGCCGAAAAGACGGGTCCACGCGCCTGGAAGACGACGGCGCACAGGCGGGGCTCGCTTCGCACGGATGCCAGGGCCTCGGTCATCTGGTCGATCATCTCGAAATCGATCACGTTGACGGGAGGGTGGGCGAGCGTGATGAACGCCACCTGGCCATCGAACGAAGTTAGAAGGCGCGAGCCATGAGCGATGGGGCGTGAGGGGCCGCGGGGGCCCGAGCTCCGGCCGGGCTTCTCGTTGCCCCCGCGGCTCACCCCTCATCCCTCCAGGCTCGCTTGCGCCTCACGGCTCGCTCACTCGCCCTTGTAGGCTGGCTGGCGCTTCTCCAGGAACGCCGCCATACCCTCCGCTGCATCGTCGCTGGCGAAGACGCGATTCAGTAGCTCACGCTCGAGGAGCAGCGCTCCATCCATCGGCAGCTCCGCGCCCTGCACGGCCGCGAGCTTGATCGCCCCGACCGCGAAGGCCGGCCCATTGGCCAGCTTTTGAGCGTAGGCCATCGTCTCGGTCCACAGCTCATCTGCTGGGAAGAGGCGGTTCACGATGCCCAGCTCCAGCGCCTGTTGCGGGCCGATGGCTGCGCCCGTGACCATCAGGTCGATGGCCCGCGACAGCCCGATCAGCCGTGGCAACCGCTGCGTGCCACCCGTTCCAGGAATCACGCCGAGATTGGCCTCAGTCAGGCCGATGCGTGCGTCCGCATCGGTCATGAAGCGGATGTCGCAGGCCAGGGCGATCTCCAGGCCACCTCCCAGGCAGTGGCCGGAGATGGCGGCGACGATGATCTTCGGGGTGCGCTCGAGCTTGGCTAGCACCTCGTGCGCGTGCAGATCGAACGCCGCCCGCTGGTACGCGCTACTTTCCTTGAGGGCGGCAACGTTCGCCCCAGCCGAGAAGAAGCGGGGGATGTCGCTTCCGACGACCACTGCCCTGATGCCGGGATCGAAGCGGATCTCGTAGATCGCGCCATCCAGCTCCTTCATCACGGCATGGTCATATGCATTCACCGGTGGGTTGTTCAGCTTGATGATCCCAACGCCGTTGTCGCGCTCCAGAGTGACGGCCATTCTCACTTCCTCCCAGATTCCTCAGCATTCTCTCGGCGGCCTGGCATCCCGATATTTCACCTCGTTCCGTTTGCGGGCACGCACGTCGGCACCGCGGCGGGGGCTTGCACTGAGACCGAACGCCGCCGTCGTTGGGCTGGGGCCTCGAACACAGAATCGAAATACCGATTCGCCCCTTCGGCGAGACGGCCGTGGAAGGCGTGGAACAACTCCCTCGCCTCCGATCCGCGCCACACGTCGGGAAGCAGCTCTGGTGGCAGCTCCGGGTCGATAAAGAAAAACTTTCGGTATTCGTGAATCAGCAGGAACCTCTCGACGAAGCACTCATTGTCCGAAACGTTGCTCCGGCGCTTGAATGCGGCCAAGGTGGGCTGGTACCTCGTGAGGAACGCTTCATAGCGTCGATTGATGCCATCGAGGTCCCAGCAGCGCGCCGCGAGGTCCCGATCGGTGGAGTGGCCGTCGTGCGTCGCGCAGAAGGCCTCGACGAAGCCCTCGATCCCCAACCGTTGGATGACCGCGTCGAGATCCGCCCGGACGTCGTGCGGGCAGATCCATGATCCGCTGCTCAGCGGGGCGTAACCCAGCCACGCGAGCTGCTTGCGCAGCTCGGCCCGAATCTCGCGCTTTCGCTCCGGTATCGAATACACCAGGAGATGCCACTCCCCATCCCAGGGCCCGGATCGTCGGACGAAGATGCGGCGTTCGCCCTCCTCCAGCAGGCGCCTGGTGCGGGCCGTCGGTCCATAGTATGGGCGGTTCCCGATGCGTCGCGCCCTGAGCCAGCCCTTCTGGCTCATACGGGACAGCGCCGATCGCACCGCCTGCTGGGACAGGCCGAACTCGGCCGCGATCTTGATCAGGCTGCCGACCCACACCTCTCCGCCACGATGCATAATGTAGTCGCCGAAGAGCGTGAACATCATCGCCTGGGGGCGGACCATCTCGCGGCTTGGCCTCGATATGTCATTTCTCGCTGTAGCGGTTCTCACACGCTACAGGTGAGGGTATCGTCTCGCCCACAACGGCGTCAACCCGATTCCGTGGCTGTCATCCTGAGCCGCAGGCGAAGAGCCTGCCCTGAGCTTGCCGAAGGGATCTGCCGTCAGATGCTTCGCTGCCGCTCAGCATGACATGATCTCGGCATGACATGACCTGCAGGGGGTTCGATTTATGGCCAAAATGCTGATCCGCGGCGAGCAAGTCGGTTCCGCGAGCAAAGACACGTACGAGGTGCGCAACCCCGCCACCGGCCAGGTGGTTGACAGTGTGCCCGCGGGGACGGCCCAGGATGTCGAGCGCGCGGTGGATGCCGCGGAGGAGGCATTCAAGGAGTGGGCAGACACGACAGCGGAAGACCGAGGGAAGGCGCTGCTCTCAGCCTGCGAGCTGATTCGCCAGCGAGGCGGCGAGATCGCCCAGCTCTTGACGCAGGAGCAGGGAAAGACACTGTTCGAGGCCAATCTCGAAATTCACCATCTGGTGCACGGCCTCGAGTTCTACGCCGGCCTGGCCTCCAAGGTCCGCGGCGCCCACGTGCCTCTGCCCCAGAAAGGCGCATACGGGATGGTCATCCGCCAGCCTATCGGGGTGTGCGGGGGCATCGTGCCGTGGAACTTTCCCCTGACGCTCATGGGCACGAAGCTGGGGCCCGCGCTGGCCGCCGGGAATACCATCGTCATCAAGCCAGCTTCCACGACGCCACTGGCGACGCTCGCGTGCGTTGAGCAGATCCAGAAGGCGGTGTTTGCCGATGGAAAGAAGTCGCTCCCCAAAGGCGCCGTCAACGTTGTCACGGGCGCCGGAAGCACGGTCGGGGAGGCACTGCTGCGCCACCCCCGCGTGCGGCGCATCGCGTTCACGGGCTCCACGGAGGTGGGCAGGCACGTCATGGAAGTGGCCGGCCGTGAGATCAAGCGCGTCACGCTCGAGCTAGGGGGAAGCGACCCCATGATCGTCATGGAAGACGCCAACGTCGATGCGGCGATCAAGATGGCCGACATCGGCCGGTTCTTCAACTGCGGGCAGATGTGTCTCGGCGTGAAGCGCCTTTTCCTGCACGAGTCCATCGCCGACCGGTTCATCGACGGACTTGCGGATCTGCTCAGTAAGAAGGCGATCGGTAACGGAATGAACAGGGAGAGCCGGATGGGGCCGCTCCATCTGGAGTACCAGCGGGCTGAGGTGGAGGAGCAGGTCGAGGATGCACGGAGCCGCGGAGCGAAGACGGTCGCAGGCGGCGGACGACCGTCGGGCAGCGAGCTCGACCAGGGCTTCTACTACCTTCCTACGCTTCTGACAGACGTGCCAGAGGATGCTCGCATCAGCACGGAGGAATGCTTCGGCCCCGCGCTCCCGATCTTTCGGTTCAAAGACATCGACGAGGCCATTGAGAGAGCCAACAACTCGATCTACGGGCTGGGCGCTTCGATCTGGACGCACAACATGCTGTACGCCAATAAGGCTATCGACAAGCTTCAAGCAGGCAACGTCTGGGTGAACTCGCTTCACTACGGGTACGACGAGCTCCCGTTCGGCGGCATCAAGGCGAGCGGGGTGGGTCGCGAGCACGGCCCCGAGGCGCTGGATTACTACCTGGAGCCGAAGGGCGTCGTGATCGTCAACGTGTAACTATGCGGGAACCCGCTCAACTTCCTAAGCCGCCCAACCCGGGGATCGTCGGCACCCGCTGCGTCCGCACGTACCACTCTGCGATGTGCTGAAAACGCGCGCTCGGCTCAGGGACGGTGCCGAGGCGGACCCCGAGAATCTGGCTCGAAATCGTGTAAACTAGGAGCGGACTCGCGAGGACGACGCTGGGCACATCTTCTGCCCAGATTCGCTGAAACTCCGCCGTCACCTCGAGCCGACGGCTTGGATCAACCTCAGTCCGGGATCGGCTCAGCACCCTATCCATGGCCTCGCTCCCGTATCCGGCAAAGTTCAGCCCGCGCTCCCGCTGGCTCGAGTGCCACATCAGATACAGGTCCGGATCGCTGCCGCCGGGCCACACGTCGATGAGGGCTGCATCGTACCGCCGGGGCATCAGCCGCTCCCTGAACAGGTCTAGAAAATCAACAGGCTGGACGGTGGCGCGGAATCCCAGTGCACCGAGCTGGCCGGCGAGGGCTTCCGCCAGCGCGACCTGTCGGCTTTCCGCGACCGCGCTCAGCTCGACGCGCAGCTCGCGCCCGTTGCGCACCCGGATCGGCGAGCCCAGCCATCCCGCTTCTTCTAGCAGCCTGGTCGCTCGGGCGACGTCGCCGTCAACCTCCAGAGCGAGGCTGTAGGCCGATGAGTACCTGGGCACCGGAACGTACGCTGGCACGGCGTGCCCGACGATGCCCGAATCCACAAGAGCGCGCCGCGAGAGGCCAAGCGCGATTGCTCGTCTGACTGATTGGTCGGCCAGCACCGGATTGTCCTGGTTCAGCAAGAGCATCGTCTGAAATCCGTCGAGAGGGGCTTCGCGTGTTGACAGCATGTCTGCGTGGTCAAGCGAGTTCAGTCTCGGCGGCGAGATTCCCGCGAGGCCGTCCACCGCTCCGGCTCCGAGCGCCTGCTCCGCGGCTGCACGGTCCGGGTAGAACCGAAGATGGACCTCCTCCAGCATCGGTCGGCGACCCGCGTACGACTCGTGTCTGACCAGTCGGATCCCCTCCTCGTCCACGGAGTGAAGCCGAAATGGGCCAGCGCCCACCGGCGCGAAGCTGTTGGGGTGCCGCAGCAGGTCGGCCTTACCATCCGCTCCGAACAGGTGACGGGGCAGGATGGGAATCGAGCAGGCGTGGAGAAACAGGCTGGATGGCTCATCAAGGCGAAAAACGACCATCTGTGGATCGGGCGCTTCCAACCGCACACCTCGCCACGCCGCGGCCAGCTCCGCTGGACCCTGGTAACTAGGTGACTGCAGCAACGCGATCGTTGCCAGCACGTCGGCGGATGACACGGCCTGGCCGTCGTGCCAGCGGGCCAGCGGCTGAAGCCGAAACGTGTAGGTCAATCCATCGCCCGCGATCGCCCACTCCCGCGCCAAGTCGGGCGCCAGCGTCCCCCCATCGACCACGCGAACGAGCCCGGCATAGAGGAGCCGGCCGACATCCCGGGCGACGGGGTCAACGGGGTGCAGAAGGGGATTTAACGAGAGTGGCTGACCAACTACGGCTTCCCGGTAGATCCCCCCGGGAGCGGGACGCTCCTCAGCGCCAATGACAGCGCAGGCCCCCAGCAGCGCCACGAGCAGGACAACCAAGCCCACGCGGCCGCGCCGATTGGCGACACGCGTCCTTCGCCGCAGTACCCGTGGACGTCGCGATCCTGGTCTCGCGGCCCGCGCCAAGGCCCCGTCGAGCTTCGCGTCAGGACTCGAAGCGCGGAACGACAACGCTCACGATCGCCAGTAGGGCCCAGAGTACCCCCACGCCTATCGTGAGCTGGAATACAAGGAGCTCAACACCCCGGCGCGTACGAAAGATCGATGTGTCGGCGCTGTACCCCGCCGCCAATCCGGTGCCGCGCGTCTGCATCAGGATCAGAATGACGAGGAGGGCTGAGACGAGGATCTGAGCGATGTTGAGGTAGGGAAGCAAGGCCTGCATTGTTGTTACTCCGGCGAGTCATGGATGCGGAGGATCAGGCGTGAACCAGCGCCTGGCCGCGCGCACCCACTGCCCCCCGATCTTCGTAGAGCCGCATGAGCGCGTCAGCCAGCTTAGTGGAATCGTGGCGAACGGCGTTCGTCTCGTCTACCACATCTGCCAAAACGATAAGCCGCTCGAACGCCCCGGAGGCGTGGCCGTCGGGTCGTACCGGCGCGACACGGCCGCTTGCGGGCATTGGCAGGCCCATGCGACTGTTCGCCAGCACGCAGTGAAACGTGGTCTCGCTGTCGGGCAGATGCCGAAGGAGCGCCTCAAAGTGGTCGCCGATGCTGTAACCGTCGGTCTCCCCTGGCTGGGTCGCCACGTTGCACACGTAGACCTTGAGTGCTGGGGAGCGGAGGAGGGCGGCTCCAATGCCCCCAACCAGCAAGTTGGGCAGCACGCTCGTGTACAGACTCCCGGGGCCGACGATGACCAGGTCAGCTTCCTCGATCGCCTGCACTGCTTCCGGACAGGCCGGCGCATTGCCGGGCTGCAGATAGACGCGTCTGATTCTCTTGCCGCTCAGGGTGATCTTCGACTCCCCCAGCACCGTACCCGCGTCATCCATCTCCGCGCAGAGGGTCACATCGGCCAGCGTAGAGGGGAGCACGCGTCCCCGGACCGCCAGCACTCGGCTCGACTCCTGGAGAGCGCGCTCGAAGTTCCCGGTAACCTCGCTCATCGCGACGATGAACAGGTTGCCAAAACTGTGGCCCTCGAGAGCAGAGCCGTGATTGAAACGGTACTGGAACAGGTTCTCCATGAGCGGCTCGGAATCTGCTAGGGCGACCATGCAGTTCCGAAAGTCGCCTGGAGGAAGCACGCCGAGTTCTCGGCGGAGTCTTCCCGAGCTGCCCCCATCGTCGGCCACGGTTACGACTGCTGTGAGGTTGCTCGTGCATTCCTTCAGGCCGCGCAACGCTGTGGACAGACCTGTCCCCCCGCCGATCACGACGACCTTCGGCCCTCGCTGGCGGGCTCGATAGTTATAGATCGTTTGGACGACTTTACCGTCCCGGCGGCCTACGAACGCTGCAAGCAGCGACTGGTGGAGCCGTAGAACGGCTACGACTCCAAAGGCGAAGCCGATGGCAATGAAGAGGACGCCGCGAACGGGGCGGTCGATGAACTGGAGGGTGACGACACCCGCCACCTCAGGAAACGGCTGCGTGCGGTAGAGGTGAACGAGGATGTACGCGAGCCCGAGGCTGAGGAGTACGACTCCGACGGCGAGGAGCAGAACCCAGCGCTTGATCTGCATCCCTGGCCGGAGGAGCTTCATCAGGTCGATCACCAGGCCTGCTCCCCGCGGAGAGTTATCCGAGTCGCCGACGAGCCCTCGCCACCTCATTCTACTCAACGCGCTAGCCAAGAGCCGTCTCAATGGCGTCGCGTTTCTCTCGTCGCGGATTCTCCCGGGTCCCTGCTACCTGATGAGGCGATTGGCTATAGCGCTAACGATCGCGATTATCAGCGCGGCAAGGAACGCCCCAAGGAACCCGCCGACCCGCACCGTGGGGACGGCCAGGCCGGCGAGTGAGAACATGAGGGCGTTGAGCACCAGGGCGAAGAGGCCGAACGTCACGATTGTTAGCGGCAGAGTCACCAGCGCCAGGACCGGCCGCACAAAAGCGTTCAGCAGGCCCAACACCAGAGCGAACAGAATGGCGGCTCCCACGTCGCCGACCAGGAGCAAGTCCGGTCCGAGGAGGGCGCTTGCGAGGAGCACGCCACCCGTGTTCACTGCGACACGCACCAGGAAGCTGGTCACGCATCACCGTTCAACGATTGTCGCGGAATAGTACAATTGACACCACATTCATGCGCCAACCGCCGCGTCGGCCCCCATCCCGTCGATTCCGCACCTCGTGGCTCCTCGGGCTCATCATCGGGTGCTCCATCGGGCTGACCATCGCTGCGCTAAAAAACGAATCTCGGCCGCCGAGCTCCCAGGTTGCGCAGTCGAGCGACGAGCAACTGCCGGCAGGCCACGAGCCCGCGGTCGGGTTCAATGACGCCGCGGAGGCGGCCGGCATCACAGAGGCGGGACCGATCACGTCGATCCCGTTGATTGACGTGGGCGCAATCCCCGTGCCGGCGCCGGCAGCCGCGGCCCGCACCCCCGCCCCGGACCGCCGTGACGGCGTCGCGGCCATCGCGCCTGCCATGCTCCCACCGGTCTCGTTCACCTACGACCCGGAGCTCGACGCGCGCGTCTCAGCAGCGCTCGCCGGCGCATCGGGCAGGATCGGCATCGCCATCAAGGACCTGCATACTGGTCGAGGCGTGCTGCACGACCCGGACGGCGAATACGAGGCAGCCAGCCTCTTCAAGGTGCCGGTGATGTACGAGGTCTATCGGCAGCGCGAGCAGGGCAGGCTATCGTTCGGCGAATCACTCGTGCTCACCGACCGGCACGTCGCCTTCGATCTCGGAACCCTCGACCGCGAGGCCGGCGATACGATCGTCCTGGCGGAAGCCCTGGAGCGGATGATCACCATCAGCGACAACAGCTCCGCGGTGCTGCTGACGGATCGGGTGGGTGCGCTGAACATCGAACGCACAATGCAGGCCCTTGGCTTACGGCACACCCGGATCCGGCTCAATGACCTCACCACGTCACCGGGCGACATGCTCATCCTGTTGGAATCCCTTGCTCGTGGCGACACCCTGAACTCCGCGGCCAGCGCGGAAATGGTCAGGCTCCTGTCCCGACAGCGCGTCAACGATCGAATCCCCCGCCTCCTGCCACCGGGCACGATCGTTGCGCACAAGACCGGGAACCTGGCGGGCGTTGTCCACGACGTCGGGATCGTCTACGGATCGGATGCCACCCTCATCGTCGTCGTGCTCGTCAATCGCTCCTCCAACGAGCGACAAGCAGCCCAGGTGACCGCCGATCTGGCGCTAATGGCCTACGAGTACTTCTCGCACCTGTCCGGCCCCTAGCGTTCAGAGGTTGAGCCGCGGGCCAGGAGCTCGCGCAGCGCGTCATCCGGCCGCTGGCCCTTGAAAACGATGCGGTACACCCCCTCGCAAATGGGCATTTCCACTCCCGCCTCGCGAGCCAGCGAGACTACTGCCTCTGCTGAGGGGATGCCCTCGATGACCATTTGGGTGCTACGAACCACATCCTCGGCCGACCGACCTCGGCCGATCTGCTCCCCGGCCCAGCGATTGCGGCTATGTCGGCTTGTGCACGTAGCCACGACATCGCCGACGCCGGCGAGCCCCGCAACGGTGGCGGGTGAGCCGCCGTGGCGCTCAACCAGACGGCCAATCTCGGCCAGCGCGCGCGTGATCAGCGCAGCCTTACTGTTGTCTCCGTAGCCCAGCCCATCGCCGATGCCCGCCGCGATGGCGATGACGTTCTTGGCGGCGCTGCACAGCTCCACTCCGATAACGTCGATGTTGGTGTACACGCGGAACCAGGGAGTTCCCAGCATCGCCTGGAGCTCAGCCGCTGAAGCCGGGTCCGCGCAGGCGATCACCGCGGCTGTGGGGAGCTGCCGCGCCACTTCCTCGGCATGATTCGGCCCGGCGAGCACGGCCATGCGGGCACCCAGGTCGCTCCCCAGCTCGTCAGCCAGGACTGCGGAGAGCCGCCTCCACGTTGCCGGCTCGAGCCCTTTCGCCCCGTGGACGACCAGTGCATCCCGCCTAATCAACGGCCGAAGCCGCTTTCCCAACTCGCGTATGAAGCTCGCAATCGCAGCCACCACCACAGCGTCCGCGTCCGCCACGGCAGCTGCAAGGTGGCTCGTAACCTGCACTGTGGGCGGCACGGTGACATACGGGAGGTACTCCCGGTTCTCCCGCTCAGCGGCGATCCTGGCAGCCTGCTCCTTCCGGCGGGCCCACAAGCGCACCTCGTATCCCTGATTCGCCAGCTTGACAGCGAGAGCGGTTCCCCAGCCCCCTGCGTTGACGACTGCCACGGTCCGAACGCGATCGCGCATCGGTTCTCCAGTCCCTCCGGCGGCTATACTGAGGACTCGCTCGAGCTAATCCGAATGTTTGCTCGCTAGGGCGCGGTCCGTGGATGTGCCTGCCCACGCGATAGCTGGTTTCGCTGCGTACCTGCTGGGGAGTATCCCAACAGGCGCGATCGTGGCTCGCCTGTACGGCAACCTCGATATTACACGGGCAGGCAGCCAGCGCACTGGAGCCACCAACACCGCGAGGTTGATGGGTGTCGGGGCGGGAGCTATCGTGCTCGCAGGCGATTTCGCGAAGGGAGCGCTTGCGGTTGGGCTCGCGCAGCATATCGCCGGCACCCAGGTCGCCGTGGGCATTGCAGGGTTCCTCTCGGTGGTCGGGCATATCTGGCCGGTATTTCTTCGGGGCCGTGGCGGAAGGGGAGTAGTGACCGGCCTTGGCGGGCTCTCGGTGGCCGCTTTCTGGGTCTTCCTCTTCGCGTGCGTTCTGGGATGCGCTGTCGTTGCCGCCAGCCGGTACGTTTCGCTCGGGTCGCTCGCGGGGACGGTCGCCGCGATGGCAATCGCGACGGCGGCCTATGCAACAGGGAATCTGCCGGTGGAGATCCTTGTCTACGTGCTCGCGATAGCGACCCTCGTCATCGCGGCACATGCCGACAACATCGGACGCCTGCGCCAAGGAACCGAGAGGCGCCTCGGCGAGACCATCCCTTCGCGCTAGAGGGCGTTGAGCTGGTCTAGCAGGCCGGCCATCTCAATGGCGTCGCGCGCGGCGTCGTACCCTTTGTTCCCGGACTTGCCGCCGGCCCGCTCGATGGCCTGCTGGGTCGAATCTGTCGTCAGCACGCCGAACAGAATGGGAACACCGGTCTGCCGGGCAGCGGCGGCTATGCCGGCAGCTGCCTCGCTCGCCACGTAACCGAAGTGGGCCGTCTCCCCCCGAATCACGGCTCCGAGGCAAACCACGGCGGCGTAGCCGCCGCTCGCCGCCAGTTTCTGTGCTACGAGTGGAATCTCGAGCGCTCCCGGTACCCTCGCCACGTCCACACATTCGTCGGGCACGCCGTGATCGCGAAAGGCATTTCTGGCGCCCGCCAGCAGTCGCTCGGTCACGAATTCGTTGAAGCGGGCGACGACCACAGCGAAGCGCTTGCCGTCCGCCCTCAGGGCGCCGCGGTACTCGGGCATCAGGATTCTCGAGGGGCTGGACCCGACGTCATTCGAGACCCAGCAGATGGCCAAGCTTGTCCTGCTTCACCCGCAGGTACTGCCGATTCCTGTCCGTCGGCTCGGCGATCAGCGGCACCCGTTCGACAGCCTCGAGGCCGAACGCCTCCATGCCCACGCGCTTGGACGGGTTATTGGTGAGCAGCCGCATCTTTTGGACCCCGAGGTCGAGCAGAATTTGCGCGCCGAGCCCATAGTCGCGTGGATCGGGGGGGAAGCCGAGGTGCTCGTTCGCTTCTACGGTGTCCATGCCGGCGTCTTGCAGCTGGTACGCGCGTATCTTGTTGACGAGCCCGATCCCCCGGCCCTCCTGGCGCATGTAGAGGACGATGCCACGGCCTTCCTGATGAATCATCCTCATCGCAAGGTGGAGCTGTACTCCACAGTCGCACCGCTGGGATCCGAACACGTCGCCCGTGAGGCACTCCGAGTGGGCACGGACAAGCGGGGGTGGGTCTCCCCCAATGTCGCCCTGCACCAGTGCCACGTGATGCTTGTCGTCAACCAACGATTCATAGATGTGGAGGGCCCATTCGCCATACTCGTTCGGGATGGTCGTTTGGGCAATCTTGCGAACGAGCCGTTCTGTGCGTTTGCGGTACTCGATGAGAGAGGCCACCGAGATCAGCTTGACGTCGTGCTCGCGTGAGAAGGCCTCCAGCTCAGGCAGACGGGACATGGTCCCGTCCTCGTTCATGATCTCGCAGATGACGGCCGCCGGATAGAGCCCGGCCAGCCTCGCCAGGTCGACGGATGCCTCGGTCTGACCGGTCCTGCGCAGGACGCCGCCCTCTGCGTAACGCAGCGGAAAGACGTGGCCCGGGCGCGACAGATCAGCGGGCTTTGTGGTGGGGTCCAGGAGAGCGCGCACCGTCTGCGCCCGGTCAGCGGCGGAGATGCCGGTGCTCACCCCTCGCCGCGCGTCGACGGCCACCGTGAACGCGGTCCCATAGCTGGAGGTGTTGGTGCTCACCATCATCGGGATCTCCAGCTCGTCCAGGCGCCGGCCAATGATCGGTACGCAGATCAAACCTCGACCATACCTGGCCATGAAGTTGATCCCATCCGGTGTGACGTGCTCGGCGGCTATCGCGAGATCCCCTTCATTCTCGCGGTCTTCGTCGTCGACGATGATGACGAACTTCCCTGCTTTGAAGTCCTGAATCGCCTCAGGAACACTGGAAAACGGCGACAAATTCGCCTCCCTCAGTCAGGCGGGCGCCGTCGCGCCCAGCCTCTCCCCCAAAATGCTCTCCACGTACTTCGCGATAATGTCGACTTCGAGGTTCACCAATCCCCCTCGGAACTTGTGCGCGAGCCCCACGTGCTCCCGCGTGTATGCCACGAGCGCTACCGAGAACTCGCTGCCCCTCCGCTCTGTCACGGTGAGGCTAATCCCGTCGATGGTCACGAACCCCTTTTCGACGATATAGGGCATCAACGCGGTGGGGGCTTCGAAAGTGACGACCAGGGAATCCCCCTCCTCACGCATGGCGGCGATGGTCGCCGTCCCGTCGACGTGGCCCTGCACATAATGACCTCCGAGCCGGTCCCCGACGCGGACCGCGCGCTCCAGGTTCACCCTGGTTCCTGGCATCGCGGTCCCTAGCGTGGTGCGCCGCAGCGTCTCGGGTGAGAGCCCAACGGCGAAGCCCGTGGCGTCCAGCACTGCGATCGTGAGACAGGCGCCGTCTACGCTCACACTGTCGCCAAGAGCCAGCCCTTCTCGGACGAGAGCCGCGTCCACCCACACGCGGACGCCGTCAACTGTCCGGTCGAGGGACCGAAGGGTTCCGACTTCCTCGACGATGCCGGTGAACACCTATGCTTCCAGAGCCCGATCGTCGACGTACGCGCTCATGAGCACGTCTCGACCCAGCACGATCCACTCGGGGTCACGCAGCTCCATGGCGCGGTCCATCAACTCCAGGCCGCTCCCTTCGACAGGGGTTGGCGCGTCACGGCCGCCTACGATCTTCGGGGCTACGAACGCGAGCACCTTGTCCACGGCTCCTGCTGCCAGGAGGCTCGCGCCAAGCGTGCCTCCAGCTTCCGCCAATACCGACGTCACGTCGCGCTCACCCAGGGCGCTCATGGCCGCACATACGTCGACGCGGCTATCGCGCGCGGGGAGAACCAGAACCTCCACTCCCAGAGCCTCGAGGCGGCTAAGATGATCGGCGGGCGCTCGATCCGTGGTGCAGAGAAGCGTCTTCCCCGGCAGCCCCCCTGAAACAACCTTCGCGCTCTCCGGCAGCCGTGCGTGGCTATCCAACACTACGCGAAGGGGCTGGTGGACGGGGTGCGGATCGCCATCGCACAACTCGTCGGGCCGCGCGGTCAACTGTGGGTCGTCGGCGATTACAGTGTCGATACCCACCAGGACCGCGTCCACCCTCGACCGCAGGCGAGCGACGTGGCTGCGAGCTTCGAGGCCCGTGATCCAGAACGATGAGCCGGTACGGGTGGCGATCTTGCCATCGGCGGTCATCGCGTACTTGAAGGTCACGAATGGGGTTCGTGTTCTGATCCATTTGAAGTACGCTTCGTTGAGACGCTCGGCCCCGGCGCGATATTCGCCTACCACCGTGGGAATGCCGGCCGCCTCCAGCGCCTTCAGGCCGGCGCCATCGACCCACGGGCTTGGGTCAGAGATGGCCGCGTGCACCGATCGGACACCGGCAGCGATAAGCGCATCGGTGCATGGGGGCGTGCGCCCATGGTGGCCACAGGGCTCGAGGGTGACGTACAGGTCCGCCCCCCGGGCTGCGGGTCCGGCAGCCTGTAGCGCTACAACCTCGGCGTGCGCCCCGCCAGGCGGGCGCGTGAACCCTGTCCCGACAACCTGGCCATCTCGAACGAGCACCGCCCCGACGGCCGGGTTCGGGCTGCACCACCCGAGTGCGCCTTCGGCCAGGACCAGGGCCTCCTCCATGTAATTCAACCAGTGCTCCTCCTAGCGTTCCTTTCGGGCCGCCCGAGCCGACAGGTCCGCCGGTCCAACAAAAAACGACTCGAAGACACACAGCGTCCTCGAGTCGCCGAGCGCGACGCGCGTGCCTTCTCCCATCCGGACTCTACCGTCGGCCCTGGCTTTCGACCAGATCATGCCACCTCTTCAGGTGGCTCGCGGGCTCCCCGCTCGCCGCGATCAGTTCCGGAAAATCCGGTATGCGACTTGCGGGCCACCGCCGGTCAGGAATCATCCGCCACAGCGGACTCACCTTGCCCTGAAGGACTTGAACCTATTCGATTGTCTTTACATTTATAGCGTTCGCGACGAAAACTCGTCAACAAAATGTCACGGACTCGGACGCGTTACACCCACTTAAACGTTCGGGCCGCGAGGACATAGGCCAGCAGACCCCACGCGCACAGACCGAGGACCGGTAGCGCTATCTCCGAGATTCCGACGCCCTCGGTGGCCACCTGCCGCATTGCGACGTTGAAGTACGAGAGCGGCAAGTTCTCTGCGACAACACGCACCCAGCCGGGAAAGACATCGCTGGGAAAGAACACGCCGCTGAGCAGGAACTGCGGCAGGGTGAAGAGGTTCGTCAATGGCGACGCCGCGTTCTCATTGCTCGTTCGGCCGGCGATGAACAGTCCGAACCCGAGGAATATGATCAACCCCAGTGCCGATAGGGCGACCATGGCCGCGAATGTGGTGGCCCCATTTGCAAGCTGGAACCCGAAAGCGAAGACCCCGAGGCCGAGGATGACGATGGTCTGCAGCAGAGCGACGATCAGGCGAGCAAGCCCCTGCCCCAGGAGAATCGTGATTCCTCGCACAGGTGTCGCGAGCAGGCGCTTCAGAATGAGGGCGTGCTTCAGGAACAATAGGCCGAACGTCGTGCCGAATATAGCCGTCGACAGCAGAGCGAAGCCGATCTGACCCGGCAGGGCGAAGTCGATGTATCGATCGGTCCGCCCCGCCACCTCCTGCACCTGGAGTGAGTAGGGCGGCGATGAAACGCCGGAGGTCTGCAGATTCAGACGGTCCAGCGCCCCCTGCACGAACAGCCTCGAGGCCTGGCTCATTGGACTCGCGGCGTTTACCTCCAACGCTACGCGCTGTCCGCTGATGTCGACGAGCCCCTCGATCTTCCCAAGTCGGAGCTGGCGCTCCAATTCGCTCCGATCGCCGTGAACTAGGGAGATGGCCGGAAAGCCCTCGAGGGCGTCGAACACCGGTCCGCGGGCGCTGTCGCGCACGATCCCCAGCCGCGCCCCGCCTGGTCCTATTCCAATGAGACCGAACACCGAAATAAAAGCCACGGGGAATACGAACCCGAAGGCGAAGGTGGCGACGTTTCGCATCATCGCCAGGAACGGGTAGTACGTAAGCGCCGCGAGGGCACGCAGCTCATTTGGCTTGCGCTGACCCGCTGCGCCCGTCGGAGTGCCAGCTCCGCCTTCCGCCGACCCGCGAGCAGCGACCCCCTGTGCCTCAATCATCGCGCAGCATTCGGCCAGTGAGTGACAGGAAGACATCCTCGAGAGTGGCCTCTTGGCGGATGGCGGGCTTCCGGAAGCCGGTCGCCAGCAGGTCGTCGATGAGCGCCCTCGGCGTGCCCGTCTCGATGATCCGTCCCCGGTCCATGATGGCCAGTCGGTCGCATAGTTGCTCCGCTTCCTCCATGTAATGGGTGGTCACGACCAGCGTCACCCCTTCCCGCTGCACCTCGCGCATCAGGTCCCAGAGGTTGAGACGGGCCTGCGGATCGAGCCCCGTGGTGGGCTCGTCCAGGAAGATGACGAGCGGCCGATGGATCAGTGTCGTGGCGAGGGAGAAGCGCTGTTTCTGCCCACCGGAGAGTTTGTTGTAGTAGGTCGAGGCCTTCTCCTCGAGCTGGAACCGCCTAAGCACGGCAGGAGGGTCGATCCAGACGTTGTAGAGAGCGGCGAACATTTCCAGCAGTTGGACCAGCGTAAGCTCAGGGTAGAAGCCAGACGACTGGAGCTGAACGCCGATGCGCGACTTCACCGCCCAGGCGTCGCGCTCCACGTCGAGCCCGTCGATGCAGACGCTGCCAGCAGTCGGCTTCTGCAGCGTCTCCATGATCTCCAGCGTGGTCGTCTTCCCGGCGCCGTTAGGGCCCAGGATCCCAAAGACCTGGCCCCGGTCCACGCTGAAGGAGATGCCATCGACCGCGACGACCGACCCGAAGTTTTTGCGGAGCGACTCGACCTCGATGATCGGTGCGCTCAAGGAAAGCTCATCGCTGGTCGATGGGCACAACCCGCTTGTCTCTTGGGCCGACGTAGTCGGACCGCGGACGAATCAACCGATTGTTGCCCAGCTGCTCGAGCACGTGCGCTGACCAACCGGAAATGCGGCTGGCCGCGAATATCGGCGTGTACAGGTCGATCGGGATGCCCATGACGTAATAGGCGGACGCCGAGTAGAAATCGACGTTCGCGTAGAGGCCCTTCTCCTCGAGCATGACCTGCTGGATCCTATCGGAGATGCGGAACCACTGCGGCTGGCCAGTGCGTTCGCCGAGCTCGCGCGACATCTCTTTGAGCACAACCGCGCGCGGATCATCGGTCTTGTACACCCGGTGGCCGAATCCCATGATCCGCGCCCTGCGAGCGAGCGCATCCCTGATCCATTGCTCGGCAGCCTCTTCATTGCCCACCTGGAGCAGCATCCGCATCACCTGCTCGTTGGCGCCGCCGTGGAGCGGCCCCGACAGCGCACCGATGGCCGACGTGATGGCATCGTAGATGTCCGAAAGCGTCGCGATGGTCACACGAGCGGCGAAGGTGGACGCGTTGAACTCGTGGTCGGCGTGGAGGCTCAAGGCGACGTCCATGGTGCGCGCCATGTAGTCGTCCGGCCGCTCCCCCCGCATCATATACAGCAGGTTCGCGGCCGAGCTCAGCGACGGGTCGGGGCTCACGATCTCCTTCGTCTCGCGAATCCGGTGGAACGTGGCGACGACAGTCGGTATCTGGGCCGTGAGCCGAACCGCCTTGCGCCGCGTGGCCTCGATGGAGTTATCGCGCCCATCGGGATCGTAGAGCCCCAGCAGCGAGACCGCCGTCCGCAGGACGTCCATCGGGGCCGCCCCGCGGGGCACGCTCTTCAGCAGATCGGTCACGCCTGACGGGAGAGATCGGTTTCCCTGAAGCTCCGTATTGAAGGTTTGGAGCTGAGCGCGGGTCGGCAGGTCTTCGTGCCATAGGAGGTAGACAACTTCCTCGAACGTCGCATGCTCGACTAGATCGTGGATGTCGTAGCCACGATAGATGAGTTGCCCGGTCTTCCCGTTGACGTCGCAGACCGAGGACGGGCCGACGACCACGTCCTCGAGGCCGAGGTTGGCTGCAGCCATCTCTCTCTCCCTCCAAAGCGCACTGCTCATGCGGCCGCGGGGGCATGTCCGGAGTGAAAGTATACCGCCGCGTGCGCACGCGGGCCGCGCAGCCGCTTAACGGTTATGCTAGGAAGGCGGCGCTGAGGCTCGCACAGGAGCTCGTACGATGGCCAATCGACTAATCCACGAGACGAGTCCGTACTTACTCCAGCATGCCCATAATCCGGTGGACTGGTATCCGTGGGGCGACGAGGCCTTCGCCCGGGCGCGTGCAGAGGACAAGCCCATCTTGCTCAGCATCGGCTACTCCGCCTGCCACTGGTGCCACGTCATGGAGCACGAGTCCTTTGAAGACGCGACAACCGCGGGACTGATGAACGACCACTTTGTGAACATCAAAGTGGACCGGGAGGAGCGGCCGGACCTGGACCAGATCTACATGACTGCCGTGCAGGGAATGACCGGCCAGGGTGGCTGGCCGATGACCGTGTTTCTTACGCCTGAGAGGAAACCGTTCTATGGTGGGACGTACTTTCCACCCACCGACCGAGGAGGGCTCCCCGGTTTCCGCCGAGTCCTGGCCTCGGTGGCCGAGGGGTTCGCTGGACAGCGCACCGACATCGACCTGACGGCAAGCCGAGTGACCGAGTTCATCCGGCAACAGACTCTCGCCGCGGCGCCTTCGGCGGCACTGGACGGGGCAGTACTGGATGCGGCGTTCGAGTCGCTTGCGGCGCAGTTCGACACAGCGAACGGAGGATTCGGCCGGGCTCCGAAGTTCCCGCAGGCCATGGCTCTGGAGTTCCTCCTCCGATACCACAATCGCACCGGCAATGAGCGGGCGCGCGAGATCGTGGACACCACGCTGCAGAAGATGGCCCGCGGGGGAATCTACGACCAGATCGGTGGCGGCTTCCATCGCTACTCGGTGGACGGCCGCTGGCTCGTGCCCCACTTCGAGAAGATGCTTTACGACAACGCGCTGCTGGCTCGCACCTACCTCCATGCCTACCAGGTCACGCGCTCGCCGCTTTATCGGCGGATCGTCGAGGAGACACTTGACTATGTGCGTCGCGAGATGGTGCACGAGGAAGGAGGGTTTTTCAGCACCCAGGACGCGGACAGCGATGGGGTGGAAGGAAGCTACTACGTGTGGACCCCCGACGAGATCAGGGCGGTTGTCGGGCACGCAGACGCACCGCTGGTACTCGACTTTTTCGGCGTGACCGAGACCGGAAATTTCGAGGGCAAGACCATACTGACCGGACTCGCCGAAGGGGCAAATCTCACGGCCCGGCACGGGCGGACCGCGCCGGAGATCGTCGATGCCATGACCCGGGCCCAGGCGCAGCTCCTCGCGGCGCGCTCCATGCGAGTCGCCCCCGCGCGTGATGACAAGGTTCTCTCTGCCTGGAACGGGCTGATGCTACGAACCTTCGCGGAGGCGGCGCGCGCGCTCGGGAGACCGGAAGATAGGGCGACCGCCGCGGCGAATGCGGACTTCCTGATCTCCGAAATGTGGCGCGACGACCAGCTCTTGCGGGTCCATAAGGACGGCAGGACGAAGATCGCCGGCTACCTGGATGACTATGCCAGTGTCGCGGACGGGCTTCTCGCGCTTTACGAGTCGATTCATGACCTGCGCTGCTACACGACGGCGCGGGACATCGCGGATGCCATGGTGGAGCGGTTCTGGGATGACGCGAGCGGTTCTTTCTTCGACAACGCCCGAGACGCAGAGCCGCTCGTCGCTCGGCCGCGAGACATCTGGGACAATGCCACGCCGTCCGGTACGTCGCTGGCGTGTGGCGTCCTATTGAAGCTGTGGAGCTTCACCGGCAACCCGGAGTACGAGCGCCTCGCGCGCAGCGCGCTCACGGGCTTGAGCCAGCTCATGCAGCAGCACGGAACGGGAATGGGCAACTTGCTGTGTGCCCTGGACTACTATCTCGGTCCGCCCTTCGAGGTGGCAGTCATCGGAGAGCCGGAGCGCGCGGACACAGCTGCCCTCGTGGCAGTCCTTCACCAGCACTATCTGCCGAACGTGGCGGCGGCGGTGGCGCGTCCCCACGACGTCAATGCGGCCAAGGCGATACCCTTGCTCGAGGGTCGAGGGCTCGTGGACGGCCGCGCGGCGGCCTACGTCTGCCGCGGCTTTGCCTGCGACCTGCCTGCAACAGAGCCCAACGAGCTTCAGTTCCAACTCGGCATAGAAGGAGCTTCCGCCCCGGTGTCCTGAATCAGTCGGCGTCGAGGGCCTAGTCTGGATCGGTGGATAGCTCGATGCGGTTCCCGCTGGGATCATCGAAGTACAGCGAGTAGCCGGGGCCATCGCGGTGCTGACGCGTAGCCTGCAGCTTGATGCCGCTGCCCTCGAGCTGCTTCGTGACGGTCTCGAGGTCGCCCGGCCATTCGATATCCAGCGTGTGATGCGGCACGCCCGGCCGTGGGCCCTCCGATGCGTCGAACAACCCGAGAGTCAAGTCCCCGAGCTTCACGTGCGCCACCGTGACGCCGCCAATGGTGGCGTTGCGACCCTCGTCGGCGCCGACGAAGTCGCGGTAGAACTTCATCATCTCGTCGAGGTTCTCGGCGTTGATATTCCAGGAGCGGATCCCCTTGACCTTGAACATAGCGCTGTCTCCTCGCAAACAGAGTGAATCCATCCTAACACAGCGCGGACGGTGCTCCGGATGACCGAATCCGCGCTCGGAGCGGCCCACCCTGAGCGCTTCGACTGGCATGTCTGGTGGCGGCTCGCGCGACCATTTTCCCTGACAGCGTCCGCCGTGCCGGTCCTGGTGGGCACGGCGGTTGCCTTCGCGACCACTGGCCTTCGGTCGCCCGACCTGTTCGCTGCGATGCTTCTGGCTTCGGTTCTAATTCAGATCGCCACGAACATGTTCAATGAGTACTACGACTTCAAGCACGGGCTGGACACCCCGGACACGGTGGGAATCGCCGGGGCCATCGTACGAGGGCTCGTTCCCGCCCCGCGCGTCTTCAAAATGGCGGCCGCCTGCTACGTTGTGGCGTTCCTGCTGGGAATGTACATCGTGGCCCGTACCTCGCCCCTCGTGCTCGCGGTTGGGCTGCTAAGCGCGGCTGCCGGGTACGTCTACACCGGAGGTCCCCTCCCCGTTGCGTATACGCCCCTGGGCGAGCTCGAGGTGTTCATCTTCATGGGTCCGGTCATCGTGGGGCTCGCCTCCTTCATTCAGACTGGCGCCATAACGCCGTCCGCTATCTGGGCCTCGCTCCCGGTCGGCTGTCTCGTGGCGTCGATTCTGCTCGCCAATAACCTTCGAGACGTCACAGCGGATGACAAGGTCGGCCGCCATACGGTAGTGGTGGTGCTCGGGCGGCGGGCCGGCCTGGTTCTGTACGCGGCGCTGCTAACCGGTGCGTACGCGATCCCTATGGCGGCGGTAGCGTCCGCGTCGCTGCCCTATACAGCGCTGGTGTCCCTTCTGACGGCGCCTCTACCCATCCACCTCGTTCGGCTGTACTTGAGCACCGAGGAGCCTCGCCCACTGAACGCCGGGGTCCGGGGGTCCGCGGCACTCCATGCGCGCTTCGGCCTGCTCCTCGCAGGGGGAATTGCCCTCGGCCCCGCGGTGGGCTGGCAGGCTCCGATCTTTTGACAGCAGCCTCGCCCCACCGGTACACTGCGCCCCGAAGCCGAGGGACACGCGGCATAAGCCAGGAGCCACTAACGCATGGGTTCGCTCGTCAAGAAGCGCCGAAAGAAGATGCGGCGCCACAAGTACCGGAAGATGCTCAAGAAGTACCGGCGGCGCAACAAGTAGCCCCGAGCGCTGGGTTCCGCCTAGCGAGCGCTCGAGCGGGCCGGCTCGGCGCCGCAGTCAGCGCGCATCGCTCCACGACCGGTGAGCCACGGGTATGGATCGGCGAAGACGAGGGCCAAACAGCTCTCTTCGTCGGCGGTGTCGTCCAGTCTGTCGTCGTGGATGATGGGCCCCTCGGGCCCGGCTACTGGCCGCTGATGCTTCCGGACGTCCGGCCGGGTCGCGCTCTGATCCTCGGGCTGGGTGGCGGCACGATCGCACATCTGCTGTCCCGGCGCTTCGGGGACGTGTCCATTACCGGTGTGGAGAACGACCCGGCGGTCCTCCACCTGGCCCGTGGCGCGTTCGGCCTGACTTCGCTGAACCTCAACGTGGTAGAAGACGACGCCTTTGCGTTCGTCGCCCGCCCCCACGAGCCGTACGACTACGTTGCTGTCGACCTCTTTGCGAAGGGGTCGATACCGGGAGCGATCTTCGGCCGCCCGTTCCTGCGGCGTGTCAGAGAGCTGCTCACACCGGGCGGGCTGGCCGCCTTCAACTTCTTCAAGGATAAGCGTCGGGCATCCCGAGTCGCACGTCTCGAGGCGGTCTTCCCGCGCGTGCAGCTCATCGAGTCTCGCGACAATCTCGTCGCCCGGTGTCGGCGCCGCTGATCTTTCAAGACCGCCCGCGGCCATACGCCGCGGTCAGGTCTGCCAGCCGCTCCGCATGGCCCGGCGTGAGCTGGCCCGGCAACAGGCGCCATCTCCAGTTCCCCTCGGGGGTGCCTGGAAAGTTCATGCGCGCCTCGCCGCCCAGGGCGAGGATGTCTTGAACGGGCACAATGGCCAGATCCGCCACGGACGCGAGCGCCAGCCGTATCAAGTCCCATGCGATGTCGTCGCCACCTGAGCCGACGTATCGTCGTGCGTAGTCCCGCTCGGCTTCGGAGCACGAGGCGAACCAGCCAACAGCGGTGTCGTTGTCGTGGGTCCCCGTGTAGACCACGGTGTTCTGCTGGTAGTTGTGAGGGAGAAACGGGTTCGAGGGGCCGTCGTCGAACGCGAACTGAAGGACCCGCATTCCCGGGTAACCCAGCTCTTCGCGCAGCGCCACGACGTCGGCCGTGATGACGCCGAGGTCTTCGACGATGATGGGCACGTCGCCCAGCGCTCGGCGGGTCGCGAGGAACAGGTCCCGCCCCGGCCCGGGCGCCCAACGCCCCACCTCGGCGGTAGGACACTCAGCCGGAATCTCCCAGTGGCCCTGGAAGCCCCGGAAATGGTCGATCCGAACGATGTCCACCAGCCGCAACGTGGCGCGGAAGCGCTCGATCCACCAGCCATAGCCGTCCGCCGCGACGGCCTCCCAGCGGTAGAGGGGGTTGCCCCAGCGCTGGCCGGTTGATGAGAAGTAATCCGGGGGGACGCCGGCGACCACGGTGGGGAACCCGCGCTCGTCCAGGATGAAGAGCTCGGGGTGGGCCCAGACATCCGCGCTGTCCAGCGCCACGAAAATGGGAATGTCGCCGATCAAGTGGATGCCGCGCTCCCCAGCGTAGCGCCTCAGGCTGCTCCATTGCTCCCAGAAGACGAACTGACAGAAGGCATGCAGGTTGACTAGCACGGCGTGGACCTTCCGCGCGTTCGCGAGAGCTTCGGGGTTCCGGCGTGCGAGGCTGTCCCCCCAACTTTGCCAGCCCCCACCGTGCGCGTCGTGGAGGGCCATGAAGAGCGCATAGTCGTCGAGCCAGCGCGCGTTCTCGTGCCGAAAGGCCTCGAATGCTGCGCGGCGCTCCGGCGACGCCTCGCGCGCAAAGGTCTCCGCAGCCTGTCGCAGCGCTGCCATCTTGAAGCGCTCCACGGCTGGGAAGTCCACGCGACCGGCCGGAAACTTGGGCTCCGGCTCAAGGTCTCGCTCCGTTAGAAGATCTTCGCTCTGAAGCTGCTCGAGCGAGATCAGAAGCGGGTTGCCGGCGATGGCGGAGCGAGTCGCGTAGGGCGAGTGCCCGAGGCCAGTGGGTCCCAGCGGAAGCACCTGCCAGAGGCGCTGGCCGGCAGCGGCGAGGAAGTCGACGAAGCGAAACGCGTTCGGGCCCAGGTTCCCGATACCGTGCGGTCCGGGCAGCGACGAGGGATGGAGGAGAATTCCGCTGGCCCTATCGTAGTTGCGCACCGATGAAGACCGGTCTTCCAAGGAATGTCGTCCTCAGCGCCCCTCGTGGGGACCGCGAATATCCTCGACGGCGGCGATGCCCCCACGGTTTCTCGTGCCCGGTGGCAGAGGTCTTCAGCTAGTGCGCCCCTGAACTCGCGGCCGCCTGCCGCGCCAGCGCGAGGAACGAGTCGGCCCGGAGACTGGCGCCTCCCACCAGACCTCCATCGACCTCTGGGTGCGCGACGAACGGCGGGAAGTTTTCCGGCGTGATGCTACCCCCGTAGAGAATGCGGAGATCGTTCGCCGCTCGTGCGCCAGCCAGATTCTCGACGACCCGTCGAATGTGCCCGATCACGCGCCCAGCATCCTCAGGAGTGGCCGCACGGCCGGTCCCGATAGCCCAGATCGGCTCGTAAGCGACGATCAGACGCTCGGTCCCGCCAACATCGGCCAGCCCCGCTCGCACCTGCGCCTCCACGAAAGACTCCGTGTGGCCCATCTCGTTTTCGGCCAGGCTCTCGCCGACACACATGATCACTCGCAGTCCGGCGTCGAGAGCGGCTCGAACCTTGCGGTTTACGTCACCGTCCGCCTCGTGGAAATACTGCCGGCGCTCCGAGTGGCCCACGATGACGTAGTCGACCAGCCCCGCGAGCATCGAGACGGAGATCTCGCCCGTGTACGCGCCCTTCGGCTCCCAGTACGCATCCTGCGCGCCGACCAGAATGCCGGTGCCCATGACGCGGCTGCGGACCGCGTCGAGTGAGATGAATGGCGGGCAGAGCACCTTCTCGACACCCTGGATGAACGGAAGCTCGTCGAGCATGGCGTCAACCAGCGCTACCGCCTCGGGGATGGTAGTGTTCATCTTCCAGTTGCCTGCGACGACTGGAATGCGGAGTGCGGTTTGGGGATCGCGGACGGGCGCGTTCATCTCCCCGAGGTAGCCCGCTTCAATTCTTGTCCTCCAGGGCGGCCACGCCGGGCAGAGTCCGGCCCTCTAGGAACTCCAGAGAGGCGCCGCCCCCGGTCGAAACGTGCGTGAACCGGGCGGGGTCGCTGAAGCGCTCGATCGCCGCGACGGTGTCGCCACCGCCCACGACCGTAGTGGCGCCGCTCGCCGTGATGGCGTCCGCGATGGCCTTCGTCCCCGCCGCGAAGCGCTCGGTCTCAAATACCCCCATAGGGCCGTTCCACAGGATCGTGTTCGCCTGCGAGATCTCCGTCCCGAACGATTCAACAGTTTTCGGCCCGATGTCGAGCATCATCATGGCATTGGGCATATGGTGAACGCCCACCGTGACCAGCGGTGAGACGTCGTCGATCTTTTCGGCGCAGACTCCGTCCAAGGGTAGGAGCACGCGAGCCCCACGATCCTCGGCGTTGCGCAGGAGCTGAGCCGCGAACGGCACCCGGTCGTCCTCGACGAGGGAGCGGCCCAGCTCCAGCCCTTGCGCCTTGAGGAAAGTACAGGCCATCCCCCCACCGACGAGGAGCGCGTCCACTCGGGGCAACAGGTTCTCGAGCACTGCGATCTTGGACGACACCTTCGCCCCGCCGATCACCGCGGTCAGAGGGCGTCGTGGGTTCTCGAGAACATTGCCAAGCGCGTCGAGCTCGCGCTCCATCAGCAGGCCGGCCACGGCCGGCAGGTGCGCGGCGACCCCGGCGGTGGAGGCATGGGCGCGATGGGCAGTCCCGAAGGCGTCATTAACGAAAACGTCGCCCAGCTTCGCCAGCTCGGCCGCGAACGCCGGGTCATTGGCCTCCTCCTCAGGATGAAACCGCACGTTCTCGAGCAGGAGGACCTCCCCTGGCGCCAGGGCAGCGGCTTTGCCACGGACGTCAAGGCCGATGGCATCATGGGCGAACGCCACGTGTGCGCCGAGAAGCCGCTCCAACTCCCGCGCCACCGGCTCCAGGGTGAGCGTCAGGTCGAGGCGCCCATTGGGCCGCCCGAGATGTGCAACGAGCACGATCCGGCAGCCAGCGTCCTGCAAGTAACGCAGCGTCGGGAGCGTTTCGCGAATGCGGGTGTTGTCCGCAACCGAGCCATCGCCGGCCTGCGGCACGTTGTAGTCGACGCGAGTGAGGATCCGTTTGCCGGCGAGGTCGATATCCCGCAGTGTCTTCTTCTTCAGGCGCTTCAGCCCTCCATCATGCCGCCCATGAAGTTGGCCAGGTCGGCGACACGGCACGAGTAGCCCCACTCGTTGTCGTACCAGGAGATCACCTTCACCATGTTGCCGCCGACGACCATCGTGTCCAGCGCGCTGAAGATGGAGGAGTGATCGTCGCCCTTCAGGTCGCTGGAGACGAGGGGCTCTTCCGTGTACGCCAGAATGCCCTTCATTGGGCCCTCCGCGGCGCGCCTCATGGCCGCGTTCACCTCTTCGACCGTCGCCGGCCGTTCGAGGTCCGCCACAAAATCGATAACGGAGACAGTGGACGTAGGCACACGGAATGCGACGCCGTTGAATCGCCCCTGGAGCTGTGGAATGACAAGACCGACGGCACGCGCCGCGCCGGTCGCCGCGGGCACGATATTCATGGCGGCCGCGCGTGCGTCGCGCAGGTCAGGCGTGGCCATATCCAGCAGCCGTTGCGAGTTGGTGTACGCGTGCACCGTCGTGAGAAAGCCCTTCTGGATGCCGAACGTGTCGAACAGCACTTTGGCTACTGGCGCGAGCCCGTTGGTTGTGCACGACGCATTCGAGACGACGTTGTGTTTGGACGGGTCGTACGCGCGCTCATTGACGCCCAAGACGATGGTGAGATCCTCGTCGCGGGCAGGGGCGCTGATGATTACTTTTTTAGCGCCGCCGTTGAGGTGGGCGGCCGCCTTCTTTGCGTCGGTGAAGAAACCGGTGGACTCGATGACGATGTCGGCCCCTACCTCCGACCACTTGATGGCCGCGGGGTCGCGCTCGGCGAACACCTTGATGGTCTCGCCGTCCACCACGAGATTGCCGTTGGAGGCTGCCACGTCCCCCGGATACCTGCCGTAGTTGGTGTCGTACTTCAGCAGGTGGGCATTCGTCTTTGAGTCCATGAGGTCGTTGATGGCAGCGACCTGCAGAGCGGTGGCATGCCGCTCACGAATGGCCTTGAACACCTGACGCCCGATTCGGCCGAATCCGTTGATGCCGACCCGTACTGCCATGCTTACCCTCCAGGGCTTGTGACTTGGTGTGAGCTCCTGCCCCAATGAGCGCCTGCGCCCGCATAGCGCGCGCCGGCGCCCAGCATCTCCTCAATACGGAGGAGTTGGTTGTACTTGGCGACTCGGTCCGTCCTGGCCGGCGCCCCAGCCTTGATCTGGCCGACGCCCGACGCAACGGCGAGATCCGCGATGAAAGTGTCCTCGGTCTCGCCCGAACGATGGGAGATTACGGCCGCATAGCCGGCCGCCCCAGCCAGCTCGATGGTCTCAAAGGTCTCTGTGAGCGTGCCGATCTGGTTCAGCTTGACGAGAATCGCGTTGGCGCACCCCAAGCGAATGCCCATGGCGAGCCGCTCGGCATTCGTGACGAACAGGTCGTCGCCAACGAGCTGCACCTGGGAGCCGAGCCGGCGCGTCAGCTCCGCCCAGCCTTCCCAGTCGTCCTCGGCAAGGCCATCCTCTATCGAGATGATCGGATAGGCCCCGGTCCACTCGGCGTACAGGTCGATCATCCCGCCAGCGTCCAGGGTGCGCCCCTCGCGGGCCAAACGGTACCGGCCGTCTTCCGCCAGCTCTGTAGCTGCTACATCGAGGGCCAACGCTATTTGAGCCCCCGGCTGATAGCCCGCCCGCTCAATGGCCTGAACGAGCAGCTCGATGGCGTCACGGTTCGAGCCGAGGGACGGTGCGAAGCCGCCCTCGTCCCCGAGTCCCGTGGCCAGCCCCTTCGTCTTCAGGAGGTCGCGCAGGGCCCAGTAGACTTCGGACCCGGCACGAAGGGCCTCTGAGAATGACGGAAGCCCAAGCGGGGCGAGCATGAACTCCTGGAAGTCTGTAGAGTCCTCCGCGTGCCTGCCCCCATTCAGCACGTTCATCAGCGGCACCGGCAGAACGTGGGCGTTCACTCCGCCAAGATAGCGGTATAGGGGGAGGCCGATCCACAGCGCGGCGGCTCTGGCGCACGCCAGAGAGACCCCGAGAAGGGCATTCGCTCCCAGTTTCTCCTTGCTGGGAGTCCCGTCCAGCTCGATAAGGAGGGCGTCGACGCCTGCCTGATCGTCACAGGCGTGGCCGATGAGGTCCGGGGCTATGAGCTCGCGGACGTTCTCCACAGCGCGCTGCACGCCCAGACCACGGTAACGCCCTCGATCGCCGTCTCGCAGCTCGTGTGCCTCGTGAGCGCCTGTCGACGCTCCGGAGGGCACGGCGGCGCGGCCAACCTCGCCATCCTCCAGCACCACGTCCACCTCAAGAGTGGGGTTACCGCGCGAATCGAGAATCTCCCGCGCGTGCACCGCGGCGATGGCGCTCATGGGGCTTGTTATACACCGGCCTCGTCCGGCCGAACCGTGAGATGCAGCCCATCCACCGAGACCACGCGCACGGCCTCGCCTTCAGGAATGGGGGTTTCGGGGTCGAGGGCAGAGGCCTGCCACATCTCGCCGGCCACGAAGACCGTCCCTTGCCTGCCAACTTCGGTCCTGGCGATCCCCCTGCCACCCAGGAGTGTCCCTCTGCCCGAATACGCGGGGCGCCGGCGCAACCTGGCGACCTCTCCTGCGACGTAAGTAAAGAACACGGCGAACGTCAACGTCATGATGACGCCGACTGGAGGCTGCACACGCAAGAACGCCTCCGCTTCGCCTGAGGTAGCCAGCAGCAGCGAGCCGAGCGCGAAGGAAATAACGCCTCCCACCGTGAGGACGCCGCTCCCGCCCACGAGCAGGTCGGCAAATAGCAGAAGGAGCGCGAACAGAATAAGGCCGAGGCCGGCGATGTTGACTGGCAGCGTGCCGAGCGAATAGAGTGCCAGGAGCAGGGCGACACCCCCTACAACCCCGGGCAGGATCGCGCCGGGGTTTGCAAGCTCGTAGATCAGCGCAAGGCCCCCAAGGCTGAGAAGCAGGTACGCGATCGTCGGATCGCTCAGGACGTGGAGCAGCCGCTCGAGCTGATTCATCCCCTGCGCTTCCGTGACAGCCCCGCGCGTCGCCAGGACGACGTTGCTGGTGAGCACGCGTACGGTCCTTCCGTCGGCCTGGCGCAGGAGGTCGGGAACGTCCTCGGCGAGCAGGTCGACTACGTTCAGCCGCAATGCCTCGGACGCAGGTAGATTGGCGCTCTGCCGCACCGCCTGCTCGGCCCAATCGGCATTTCGACCGCGGAGCTCCGCGACCGAGCGAATCCCCGCGACCGCATCGTTCGTAACCTTCTCCTCGAGTGTGCTAGAAGTCCGCTCTGCGCTCCCGCTCTCGCCGAGGGCAACAGGGTGAGCAGAGCCGATGTTCGTGGATGGCGCCATAGCCGCGAGATGCGCGCTGTAAGCGATGAACACACCCGCCGAGCCAGCTCGCGCGCCCGGGGGGTAAACGAAGACGGCGACGGGCACGGTCGCCCGGAGGATTCGCTGCATGATCTCCCGCATGGACGTCTCGAGCCCACCTGGCGTGTCGAGCGTAACGATCACGAGCGGGGCACGGTCCGTCTCCGCGGCGCCGATCACCCGATCGAAGTATCGCGCCATCACCGGGTTGATGACGCCCCGGGCCTCGACCACGGCCACCCTGCTCTCGGGCACCGGGCCCTGCGCGAAGACAGGGAGAACGAGCAGCGCCGCAAGCGGTAGTCCGATAAGTACGGCGCCCAGCGCACGCGAGGCATCAGCAGGGGCGCCACCCCTCATAATTACAGGAGACCTCCGCGCTCGTTGCACAGCTATTATGGCACCGATACAATCGGCCTCGACGGCGATCGAAGGCCGCATCGTTACCAAGGTGGGAACATGAACAAGCGCAAGAAAGTGGCGTGGCACAAGCATCTCGCGAAGGCGAGGAAAGCCAAGGCAAAACGCAAGGCGAACCGGTAGCACAATGGCCGCCGTGGCGGTGAGCAGGGACGGCGCGTCGCGCAACGCATGCCATTCTCGAGACCCCTGGCCCTGGCCGGTGGAGTATCATGGTCGATAGTTGGGTCGCCGTTTACCGGCGACGCGTTCGCGTGCCTGCATTGATACCCACCTGACGAAACGAACGCGTGCCTAGGAGGTGTGTGTGCCAGGAAACCGCCGACCGATCTTCCCGTTCACCGCCCTGGTCGGCATGGAACGGATGAAGCTGGGCCTTCTCCTGAATGCGGTCAACCCGAAGATCGGGGGCGTCCTGGTTCGTGGAGAGAAGGGAACGGCGAAATCCACCGCCGCCCGGGCGCTCGCTGCACTGTTGCCGGAAGAGCCGACTATGGCCGACTGCCCATTCGGGTGCGACCCGCGGCGCCCGGCCAGTTGGTGCGACCAGTGCCACGAGCGGAGCGCTGGCGGACGGAAGCTCGAGACCTTCGTGCGTCACGTGCCGATCGTCGAGCTGCCGGTGAGCGCAACGGAGGACCGGGTCGTCGGGACGCTGGATATTGAGCACGCCGTCAAGGAGGGTGCTCGACGGTTCGATCCGGGCGTGCTGGCTTCGGCGAACCGGGGAATTCTCTACGTCGACGAAGTCAACCTGCTGAGCGATCACCTCGTCGACGTGTTGCTCGACGCTGCCGCCATGGGAGTGAACTACGTAGAGCGGGAGGGGATCTCCTTCAGCCACCCCGCTGAGTTCATTCTGATCGGTACCATGAACCCCGAGGAAGGCGACCTCCGTCCGCAGCTCCTCGACCGCTTCGCCCTCACGGCAGAGGTGGAAGGGATTCGGGAGCCCCACTTGCGGGCCGAGGTTGTGCGCAGGCGCGCGGCCTTTGAGTCGGATCCCGTGCGTTTCAACGTGCTGTGGCAGGAGGCCGAGGAGGAGGAGCGCGAGCACTTGCGCCTCGCGACTGAGCTTCTCCCGAGCGTCACGATGCCGGAGTTCATGCTCGACCTGATAACGCGAATCTGCTCCGACCTCGAAGTGGACGGTCTGCGAGCAGACATCGTCATGTACAAGACGGCGATGACCCACGCCGCCTACCAGGGCCACACCGAGGTCAACACAGATGACATCCGCGTCGCGGCTATGTTGGCGCTGCCGCACCGTCGCCGGCGGCAGCCCTTCGACGACGCGAGCGGCGACCCGGGAGAACTGGAGCGCCGCGTGCAAGCCCAGGTCGCCAAGGCTGAGGCGGACGCCGCCGAGGGTGCTGCGACCCCAACCCCCGAGCCAGCGTCGGCAGCCGACGAGGATAAGGCTGGAGAAGGAGATGCGCCCCGGGTTGATCAACCCGGGGCGCCCTTTCGCGTCCGGAAGGTAGCCGCCGACCTCATCAAACCCACCGAGCGCCAGCGACTGGGGCGCCGCACGAGTGTCACGAATACGGAGCCCGTCGGGCGCTACGTTCGCGGCGCCATCCCCATTGAGCGCCCTCACTCCCTGGCATTCGACGCCACCGTGCGCGCAGCCGCCGTGCACCAGATTGAGCGCAAGGAGGCAGAGCCAGAAGGGAACACGCTCCGCCTGAAGAAATGGGACATCCGTGAGAAGGTCCGCGAGCGGAAGATCTCGAACCTCATCGTCTTCGTGCTCGATACGAGCGGGAGCATGGGTGTCGAGAACCACATGGTGATGACCAAGGGCGCCATCTTGTCGCTTCTCACGGATGCCTACCAGAAACGAGACCGCGTCGCTTTGATCACGTTCCACGGCTCGCAGGCGGAGCTGGTGCTGGATCCCACCAACAGCGTGCAGCGCGCCCAGCGTATCCTCGGCCAGCTTCCCACCGGCGGTCGGACCCCCCTCGCGGATGGGCTTCGGATGGCGGGCGAGCTGCTTGAAAAAGAGCGAATGCGCGACGCTGGGGTGCTACCTCTCCTGATCGTCGTCTCCGATGGACGCGCGAACGTGGCCTTGCAGGGCAGCGATCCGATCGAGGACGTGCGCCGCATGTCCGCCAAGATTCGCGAGCTGGACGTTAACTCGATGGTGGTGGACACGGAAGCCGAGCACTTCCGCATCGGGCTGGCGTCCCGCCTCGCGAGTTGGCTCGGCGGCCCCTGCTACCGCATCGAGGACCTCGACGCCCGCTCCACGAGCCGCCTCGTCCGAAGCGCCATCGGCCGTGCGTGAAAGTCCCAAGACGTGATGATGGCTGAGCGCGTCGTCATCACCGGCATGGGGGCTGTTTCCCCTCTCGGCTGCACCGTCGATGAGATGTGGAGCCACTTGATCGAGGGGCACTCCGGCATTGGCCCCATCAGCCTCTTCAACACGGCGGGGTTTGACGTGCGCATCGCGGGCGAAGTCACAGGCTTCAACCCGGAAGCGATGCTCTCTAACCGTGAGGCCAAGCGGCTCGATCGCTTCTGCCAGTTCGCGCTTGTGGCCAGCCGGGACGCCATACGGGATGCGGACCTCACCATCGACGAGAGCAACGCCACAGAGGTTGGCGTGCTGATCGGCTCGGGCATCGGCGGGGTCATCACTCTCTCTGAACAAATCGAAATCCTCCGCACCAAAGGCCCGCACCGAGTGAGCCCGTTCCTGATTCCCATGTTCATCATTGACCTGGCCGCCGGACAGGTCGCCATCGCAACGGGCGCTCGCGGCCCGAACTTCGGCGTCGTGTCAGCTTGTGCCACGAGCGGCCACGCCCTCGGTGAAGCCGCCGAGATCATCAAACGAGGCGACGCGAAAGTCATGATCGCCGGCGGCTCTGAGGCGGGCGTCCTCCCCATCGGTGTTGCCGGCTTCGCCTCGATGAAGGCGCTCTCGACCAGGAACGACGAGCCGGAGCGAGCGTCGCGCCCCTTCGACCGCGACCGCGATGGCTTCGTCATGGCCGAGGGCGGCGGCGCCGTCGTGCTCGAAGCCGAGAGCTACGCGCGGGAGCGTGGGGCTCGCATCTACGCCGAACTGGTCGGCTATGGCGCCACGGACGATGCCTTCCACATCACCGCCCCGTCCGAGGGCGGCGAGGGAGCTGTCCGCTCTATGCAGATCGCATTGCGCAAGGCGGAGTGCGATCCATCAGATGTTGATTACGTCAATGCCCACGGCACCTCCACGCCCGCCAACGACCGCCTCGAGACCGTCGCGCTGAAGACCGTGTTCGGCCCGCACGCGCTGCAGGTTCCCATCAGCTCGACCAAATCGATGACTGGCCACATGCTCGGGGCAGCGGGAGTGGTCGAAGCCATCGTCTGCGTTAAGGCTATCGAGCAGGGAATCGTACCTCCGACAATCAACTACGAGAATCTGGATCCAGACTGCGACCTCGACTACATTCCGAACGAGGCGCGCCGCCGCCCGGTCGAGGTTGCGCTCACCAACTCGCTGGGCTTCGGCGGCCATAACACGACACTCGTCCTCAAGAAGTATCGAGGAACCGGGTGACGAGCCCGATTCCCTGGGGCGCGGCGCTGCGCTCGGTCGTCGCCTCCGTGGAGGCGAGCGACGTGCGAGAGTTGGAGGTTCGTGTCGAAGGACTTCGCATCCGACTGCGGCGCATCAGCGGGCTCGTTGTCGCTGAGCGGCCGGCCCTCCAGGAGGAACCGAGCGAAACGAGTGGGCTGCACCTCCTGCGGTGCCCCCTCACCGGCATCTGGTACGATGCGCCTTCGCCCGGCGCATCTCCATTCGTGGGCTTGGGCGATCTGGTGGAAGCGGGGTCGGTCGTCGGCCTCATTGAGAGCATGAAGGTGTTCAACGAGGTCAGCTCAGATGCTGCCGGTGTCGTTCGGGAGATCCTCGCGCAACGCGGAGAACTGGTCGCTGCGCATGCGCCGATCATGTTGATCGAACAGTCGGCGTGGGATGCCAGTTTCCTGCCGAGCGACCTGGGATGATGCCGGCCCACTATGCCCGCATCGCGGGACTCGGAAGGGGACTCCCTTCACGCGTTGTGACCAACGACGAGCTCGCGAGCCTAGTCGACACGTCGGATGAGTGGATCCGCACGCGGACGGGAATCGTCGAGCGCCGTTTCGTCTCGGAGGGAGAGTCAACCGCCACCTTGGCCGCCAGCGCTGCCCAGGCCGCCCTCGCGCAGGCGCGCGTCCCTCCGGACGACGTCGATCTCATCCTCGTCGCCACCTCGACGCCGGACTATCCGCTCTTCCCGTCCGCGGCTTGCCTCCTGCAGGCTGCCCTGGGCTCGAAGCGGGCCGGGGCTTTGGACCTGTCGGCAGCCTGCTCCGGCTTTGTGTACGGCCTCATCACCGCGACCCAGTTCATCAAGACCGGCGCCTACCGCTGCGTGCTGGTCGTTGGGGCGGATGCTCTGTCGCCCTTCGTGGACCTTCGAGACAGAACCACCTGTGTCCTGTTCGGCGATGGTGCGGGCGCGGCCGTCGTCACCGCCAGCGATGATCCTGGAGGGCTGATTTCGTTCGTCCTGGGTGCGGATGGATCGGGAGCCGAGCATCTGATGGTACCGGCGGGCGGATCACGGAGCCCTCTGACCCAGGAGTCGCTGGCCGCCCGTGAGAACACGATCCGCATGAATGGGCGCGAGGTATACCGCTTCTCAACGACCACGCCGGCTGATGCTCTCGTGAAAGCCGCCGCGGACGCGGGCGTTCGAGTGACGGATCTGGATCTTGTGGTGGCGCACCAGGCGAACGTGCGGATCTTGCAGACGATCGCGCGAAACCTCGACGTGCCCGAGGCCCTCTTTTACACCAACGTCGACAGATTCGGAAATACGAGCGCCGCGTCGGTACCGATCGCCCTCTGCGACGCGGCAGCCGACGGGCGGCTGCGACCGGGCGCCCTTATAGGTTTGCTCGGGTTCGGAGCGGGTCTTACGTGGGCCACGGCCATCTGGCGCTGGCACGGGCTGTGCGGACAGCAGCCGTCCGCTGGCTGATTACATCACGCCCGCAAGCCGCGGCCCGAAGATGAAGGCCGCCACCAGAAGCGATGTCCCGGCCGCCACGAGCGATGCGGCTGCTGAGACGTCCTTCGCCTGCTTCGCGATGACCGACGGGGGGCCTCCTTGCGCGTCGACAGCGCGCTCAACCGCCGTGTTGACAGCCTCGACGGCGAGCACCAGACCAATCGTCAAGACGAGCACTGCCCATTCAGCCGGACTGACCTGAAAGAGGCCCGCCGCGATACCCGCGCCGAACGCCGCGGCTACGTGGATGCGCCAGTTCGGTTGCGTCCGAGCCAGATACTGGAGCCCCTCGAACGCAAAACCGAAGCTGGCCGCGAGCCGCCGCGGGTCGGCTACCCACCGCTGCCAGGCGCGCTCGCGCCTCATCCCCGAGTCCCCATTCCGAAATTCGCTTTCCACAGTCCGCAATTCAAGACCCGTCGCGCCGCAGACCGAGTTCCGCAAGCACATCCTCCTCACGTCGGCGCATCTGACGGCGCCCGGACTCTGTGTCGTGGTCGTATCCGAGAATGTGCAACACCGCGTGCACGGTCAGAAACGCAAGCTCGCGCTCACGAGAGTGGCCAGCCTCGTCGGCCTGGGTCTCGACTCGACTGAACGAAATGACCACGTCTCCCAGGTGCAATTCCTGCTCCGGCGGAAGCACGAAGAAATCCTCCGCCACTCCTTCGCCCGGCCGCAGCTCGACGAGCGGAAAACTCAGAACATCAGTCGCTTCGTCCACACCGCGCCGCGTCGCGTTGATCTCGCGCATTTCGTCGTCGCTCACCATGACGACATCGAGGGAAGCAGGGCGCGACCAGCCATCGCGCTCGAGCGCCAGCTTTACCACTCGCTCAATGAGTCGGGAGTTCACGCGTCGACCCAGGCCGCGTGGCACGGCAACATTCACGGAAATTGGCGACGCGGCCTTAGACCCGGCCGCGGAGCGCCGCTGGGCAGGCTCCTTACGCTCGGCTCCCGCTTCAGCGGGCGCTACCTCGGGCGTCGCGCCTTCAACAGCTGGTGAAGCCACCTCGGCGGGTGTATCCGACTCCGGGTGCACGGAGCCCCCACCTTCGGCCGTCGAAGTCTCGGAGGCTCCCGCCCGTCCCCGTCCGCGCGAGCCGCGCCCCCTTCGTCTCGGCGTCCCTCGCTGATCGACGGCGGTCGCGGATCCCGCCTCAGCGGGCGTCGCGCCTTCGACACTTGGCGAAGCCACCTCGGCAGGTGTATCCGGCTCCGGGGGCGTGGCGCCAGCTTCGGCCGTCGAAGTCTCGGAGGCTCCCGCCCGTCCCCGTCCGCGCGAGCCGCGGCCCCTTCGTCTCGGCGTCCCTCGCTGATCGACGACGGTCGGGTCGCCACCACCCTCCATTATCCCAGCAACTCCTGGACCACCTCGCTCACGATTCGCATGTCGGCCTTTCCCCTCAGCTGCGGGGCAAGGTCCCGCATCACCTTTCCCTGGTCCTGCCTGCCGGTCGCGCCGACTCGCTCGATCACGGCAGAGGCCGCCATGGCAATTCCCTCTCGGCCGAGCTGCTCGGGGAGATAGCCTAGCAGCACCTCGAGCTCCGCTTCTTCCTTAGCCACTAGATCGGGCCGCCGGCCTCGGGAGAACTCGGCAATGGAATCGCGATGCTGGTTCACGAGCCGCTGGACGACGGCCACGGACTCGCTCGGCTGAAGAGGGCGGCCAACAGCTATGGCCTCATTGTGGAGCGCGCCTCGCAGCTGGCGGATCGTGTCGCGCCGAATCGCGTCGCCCGAGCGCATCGCAACACGAAGGTGCTCGCCAAGCTCGTCCTCTAGTGGCAAAAGGCGTCAACTCCCGCGTGGGGCTGCTATCTTCAGGGGAAATTATATTGGTAACATTCGACGACTCGTTTTCTCGGGGGAACCATGGAAGAACTTTTGGCGCCGCTGGCAGAACTCGCCCCGGGCCGGCTTCTGGAAGACCCCCGGACTGTGGACAGTCCCATCTACCTGGTGCTTCTCGGCGTCTTCGTGGTGACGTTCCTTTTGGGCCTCATCATATCCCTGAACCCGGCAAGGCTCTCCCGCGGCAACAGGCTGCATCGACGCATCCTCGAGCGCTATGGGACGCTCGCCGGCTGGCTGGGCCTGCTCGGAATCCTCATCATAGGGCTGCGGTACACCAACGTCCCCCTCTTCTCCAAGCGCCTCTGGACGGTCCTCGATCTCCTCGCCGTAGTGGCAGTCGGCGTCCACTTCGTCCGGTATCGGCTGCGGGTCTACCCTGCTGAGATCGCCGCGTACCGAGAAGAAGAGCGGCGCCGTCGCTTTCTCCCCACGAGTGCACGCCGCCGAAGGCACTAATCTTGATAGCATCACTATCAATCTTTGGTTTATAATCCCGTCGAGAGCGACAGCTCTTCGGAGTTGACCGGCTCATCAGGCGGGAAAAGTGGCCAGTACGCGGCGCGACTACTACGAAGTCCTCGGCGTGAAGAAGGGCGCCTCGGAAAAGGAAATCCGGCAGGCCTACCGCAAGCTGGCCCGCAAGTACCATCCGGACGTCAATCCCAACGACAAGACCGCCGAGGCCCGCTTCAAGGAACTGTCCGAGGCGTATGAGGTGCTGTCCGACAAGGACAAGCGCGCCAAGTACGACCGTTACGGGCACGACTGGCAGCTGGCCGAACAGGCGGAGGCGGTTCGATCACAACGGTTCGGATCTGGCGCTTTCCACGGGCAGACATACGCGGACCTTTCAGAACTTGAGGACCTCTTTGGCGGCGGGGAAACCAGCTTTGGCGGCATCTTCGGAGATATTCTCGGCCGGACTGGAGCACGAGGCCGCCACGCTCGCGGCGACGCGATCCCCGGCCAGGACATCGAACAGCCACTCACGATAACCCTCGAGGAGGCATACGCGGGGACGACCCGAATTCTGAGCATGCCGACTTCAGAGGGGGCGCCACGCCGCATCGAGGTGCGGATCCCTCCTGGCGTGCACGAGGGCTCGCGTGTGCGGGTTGCCTCGGAGGGCGGCCCCTCCCCCTTTGGTGGGCCGAAAGGCGACCTCTATCTCGTCGTGTCGGTCGCACCGCACGCAACCTTCCAGCGCGTCGAGGACGACCTCCACGTCAAAGTCCCTGTGCCTCTCCACATCGCCGCGCTCGGGGGCGAGGTCGAGATCCCCACGCTGAAGGGGACTAAGCTCGCCCTCCGCGTACCGCCGGAAACGCAGAACGGACGAAAGATTCGCCTCGCAAATCAGGGGATGCCGCACCTTTCGGGGAGCGGCAGCGGAGATCTGTATGCGGAGGCTAGTGTGGTGCTACCGACCCATCTCAGCGACGAGGAGCGGGGCCTGTTTCGGCGCCTGGCCGAGCTGCGCCATGGCATAGGAGTGACCAAGTGAGAGAACACGTGAGCGTAGGCGTCGGGTACTTCGCCATCAGCGTCGCAGCCCGTTTACTGGGTGTCCACGCCCAAACCCTCCGGGCCTACGAGCGACAGGGCCTGATCGTCCCGTCGCGGACCAAGGGCCGCATCCGCCTTTACTCTGTGGACGATATTCGGCGGGCGCAGCAGGTACGGCGCCTCATCGACGACCTTGGAGTCAACCTCGCCGGCGTCGAGGTCATTCTTCGCTTGACCGAGCGCATACGCGCCCTCGAGGCCCAGGTGGAGCAATTGCAGCAGGCCTTGGCCATCAGTAACCAGCGCCATTCGGGCTCGGTTCGTTGACCCGCAGCATGAGACGGGAAGGATAGAAATGGACATTCAACGATACACAGAACGCGCCCAGGAGGCCCTGGTGCAGGCTCAGCGGCTAGCTGAGACGCGAAGTCACCAGCAAGTGGAGCCCGAGCACCTCCTCTACGCGTTGCTGCAAGGACCGGAGAGCGTCCCGGCCGAGGTAGTTCGAAAAGATGGAGGGCGCCCTGAGCTGCTGGCTGAGGAGGTGAGTCGGGAGATCGACCGCCTGCCGAAAGTCTATGGCGGGCAACTGTACCTCTCGCAGCGGCTCCGCGGCCTTCTGACGAACGCACAGCGCGAGGCGGAGGCCCTGAAAGACGACTACGTGTCAACTGAGCATCTGCTCCTCGCCATGGCGGATGAAGGTGACAAGGGGGCCGCGGGTCGCCTCTTGAAGGGTTACGGGCTCACCCGGGAACGGATCCTCCAGGCCCTGGCCCGGATCCGGGGCAGCCAGCGGGTGACCAGCCAGAACCCGGAGTCAACATACCAGGCGCTGGAGCGCTACGGCCGAGACCTGACCGACATGGCCCGCCGCGGAAAGCTCGACCCGGTGATCGGGCGAGACGACGAGATCCGCCGCGTGATCCAGGTGCTCTCTCGGCGGACCAAGAACAACCCGGTGCTGATCGGGGAGCCCGGTGTGGGAAAGACGGCCATTGTAGAGGGCCTCGCGCAGCGCATCATGCGCGGAGATGTCCCCGAAGGTCTGAAAGACAAGCGGTTGGTAGCTCTGGACTTCGGAGCCATGGTGGCAGGGGCCAAGTACCGGGGGGAGTTCGAAGAGCGCCTCAAAGCCGTGCTCAAAGAGATCCAGGAGTCCGATGGCGAGATCGTCTGCTTCATCGACGAGCTCCACACCGTTGTGGGAGCCGGCGCGGCCGAGGGCGCGATGGATGCGTCCAACATGTTGAAGCCGATGCTCGCCCGCGGCGAGCTGCGCTGCATCGGCGCCACAACGCTGGACGAGTACCGCAAGCATGTGGAGAAGGACCCAGCCCTCGAGCGTCGCTTCCAGCCCGTCCTCGTCGATGAGCCGACGGTCGAGGATACGATCTCGATCTTGCGGGGACTTCGCGAGCGCTACGAAGTGCATCACGGCGTCAAGATCCGCGACGCCGCGCTCGTGGCGGCCGCCATCCTCTCTCATCGTTACATCGCGGATCGCTTCCTGCCGGACAAGGCGATTGACCTCGTGGACGAGTCAGCCAGCAAGCTCCGTATGGAGATGGACACGCTTCCGGCCGAGCTAGATGAGGTGGAGCGCCGCATCATGCAACTGGAGATTGAGCGTGAGGCGCTTCGCAAGGAGAGTGACAAGGCCTCGCGGGAGCGACTGGAGCGCCTGGAGCGCGAGCTGGCCGACCTCAAAGAGCGCTCCGGCGGCCTGCGGAGCCGATGGGAACGCGAGAAGGACGCCGTCTCGTCGATCCGGGCGATCAAGGAGCGCATCGAGCAGACCCGGCTGGAGATCGAGCGCGCCGAGCGTTCGGCCGATTACGCCCGGGCTGCTGAGCTCAAGTATGGGCAACTCGTGGCCCTCGAGCGCGATCTGGAGGAGCGCGAGCAGAGCCTGGCGCAGGCGCACGGCGAGGGGGCGCTCCTGAACGAGGAGGTAACTGAGGAAGACATCGCCGACGTCGTAAGTCGCTGGACGCACATCCCTATCACGAAATTGTTGGAAGGCGAGATCCAGAAGCTGCTCAAGATGGAGGAGCGGCTGCACGAGCGTATCGTCGGACAGGACGAGGGCGTAGTGGCTGTGTCCAACGCGATCCGGCGTGCCCGCGCCGGCCTCCAGGATCCTAACCGACCGCTGGGCACCTTCCTGTTCCTGGGCCCGACTGGCGTCGGCAAGACAGAGATGGCGCGCGCCCTGGCGGAGCTGCTGTTTGACGACGAGCAGGCAATGATCCGGATCGATATGTCGGAGTACCAGGAGAGGCACACCGTCTCTCGGCTCGTCGGGGCGCCTCCGGGCTACGTCGGGTACGAAGAGGCTGGGCAGCTCACCGAGTCGGTGCGTCGGCGCCCATACAGCGTCGTACTGTTCGACGAGGTGGAGAAGGCGCACCCCGATGTGCTGAACGTGCTGCTACAGGTCATGGACGACGGACGGCTAACCGACGCCCAGGGACGTACGGTGGACTTCAAGAACACGGTGTTGATCATGACCAGCAATGTGGGGAGCCAGTGGATCGCCGGGGCGGCGGGCGGCGAGTTAGACGAGCTTCGAGACCGCGCCATGGAAGCCGTGCAAGCCCACTTCCGCCCCGAGTTTCTGAACCGGATCGACGAGACTATCGTGTTCCATCCGCTCGGACGAGGCCATCTGCGCGCAATCGTCGAGATCCAGCTGCGCAACGTGGATAAGCGGCTTGCCGACCGCAAGATCGTCATCGACGTGGGCGGCGAGGCGAAGGACCTGCTCGCCGAGACCGGCTTCGATCCCGTATACGGGGCCCGGCCGCTTCGGCGAACGATCCAGCGTATGTTGCTGGACCAGCTCGCTCAGCGCGTCCTGGCGGGAGAGTTCACCGAGGGAGATCTGGTGCACGTGGACGCGAGTGGCGGGCAACTCACTTTCGCCGCCGAGCACCGCTCACTCGACGACGTGCCGGCGGCGGGCCAGGAGGTGGCGGCCTGACCGGGCCTTAAAGTGAGGGGACAGAACCGGGCGCTCAGTTGGGGCCGCTGAGCGCGGCAGCAAGTGCGACGAGACTCGCCCGGGGACTTCCTCGGTTACCGTCGCCGCCGTCCTGACCGCGGCGTGGCGCTTATTGCTTCGCCCCCACCGCGTCTCCCACGCGAATCACGCCATCGCCGACGATATCTGCGCGAATGCCGCCGCGGTGCACAAGGCTGCGCAGGAGTGACTTGCCTGCAAGCTGGGCCAGGTGGGAGCACGGCTCGCATAGCTCGATGCCACGCAGCTTCACGTCGCCGACCCAGAACTCTCGGCCAATCAGGTCGTTCAGGCCCACGTCGCGAGTGACGATATTACGGCGGCTGTCTCTGGGTTGGATTGGGAAGCCCGCCTCGGCGCTGGCGGCCTCCAGCGCTTCACTCTCGATGAGCGTGACCTCGCGGCCTGATTTGGGCTCGTCGGAGAACGTGCCAGCCCCCTTGAAGTAGCGGTCCCCCTCGAGGCCGCGGCCCGCTACTGCGTGGACCTCGGCGACAGAGGCCATCGCTTCACCCGCGTCGGCGGCGGTGTGGATAGAGATCACGCTGCCGTTGCTCTTCGTAGCTCGTTGCTGCATGGAAGGCTTCCTCACCCCCGCTTTCTCCGAGGTGGAGTAGCGGACCCTCTTACGATACCGAATCGGAGCTCTCGCGCAAAGCCTCCAGATGGCGCTCGCATGCATCTGGGCCGAAACAGACCAGGACCACCTGCTCGACTGTCCGGTTCCGTTCCAGGAAGGCCCTGACCTCTCGGAGGGCGATGCGAGCGGCGCGGTCCATCGGGAACCCGTAGGCGCCGGTGCTGATGGAGGGAAACGCGACCGTCCGTATGCCTCCATCAAGCAAAGGCACGCGTCGCCGGCTCGGCAACCTGAGGCGCAGCACGATTCACAAGGCTGATGCCCACGAGCACGCACACCCCTCCCAGCAGGGCGACCGCGGTCACCGGCTCGGAGAGGAGCAGGAGCCCGAACACGGCGGCCGACACGGGTACCAGGAAAATGTAGCTCCCGACCACCGCGGCCTCGCGGCGACGTAGGAGGCTAAAGAATGCCAACTGGGCGACGAACGATGCGAGCATCACCGAGAACGCCAGCGCGAGCCAGAAGGCGAACACTGGCTCCGGCAGGCGTCCGCCCTCTATCGTAGCCCAGGCGAGCGCGAGAGGAAGCGCTCCATAGACACTCTGCAGGCCCACGGCCCACTCCAGCGGCACGCCGCTCAGATACCGCACGAAGAAAACCGACCCTGCGCCCCACGACAACGCGCCAGCAAGGACCAGCAGGTACGCGCTCCAGGTTGGCTCCGCCCCTGGGCGAAGCTTGTCCGCGACGACGAGCACCACGCCGACGAAGCCGAGGAGCAGGCCCGCCAGCCGAGTTGGTCCGAGCCGGTAGCCGAGCACCATGCGCCCGAAGATCGCGATCCAGAACGGCATCGTGTAATTGAGGATGGCCGTCTCGCCAGCCGAGATGAACAGAACACCGTAGTTGAGCCCACCGTAGAACACGGCGTAGTTCAGCAGGCCCCCGACAAAGAGCAGTCCGTGGAGCGCCGCCCCCCTCGGGCACGGGCGGCCGAGGGCCAGCGCAGTGACGATGATCAGCGCTCCTCCCCCGGCCAAACGGAGCACCGCGAAAAGGAAGGGAGGGGCGTGCGGCATTCCCGCGCGGAGGACGACATAGGTCAGTCCCCAGACGAGGGCAACGAGAGCGACGAGGGCTGGAACGACGAGACGTGAGCTGCCTATGGAGACGACTGCGCCGCCTGGGCGAGCTGGGTCAGCGTCTCTTCCAACTGACGTATTTCGTCGCCATATCGGGCGAAGTCGCCCGCCCGCAGGGCCTCCTGAGCGCGCCGGTAGCGGTCTTGCGCCTCCGCGGCCAGCTGCGCGACCGATCGCGCAGCCGCGGGGCCTGTGGGCGCGGACACACTCGGCGTCGGGGGCGCCGTCGAAGGGGCCGCCGCGCCGAACAGTTTATTGAGGGCCTCCTCCAGGGTCGGCTCCATGACGATGCGGCGGCCGGTGACCAGGATCACGCGGGTAAGCTCCGGCAGCGGGCTCTCCTTCGCCTGCAAATAGATGGGCTCAATATAGAGATTGGACTGGCCGATGGGGATGACGAGCAGATTGCCGCGGATCACACGCGCCCCCGACTGGTTCCAGAGCGCGAACTGTGAGGAGATCGGCGGCTGCTGGTCGATCAGCGCCTCCACCTGCAATGGCCCGAAGACGAGCTGATCCTTCGGGTACTTGTAAACAAGCAGGTGCCCGTACTGCGGCTCGTCGCTGCGAGCCGCGAACCAGCCAATCATGTTGTCCCGATTGCCGGGCACGAACGGCAGCATCAAAAGAAACTCGGGATTCAGCTGGCCCGGCAGCCTCATGATCACGTAGTAGGGGTCCATGGGCTGACGCCGGTCCGTGAACAGCTCCTGGGGAATGGTCCAGACGTCTTCCCGCAGATAGAAGACCCGGGGATCCTGGATGTGGTACAGGCCCAGCTTCTCCGCCTGGATGCGGAAAAGTTCCTCCGGGTAGCGGAAGTGCGAGCGGATGCTGGGCGGCACCTGATCGAGCGGAGAGAACAGGTGGGGGAAAATCCGCTGATACGTCTGGACCATTGGATCGGACGGATCGGAAATGTAGAAGCGCATCGACCCGTCGTACGCGTTAGTGACGATCTTGACGCTGTTCCTGACATAGTTGAAGGGGCGACGGCGAATTCCCGGCTGCGTAGAGGGAGGCTGGTAGGGCTCGGCATAGGGATAGCGGTCCGTGATCGTGTACGCGTCGTGGATCCAGTACAGGGCGCCGTCAGCCACGACAACGTAGGGATCAGGGTCCAGGCGAAGGAAGGGAGCGATTTGCAGCGCGCGCTCTCTGATGTCGCGCCGGTAGAGCAGAAGCGAGTCGGATTGAATGTTCGTATTCAGCAAAAAGTTCGGATCCTGGAACTTGGCCGCGAACAGGAATCGACGCCAGAACGAGCCAACACCGATCCCGCTCTCGGCTCCGTAGCGGTTGACAAAGACACCCTCGTCACCGCGGGGGTGGTCGAATTCGGGTGTGCTCGTGCGGACGATGACGTAGTGGTCCGTATCCTCCCCAAAGTAGATCTCCGGCCGGCTTAGCGGCAGCGCGCTCACGGGAGGGACGTCCTTGATGAACAGCTCAGGCAGGCCCTCGCGCGTCACGGTGCTCACCGGGGCCATCGCCACGCCATAACCGTGGGTGTATTGCAGCTGTCGGCTGACCCAGGACTGCGCTTCTCGCGGCAATCGCTCGGTCACCAGCTCGCGCGCTGAAACCATCACCTGGCGGTACTCACCGTTGACCACGTAACGGTCTATGTCCACGTCGCGGAACTGGTAGTACTGGCGGATGGCCTGGATCTGGTTGTAGGTCTGGAGGAGGGGGCGGTGGTCCCACAACCGGATGTTGTTGATCGTTGCCTGCTCCGAGCTAGCCACCGTTGGCTGAACAGCGTCCTGGTAGGCGATGTCGCGCTCTTCTATACGATCGAGGCCGAACGCCTGGCGCGTGAACTCGATCGTGTTCACGATGTAGGGGCGCTCGCGGTCAAGCGCATTGGGGCTGACGTCGACGGTCTGGATGAACGTCGGGTAGGCCCAACCGGCGAGGATGACGGCGCCCAGCCAGACCGCCGCGCCGGTTATAGCCGTGCGAAACCCCGGCATCGCGGCGTTTACGACACACGACGCGGCCGCCAGCAATGCCGCTGCCGTCAACACGTACTGGGCGGGTACTTGGGCATTCAGGTCCGTGTAGCCCGCCCCGAACGCCGCGCCCCGACTCGAGCGCACCAGCTCGAACATGTCGAGAAGGTGGTTGGCGGCGATCAGGACGAACGCGACAGCAGCCAGGACGAGCAAGTGTGCTTTGAGGCCGCGTGGGAGGCGCAGGCCGCCCTCCCCGATGTTGACTGCCATCTCGTACGTGAGAACCACGGCGTACACCGCCACCACGGAGAGCACGATGAGGACCAGCCCAGTGAAGAGCCAGCTCTCTGCCGCCCGGAACGCCGGAATGGTAAACACGTAGAAGCTCACATCCCGTCCGAATGCCGGATCGGCCACGCCGAAGCCGCTCCGGTTGATGAACTGGAGGGCGGTCAGCCAGTGTCCGGCCGCCAGAAGCCCCATGAAGACTGCCAGCACGAGGCCGCCAATGAGCACCGCCGCGTTGATGAGCCGGGTATATTCTCCGCGCCGGCCCATCTGAGCACCCACCTGCGCCAGGAGATCTTCCCACGTGCCCGAGGCGCCCACCGCTCGGGGCCGCGCCTCGACCCGGTAGGCCAGGCGCCGGGCGACAAGCACGTTGCCCGCGAAGATGAGCAGGAAGAGCGACGCGCCGGCGGCGAATAGCACCATTCGCGGATAGATGCTGGTGAGAAAAACGCTGGCCACGCCCAGGCTGTCGAACCACCACAATTCGGTGGTGAAGTCAATCGATCCTGCCACCAGGAGCAGCACGACAACCAGGGCCGCGCCGACCACGATCGGCCGGGCTAGGCCAATCTGCGTCCGCGCTTGCGTCTCGGGGAATGAATCCACGGCCAACTCTCCATCGGAACGACGCTCGAATGATAGCGTGCCTGGCGTACGACCTGGCTAACCGCAGGGTTCAAGTGGGGCGGTTGGCGCCGACTAGGGCAGAGCGTGCACCCGCAACGCGGTCTGGGGCGGCTCTAGTTGGGTCAGCAGGATCACTGGGCCGAGAACAGCCCGTTTACCTCCTGATAACCGTCGTTGTCCAGTAGCTCCTCTTCGCGGTAGAGCCCAAGCGCCTGCATGACAGGTTGATCATTGTAGGAGAACAGGCACGCGCTCCGCTTCTTTGACGCATTGACGTGCTCGTGGAAAGCCCACTTGGGAATAACGAAGATGTCGTGCTCTTCCCAGTCGAAGCGGACCCCGTTGATGATGGTCGAGCCGGAGCCCTCAACGGCCTGATACACGACGTCCATGGTGTGCCGATGCGCCTGAGTGTGCTCCCCGGGACGGAGGAGTTGCGCGTTGGCGCCGATGGTCGGCATGATGGGCCCGCCGGTGAACGGGTTGACGTACTCCATGCACACGGCGTCCCACGGCGTACCGGGCGCTTCTTTCGCCATGCGGTCGAGCGTTTCTCGCGTCTGCGCCCAGGAGTAATTGAGCATCGGCGAGTAGGGCCTGTCCCACTTCTGCCAGCTGGGGCGGAGGCCGCCCTGGCCATATGCCCGGATTGAAGCGTCAACCGTACGCGTGTACGCCTGCTGCGCGCCCGCGTACGCCTCGAAGAAAGTCCCCTCCAGCGCGCCGACCAGGGGGACATCCAGGCCGTCCTGCCAGATGATGGGCTCGCGCGTCTCGTTGCCGTGGTCGTGCCAGGTCCAGCTCGGGGTCAGAACGAGGTCGCCCGGGTACATCAACGTCTTTTCACCTTCGACGGCCGTGTAGGCGCCTCCTCCCTCCATGATGAAGCGGAGCGCGGCTTGGGAGTGGCGATGCGCCGGGGCGATCTCCCCTGGGAGCACCATCTGGATGTTGGCATAGAGGGTGCTGGTCGCGGCAGTTTCCCGCTTGAGGCCGGGATTGATGAGCATGATGACCCGACGATTGGCCTGCTCGGGCCTCACGAGCTCCCCAGCCCGGATGAGGTGCGGCCGGACCGCGCGGTATTTCCACAGGAAAGGAATCGCACGCGGCCTGGGCTCATCCGGCATGGACGACGCGAGCGTTGTCCAGAGTGGCGCCAGGTTCGCGGAATCCAGGTCGCCGTAGTATGCTTCTAGCTCTGGGGTCGTCTCTACGTGGCCATGGGGATGTTCCTGGATCATTACCCCTGCCCCTTTTCGCGCGCTGCTATCGCCCGGCGCCGAGCTCGAGTTCAAGGAAACGAAGCACTCCATTCGCAATCCCACGTGCCGCCAGATCCGGCTGTCCCGTGAGGAAGGCCCGGTCTCCCTGGTTGGTCAGGAATCCAGTTTCGATGATCGCCGCGGGCGCTCCGAGGTCGATGGCGTGGTGGTAGCGGCGAGTATTGAAGGCGTAGTAGAAGATCATGCGGCGGCTAATGTGCTCATCGGCGTCCCGGGGCATCCTTGTCGCTGCGCCGTACTCGCGGTACATCATGGCCACCAGCTCGTCATCCGCCTCTGGGATCGAGCTGAAACCCGGCCGGGCGACCTTGTAGCCATGCATCCTGCCGCTCGCGTCACCGTCCGCGTGAATGCTGATGAAGGCATGGGCCCGGTACCTCACCGGGATCGTGCTGGGTAGCACGTCCACCTCAATGCCTGCCTCTTCGAGCAGGGCTGCCACGCGCCGTGCAATGAGCAGGTTCGCCTCCCACTCGGCCCAGCCACCACCGGATGTGCCGGGCGACAGTCGCCGAAGCTCGTATGGCACTTCGTTTGTCAGCCAGTGGCCCGCCTGAATCCCCACACGCTTGGTTCCGGAAGGGTTCCACACCGGGCTTCGGGGAAGCGGCGCGCCGAAGGACCCCGTCCGAAACAGCCCCGGGCCCAGGGGTGGCTGGTCGCCTTCCGGCAGCGGGTATGAGGGGAACGCGCCAGGTGCTGTAGCGGGAAGCGGCTCAGGGGCCAGCTCCTGGGCTATGAGGCCCTCCACATCATCCGAGTCCAACGGGCCCGCCGCCTCACGGTGGATGACCAGCGAGGGTTGGGACGCCTGCGGCACCGAACCCTGTCGCGCCGCGCGCGCGTCGCAGCCCAGGATGCCGAGGGCGAGCAGCGACGTGACAACCAGAACGCCGACTCGCGCCGGCACTAGGAACGGCATGGGCCAATTATAGCTGTGCCCCGTAGAATCCCAGGCGGGCAGTGTCTGGAAGAGGCGTGTACCTTCGTTCACTTCAGTTGACCAACTACCGCAGCTTTCGCCGCCTGGCGCTCAGCCTGGGCGATGGACCAACCATCATCCAGGCGGAAAACGCTCAAGGTAAAACCAACCTGCTCGAGGCTATTGAGCTCCTGGCCACCGGCAAGTCGGCTCGGGCCGGGTCTGACCGGGAGCTGATCTACTGGTCGGCGGTCTCCGGCGCAGCGGGCGATTCGGATCCGGGGCCTGCGTTCGCCCGCATCAGCGCCGTCGTCGCTCAGCCGCGCGGAGAGACGCACGCGGACGTGCTCCTGCGAGTCATCGATTCCTCGGACGATGGCGCAATGCCTGGTGTCAGCAAGACGTTTCGGTTGAACGGCCTTCCGCGTCGAGCGCTGGAGTTCGTCGGGGAGATCAATGTCGTTGCGTTCTCGCCGGAAGACGTCGATCTTGTCGCAGGCTCGCCGAGCGGCCGGCGACGCTATCTCGACGTGACTAACGGTCAGATGAGCGGCAGGTATCTCCGTTCCCTCCAACGCTACAACAAGGTGCTCGTGCAGCGAAATCAGCTGTTGCGCCAGGCCCGCGACCAGGGCCAGGCGGATCCCTCGCTCGACGCCTGGGGCCAGGAGCTAGCCATCGCCGGCGCCTTCATTCTCCAGGAGCGTGCGCGGTCAATTCGGGCGCTGGCGGGCTTTGCGGACCGTTGGTTTCGTGAGCTCAGCGGATGGGGACAAAAGCTGGAGATCCGCTATCAGCCCGGCATCGCCGATCCGGAGGCGGCGGTTCTCCGCGGTGTTCCTGACGAGGGCGATGGCGCTCTCAGTGCCATCCACGCTGCGTTCATGCAGGCGCTGGGCCGGGTCCAGGGGCGAGAGCGGGCAGCGGCCGTGTCGCTCGTCGGTCCGCACCGCGACGACCTGAGCTTCCTCGTAGACGGCATCGACATGAAGGTTTACGGCTCGCGCGGACAGCAGCGCCTCGCGGCCCTCAGTCTGAAACTCGCTGAGATGGACCTTCTCGCCACCCGCGCAGGTTCGCGCCCTATCCTCTTGCTGGACGATGTCCTCGGCGAGCTGGATCAGCGCAAGCAGACAGCCGTGCTCCACGCGGTCGCGTCCGCCGGCCAGACCCTGCTCACCGTCACCAACCTGGACACTCTGGATCGAGACGCCCTTCCCGGGGCCACCGTGCTCCATCTTGAAGGCGGCACCCTGGTCCACGGAGAGCTATAGTTTAGAAGCCATGAATTTTCTGGGAATGGGGCCTCTCGAGCTTCTCCTGATTCTCGGTCTGGCGCTCATCGTAATTGGGCCCGGTAAGCTGCCCGAGGTAGCGCGTCAGGTGGGGAAGACGGTGGGAGAGCTCCGCCGAATGAGCAACGAGGTTACTCGCGAGTTCCAGCGGAGCATCAATGTCGAAACCGACAGCAGCAGCCCACCTCTCGTCAGGCACGTGCCCCCTGTTGCACCCCCGCAGCCAGCCGACCGGGCGCAGGAGCCCGGCGGGAAGGGCACCGACATCCAGCCGCCTTATTGAGCCGTGACGCAAGTAACGATCGTCTTCGACGGAGGTTCGATCCGCAACCCCGGTCACGGCTACGGGAGCTACCGTCTCACTATCGGAGAGGCACCGCACCGCATTGAGCGGCTGGACTTCGGCTCACCCGTGTCCAGCAACGTTGCCGAGTACCGAGCATTGATCGGCGCCCTGGAGGATGCGCTTGCAACGCTCGAGGCCGGAGGCCCCTCGCCGATGGCTGCCGCCCTCGAGGTCCGCGGCGACAGTCAGCTCGTGCTGAACCAGGTAGGCGGACGGTGGAAGGTGCGGCACGCGCATCTGCTGCCGCTGCGCGACAGGGCCCGGGCCCTCCTGGACCGCTTCGGCTCGGCCGTCCTGACCTGGCATCCCCGCGCTGAGTCCGTCCGAATCCTGGGCCATTAGGTGGTACAATGCGTCCACCTGCGACACTGCTCGCTCCCAGGCCACGGACCGGGCGGCTGGGACCCATGAGGAGCTGACGGCGTGATCGAGGTCGTTGTCGAGAGCATTCGCGTCAACATGGCGAACTACAAGCGTGTTGTCATGCTGAAAGAGAAGGACTCAACTCGGTATCTTCCCATCTGGATCGGTCATTTCGAAGCCGATGCCATCGCCATTCCCATGCAGAAGGTGCCAGTCAGCCGGCCGCTCACGCACGACTTGCTCCGCGCCGCCATCGGTGCGCTCGGGGCGCGCCTCGAACACGTCGTCATCCATGACCTGGCGGACGAGACTTTTTACGCCAAGCTCATCCTCTACCACGATGGAAAGTCCGTCGAGGTGGACGCGCGCCCCAGCGACGCCATCGCCCTGGCGGTCCGGTGGGAGGTTCCCATTTTCGTCGAAGAGAAAGTGCTCGATAGCGCGGGCATGATGTTTGATGGCGAGGAGGAGGCCGAGGGGGAAAAACCTCGGCGCGAGGAAGAGAGCGCCCCGCTAGACGATGAGAAGCTCTCGGTCTTCAAGCAGTTCATCGATACGCTGGACATCGACGACCTCGAAAAGGGCGGCGAGAGCAAGAAGTAGGCTGCAATGCAACTGTCGGTGCGCCTGTTCGCGTCGGTGCGCGAGGCGGTGGGTGAGCAGTCTGTCACTGTTGATGTCCCTGAAGGCGCCACCGTCAGCCTCCTCACTCAGGCGCTCTATGCGCGCTTTCCGCAGATCCGAGAGCTGCCCCCCGCCATGGTAAGCGTCAACTACGAGTACGTGGGTGAGGAGCATCCCCTGCATGCGAGTGACCAGGTTGCCATCATCCCGCCCGTGAGCGGCGGCGGAGGTCCTCAGTTTGAGATCACTGAAGGCGAACTGACGGCCGAGTCAGTGTCGGACCTCGTCCGCTCGCCGGAGTGCGGCGCGGTCACCACCTTCCTCGGCACTGCACGCCGCACGTCGAACGGACGCGAGGTGGAGTATCTCGAGTACGAGGCCTATCCCGAGATGGCGATTCGCAAGCTTCGCCAGATCGCCGAGGAGGTGCTCGAACGCTGGGATACCGATCGCATCGCTGTTCGGCACCGTGTAGGGCGGGTCGAGTTGGGCGAGGCGTCGGTGGCCATCGCCGTCGCGACCGAGCATCGGGCGGAAGGCTTCGCCTCTTGCAAGTACGTGATCGACCGCCTCAAGGAGATCGTGCCGATCTGGAAGAAAGAGGTCTGGGTCGGCGGCGGCGAGTGGATCGGCTGGGATTGCGCCGTCGATCCGATGGCTCCCGAGGTCGAGCACGAGCGGGGCCACCTGGCCCAAACGCGCTAGCCCGATACCTGTCAACCCGGTAACGCGGGCTCCTTCTGCACTACTCCGCTCTGTCGTGAGTGAGGAACTGCCGGATCTCCGCGCCCACTTCCGCGGTCCGTGTCCAGAGGAGTGAGTGGCCGGTGCGCGGGAAGACCTGAAGCCGGGCATCGGGAATCTCGGCCGCGAGACTCCGGGCGAATCGGAGCGGCGTCAACACGTCTTCCTCGCCGAAGAGCAGGAGGGTTGGCGCACGAATCTCTGCGAGCCGTCCCACCGCCTCATGGGAAAGCGCCGCCGCCATCTGACGCTCGTAGGCCGACGCGGATTGGGCCGGCCGCTCCCGGAGCGTGTACTCCAGCACGTTCTCAACCAGGCCGGGCACCGCGTAGTCCTCCGCTGTGTAGAGCCAGGGGTAGATGGCCCGAAAGTAGGCCTCCCGCGGGAGGGCGCGCTGCAAATGGAGCCAGCTGTGGAGGATGGCCGCACCTCGCTCGTCCGACGACGTGTAAGTCGAGAGGAGCACCAGACGCCCCACGCGTTCGGGATAGCGAAGCGCGAGCTCCTGAGCAATAGCCCCGCCCATGGAGGCGCCCACGACGTGCGCTCGCCCAACACCGAGGGCGTCCAGGATCTCCGCCGCGTCGGCGGCGAGCTCTGCGACCGTGTAGGGCTGGGTGGCTTCGTCGCTGGCCCCGGAGTCTCGGTTATCGAACGTGATGCACCGAAGGACCTCGGACAGCAACGGAAGAACGGGAGTCCAGGAGTGGTGATCCGACCCGAGGCCGGCGATGAAGAGGACCGGCGCGCCGATGCCCACGTCCTCGACGTACAGTCGAAGGTTGCCCACTGCCACCAGCGGCACAATCATCTCCCGGACTCCCACTCGACGTGAACGTCTCCGGCCAGGGAATCTCGAGGGATGGGCTGGCCACGGCTCCCAGGCTCATCACAGACGATGAGGATCCGTGAGCGAGCGATGATCGCGCAAGCGCTCGCCATCGGTGGCGCGTTTTTCGGCGGCATATCTCAATCCATGGCCAAGCGGGGTGTGCAATCACTCACGCCGACGCATTTCCTCGCGGTGAAGTGGGGCGCCAGCGGCGCTTTCTTCACGCTGGTGGCACTCGCCACGCAGGCCTGGAGGGACTTCCATTGGAACGAAGCGATGGTCGCGATCCGTGCCGCGTCGATTGTCGGGCCGATCATCGCCTGGTCCATGTATACGCGCGCCCTCATGCTGGTAGACGTCGCCGTCGCCTTCACCGTCGCGCAGCTGAACCTGCTGTGGGGCATGCTTCTGGCGATCGTCTTCCTGGGAGAGCGACGTAGCATTCTCACCGCCGTCGACGCCGTCGCCATTATCGCCGGTGCAGTCCTTGTGCAGCCCCAGCTCTCCGGGCAGGCGCCGGGTGGCACAGACCGGCCTGAGGGACGAATGCAGGCGCTTGCGGCTCGGACAACGACTCGGCGCGGGCTGCTTCTGGCGCTTGGGACGTCTGTGGCCTGGGGTATCAACCTGCTCCTGTTCGAGGTGATGCCCCCACACCATTCCCCAGATGCCTGACGACAAGGAGTAGCCGATGGCCGCCACGCTAACGCAGGCCCTGTCAGAGCAGTTAGCCTCATTCGCCGTGGATTTCGACCTGCGAGCATCTCCGTCCAGGGACATCCTGCTGCAGAAGGCCAAGATGCACATCCTGGACAGTATGGGCGTCGCGCTGGCCTCAACCACCATGGACGACGCCTACGCGCAGAAGCTGCTCCGGGTAGTGCAGGGCTTTCGCGGCGCACCGGTATCCACCGTCATCGGCCTGGGTGGCGCCCTCGGCAACGAGCCCTGCGTCACCGCGACCATCCGCCTCATAGACCAGAAATGAGGGTCAGGCTTGCAATCTGGGAAGGCGCCTCTGTGCTAACGCAGAGGCCAAGAGCTAGGCCTCTTCACGCACCACTTCGGCTGCGGGCTTGTCCTAACGCAGGCCTTTGAACGACGAGTGGCGCAGCTCGCCGCTGCGCGACATCCACTCGGTGAACCGACCTCGCAGACGAGCCGGGGCTCCACGAACCGCGTCTCGCGAGGGACGTGTCCTCCTCCAACGGGCCTCTGTCCGGTTTGACTAGGCCGAGAGGCGGGAGTATAAGGGCGCTAGTGGTTCGGATCGTAACGCACAGGAGGTAAAGAAGCGTGGCTCTCCATGTGGCTCGAAGTGCCGTCGCGGAGCACCATCAGGATAACCCTTCGTCGAATCCCCTCGCCGGCGGATACAAGATGAGTATCGGGGCGTCGGGCAATGAGTGCAGTCTGTCGTCCGTCACGAGGGCGCCTGGTTACCACACGCTTCCTCATCAGCACGATTCCGAGCAGATCAACTACATCTCCGATGGCGAGATCTGGTTCTTTGTGGAGGAGCGAGCCTTCCGGTGTCGGAAGGGCGACTTCCAACGCGTTCCACGCAATCTGGTCCATTGGGCTTGGAACCGCTCGGACAGACCGGCCACGGTAATCGAGACTCACTCGCCTGGCGCGGGACCAGACGGCCCGAACATCGTGCAGAAGGCGGACCGCGGCTTGTGGGATGAGGGAGAGACGCCCAATCGCCGAACAGGCGCTGGGCGACCTCAAGCGCGCGTCGCGTACGACGAGGAGATCGCTGAAGACTCTGAGGCGCTCACGAATGGGCTTTACATCGCTGGTGAAGAGCTGCCCACTGTAAAGCTGCAGGCGCCGAAGGCGGCCGGCGAAGCGGAGCTTCGCGGTGTGTACGGAGCTGAGTGCAGCTTGGCCGTCGCCACATGGCCGGGCGGGTATCACAGCCTACCCTACGTGCAGGACGCCGAAACCCTGATTCACATGCTGGAAGGGGAAATCTGGTTCTTCCTCGAAGACAGAGGGTTCCTATGCCACGCCGGCGATTTCCAGCGCATTCCCAGGAACGCGATTCACTGGGAATGGAACCCCTCAGACAAGCCCGCCCGAGCAGCGGTGGAGTACAGCCCACCGGTGCTCGACGTGGACACCATCTCGCTACGTGGAGGTGCAACCCCAGAGGGCTGGTTCGCCCTCTTCGAGGACCAGGAGCGACCGCGACTCTACGGCAACGCTCGAACGTACGGAGTGACTTATGACGCCGCGGGGACGGAAGCCGCGCTTCGGGCGTCAATTGAGGTCGTAGAGGACTAGAAAGGGGCGCAGGACATGCCGCTACATTTAACGCGGGCCAAGGTAGTGGAACACGTGATGGCGGCGCCGACGCCGGGTTTGGGCACCGGCGCAAAGACGAGCAAGGGGGCCGCCGGCAACGAGTGCAGCCTGTCGGCGGTGACTCGTGCGCCCGGCTATCACACGGTGCCCCATGTGCACGATTCCGAACAGATCAACTACATAGCAGATGGGGAGATCTGGTTCTTTGTCGAGGACAAAGCCTATCGCTGCCGAAAGGGCGACTTCCAGCGTGTGCCGCGGAACCTTGTCCACTGGGCGTGGAATCGCTCGGACAGCATGGCCACGGTGGTTGAGACGCATGCGCCCGGTGGCTCGGATCCAGTTGACCCCGATATTCCCAATCGCGTCGAGGCTGTGCCGCGCAAGCGGCCGAGCCGAGGCCTCTTTGATGAAGGCGAGACGCCCGCGCAGAGAAGGGGTACGTGGAGCACGCCGGTTGCCTACGACTGTGAGATAGCCGAGGACTCCGAGCCCTTGACTACGGGTCTTTACATATCCGAAGAAAAGCTCCCGACTGTGAGGGCTCCGCAGCCAGGCAAGGTGCAGGGTCAAGCCGAGATCAGGGGCGTTTACGGCACAGAGTGCACTCTGGCCGAAATGATGTGGCCGGCGGGTTATCACAGTGAACCCTACGTGCGCGACGCTGAGGCGATCATTCACCTCCTCGAGGGAGAAATCTGGTTTTTGCTTGAGGACAGGGGGTTCAAGTGCGAAGCGGGCGACTTCCTGCGTATCCCTCGCAACGCCATCCGGTGGGAGATAAACGCCTCCAACCACCCGGCGCGCGCTCTAGTGGAGTACTCGCCGCCGGCCTTGGATATAGAAACAATCCGTCTTAGCGGCGGCGCGACTCCTGAGGGGTGGGTTGCCCTGTTCGAGGACCAGGAGCAGCCGCGACTGTACGGCAACGCGAGGACTTACTCAGTCACATACGACGGATCGGCGACAGAAGCCCGATACGCGCTCAAATAGGGACAAAGACGTACCCGCGAGCCATCGTCGCCTTCGAGCTACGAGGGCAGCGCGTCCTTAAGGAGATCAACCGTTGAATCACACTGTTCGCAATCTCGGCATCTGTTTGCTGGCCACGCTTGTAGTTGGAACCGCTTGTGCCCCTGCGACGAGCACCGGGCAGTCCACCACGTCTGATGGAGCACCGGCTGTAGTGCCTCACAAGTCCATCGTCATTGCTAAGAAGAGAGAGCCATCAACCTTCGGGGGTTACATAGGGCAGGCGGGCACCGCTGGCGGAGCTGGGCTAGAGCTCCATATCGCCCACGCCCGGCTTACGGTCTTAAACGATCAGCAGGAGAACGCTCCGGTTCTAGCGGTCGAAACGATTTCCACCGAGAAAGGCACCTGGCGGGTCAATCCAGATGGCAGCATGGAGGCGATCTGGCGGATCCACCCGAACGTGAGGTGGCACGACGGAACCCCGATGACTAGCGCAGACCTGTCGTTCGCTTTCACCGTCAACAAGGATCCCGCCATACCGGCGACCGAGTTTGGGGCGCAGTTGCGTCTGATTGATCGCGTAGAGACCCCGGATCCTTACACGGCGATCGTCCACTGGAATTCCATGTCCACGCGGGCAGCCGAGGCTCCTGGCCTCATGCCGCAGCCGCGGCACCTGCTAGAGGATCTTTACAGGGCAGACAAGGACGCGTTCGTGCGGAGCCCTCATTGGACGACGGAATTCGTAGGTCTTGGCCCCTACCGACTTGTTAACTGGGCGGCGGGCTCCCACATGGAGTTCACACGGTTCCAGGACTACTTCAAGGGCCGGCCTGCACTGGACCGGGTGGAGGTCCGGTATATCAACGACGACAACACGATGGTGGCGAACGTGCTGGCTGGCTCAGTGGACTTGCTATTCGAACCCGGCATCAGTGTCGATGCCGTTCTCGAGGCCCAGCAGCGCTGGCAGGGAACCGCAAACATTGCTCGCGCCGATCAGGTCGCAAACGTGGCTCGGCTCGACATCCAGTTTCGGCCGAACGTGGCACGGCCGTCCAACGGGCACACGAACCTGCAGGTCCGCCAGGCGCTCTATTACGGGCTCGACCGACGAGTAGTAGCTGAAGTGATGACGAGGGGGCTGGCTGCCGTCGCAGACAGCTGGCATCCCCCCTTCGCCGCCATGCGCCCACAAGTCGAATCGGCGATCCCCCAGTACCCGTACGACCCGGCCCGAGCGCAACAGATGCTCATGCAAGCAGGCTGGGTAAAGGGGACAGATGGCATGCTGGGCCACCGCGATACCGGGGCTCGCTATGAAACCGACCTCTGGGGTGAGGCGGGCGAAGAAAACGTGTTGCTCGTTCTGGCGGACCAGTGGAAGAGCCTAGGGGCAAGGCTATCGCCGTTCATACTTTCCGCAGCACTCGGCAACGACCGTGAGTACGTAGCCACATATCCATTCGCGCGGTTTCGCGAGAAGTCTACGCCGTCAACACTGTGGGAGGGGACGCTCCACGGGGGCCAAATCTCCGCAGCGGAGAATCGATGGTCTTCTAGGAATCAAGGCGGGTACTCGAACTCGAGCTATGACGCCATTCGGGACAAGCTAGTTGTAACCATAGATCCAAGGGAGCAGGTAGCGCTCCATCGAGAACTCGTACAGGTCGGGATAGGCGACCTAGCGACCTACCCGCTGTACTGGGCGATCTGGCCGATGTTCCAGGCCCGGGGGATCAAGGGCCCCGGGACGGCTCCAGAGGCGGGGTGGAACATCTGGGAGTGGGACCGGGATTAGAAGAATGCCGCCGCCAGCTCTTTTGCAAGAGCGAGGAGCATTGGAACAAGGGAGAAAGCATGCAGTTACGCTGGTTGCCTAGGGATGCTCCCAGATGAGTTCGCTCTCGATAGTTAGCGTGCTGCTCGTGACCCTGGTTACCGTGGGGTGTTATGCAGGCGGCGGCCGTCCTCAGGATGGGCGAGGGATCACTGAGCAAACTCCTTCGGGCCCACCGAAGCGCATCACAGCCGTCGTCATGAATGACCCGGCAAGCGTGTTTTACCAGGCGACGGAAACGAACAGGAGTGGCGTCGACACACTGCAAGCGCTTACGCATGCAGGCTTAAGCATCGTCGACGGTCAGGGCGTGCGCGTTGCACAACTGGCGGAGGCGGTCCCGACGGTAGAGAACGGACTGTGGAAGGTCTTCTCTGACGGCCGAATGGAAACCACCTGGCGTATCAAGAGCGGGGCATTGTGGCACGACGGCACTCCAGTTACGACCGACGATTTGCTTTTTACTGCGGCGTTAGCGCGAGACCACGACCTGCCACGCTTCGCCGACACAGACTTCCAGTATGTGGAGGCCGTCGAAGCTAGTGATTCTCGGACCGTTACTGTCCAATGGGCGAAGCCCTTCATTGGCGCCGATGGCATGTTCGCTGCGGGCTTCGCGTATCCGCTCCCAAAGCACCTGCTGGAAACCGCCCATCGTGACAGCAAGCCAGGATTCATGGATCTGCGCTACTGGAGCGACGAGTACGTGGGGGCCGGCCCCTTCCGAGTGGACCAGTGGGAGCGCGGTCGGCACATCTTGCTGGCGGCGTTCAACCAATACGTGCTTGGGCGGCCCAAAATCGACCTTCTCGAAGTCAGGCTTATTCCCGATGGCAATGCTTTGGTTGCGAGCCTGCTGTCCGGGGTCATCGACCTAACCCTTGGCCGTAGCATCTCCGTGGAACAGGCCGTTCAGGTTACCGCTCAATGGCAGGACGGTCGAGTTGTGATCACACCACAAAACCTGGTCCGCCTATACTGGCAGTTCCTCAACCCGACGCCGCGAGCAATCCTTGACGTGCGGTTCCGACGGGCGCTCCTGACGGCCATCGATCGGGAAGAAATGGCAGAGGCCTTTCAGGGAGGGATGGCCCCCGCTTCCTATAGCTACCTCTATCCGGGCCAAGCGCAGTACCAGCAGCTCGAGGCTGGCCTTCCCCGCTACGACTACAATCCAGCGCGGGCGGCTGCGGAGCTGGAGAACCTGGGGTACAGCAAGGGGCCTGATGGGATTCTGCACGATGCGTTTGGACGACCCCTGGCGCTTGACCTCTTGGTAAGTACCGGTGGCGGGGATACCAACGTGCGGTCTACGTTTGCGGTCGCCGACTACTGGAAAAGGATCGCCATCGACGCGAACGTCGCCATCTTAACGGACCAGTTGGGAGGATCAGAAAGGCTCAAGTACGAGGCCACGTGGCCAGGGTTTACGCTGACTCGCAGCTTTAACGACGCGGAGGGAATAAGCAGCCTGCACAGCACTCAAGCACGACTGCCTGAGAAAGGCTACAACGGTCAGAACAAAGGCAACTATCTGAATGCCGAGCTCGATAGCCTGATCGACCGGTACTTCGCCACGATCCCTGCCCAAGAGCGCGTCCGTATCTTGGGGCAGATCGCTCAGCATATCTCGGACCAGCTGACAGTCTTCCCACTCTTCTATGGGGCTGAGCCTTCAGTGGTTTCGAATCGGCTGTCGAATGTTGGCCCCCGACCCAACGGCCCGTCGATCCAGCAATACTCTCAAACACAGGCATGGAACGCCCATGAATGGGACGTGCGGGCCTGACGACGCCACATTTCGCTAAGTGGACTGGCCTCACGCATCTTCTCGCACCACGTCAGCCGCCGCCCTGACGCGAGCGAGTGGCCAGCCTCGGCTACTTCACGTGATCCCACGTATGCACGTTCCAAGCCGGCGCCAGTTGGTTGGGTGGCACCGGGCCAGGTCCGGTCAACCCTCTTGGGATGACGGCGACAGCGGTCGACATGTCGTAGTACATGTAGATCGTCGCGACGTCGTCAGCTTCCGTCTTCAGCATTTGCGCCAGGAGATCGTCGCGGGCGGCCGGCTGCAATGTACTGACGTATCTCTCGTAGAGCTGATCGAAGCTCGGGTTTGCGTAGACGCCCGAGTTCGCCCCCCGCCAGCGGCCCTGTTCAGCGGGAAACTCCGAGGTAGTCAGGTGCTTCATAGCCGGGATTGCCGACGATAGTGTGCGGTTGAGCAATCCGGTGAACTGGGCCTGCAGCCGGTCCTTGTCCGCGCAACCGTCGCAGTAGTACGAGGATGAGGGGTTGAGCCCGGGCTCCCTCAGCAGCCCGACGATCGCCTCGGTCTCCAGCATGTTGTCAGTCTTGTCCTGAGAGCTCACGCTTATGGAAAAGACGCTCCCCGTGCCGGATCGGTAGAGCCCGTCGGCGCCTTTAGTCCAGCCCGCCTCGGCGAGGAGGGCCTGCGCCCGCCGGCTGTCGAACGGGTAAGGGGTAAAGCCCTTCTGTTGCAGCACCTGGTACACGGGCTCATCAGGCCCCGGCAGCGTATGCGCCACTGGAACGGTGCCCGCGGACATGGCGTCGACCAGGGTTTGTCTGTCGAGGCTCAGGGCCAGCGCCTGTCTCACCCGCACGTCTTTCGCCCAGGGGGCTTCGGGGTCCCGGAACTGGATGCGGAGATTGCGTACCCCGTTGATGACACCGAGAATCGACCCCCGACCCGGGGTCTCCCACTCGGCCTTCAGAGTACGGATGGAGGGTGACTTGAACGGCCCGAATCCGATCATGTCCACCTCGCCGGCAAGAAGAGCCGCGAGCGTCGCGTTCGGATCCCCGAAGTAGCGCAGGATCATCCGATCGATTTTCGGTCGTCCCAGGAAGTACTGGTCGAACGCCCGCATCTCGATGTGGCTGCCGTACTCCCACGACTCGAGCGAGTAGGGGCCGAGCCCGACGAAGCGGGCGGTGAAGTAGGGGTTGTTCGTTAGCGCTTGCTTGTCCCCATTCTCGTACACCTCCGCCAGCAGACGGCGGGGCAGCGTTACGAACTCCATCGGGCCGCCTTCGTTGCCCAGGATGTGGGTGCCCTTCCACGCGACCACGAGGGTCTGGGAGTCCGGAGCGGTCACCTCTGATATCAACGCAGCGTAGCTTGGCCGCACCATCGGCACGTCGTTGTCCATGAGCACGCGCATGCCGAAGACGTAGTCTTCGGCCGTCAGAGGTACACCGTCGTGCCACAGCACGTTGGGCCGCAGCTTCCAGGTTACCTCCATTCGACCGTCGGGAAACACTTTCCAGTCGCCGTTTTCGACGGTCGGCACTCGCTGGGCGATGCGCGGGACGAGTTGTCCCACTTGGTCGTACACCGTCAGCCCGGTGTGCAGCGAGTAGTAGACCTGTGACCCGGACTTATCGTTCAGGCCAATAAAGTAGAAGCCCCGGTTGGGCTGGGCTTCATCGTTGTGGGCGATCACCAGCGTTTTCACGCTCGTCGCTGGAGGCCGAGCTCCCTCGGTCGACTCGCGGGCTACCGACCCGGGCGCGCACCCCGCGAGCAGCAGGGCGGCGGCCAGAAGGACTGTCACTGCGCGCATTCCCGGCTTGAGCAATGCGCCATTGATCAAATGAACTGGTATCCTGATCATCGAGCGCTCCTTCCGATGCAGGCCCAGTACGGGCCCCGCCACTGTCGCTCCCACGGCGGCTACTTCGCGGCCAGTGGATTCACGTACACGTTCTCGGGCACGTCGACGAGGAAGCCGCGCTCCGAGACGTCGGCCCGGATCCCAATGGGGTCAACCACGGCGCCGTCGGCCCAGTCCGCCGTCTTGCGGTAGATGTGGAGTGCCTCTGCTTCCTCCGCCCGCCGGTAGATCTCCTCCATGTCGTCGACCGCGAAGCCCATGTGATGAATGCCTTCGGGGGAATAGATGCCTCCCCCTTTCCTGCCGTCCCAGCCCGCTTTGCGAATCCCAAAATTGACGTGACCGTCGGTGAGGAAGATGCCGTGATCCCGGCCTGGTTCAGGCGCCTTCCTGAACACGACCTGCATTCCCAACACGTTGCAGTAGAACTGGGCCATTTTCTCCTGGTCGTGAGCAGCGATGATGAAGTGCTGGATGCGTGGCTTCGTGTCGCCTGGCAGTGCCCACGGGTCGGGTCTGTGCACAACTTTCGTCCCGTCCGCCGGCTCCTCGACGCCGTAGCCGCGCTCTGAGAGGTCGACGCCGCCGCCAACCGGGTCGAGCAAGCCGCGTTCGGAGTACTTGTCCTCGCTGTATGCGCGTTCCTTCTGCCCGTTCAGTTGCATGGCGCCATACTCTTCGGCGAGCGCCTCGACCTCCTCCATGTCGTCCACCAGGAAGCCGATATGGTTGAAGCCTTCGGGGCGGAACGTGCCGCGGAACATGCCGGCCTTGTGGATGCCGAAGTTGATGTGGCCGTCGGTGAGGAAAATGCCGCGCGGCCGTCCGTCCGTGTCCGGCGGTCGCCGCCACACGACCTTCATGCCGAAGACCTTGCAGTAAAAATCGGCCACCTTCTCCTGGTCGTACGCTGCGATGGTGATGTGCTGGAGCCGTGCTTTGACCATGGGAATACCTCCACGCCCTTCTGACGTCCCGGCGCATTGAAGCACTGGCTATCAGTGATGTCAAACGGGCGTAGGGCTGAACCAATCTGTGAAGGCTCAACCGGTCAGTCGGTACGCCTCTTGCAATCTATGGAGTGGCGTCACGACCGCGAGGCTGACGAGATCAACGACACCCTTTCCTTCGTCCACTGGCGTACTGAGCAGGTTAGCGAGCTAGGCGGCGGCCCTCACTATGTTGGAAGAGTGGGCGCAACCTCAGTGACTGGCCTTCCCATCCCAGCAAACAGAGTGATCTATCTGCCTGCCCCAAGTGGGGACACCACCCAAAACGGAGGGCCGCATGGCCGAGCAGCCGGCAACCACCAACCCCAACCGCCCACCCCTGTTCACCATCGCCCGAGGCAGCGTGCTAAGGGCGCCAAGGTCGAGCTTCTCGGAACCCCCGACAATAAGCCCCTTGCCGCACTCAAGCCGAGCGATCAGGTCTGGGTGCGCCAATTCTCCTACTTCACCCAGCCGGGCACACAGCTGCGAGAAGCCAACATCGCTTGGCGGAACCTGGACCGCGCGTACCGCACGAAGGAGGAGCAAGAGCTGGGCCGCGACTTCACCGACGAAGAGGCAGCGGAGTACGAGCGGGTACTCCGCCTGAAGGTGGCGGAGCACCAGGCCGATTACCGAGCCAAGAGCATCAACGACCGGTTAGCGCAGATGGCGGAGCGCTTGGAGCGCGCAGCGGAGGACATGCGCCGGCTCGTAGCGAACGAGGGCTACAGGCTGGACCAGAAGGTCTACCAGGCGCAGCACGACCTGGCCTAGCTGTTCCCCAACCTGAGCACCGACAGCCTGACTACTGACCTGGTCGGCTCCAGATGGACGCGGAGATCAAGCGGCTAGTACACCTCGGCGTAGATTCGCCAGTAGTTGGACGGCTCAGACACGGAGTGGCTTCCCTTGATAAGTCCACTTGAACCGCTTGGCCATGGTGCGGTTGAAGTACTCGATGAAGGCGAGCACTTTGGTTTCGAGGTCCGCGACCGAGGTGAAGCTGCCGCGGCGCAGCAGCTTGCGCACCAGGATGCTCAGCCATATCTCCACTTGGTTGAGCCACGAAGCGTGCTTGGGGGTGTAGTGGAAGACGATCTTGTGGCTCGGCTCCCGCAAGAACGCTGCACGGCTGGCCACCGACCGCAAGATCCCGTGGTGGCCCTTCCTGCCCAGATCCTCGGTGATCCCGGACATCTGAGCTACATAGCGGACCAGACTCTCGGAGCAGTGAACGTCCAGGTTGTCCGTCACGAAGTGCCACCGGGCCGCTGCCCCATCACTCTCGACGGTGCGCTGCACGTGGGCCAGGAAGTCGGCCTCGGTGCGGGTGGGCCCGCAGGAGGGAGGAATCACCTTCCCGCTGACTACATCGAAGTTGATGATGAACGTCCGGGTCCCATGGCGCACATACTCGAACTCACGACGCTCGACCTTCCCCGGGGCCAGCGGCAGGCCGGGCGCAGCCCGCTCCAGGGCCTGGACGCCGGTCATTTCGTCGGTGCTCACGGTCCGCTCCCCCTGTTCCACCCGGGCGGGCGCCTCGCGATAGACCGCGCAGACGTCAGCAATCTTTTCCTCCCGATCCGCTTCGTCGACTGCTGGAGTCAGCCAGTAGCGGATCAGATGGGGCTTGAGGTCGGCCTCTTTTGAGCAACCTCCCAGCGTGCCGAGGAGAGATGCGGTCGACGATCTCTCGCCGCATGAGCTCATCAGCCAGTTCCCGGGCGCTCCACTGGCTGATCGGCCTGTCCGAGTCGGCCGGGATCTCACAGGCCAGACGGATGATCTGGCAGATCTGCTCTGGCGTGATCCGCGACGGACGGCCGCACTTGGGCGCATCGGCCAACCGCTCGGCCACACTCCGTTCGGTCAGCGGAACCTCCTCACACGCTCGCCAGCGCGCTCGCCACTGCCGAACGGTGCCCACGTCCAACTGGAGCCGGCGCGCCACCTCGCTGCTGCTCAACCCGTCGGCGGCCAACAGTACGACCCGCGCGCGCACCGCCAATTGCTGTTCAGTCGTCCGCGCCCGCGCAAAGCGCTCAAGTTCAGTTCGGTCCCCCTTCGTCACCACAATCTCGGGGGGCTTCGGTCCGGGCATGCCTGATACCTCGCATCGTCAGATGCTTCAGTACATCACCCCGGCCCATACCCCAACTCATCTACGGGCATACAATCGCCTCACAGTACTAGGCGGTTCGAGCGAGGAGGCGGCCGGAAGGTAACTGGCCCAGCTGCCCAACCACGAGAGCAGGCCCGGCAGCGGGTCTGCTCTTTCGTTTGACCAGATCTGTCAGAGCTTGTCGATTTCGCTCCTTCTCCTTCGACGTGTAGATCTAACCGCCGGGTGGTCGTGTTCCATCGTGAAGGCGGGCGCTGGTTATTCAAGGAGTGTGCGGCTAGCTCCGGGCGCTTCTACCCGACGAATTGACCTCGCCTGGCAGAAGGAGCAGCTAGAGAGAGAGGGCTACGGCACGTAGGCCCGATCAGGCGGGGCTCGCAGAAAGAGCTTGCACATTCGTTTGTTTGTGTCGATTTCCGCGGCGCTTGTTCGACGTATCTTTGGGCCGGGCTTTTGGGCCTTGAGCCACGGCGCAACAAGGGAGGACGAGCAATGCGCTTCATGATCATTGTGAAGGCCAGTCCGATGAGCGAAGCGGAGAGCAGCCCGGTCGAGAATATCGATGAGACGCTGGTGGAGGAAATGGACACCTTCCACAAGGAGCTGAAGAGCGCGGGCGCCCTCCTCGACGGGGCGGGCCTGAAGCCGAGCTCCAAGGGGTGGCGGGTGAAGTACGAGGGGGAGAAGCGGACAGGGCGTCGGCAGTTAACCTGCCCCCGCTCCAGGCCAATTGGGTGCGAACCGCCGTCCCGGGCGTCGTGTGGGGACTCACAGTCGTCTACCTTGAACGATCGCGTGCCCCCCGCTGCCTACAGCGGGGCGGTTTTCACCCGACGGGCGTCCGCTACGCCGTGGCCACTGCGTTGCTCGCCGACATACTGGACTGGACCATGCGTTTCGCGGCGCTCGCCTCTGCGCCTGCCACCTCCGTGATTCCCCTGACCGGCACCGAGCCCCTGTTCGCGACGCTATTTGCTCACTTCGTGCTGAGAGAATCGATCACGCTTCGACAGACCACGGGATAGGGTCAACCGTCAGCGGGGTGATACTTGTCGCCGCGCTTGGAAGCGGATAGCGGCATAGTGGAACCATCAACGGATCGACAGGGCACCGGAATCACGAGAGCAGCTTTGGGACTCCAGAGTGCCGTGAGGAACCCGCTACCGCGCTATAATTCGACAGAGAGCTACCTGAAGGAGCACACTGCCTGGAGGCGCTCGACCTCGCCAAACAGATTTTAGATATCGCGTCCGAAAAGCAGGCAAGTGACATCGTCGTGCTGGATTTGCGCAAGGTGTCACTCCTCGCTGATTATTTCGTTATTTGCAGTGGGAATAGCGAGCGCCAAATCACGGCAATCCTGGACGACATGGTCGACGGGTTGCGTCGCTCCGGGCAGGGGCGCCCGTTGCGACGCGAAGGGAGCGCATCCTCCGGATGGGTGGTCCTCGACTACGGAGATGTCGTCGTCCACGTGTTCGCTCCTGCCGAGCGGGAATACTATCGGCTGGAGGAGCTCTGGGCAGGAGCGACGCCAGTGGTCCGCGTGCAGTAGCGATGGGAGGCGACCATCGAACCGCGTAACACTACTCATCGCGATCAACTGTTCATCCTCGGCATCGCCCTCGGGACGGCGCTGGGGTTTGTTATCGGATCGGCGGTCGCGCTCAGGGTTGGCGACGAGGGGATTGAAACCGTCCGTCGCGTCGTCGAGCGCGTGATACGCCACGACGAAGGACCGAAGTTCGAGCTGTTGCTCCAGTAGGCCTCTCCCTCTCCCCCTGGGAGAGGGTTGGGGTGGGGCGTCTCCTACAGACCCAGCTTGCCCGGGTTCAGCAGCCCCTGGGGGTCGAGCGCCCTCTTGATCTCGCGCAATACGTCGAGGCCGACTCCCAGTTCGGTTGCCATCAGGTGGGCTAGCGTTAGACCTACACCATGGCAGTACTCCATCGAGCCGCCGAGATCCAGGGCGATGCGCAGCCCCAGGTCGGTGCCCAGCTCCAATTCCTCAGCAGCTCGTCGGTCGCGGGGCGAAAGGTGCTCGAATCGGACGGAGAAGAGCTCCGGCATCCCCCACAGGCCCGAATCCTTCAGCGTGAGGCGATATGGGGCAAGCTCTTCAGCGGCGCGTCGCCGAAATGGCTGAATGGCCGAGACCGGAAGCCCGATATTGACGTAGGTGCTGGTCCATTGCCGGACGCGAGCCTGGCGTTCGATCCCCAGTGGATCCAGCTCGCGCTGCCGGCGGTAGCGTTCAGCCGACTCGTGACGCGTGTCCCAGAATTGCTGCGCGTCGGTATCTGCTAAGGGCTCGCCCCCACATCGCAGACAGATCGCCCGAGCGCGGCCAACTTGCGCGGCCACTTCCTCCGCGAATCCTTCGAAACCCAGATACATGAGCGATGGGAGGTCCACGAGATCGCCCAGGCGTAGCTCTCCGGACTTGGGCTCGTCCTCCTCGTAGTCGATCATGGAAGGGCGCAACTGAATGGCGTTCATCTCGACGACCGCCTCCAACCCAGCCTCGAAGCGAGGGAACCGGTATCCGGCGAGAGCCCGGAGCTCGGGAATGGGAAACAGGCGGACATCCACCCTGGTGATCACGCCGAGGACGCCCTCGGCCCCGATGAACAGGTGCCGCAACGAGGGCCCGGTCGAAGACTTGGGCACTGCTCGAGTGCGGAGCACCTCGCCGGTGCCCAGTACGACTTCGAGTCCCAGCACTTGGTCACCCATCGAGCCGTACTTGCCCGCAAGATACCCCACGCCGTTGGTGGAGACCGCGCCCCCGACGCTGGCGATGGGCTGACTCCATGGATCATGTCCGACCATGCAGCCGTAACGTTCCGCCTCATGATCCAGATCGCCCAGCAGCACGCCGGGCTCCACCGTCGCGGCGCGGTCCTGGGGCCGGATAGTGATGATGCGTCGCATCGCCCCCAGATCCAGCAGGATGCAGCCCTCCAAAGGGGCCGCCCCCGCGTGGACGCCCGTCCCTGCGCCGTGAGGGACGATTGGCGTATCGCTCTCCCGCGCGATGCCGACCACCGCGACCACATCGTCCATGGACGTTGGCAGCACGGCTACCTGAGCGGGAGCAGGAGGGCGGTGGAGCGGAAGCCGCGCCGCCGCCTCGCCCCAGGCTACCCCCCGATACCTCCCCAGGCGATTCGGGTCCACTACCACTTTGTCGTGCCCGAGCGCGGCGACGAGCGCGCGGATCATCATCTGGTCGACCGCCACTGTCAACAGGAACCGCTCCGCACAAAAAACGGACGCCGGCGCGTCCTCCGGAGGATTCTATCAGCCCACGTTGCGAGTCCAAACATTTCGGAGACGATGGCTGAAGACGACGGCGGCGGACGCTGGAGCTCGCGGGCCCGAGTCCCCGGCGAGACTATGGCGAGGCCACCGTGCTCCGTTGGGGCCGGCCGTGCACGAAGTCCTCGTCCTTGAAGCGCCGCAGGACCGGCTGCCCGAGAGCGGCGAGCGCCATCGCGGCGATCAGCAGCGAGCCGCTGGCGCCCACCGTGATCGGGGCGCCAACATGGTCCGCCGCCCACCCAACGGGCAGCGCGGCCAATTGGGGAAAGCTCCATGTCATCATGAAAATGCTCATGACACGTCCACGGAACTCGTCCGGCAGCGCCAGGTTCAGGATTGTCTGGCAAGCGACCATCGACACAGTCGAGGCGCTGCCGATCACGGCCAGCGCCACCATGGCGAGCGCCACCGATTGTGCCAGGGAGAATGCGACGATCGCCGCGCCGAGGGCGACCGCAGTGATGAACATGACCACTCCCTTGCGCTCGCCGCGGCTCAACACGGCCGCCGCAAGGGCCCCACAGACCGAGCCCACTCCGACGGCCGTCATGAGGGCGCCCAGACCCGCGGCGCCGACGGTGAGAACATCGGCGGCGAACACGGGCATGAGGGACGAGTAAGCCATGCCGAAAAGGTTGTGTATGGCCGCAATCAGCGTGCACATCCGCAAGACGGGTTCGTCCATGAGGAAGCGAATACCGTCGAGGACGTTTTGAAAAGCGGAGCGGCCCATCGAGCCGTGCGTACGCCCCGGATCCGGTGCGAGCGGGACTGTGAGCGCGGTAGCCAGGGCCATACAGGCAGTCTCAAAGGCGAAGCACCCCACGAGGCCGACGGCGGCGATCAGCACTCCGGCCGCGGCCGGGCCCAGGACGCGCGATCCGCTGAAGGACACGGCGAAGAGGGCGACGGCATTGGACACAAGCCCTGGCCCGACCAGCTCCGGGCCGAGCGACTGTCGGGCCGGGAGGTTCAGCGCGCCGGCGCAGCCAATGATCGCGGCGAGTACCACCAGATGCCATGGCTCAACCGCATCCGCGGCCACTACGAGTGCGAGGGCGAGCGACGCGAGCGTCATCACCAGGTTGGTGTAGAGCAACGTGGCGCGCCGGTCCCACCGGTCCGCGATAACCCCGGCAGGCAGCATCAGCAGGAAGCCCGGTAGCGCGGACGCTCCGCTCACCAGGCCGAGGAACGCTGCCGAGCCCGTGATCTCGTAGGCGAGCCAGCCCTGCGCCACGACCTGGACCCAGAAAGCAATCTGGCCGACCGCGGTCCCCGCCCACAGGTAGCGGAAGTTCCGCTCTCCGAGTGCCCCGAACGTCGCCCCGACGGCACCCGCACCGGGCTGCCTTTGTTCTGCGCTCCTCAACCCTTGTCCTGCCCTGATGGGATGTGGCGCCCCGATAGCCTTGGATCGATGGTATCGGCGCATTCGCGGAGGGCGCCCTGGGGTTAGATCGCAGAGCCCGCCCGCTCAGGCAGTATCCCCCAAAGTGTTCTCAACTGGGCACCGGCTATTGTGCGGCGCGCGCCGGAGTCCATGCCACGGAACGAGAATGTCGCTCCACCACGGACCGCTACATCTGCCCGGAGCGCCTGATGTCCAGCAGTCATTACCATTAAGGAAAACGACGGCTCGTTTTTCTAGGATGGCGTGCTACACTGTCGTGTCAAAGAAAACGAAGCGTCGTTTTTCTTCGGGGCTTTGAGCACCACGGAGGTCGAGCGTATGCCGAAAGTGAGCGCGGCCCATGAGCAGGCACGGCGCGAGCAGATCCTCGCGGCTGCCATGGCGTGCTTCGCGCGCTCTGGCTACAGCAAGACTTCGATGGATGACATCGTGCGGGAGGGCGGGCTATCCGTCGGCGCCATCTACAGCTACTTCTCCTCCAAAGAGGACCTTTTCCTCGGGCTGTGCGAGCAGGGGACCGAGCAGACGCTTGCCGCTTTCCGAGAGCTGTACGAGCGCCCCGGCTCGATGGCCGAAAAGAACCGGGCGGCCGTCGACCTGTTCTTCCTCCAGCTGTCGGAGGACCTCGTCCCGCTTGCACGCGTCCGATTCGAGTTCTGGAGCGAGGCGCTCAGGTCCGAGGCGCTCAAGGCGCAGCGCGCCAAGCTGTGCCAGGCGGGTCGCGAGTTCCTGGTATCACTCATGATCGAATCGAAGCGCAAGGAATGGGAACAGCGCAGCCGGCAGCAGGATGCGT
>CAYQJS010000006.1:0-26927 GCA_964417895.1 uncultured Chloroflexota bacterium | reverse complement strand
CAAGGGCGAGATGCGCCGGGACGTCGACGAGGCTGCGGCAGCCGAGCTGATCCTGGCTCTGAACGACGGCATTCTGATGCACCACGTCTCAGGGGTGCAGCCCGTCCCCCTCGACCAGTTGGAGCGCGTCTACATCGCACTCTTGAACAACGGGCTCGCCAGCCCATCTGGCTCGTTTCTGACTACTCAGTCCGGGGCGACCTCGGATACGACGAGTGGCCGCCCCCAGATCAGCCCAAGGAGGTAATGCCATGGAACTCCCCACCCGCCGGATCGCTCTCGGAACCTTGCCGGCTGCGCTCGGGGCGGTGCTCATCCTCGGCGCCTGCGCGGCACGACCTACACCCACGCCCACGCCTGCCCGCCAGGCGTCGGCGATTCCCGTGAGTGCCGTGGCCGTCGAACGCGGGGACATCGAGCAGTCGCTCGCTTACAGCGGCGACATTCGCTCGGCCGGGCAAATCACCGTTTTGGCCAAGGGGAGCGGCCGCGTCGAGCGACTCCTCGTCGATGTCGGGAGCCGTGTGAAGGCTGGGGAGACGATCGCCGAGCTCGAGCGCGACAGCATGTCATACCAGCTGATGCAGGCGCGGGCAGGGCTGGCGGCAGCTAACGCGCGGCTGGCCCAGCTCGAGGCTGGTGGCAAGGCAGAGGACGTCGCCGGGGCGCAGGCCGCGCTGCTCCAGCAAGACGCGCGACTCGCCAGCATGCGGGCTGGCGGCCGGGCCGAGGATGTCGGCGTCGCGGAGGTCGCCCTTGAGGCACAGCAAGCCAGGCTCGACCTGATGGAAATGGGCGGCCGCTCTGAAGCCATCGCTCAGGCGCAGGCTGCCCTCGAAGGCGCCCAGGCCAAGTTCTCATCAGTGCGGAGGGGGGCGACCGACGACGTGCGCCAGGCTGCACGCAGCGCGGCCGATAGCAGTCGGGCCGCCGTGGCTGCTGCCGAGGCGGCGCTCGCGTACGCGGAGCACTCCATCGCCGCGGATCTCAGGACCGCCGAGAGCGCGTACGCGGCGGCGGTGGCGGTGGCGGCAGCGGCGCAGGCCGCGCTCGACCAGGCCGGCAGCCCGCCGGCTGCGGACATCGCCGCCGCCGCGGCCGCCGTGGCCAGAGCGGAGGCCGACCTCGAGGCCGCGCGCAACCCTCAGAGCACCCAGCCTACCGGTGTCCGCACGCCTAGCACACCCCCTGCCAACAATGCGGCTGTGCTCGCCGCTGGGCAGGCCGTCGCCGCCGCGAAGGCGCAGCTTGACCAGCTCAGGCGCGGCGGCGCCCCGGCGACGCAGGCGCAGCTCCACGCCGCCCTCGAAGAGGCCCAGGCACAGGTGGCCACCACCCGGGCCCGATTGGAGGCCCTGAACGCCACCGGCGCCGATGCCCAGCGAGCCACGGTGCAGAGTCAACTCGTGGCGGCCCAGGAGAGGCTCCGCAGCGACGAAGCCCGCCTGCGCGAGGTTCTCAGTGGACCTCATATGGACGACATTACGCAAGCCGAATCGACGGTCCGGCAGGCCGAGCAACAGCTGGCGCTCGCAGTGACGCCGGCGACGGAGCAGGAGATCCGAGCGCAGCGCGCCCTCGTAGAGGAAGCACGCTTGCAGGTCGAGAAGGCGCGCTCCCCCCACACCAGCTACGACATCCAACAACAGGTGCAGGCGGTCGCCCAGGCCAGGGCCGCCCTCAATGGCCGGCGCAACCCCTACACCAGTGAGGAGATAGCGGCGGCACGCGCCGCGGTCGAAGAGGCGCAGGCGCGATTAGCGCTGGCCGACCTCGGAGTCCAGGAGACGATCGTCACGGCCCCTGTCGACGGTGCCGTGGGGGAGCGCCTGGTCGCCCAGGGCGCACTGGTGAGCCCCAGCACGCCCATCGTAAGCCTCGTCCCGCCGGGCCTCGAGCTCGTCGTCAACGTCGAAGAGGCGCAGCTGGGCCAGGTGTCGGAGGGCCAGACCGTCACCCTCCAGGTGGCGGCTTTCCCTGGCAAGACATTCGGCGGCACCGTCGTAGCGATCGCGCCCACCGTTGACGTGAGAACTCGAACCGCGAGCGTCCGAATCGTCCCCCGCGACGACGAGAGCCAGCTTCGGGCGGGCATGCTGGCGCGGCTGAGCATCCTCACGGCGTCGCGCCTCGGCACGCTGCTGGTCCCGCGCGATGCGATCGTGGGTGGCACCGGGGGCAGCAACACAACGGCAATCGTTGTGGACGAGAACAGGCGAGCGCGCAAGGTGCCTGTGCAGGTGGGCTTGACAAACGAGCGCCACATCGAGGTGCTCGCCGGCCTCGCCGAGGGCCAGCTCGTCGTCGCGCGGGGGTCGGTGGACCTCACCGACGGCGATCTGCTCGATGTTCAACCCATGCCTGAGACTCGCACCGCTCAGACACGCTAGGAGGTCCGACATGTGGCTCACCACCCTCGCTATCAGGCGGCCCCTCCTCACGCTGATGGCGATCAGTACAGCGCTCATCTTCGGTTTGGTGTCGTGGAGCCGGATGGCAGTGGATCTCTTCCCGGCTCTGGACTATCCCATCATCGCCGTCACGACCGCTTACCCGGGCGCCGGCCCTGAAGCTGTCGACTCGCTCGTCACGCGAAAAATCGAGGACGCCATCGCCGGCATGAACCACATCGACTACATCATGTCGTCCTCCTACGAGGGCTACTCGAGTATCGTCGTGGTCTTTACCGACAGGGCGAACAAGGATTCTGCTCTGGAAGCGGAGCGACGCATCACCGCGATCCGGGGCGACCTGCCAACCGACGTCCGAGCGCCGTCGGTCGGCAAGTACGACCCGGCCGCTGAACCCGTACTCGTCCTGGCGCTCAGCGGCAACCGGGACCTGGCTTACCTCCAGCGGGTCGCCGAGGACAAGCTCCAGAAGCGATTGGAGGCATCCCCTGGCGTGGCCCAGGCCTCGTTAATCGGTGGTCTGGAGCGTGAAGTCCAGGTTCAGGTGGACCAGGCGAAGCTGCAAGCGCGCGGGCTTAGCATCCTTCAGGTAAACCAGGCACTGGCCGGCGACAATGTCAACGTGCCCGCGGGCACAATGACCGAGCGGGGCACGGACTGGACGGTACGCCTCAACAACCAGGCCCAGACCCCGGCCGAGCTCAATAGCGTCCTCGTCGCCGCGACGCCCGGTGGCCCTGTCTACCTACGCGACGTGGCTACCGTGATCGATACCTTCAAGCGCGTGCGCAATATCCAGCGGGCGGACGGAAAGCCCGCGGTCGGCATCACCATCGTGCAGCAGTCGGGCGCCAACACCATCGAGACGACGGATGGCGTCAAGCGGGAGATCACCCAACTCGAAAAAGAGCTTCCCGCTGACGTGCAGATTAAGGTGATCGCCGACGCATCCATCTTTACTCGCAACAGTGTGCGCGACGTGCAGACCGAGCTGACCCAGGCGGTCCTGCTGACCGGGCTCGTGCTCCTGCTGTTCCTCCACACCCTGCGCGCGACAGCGATCGTGCTCCTGTCCATTCCCACGAGCCTGATCGCAACGCTGGCGGTCATGTACTTCATGGGGTTCAGCCTCAACATGATGAGCCTCATGGGCCTAACGCTCACCGTCGGCATCCTGGTTGACGACTCCATCGTGGTGCTGGAGAACATCTTCCGGCACCTCCAGCAGGGTGAGGCTCCGCAGGAGGCCGCGCTCAATGGGCGATCCGAGATCGGCTTCGCCGCTATTGCCATCACCCTGGTGGACATGGTGGTGTTCCTGCCGATCGCTTTCATGGGCAGCTTCGTCGGCCAGTGGTTCCGGCAGTTCGGGCTGGTCATCGCGACGGCCACCCTGTTCTCGCTGTTCATCTCGTTCACGCTCACACCGCTCCTGGCCAGCCGCTGGTACCGGGCCGGACAGCATGGCGACGACGCGGAAGCTGCCACGTCCACCAGGAATCCGCTTACCCTGTTCGCACGCGCCTGGGACTGGGGCTACGCGTGGATCGTTCGCGCCTATGCTGTGACGCTCCGCGGTTCGCTGCGCTTCCGCTGGCTCACCGTTGGAGCAGGCCTGGGGTCCTTCGTGGGCGGCATCCTTCTGGTCGCCACCGGGCTGCTCTCCACGGAGTTCGTTCCGGAGGAGGACAACGGGCAGCTCGTCGTCAACGTCGAGATGCCGGCGGGCACGACCCTAGAAGCCACCGACGCCGTCGCTCGCACTGTCGAGGAGCGTCTGATGGCGTGGCCTGAGGTCGAGACAGTGTTCACCTCCGTGGGCGTCGGGGGGGCCGGCGGGTCCGGCTTTCTCAGCAGCCAGGCCCGCTACGCGCGGCTCCAGGTGGAGATGAAGCCAAAGTCGCAACGCATCCGCACGCCCCGAGACCTGGCAATAGAGGCACGAACCCTTTCGCGCGACATTCCGGGTGCAGTTGTGAAAGCAAATCCCGCGAGCTTCATCGGGGGTGGCGGCCCGGCGCCCATCGCGATTCGCATTCAGGGGGAGGACGACCGGGTGCTGACCAGCCTGGCGACGCAGGTCGCGGGAGCGGTGCGCCGTGTGCCGGGCGCGGCCGACGTGAGTGACGGGGGCGTTGTCGGCCAACCGGAGCTCGTGGTGGCGGTCGATCGCGAGCGCGCAGCCACCTTCGGGCTCACACCCGGCCAAGTGGCCAGCGTCTTGCGAACGGGACTCGAGGGAAGCACCGTGAGCACGTTTCGTCCCCAAGGGACGAAGGGATGGGACATTCGCGTGATCCTCGATCCCAGAGAGCGGCTGCGGGGCGAGCAGGTGACTGAGATTCCCGTCCTGACGCCTCGGGGTGACACGATACGCCTCGGGCAGGTCGCGACAGTGACGACCATTGCGGGGCCTACGCAGGTCGACCGCCGGGACCGGCGACGCACCGTGAACGTACTGGCGTCGCTGAGCGGTCGGCCGTTGGGCGACGTGACCGCCGACATCCAGAAGGAACTGGATCGCATGACGGAGCTTGGGCAGATTCCAGCTGGATACGAGGTAAAGCTGGGTGGCGAGGCCGAAGATCAGGCCGACTCGTTCATGCAGATTTTCCAGGCGCTGGGCCTCAGCGTCTTGCTCATGTACATGCTGATGGTGGCGCTTTTCGAGAGCCTGCTGTTCCCTTTCATCGTCATGCTCAGCTTGCCGCTGGCCGTCGTTGGGGCCTTCGGCCTGCTGGCGCTGACCGGCAACACGCTCAGCATGATGAGCCTGATCGGTATGATCTTGCTCACTGGCCTCGTTGGGAAGAACGCAATCCTGCTGGTGGACTACACCAACACGCTACGGCGCGCTGGGGTGCCACGCAATGAAGCGTTGCTGCGCGCCGGACCGATCCGGCTGCGCCCAATCATCATGACGACGACGACTCTCGTTCTCGCTATGACGCCTATCGCGCTCAAGCTGGGCGAGGGGAGCGAGTGGCGCGCGCCGATGGCGGTCACGGTGATTGGTGGCCTGATCACGAGCATGCTCCTCACCCTGGTGATGATCCCAGCGGTGTACACGATCATGGACGACTTCCAGGGCCTGCTGCAGCGTGCGCCCGGCAGACTGGCCCAACTCGCTCAACGTCGGCGACTGCGAGTAGCCCGCACGCCACATCAGCCGGGCCGGGCCCCCCAGGGTGTACCCGTGCCGGTGTCGGGGGGCTCGGAATAGCGCTGCGCTTCTAGAGCTGATCAAGACGCCTGCCGCTTCCATTCCCCAGCGTGTCCGAGCAACTGGTCGGCGCTCATGCGTGAAGTCTCACCCGCCTGTGGGCCCACCAGCATCATGGCCACCTCTTCGGCCCGCTGCTCGTCGCTCAAACACGAGACGCTGGCCACGGTCCGACCGTCTGCGAGCCGCTTCGTCGCCGCATAGTGATAATCCGCGTATACGGCTACTTGCGGCAGATGCGTGATGCACAGGACCTGGTGGTGGCGAGCGAGGCGCCAGAGGCGCTCGCCGATGGCGTGACCCGTCCGCCCGCCCACGCCCTGATCGAGCTCATCGAAGACGAGGACCGGCGTTCGGTCGACCGCCGCCAGCGCCGACCTGAAGGCCAGCATGATGCGCGCGAGCTCGCCCCCGCTGGCAATGCGCGCCAGTGGCCGCGGAGGCTCGCCAGGGTTGCTGGCAACCAGGAACTCGACGCGGTCGGCGCCGGTGTCATCCAGGCTCTCCCCGCCTTCATTCGCTGAGCGAGAGGCAACACCAATAACCAGGCGCACGCTTCCCATCCCCACGTGCCTGAGCTGCTCATTGACCGCCAGCTCCAGCCGCCGTGCAGCATCGGTCCGAGCATCAGACAGCGAGCGGGCCACCCTGCGCGCTTCCGCCGAGTACTCCGCCTCCGTTGATCGTAGCTCCGCAAGCCGCTCTTCGTGGTGCTCATGCGCGTCCAATCGAGCGGCGCTCCGTGCGCGATAGGCGACCACGTCTCCGAGGGTGGGCCCAAACTTCCGCTTGAGGTCAGCGAGCAGCAGCAGGCGCTCCTCCAGGAGCTCCAGCGCAGCGTCGTCTTCGTCCATGGCTTCTCCGTAGCGGCGAAGCCCGCGATCTAGCTCGTCGGCCGCATCGGCGAGCTCGGGAAGCCGGTGGTCAGCCGCCTGCCAGGATGGATCGAGCAGGGCCAGCTCCTCAATCCTGGCGATGGCAACTTCCAGAAGATCGAGCGCCCCGGAGCTCTCCTCACCGCCGCGCAGGGCGCCATGCGCATCAGCGGCCAACTGGCGCAGGCGAGCAGCGTTGCGCGCGCGGGATCGGCGCGCTGCAAGCTCTTCGTCTTCGCCCTCGTGGACACCCGTGGCGTCGATCTCCTGAATTTCGTGACCCAGCAGCACCGCTTCCCGCTCTCCCTGCCGACGGTCCTGCTCCAGGCGCTCGATCTCGCTGCCGGCACGCCGTAACGCGTGCACGGTCTCAGCCATCCTGCCTCGAAGATCGCTCAGGCCTCCGTATCGATCCAGCACCTCCAGGTGCTCGCGCGTGCGGAGCAACGAGAGGTGCGAGGCCTGCGAATGCACGTCCACGAGTCGGGAGGCCAGCTCCTGCGCCGCGGATGCCGGCATGGCTCTCCCGTTCACTCGGGAGACGCTCCGTCCGACAAAGATATCCCGCGACAGGACGAGGAGGTCGTCATCCATCGGGCAGTCGAGATCGCGCAAGAACGACCGGACCTCTTCGGCTTGAGGGGCTATGACAAAGAGTGCCTCGGCGAAGGCGCGCTCGGCCCCGGCGCGAATCCACGTCGACTCCGCTCGATCTCCCAGCGCCGCGCCCAGCGCATCGACGATGATCGACTTCCCCGCGCCCGTCTCCCCACTGAGGACGCTGAGCCCCGGCGACCACTCGATGCGCAGCGAATCGACGATGGCAAAGTCGCGAATCGTCAGCGCTGCGAGATACGCGCGTGGGCCCGGCTCCAGTCCCATGCGCCCTCAGGCGAGCTTGGCGAGGATCCGCCGGTAGAGATCGGCGCGGGTCCCACCGCGAGCAAATGTCGTGGCAGCGTTGCTGATGCGCGTGTCCACTACCTGGCCGTTGGTCAGTGGGAAGTCTACCTGCCCGTCGATGGTCATGACGGCGGGTTGCGAGGACCAGACCTGCAAATGCAGGGGCAGATCCGCTGGGAGCACCAGGCTGTGAAGCGCGGAGATGTGCGGGCAGATCGGGGTAACGACCACCTGGGCGGCGTCAGGCGCCAACACCGGCCCGCCGGCGGCGAACGAGTAGGCCGTGGAGCCGGTGGCGGTGGCGACGATCAGGCCATCGCAGCGAAAGCTGTGAAGCAGTTGGCCCGCCACGCTGAGGTCCACTGTGACCGTGCGCAATGAGGCGCCCCTCCCCACCACCACGTCGTTCAGGGCGAGCAATTGCCCCGGGCCACTCTGCGCGGAACCCTCCGAGACGCCCTCGGCTTCTCCTAACCAGGCCTCCAGCATCTGACGCCTATCGAGCCAGCATTGCCCGTCGAGGTATGGCCCGAGCCCATCCGGTAGGTCAGCAGGCATGAGCTCTGCGAGGAAGCCGAGCCTCCCCATCTGAACGCCGACGACCGGCACCGTGGAGCCGGCTAGCCACTGAGCGGCCCGCAGTATCGTGCCGTCGCCGCCGAAAGTCACGACGAGCCGCAGGTCCTTTGGCACCGGCTCGCCTCCCAGGTTCCCGCCTGGCAGAAGGATCGGATGCATGCCGCGCTCGCACAGTGCTTCCGCACAGCGGCGCGCCAGCGGCAGTGCCTCCTCGACCGCGGGCTGGTACACGAGCGCAACCTTATCCATCCCGACGGCCAGCCCCGAGGATCATCGTCGCCTCTTCCAGCGCCAAGTCGATCGCATCCTCCACCGAAGCGCGTGATCCGCCGAGCCGGACCCGCGCCAGAAACTCGACATTTCCGGCGGGCCCGCGGATGGGTGACACCGTGAGCCCTGCGAGCCAAAACCCGGCTTTTGGCAGCCAGTCGGCCAAGGACGACAACACTTCTCGATGGATGCGCCCGTCGCGAACCACGCCGCCTTTGCCTACCTGGCCGCGACCTGCCTCGAACTGTGGCTTGACGAGCGCGACGACGTCTGCAGATGACGAGGCCACTCGCGCCACGGCGGGTAAGAGCAGGCGGAGCGAGATGAACGAGGCGTCGACAGTTGCGAGCGTAATCTTGTCGGGAAGGCTCTCAAGGTGTCGGGCGTTCGTCCGCTCCATGACGATAACGCGCGGATCGGTCCGCAAGCGCCAGTGTAATTGCCCGTATCCCACGTCAATCGCGTAGACGCGCCGCGCACCCCCCTGCAGCAAGCAATCGGTGAAACCACCAGTTGAGGCGCCTATGTCCGCGCAGATATGGCCCTTCGGGCTGATTGCGAATCGGTTCAGGGCGTGCGCGAGCTTCAGCCCGCCCCTGCTGACGTATGGCTGTCCCTCTCCAACGCCCACGGGGACATCCTCGGGAACCAGTGAGCCGGGCTTCACGTTGGGGGATCCGGCCACCGTGACACGCCCGGCGAGGACGAGCGCGCGCGCCTTCTCGCGGCTGAGCGCTTTTCCTCGGCGCACGAGCAGGTCATCCAGTCGCAGGCGGGGCGCGCGCTGAGCCATCGCGCGGAAGTATACCGGTGTTGAACGGCCCAACCCGCTCGCCTATAGTGGAGAGGCGGTTTCGCAAAAGGCAGGACATCGCAGGCAAGGAGGCCGCGTGGCGCTGCAACCGCCCTCCCCATCCAGCTACGCTCTCATTCCCGAGCGTAGTCTCAGAGGGGGAGAGCTCGTGCTTGCCGTCATCCTCGAGCTCCGCCCCAAGCAGTGGCTCAAGAATGGGCTGATCTTCTTCGGGCTCGTCTACTCGCTCCAGCTCTTTAACGCATCGCTAGCCACCCGAACTCTGCTGGCTTTCGTGGCTTTCTGCGCCATTTCGAGCGCCGGATATGTGTTCAACGACCTCCGGGACGCAGACCTCGATCGCCGGCACCCGACCAAGCGCCTTCGTCCGATAGCCGCGGGCCAGCTGTCCAGCAGGACGGCGATTGCTCTCGCTGGGGCCCTGCTCGCCGCGGGCTCCGTCCTTGCCACGAGCATCGGCCTCGCCTTCGCCGGCGTCTGCGCGGCCTACATTGGGGTCACTCTGTCCTACTCGCTGTGGTGGAAGAACGTCGTCCTCATCGACATCTTCTGTATCGCCTCAGGCTTCGTCCTCCGAGCGATCGCGGGGGCCGTGGTCATCGACGTCCCAATCTCTCCCTGGCTCTACTTCTGCACGCTGCTTGGCTCGCTGGTGATCGCCCTTGGGAAACGCCGCTCCGAGATGCAGGATGCCACGGCCGAGTCGTTCCGACCGGCCCTCGAGCACTACACCACCGGGTTCCTCGACCAGCTCATCCTGCTGACGGCGACCGCCAGCGTCATTGCGTACTCGCTCTATACGTTCTTCGCCGAGAACGCGCCCAGGAACCACCTAATGATGTTGACGATCCCCGTCGTCCTCTACGGAGTCTTCCGATATCTGTTCCTGGTGCAGGTGCGAGGCCAGGGCGGTAGCCCGGAAGACCTGCTGCTCGCGGACAGAAGCCTGGCAGCCTCGGTGGTGGTCTTCCTCGCCATGAGCACCGCGATCCTCTACTTCCAGCTGTCCACGGGTTGACCGCCGGGCGCATCTCACCGCTGGCCCTGCGGCTCCGGAGGTCTGAACCCTGGAGGCAGCCGCGGCTTCCGTCGTCAATCGCGCCACGCGACCGGCCGGCGCGGCGGCCCGGAATCGCTAACGCTTGGTGTACTGCGGTGCCTTGCGGGCCCGCTTGAGGCCAGGTTTCTTGCGTTCCTTGGCGCGTGAGTCGCGCGTGAGGAGCCCCGCCTGGCGGAGCGCCTGTCGGTGCTCCTCGTCGATCTTGACCAGCGCGCGCGCAATGCCGTGAGTAATGGCGCCTGCCTGCCCCGAAACACCGCCACCGGCGACCTTCGCCAGGACGTTGTAGGAGCGATGCGTGTTGGTGATGCGGAGCGGCAAGGTGATGAGGCTTTGCCAGGTGAGCCGCGGGAACCGCTCTTCCATGGGGACGCCATCCACGATGACGTTTCCCGTGCCCGGCTGGAGCAGAACGCGAGCCACGGCCGTCTTCCGGCCTCCTACCGCCGTTGTCCCGGTGCGGGGCGCGCGCGATCTAGCCATCTGTTTCGGACCTTTCCTGGCCGCCCACCTGGGCGGCATGCGGGTGTGTGGGGCCAGCATAAACACGTAGCTTGCGAAACATGGCGCGCCCAAGCGCATTCTTGGGCAGCATTCCCCGAACGGCATGCTCAACGACCCGCTCAGGCCGGGTCGCCATCATTTTCTCCAGGCTCACCTCGCGAAGGTTCCCCAGGTAACCCGAGTGCCTGTAGTACATCTTCTGCTGCGCTTTGTTCTTTCCGGTGATCCCCACGCGCGCCGCGTTCACGACCACCACGTAGTCACCCAGATCCATGTGCGGCGCGTAGAGGACTTTGTGCTTGCCGCGGAGTAGTTGAGCCACGTAGCTGGCCAGCCGCCCGAGCGGCCGGCTGGACGCATCCACAACTACCCAGTCGTGCGCCACATCGGCTGCGCGCGGGCTGTAAGTCCGCTCTGTCTTCACTGTCTGGCTCCCCGACGCCTTCAGTAGGTCACGGCGAGAAGTGTCAGGCCCTCAGCCGGGGCGGTTGGGCCCGCCGAGGCCCGCTCGCCGCGGGCAAGCATCTCGCTCATTGCGCCAATCGGAAGTTTTCCCTCACCAACCAGCATGGCCGAACCAACGATCGACCGGACCATGTGGCGCAGAAAACCGTCGGCCTCTATATCAAAACGTATTATCGCCGGAACGTCCTCGTCGCGGCGCCAGGTTGCCCCTAGCACCCGGCGCACGGTAGTCCGGTTCGGATCGTCTTGTGACCGATGCGTACGAAACGCCGCGAAATCATACATGCCAACCAGCGGCTGGCATGCCGCCTCCATCGCTGGGACATCCAATGGCGCCTCGACATGCCACGTAGAACGCCGGTGCCACACCGTGCGCTCTCGCGCGTTCCAGATGGCGTACGCATAACGCCGACTCCGTGCTGCTCGTCGCGCATCGAAACCGGGCGCAACCTCCCCAGCGCCGAGGACGGACACGTCTTTTCCCAGCAGTGCATTGAGAGCGCGCCGGATCTCCTGCGCGGGGGTTTCCGACCGGGTCTCGAAACTTACCACCTGCCCGCGAGCGTGCACTCCTGCATCGGTCCTGGCTCCGGGCACCGCGCGGATCGATTCGCCGAGCACGCGGGCCAACACACCCTCGATCTCGCCTCCGACGGTTCGCAGGCCCGGTTGGGGGGCATACCCATAAAAGTCCGTGCCCTCGTACTCGACGTCGAGCCGAATCACCCGCATACACGAGCTAGAAGGCTAGCTCGACCTGGGCCATAGGCGCACTGTCTCCGCGCCGGGGTCCAAGCCGCGACAGACGCACGTATCCGCCTGGCCGTCCGGCGAAGCGGGGGGCGAGCTCATCCACCAGCTTGTGCGCGATCTGAACGTCGAAGAGTGTGGCGATGATCTGGCGCCTCGCGTGGAGGTCGCCTCGTTTAGCCAGAGTGACGAGCTTCTCGGCAATCGCGCGCAGCTCTTTCGCCTTGGGCTCGGTCGTACGAATCTTTTCGTAGCGGAATAGATCGGTGGCCTGGTTGCGGAGCAACGCGGAACGATGACCCGACGGCCGACCCAGCTTTCGCTTTCCTACCCTATGCCGCACGACAGTTTCCCTTGACCGTGTTCTTAACCGTGTTGTGGATCATTCGACCTCGTCACTCGTCGTCACCGCCCCGGCCGCGGCTGTAGCCGCGGGCGCGATGGCCTCGCGGACGAACGAGCGGTTCGTCATCCTCTTCATACTCCCCCTCTTCCTCAGGTTCCTCCTCAAAGACGGGGGGTGGGCGGGAGGGTCGCCCTGGCCAGGAGCCCAGGTGTTCCTCCTCCTCGTCCTCTCCACCGGACCGAGGGAGAGCTCCCTCCTCAGGGAGCCGAATCCCGTGCTCGGCTAACTTTTCACGCAACTCCTCCAGCGACTTCTGTCCAAAGTTGCGCAGCGCGAGCAGGTCATCATCGCTCATCAGCAGCAGCTGACCAACGGTCGTGATCTGAGAGCGCTTGAGGCAATTGTAGGTTCGAGACGACAGCTCCAGGAATTCGATGGGCATCTCGGTCATCGATGGTGGGACGTGTGGGGTAATACGATCCCGGCCCTTCGTCTGTGGCTGGATCGAGAGATCGGCGAAGGTCTGGAACTGCTCGATGAGGATCCGTGCGGCCTGACCCAGCGCCTCCTTCGGGCCGAGCGTCCCGTCCGTCTGGATCTCCAACAAAAGCTTGTCGTAGTCAGTCCGCGCCCCGACGCGGGTCTTCTCAACTCGATAGTTCACGCGACGAATGGGCGTGAAAACGGCATCGATGGGAATCACACCGATGCTCGGGGATTCTCTACCCTCGGCGGTGAGGTACCCGCGGCCTTTCTCGATCGTGAGCCGGAGGTCGAGGTGTGATCCGCGGTTGTCGAGCGTGGCGATGGGCAGCCCGGTGTTTATGACTTCGACATCGGGTGACACCTGAATGTCTCCCGCTGTGACCACCCCAGGACCCGTCACGTCGAGCCTTGCATACACCGTCTCGTTGACGTACGACCTCAAGCGGACCTGCTTGAGGTTCAGGATCAACTCCGTCGTGTCCTCCCGCACGCCCTGCACAGTGGAGAACTCGTGGACGACGGCACGACCCCTATCATCCTGGCTGTCCATCAAATGGATCTCGGTGATCGCAGCTCCGGTCAAGGAGGACAGGAGCACCCGCCGCAGCGCATTGCCAAGAGTGAGCCCGAATCCGCTGGTGAGGGGCTCGATCTCAAACTGTCCCAGCTCGCTCGAGAGATAGACCGTTTCCACTTCCGGGCTAGTGGAGGTAATCTCTTCCTGCTGCAACCTTGCATTCTCCTTCGTGGGTTCAACCGAGGGTTCAACTGCGCCGCTCTTCGACGCCAAGAGGGAAACCGCCGGGGTCGCCTCGCTTCTCACGGGACTCGCTGCGATCACCAATCGGGCGATCAGACCCGTCGCTTCTTCGGTGGCCGGCACCCATTATGGGGAATCGGCGTGACGTCGATGATTGCGCTTATGGCGAGTCCGGTAGCCTGCAGAGAGCGGATCGCCGCCTCACGACCGGAGCCAGGACCTTTCACGTAGACGTCTACGGTCCGCAGGCCATGCTCCATGGCCTTCTTCGCTGCGTCCTCAGCGGCCTGGCTTGCGGCGAATGGGGTGCTCTTGCGCGAGCCCTTGAACCCGACCGCGCCGGAGCTGCTCCATGAGAGGACATTGCCCGCCGGGTCCGTCAGAGTGACGAGAGTATTGTTAAACGTCGACTGAACGTACGCGTTTCCCCGCGGGACTTGCTTCCGCTCACGCCGTCGAGGTCGCGCCGCTCTCCGTCGATCAGCCACCGATACCTCCAGCCCGCGGCGCTACTTCTTAGCCGCCACTCGCCGCCGTCCTGCCACAGTCCGCCTTGGCCCGCGCCGGGTGCGAGCGTTGGTGCGCGTGCGCTGCCCGCGCACCGGGAGCCCACGCCGATGGCGCAGGCCCCGATAGCACCCGATTTCCATCAGGCGTTTGATGTTGAGGTTGACTTCTCGCCTCAGATCCCCTTCGACGATAAAGTGCCGATCGATGTAGTCGCGCAGGCGAGAGACTTCGTCCTCGGTCAGCTGCCTCACCCGCGTCGCGGGGCTCACCCCAACTGCCGCCACAGCTTCGCGGCTCTTTGTGCGCCCTATCCCGTGGATGTACGTTAGTGCGATCTCCACACCCTTGTCGTTGGGTATGTCCACCCCTGCGATTCTTGCCAACGCGACCCTCCTGCACCCCTTTCCACTCCATATCGGGAAAGGAGACGCGAACTCGTCCTACCCCTGCCGCTGCTTGTGGCGCGGGTTCTCACAGATCACGCGGACGACACCGTGGCGCCGAATGATCTTGCACTTCTCACAGCGTGGCTTGACTGACGCGTGAACTTTCATGGCTTTGCCCGGCTCCCGACAGCTGGAACTAGCATTTTATCAGATAGTGATCGTCCGGCGGCGAATGGCGGCGAGCATCCCCTCGTGAACGTCGAGGATGCTCTGTTCCCCATCGACCTCATCCAGAATGCACTGCCGACGGTAGTAGTCGATCAATGGCGCTGTCTGTTCAAAATAGACACTCAGTCGCCGCTCGGCTGTGGCTCGCGAGTCGTCATCCCGTTGGTAAAGCTCGCCCCCGCAGACATCACAACGCCCGGTTTGCGCCGGCGGGTTGAACACATCGTGATAGGACGTCTGACAGGTACGGCACAGCCAGCGCCCCGAAAGCCGTCGCAGCAGCTCTTCACGGGACACCGCCAGATGGAGCGCCTCGTCGACTCGTGTTCCACGATTGCGCATCGCGAGGTCCAGGGCCTCGGCCTGCGGAATATTTCGTGGGAAGCCGTCGAGAATGCAACCCTTCTTGGCGTCATCCTGTGCCAATCGATCCATCACCATTCCAACAGTGATCTCGTCAGGTACGAGCTCTCCGCGCTCAACGAATGCCTTGGCAACCAGACCTCGGCGTGTACCAAGGGCCATCGCGTCGCGAAACATATCCCCACTGGCGATGTGCGCTAGCCCCAACTCCCGGGCCATCGTCGCAGCCTGGGTCCCCTTACCCGCGCCAGGCGCCCCAATGAGAACGATATGCACAGCCCCCTCGCTCCCTCGCGCTTTAGCGAATGAACCCGCGATAGTTGCGCATCAGGAGCTGGGCTTCGAGTTGCTTGATGGTGTCCAGCACGACGCCGACGACGATCAGCAGTCCCGTGCTGGAGAGCGTCAGCGCCTGCACACTGGTGACCTGCTGAAGCAGGAATGGCGCAACGGCCACGATTCCCAGGAACACTGCGCCAACGCAGGTGATGCGAATCAACACACGATACAGGTACTCGCCCGTGGGGCGCCCGGGCCGGATGCCTGGGATAAATGCACCGTTCTTCTGGAGATTCTCGCCGATGTTCTGTTGCTGGAAGATGACGAGGGTGTAGAAGAACGTGAACCCTACGACCATGATGAAGTACAGCGCCCAGTAGAACGGGCCCCCAACGTAGAAGGTGTTATAGACGAGCTGAGCGGCATTCTTGACGAGCTCGTTGTCCACCGCGGTGAAGTAGCTGGCCAGCGTACCGGGGAAGATCATCAGCGACGAAGCAAAGATCAACGGGATCATGCCCGCAGAGTTGACACGCATGGGAATGTGCGTACTGCCCCCACCGTACCAGCGAGTCCCGCGGAGGCGGCGTGCATACTGGACGGGGATGCGCCGCTGCCCCTCGTACACCAGGATGATGCTGACGACGATGCCAAGCGCTACCAGTCCGAACACCAACATGACGAGCACGTTGAGCTGGCCGGCGAAAGCCTGCGCGATCACCTGCGGCAGCGAGGCTACGATGCCCGCGAAGATGATGATCGACACTCCGTTACCGACGCCATTCTGCGTAATCAGCTCTCCCATCCACACGAGGAGCATCGAGCCGGCCACCATCGACGCGATGATCGCCAACGTCTCAACGGGATAGGCGCCCAGATCGAAATTCCGGATGATCACCCCCTGGCCCGTGTTGTTGATGAACTGCACCGTGCCGAAGGACTGCAACGCGGACAGCGGAACGGTTGCAAAGTGCATGTACTGGTTGATCTTGGCACGCCCGGACTCTCCCTCTTTGGACAGCGCCTCCAGCTGTGGGATTACCGGGATCAGTAGCTGCATGATGATCGTGGCCGTGATATAGGGATACACACCCATGGCGACGATCGAAAAGTCGGCGAGACCGCCGCCTGAAAACAGGTTGAGCATCCCGAGCAGTTGGTTGTTAGCGAAGAGTTCGCGCAGCGCCTGGAAATCAACCCCGGGCACCGGGACATGGGCCAGAAAGCGAAAGATAACGAGCATGGAGAGCGTGAAGATTAGCTTGGCGCGGAGATCAGGGATACGAAACGCATTGACCAGCGAGTCAAGCACGGCCGATCTCCTCGGCAGAGCCCCCCGCGGCGTCGATCGCCTGCCGTGCGGCTGCCGAAAACGCGTGCGCCCGAACCGTTAATGATTTCGTCAGAGCCCCTCGCGCGAGGATCTTCACTCGGTCGTTCCCGCGGCGGATGAGACCGGTCGCGCGCAGGGAGCCGGGTGTCACCTCGGAGCCCCCGGGCAGCGTCTCAAGCTGGTCGAGGTTGACAACCTCATACTCGACGCGAAAGGCATTGGTGAAGCCCCGGCGATAAGGGAGCTTCCGTACAAGCGGAAGCTGACCGCCCTCGAAATACGGGGGCACGCCTCCACCGGACCGTGCCTTCTGGCCCTTCATGCCGCGTCCGGCTGTCTTTCCCCGCCCTGAGCCGAGCCCTCGGCCAAGTCGTCGCCGGCGTGGTCTGGCCCCCGCTGGCGCCGTGAGATCATGAAGCTTCATTGCGGCCCTCGCCGTAGTCCACGCTTACCAGGTGCCGGACCTTTCGGATCATCCCTCGGACCACGGCCGTATCCGGAAGCGCCGCCCGTGAGTTGATTCGTCGCAGCCCCAGACTGCGGACGGTAGCCCGCTGCCGCGCCGGATAACCGACGACACTCTTGATGAGTTTGACTGAGAGGGTCCCGGCCATGCTACGCATCCGCCGCGGGCTGACTTACGGCATGCTCTACCACGGCCTCTGGACGTGCCGCTCGCTCTAGGGCCGCCGGTTCGGTGCGGCCCGCCCCTCGTCGCTCGCGGCGCGCCTCCCGAGGGTCGCGCAGCTCGGAGAGGCCGCGCACGGTCGCCTTCACGATGTTGATCGGATTCGCGCTCCCGAGCGATTTCGTCAGGATGTCCTTGATCCCGGCAGCCTCGATCACCGCGCGGACCGCGCCCCCGGCGATGACTCCAGTTCCGGCGGAAGCGGGCTTCATCAACACACGTGCAGCTCCAAAGGTGGCCAGCGTTTCGTGAGGAATGGTCGAACCTCTCATCGGCACGCGGATCAGGTTCTTCTTCGCGTTCTCAACGCCCTTTCGGATGGAGTCCGGCACTTCGTTAGCCTTGCCCAGCCCATACCCAACCGTGCCGCGGCCATCGCCCACCACGACCACCGCGCTGAAGCTGAAGCGCCGCCCGCCCTTCACAACTTTAGCGACACGATTGACCCGAACGACTTTCTCCTCGAGCACGAGGCCCGCGGTCTCAACCTTCTCCATTTGCTCTCCAAATCTCGGGGGGTGTGCGCCGGGCGCCGCACCCCTTGATCAAAACTCCAGACCGCCTTCGCGTGCAGCCTCCGCCAGGGTGCGCACCCGACCATGGTACTGGTAGCCACCCCGGTCGAAGACGACCTGCGTGATCCCGGCTGCCCTTGCCCGCTCCGCGATGGCGGCTCCTACGGCTTTCGCCCGCTCCGCCTTGTCACCCGGTTGCCCCCGCAAGGGAGCGTCGAGCGTCGAAGCAGAGACGAGAGTCTGGCCGCTGGTATCGTCGATCACCTGCGCGTAGATGTGCTGCAGGCTGCGGAACACGCACAGCCGAGGCCGAGCGCTGGTGCCCCTCAGGCGTTTCCTGAGACGCAGGTGCCGGCGTTGTCGCGCCGCGCGAGCATCCGCGGGCTTGAACAAGGGCGCTGCTCCTTCCTGTTACCGTTTCTTACTGCCGGCTTTGCCGGCCTTCCGACGCACCACTTCGCCCAGGTAGCGTATCCCCTTCCCCTTGTAGGGCTCGGGCGGCCGGATGCGCCGGATCTGGGCGGCCACTTCGCCCACCGCCTGTTTGTCGATCCCGCCAACCACGACGCGTGGGCCGTCCATGGTGAGGGTTATGCCTTCGGGTGCGTCGAAGGGTACCGGATGCGAATAGCCCACGGAGATGGTGAGCCCGCGGCTGGCCGGTTGCGCCCGGTAGCCGGTCCCGACGATTTCCAGCCGCTTCTCGAAGCCATCGGTGACACCGACCACCATGTTGTTGACGAGCGTGCGGGTCAACCCATGGAGGGACCGGAGCCGACGGTCGTCGGACTCACGCTCGACGATCAGCATGTTTCCCTCAGCATGAAGACTGATGCCCGATGGCACGGAGTGCGACAGCTTCCCCTTCGGACCGGTGACGATGACTTCAGCATCTGCGATCTCAACTTTTACTGCTGCCGGCACGGTAACCGGAGTGCGTCCCACACGTGACACGACTCAACTGCCTCCTTTACCAGACGTATGCCAGCAGCTCGCCGCCCACGTTCTCACGGCGTGCACGCTCGCCTGTCATCACCCCGTGGGGCGTCGATACTACTGCGATTCCGGAACCGCCGTACACGGCCGGAATCTCGTTCTTCTGAACGTACACGCGTAACCCCGGCTTACTGATCCGCTTCAGCCCGAGCAGACGAGGCTCTTTCGTGGGCGAATACGACAGCAGAATGCGAAGCTTTTTCTTGGGCCCGGCGCCGACAATATCGAACCCGCGGATGAACGCTTCCTCCCGCAAGACCTCAGCGATGGCGACCTTCATGCGAGATGAGGGCATTTCCACAATAGGATGCTTCGCACGTGCCGCATTGCGGACGCGCGTTAGCATGTCGGCGATAGGATCTGTCAACACGGAACCGCCACCTACCAGCTGGACTTGGTGATCCCGGGAATCTCGCCTTGTAAGGCAAGCTCCCGGAAGCAAATGCGACAGAGACCGAACTTCCGCATATAGGCTCTGGGCCGCCCGCAGCGGCCGCAGCGGTTGTGGCGCTGCACCGGCCATTTGGGTGGACGCATGGACTTGGCGATTTTGGACTTCTTAGCCAACGATCCTCCGGGCGTTTCTCTACGCGGCAACGCGCTGGAACGGCATTCCCAACAGCTCGAGCAGTCGGCGGGCTTCCGGGTCGGTTCGCGCGCTCGTCACAAGGGTCACTTCCATGCCACGGACGCGGTCGATCTTGTCGTAGTCGACCTCCGGGAATATCAGCTGCTCGCGCAGACCTATGGTGTAGTTGCCGCGCCCGTCGAAACCCCGCTCGGATACCCCTCGGAAGTCACGCACTCGCGGCAGAGCGATCGTGATGAGCCGATCGAGGAACTCGTACATCCGGTCGCCCCGCAGGGTCACAGTCACCCCGATGGGCATCCCCTCGCGGAGGCGGAACCCGGCGATGGACTTCTTGGCCCGCGTGATGACGGGGTGTTGACCGGTGATCAATCCCACGTCGCGTACCGCTGCGTCCAGCGCCTTGCCGTCTCGGATAGCTTCACCCAGCCCGATATTCAGCACCAGCTTGTGGAGTCTGGGCACCTCCATCACATTCCGGTATTCGAGCTCCCGCCTCAAGGCAGGGAGAATATCGTTCAGATAACGCTCGCGCAGGCGCGGCACCATCGCGCAGTCTCCTCCTAAGTCAGCTCACCGCACTTCTTGCAGTAGCGCGCCTTGGAACCATCATCCAGAAACCGGAACCCAGCCTTGGTCGGTTTGCCGCATTTGCCGCAGACAAGCGCGAGGTTCGCGAGTCGGACCGGGGCCTCGATGTCAATGATCCCGGCTTGCCTCGCACGCTGCCCTGGTTTGACGTGCTTCTTCAGAATGTTGACGTCCGCGACAATGGCGCGGTCTTCGCCTGGGATGACCCGGCGGATCTTGCCGCGCTTGCCGCGATCCCGCCCCTTTCGGACCTCAACGGTATCGTCACGCTTGATGCGGAACACTAAATCACCTCGGGCGCCAGCGACACGATTTTCATGTAGTTTTTCTCTCGCAGCTCACGGGCCACGGGCCCAAAAATGCGCGTCCCCTTCGGATTGAGTCGATCGGACAGGATAACGACCGCGTTATCATCGAAGCGAATCGTCGACCCGTCCGGGCGCCCGAACTCCTTTGCAGTGCGCACGACGACGGCCTTTACTACCTCGCTTTTCTTCACCGAGCCGCCCGGTACCGCCTGTTTCACGGACCCCACGATCACGTCGCCGATCTCCGCGTACTCCTTGTTTGCCTCCAGCACGCGGATGCACAGCACCTCGCGCGCGCCAGTGTTGTCCGCCACTCGGCACCGCGTATAGGGCCGGATCATGTCGACGCCTGCGGGGGGACCGTCTGGTCGATAATGGGGATCTCCTCGTGGCCACTCTTGATGAGGCGCGCCACCACCCAGCGCTTCTCCCGACTCAGCGGGCGGCTCTCTTGGATCTCCACCCGATCGCCCGGATGGCAGGTGTTCGCCGCGTCGTGCGCCTTGAACTTATGCGTGCGTCGAATCGGGCGCCCGTAGAGACGATGCTTATGCACCACCTCGACCGCCACGACAACGGTCTTGTCCATCTTGGCGCTCGTCACGCGTCCGACGAGAGTCCGACGGCGGCCTCGTGATTGGGCCATACTACGTCCTCACTCCTGCCAGCTCGCGCTGGCGCAGGACGGTCTGAATACGAGCGATGTCGCGGCGCACATCGCGCATGCGAGCGTGATTGGTCAGCTGCCGCGTGGCGTACTGGAAACGCAGGTTGAACAACTCCTCGCGCAGGTCATCCATGCGTTGTTGCAGGTCGGAGTCATCGAGAGTGCGAACCTCGGTTGCCTTCACAGCGTCGTCACCGCTACCTCGCGCTCCACCAGCCTGGTCTGGATCGGAAGCTTATGCGCGGCGAGGCGCAGGGCTTCCGTCGCCAACTGCGGCGGGACGCCGCCTACCTCAAAGAGCATGCGGCCCGGGCGCACCACCGCCACCCAGTGGTCGGGCGCACCTTTGCCGCCACCCATGCGGGTCTCGGCGGGTTTTGCGGTCGCCGATTTGTCGGGAAAGACCCGAATCCAGACTTTGCCCCCCCGCTTCAGATGATGGGTGATGGTCCGACGCGCAGCCTCGATTTGCCGAGCCGTGATCCAGGCAGGCTCCAGGGCCTGAAGCCCGATCTCGCCGAACGACACAGCGTTACCGGATGTTGCTATGCCCTTCATTCGGCCCCGGTGCATTTTTCGGAATTTAACGCGCTTCGGCTGAAGCATCGCCCTCGTCCTCGTCCGGCTCGAAGATGGCCGGCCCCTCCGGGATCGGCAGATCCAGATCCTCCTCGTCGATGACGGGCAGCCCCACGGCGCCTACCGCCGGGGGGCCCGCGGGCACCGGTTGGCGCCGCGGACCCGGCTGCGGGAGTGGCTCCGGCGAGCCCACGGCCGGGCCAACGTCGCCCCGGTACACCCACGCCTTCACCCCGATGATCCCGAAGGTCGTGCGCGCCTCGGCCTTGCCGTAGTCGATGTCCGCGCGAATGGTGTGCAGCGGCACGCGACCCTCGCGCTCCCACTCCCGCCGTGACATCTCAGAGCCGCCCAGCCGGCCGGCGACCTGAACCCGGACGCCCCGCGCCCCGAAGCGCATCGCCCGGCCCACCGCCTGTTTCATTGCCCGGCGGAAAGCGACGCGACGGAGGAGTTGATCCGCCACGCTTTGCGCAAGGAGCGTGGCATTCAGCTCCGGTTGCCGGATCTCGTTGATGGTAATGCGGACCTTCTTCGCGGTAGAAGCCTCTAAGCTCTTGCGCAGCTCTTCGACCTTCGCGCCGCCCTTGCCGATCACGATACCGGGCTTTGCCGCATGGATCGTCACGCCCACCTGGTTTGTCGATCGCTCTATGTCGACACGCGGCACGCCGGCATCGACCAAGCGCCGCTTGATCGTCTGACGAATCATGAGATCCTCGCGCAGCAGGATCGGGAAACTTCTGTTATCGGCGAACCAGCGCGCCTGGCGCTCCTTGTTGATGCCGATCCGAAACCCGATGGGATGGACTTTCTGTCCCACGAGTTAGGCCTCCTTCTCCTTCACGACCACCGTGATGTGACTCGACCGCTTGAGCAAGGGCCCGGTGCGGCCTCGAGCTTTCGCTCTGAAGCGTCTGAGCGTGCGGCCCTCGTCTGCGATAACCCGGACGACGACGAGGTCGTTGGGGTCCATGTCAAAGTTGTTCTCCGCATTGGCTGCCGCCGACTTCACGACCTTCAAGACTGGCGTCGACGCCCGCTGCGGCATGAACCGGAGCACAGCCATCGCCTCGCTAAGGGGCTTCCCCTTAACGGCTGCGCCGACCAGCCGGACTTTGCGCGGCGTCATCCGCACGTTCCGGGCTATAGCCTGGATCTCTATGCCTGCCATTGTCTTGCCATCACCACCCGAGGATTCGTCACCGTTTTGGCTTAGATATTGAGGCGCCCTACCTCACTCGCGTAGCCCGCTCGCCGCGCGCTGTATGCCCGCGGAAGTGCCTCGTTGGCGCAAACTCGCCCAGCTTGTGGCCCACCATATTCTCCGTCATGTAGATCGGAACGTGCCGCCGCCCGTCGTGCACTGCTAGGGTGTGGCCGACCATCTGGGGAAAGATCGTCGAGTCTCGCGACCAAGTCTTGAGCACGACCTTCCGCCCCATCTGGTTGAGCGCCTCGATCTTCCGGAGAAGCTTCACATCGACGTACGGGCCCTTCTTGAGGGATCGGCTCACGGTCGGCCTCCGGGCTCTTTACTGGATATGGTCACCTGGAACCCCGCCGGCGGGCGATGAATTTATCTGTGCTCTTTCGCCGCCGAGTCCGGTAGCCCATAGCTGGTTTGCCCCAGGGTGTCTGCGGCTGCCCCCCTCGCGGCGCCTTGCCCTCCCCGCCTCCGTGCGGATGGTCCCGCGGGTTCATCGCGGAGCCGCGCACCGTCGGCCGTATGCCAAGCCAGCGGCTGCGGCCCGCCTTGCCGATCTTCATGGCTGCGTGCTCTGCGTTGCCCACCTGCCCAATCGTCGCCATGCAGGCAACGTGGATGCGATGGACCTCACCGGAGGGCAGTCGCACCTGGGCCCAGTCCCTGTCCTTGGCCATGAGCTGCGCGGCGTTCCCGGCGCTTCTCACAAGACGCGCTCCCTGCCCGGGACGCAACTCAAGGTTGTGGATCGTCGTACCGGTGGGGATGTTGCGAAGGGGCAACGCGTTCCCGGACGCCAGTTCGGCGTCAGATCCGCTCATGAGCAAAGCGCCCACCTTGAGCGCCGCGGGAGCCACGATGTAACGCTTTTCGCCGTCCTCGTACTGGAGCAACGCGATACGAGCCGAGCGATTGGGATCGTACTCAATGGCCACAACCTTCGCCCCAATCCCGAGTTTGTCGCGCTTCCAGTCGATGATCCGGTACATGCGCTTGTGGCCACCACCTCGGTGCCGCACGGTCAGGCGGCCCTGGTTGTTGCGCCCGGCCCGCTTCTTGAGCGGCTCGACGAGGTTCTTCTCGGGCTTCCACTTGGTGATCTCCTCGAACGTCGACCCCGTCATGCCCCGACGGCCTGGAGACGTGGGTTTGTAGAGTTTGGTTGGCAAGTGAATCCTCACCCCTTCCTCTCCCCACCGGAGGGAGAGGGGCTTGTCCTATATGCCTTGGAACAGCTCGATGCGATCGCCCGCCTTGAGCGTGACGATCGCCTTTTTCCACGGACGGGTCATTCCGCGGCTCCGACCCATCCTACGCATCTTGCCGTGCATATGAAGAATGTTCACCCCGCGCACATCCACCTTGAACACTTCTTCCACGGCGCGCTTGACCTCGATCTTGTTCGCGTCGCCGGCCACCTCGAACACGTATTGTCCGCGGTCACCCAGCATGGTGCTTTTCTCCGTGATCACAGGGCGACGCAGGATGTCGTGGGAGTTCACCCCAGAAACCTCCCCTTTTCTACGCAGCGCTCGCGCCGGCGGGAGATTCGCCAAGCAGCAGCCGAGTGACTGGCTCGACTGCCTCCCGCCCAAACACGACGACGTCCGCCTGAAGCACGTCCAGGAGGCTCAATCCGTTCGGGAGAGCCACATGTACGTCCACAAGGTTGCCCGACGCACGCCTCACTCGCTCGTCCGCCTCCACCAGGACCAGGATAGCGCTCCCCTGGGCGCCGACAGCATTGAGCACACCCAGAAGCGTCTTCGTTCGCCCATCCTCCAGCTCAAAACCATCGACGACAACGACTGCATCCGATGCAGCTTTCTCCGAGAGCGCCGACCGCAATGCCAGGCGCCGCATCTTGCGCGGGAGTCTCTGATGGTAGCTGCGCGGATGCGGCCCGAACACGATCCCGCCGCCCCGCCAGTGGGGGGCGCGAGTCGAACCCGCCCGGGCGCGACCCGTGCCCTTCTGACGCCACGGCTTCTTCCCACCGCCCGCCACCTCGGCTCGCGTCCTCGTGTCCGCCGTTCCGTGGCGCATGTTCGCCAACTGCGCCACTACGGCCTGGTGAAGCACGCCCCGGTTCGGCTGGATGCCGAAGACGCGATCATCAAGGGCGATGGTGCCAACCGACGCACCCGCGGCGCTGTGTACAGCAACTTCCATCATCTAGTCCAGAAAGCCTTGTTGACCACGGACGGCACCTCGCACCGAGCAAGTCGGCCCATCAGCGCCTCGCTTTCTTCAGGAGCACGAGCCCCCCGGACGGGCCAGGCAGCGCGCCTTTGACGGCCAGCAGGTTGCGCTCAGAATCGATGGCGAGCACCTCAAGGTTCTTGACCGTCACTCGCTCGTTCCCCATGCGCCCCGCCATACGGGTCCCCTTGAGGACTCTTCCGGGGGTCGTGCCAGCCCCTATGGAGCCAGCCGCCCTCGCCCTGTCCGACTGCCCGTGGCTCTTGGGCCCGCCGTGGAATCCGTGGCGGCGCATCACGCCAGCAAAGCCACGGCCTTTCGAGCTCGCGACCGCGTCCACGCGGTCGCCAACGGTGAACAGGGAGACATCGAACTTCTGCCCCACGGTCACGTCGGCGCCCGACTCGACTGCTACTTCGCGGAGATACCGAAGCTTTGGCCCCGTTCCCAGGTGGCCCAGCTGCGGCTTCGTCAGTTTCCTCGACTCCTCATACCCGATCTGCACGGCCTCGTACCCATCCCGGTCGGAGGTCTTCAACTGGGTAACGTAGCAAGGCCCCACGGAAACCATGGTTGTTGCTACGACGGCCCCCGACTTGTTGAGAGTCCGGCCCATGCGCAATTTTCTACCCAGCAGACCCGAAATCATGATTCCCTAACTTTCATCTGATGGCTACAGCCCGAAGAATCCGCGCCCACAAGGTGCGGATTCCGCCTTCGCCTCAAAATGCCACAGCGCCTCATAGTTTGATCTCGATGTCGACGCCGGAGGCCAGATTCAATCGCATAAGCGCGTCTACCGTGCGCGGGGTCGGTTCCAGCACATCGATGAGTCGGTTGTGCGTCCGCATCTCGAACTGCTCGCGGGAGTCCTTATCGATAAACGGCGAGCGGATGACAGTGAACTTTTCGATCTTGGTGGGCAGAGGAACAGGGCCCGCCACCTGGGCCCCCGTCCGCTCCGCCGTCTCGACGATCTGGCGGGCTGCCTGATCAAGGCTCTTGTGGTCGAATGCCTTAAGGCGGATCCGGATCCGCTGACGCAACCTGGCCATCATCGTGCCTGATGCGGATTGCGGGATGCGGAGTGCGGGTCAGGACGCATAACGCTCATGCCGCACACTCCTTCAGTCCCCAATTCGAGATCCGCACTACGCGCTCACGCTGGTAATGACGCCGGCGCCCACGGTGCGGCCACCCTCGCGAATGGCGAACCGCACGCCCTCCTCCAGCGCGACTGGCGTGATCAGCTCGATCTCCATCCGCACGTTGTCCCCGGGCATGACCATCTCCACACCCTCCGGGAGCTTCACGTTGCCCGTCACGTCCGTCGTCCGCACATAGAACTGCGGCCGATAGCCGTTGAAGAACGGCGTGTGCCGCCCTCCCTCCTCCTTGCTCAGCACGTACACTTCCGCCGCGGCTTTCCTCAGCGGTCTGATGGTCCCCGGCTTCGCCAGCACCATCCCCCGCTCCACGTCGGTCCGCTCCACCCCCCGCAGCAGACACCCCACGTTGTCCCCAGCCTCTCCCTGGTCCAGCAGCTTCTTGAACATCTCCACACCGGTCACAACGGTCTTGCGCGTGTCCTCTATCCCCACGATCTCTACTTCTTCCCCAACCTTGATCACACCGCGCTCGATCCGTCCAGTCACCACCGTCCCACGTCCCTTGATCCCAAACACATCCTCGATCGGCATCAGAAACGGTCGGTCCCGCGCTCGCTCCGGCGTCGGGATGTAGGTGTCCACCGCATCCATCAGCTGCCGGATGCTCTCGTACTCCGGCGCGTTCGGATCGGTCGACTCAGAAGTGAGCGCCGCCAGCGCGCTCCCCCGCACGATCGGAATCTCATCCCCGGGAAACCCATACTTCGACAAGAGCTCCCGCAGCTCCATCTCCACCAGCTCCAGCAGCTCCTCGTCGTCCATCATGTCCACTTTGTTCAGGTACACCACCATCGCCGGCACCTCTACCTGCCGCGCCAGCAGTATGTGCTCCCTCGTCTGCGGCATCGGCCCGTCCGGCGCGCTCACCACC
>CAYQJS010000005.1:134040-159861 GCA_964417895.1 uncultured Chloroflexota bacterium | reverse complement strand
CAGGGCGGACAAAATCTCAGAACTGTTAAGCGGACAGAATCACTGACCTACAACAGCAGAATCAACCACGTTGTGCGACCCCCCGCCCCCACGCGCTTCCTCGGCGAACCGCGCCACGATATCGTCGACGGCGATGGAGCCCAGGTTCGCGCCCGTGCGCAGCCTCAGCGCCGCCGTGTTGGCCTCGACCTCACGGTCTCCCACGACCAGCATATACGGAGTCTTCATGAGCTGGGCATCGCGGATCTTGTGGTTCAGGTTCTCCCTGCGCGCATCGACTTCGGCGCGAACCCCCTGCGCTCGCAGCCGCTCCAGCAGTCGCGCGGCGTAGTCAGCGTGGCGGTCCGCGATGGGCAGGATCACCGCCTGGACGGGCGACAGCCAGAATGGCAGCGCACCCGCGTAGTGCTCGATGAGCAGGGCGATGAAACGCTCTAAGCTCCCGAGGATCGCCCGGTGGATCACGACGGGCCGATGCCTTTGCGAGTCCTCGCCAACGTACTCAAGATCGAAGCGCTCCGGTAGCTGGTAGTCCAGCTGGATCGTGGCGCACTGCCAGCGGCGGCCGATGGCGTCGGTCACGTGGACGTCGATCTTCGGTCCGTAGAAAGCGGCCTCGCCGGGCTGGAGCTTGAACGGCACGTCATTACCCTCCAGCGCTGACTGCAAGTTCGCCTCGGCGAGCTCCCACGTCGCGACGTCACCCAGGTATTTGTCCGGGTTGCGCGTGGAGAGCTCCACCTCGTACTGGAGCCCGAAGATGCCGTAGACACGCGCCACGAGCCCCAGGAGCGCAGCAACCTCACCCTCAATCTGGTCGGGCCGCACGAACAAGTGGGCGTCGTCCTGGCTGAACTGGCGCACGCGGGTAAGCCCCGAGAGGACCCCGGATTCCTCATTGCGGTGGAGAACGCCCTGATCGTAGATGCGCATGGGCAGTTCCCGATAGGAGCGGAGCTCACTGGCGTAGATCAGCATGTGGCCGGGGCAGTTCATGGGCTTCAGGGCCAGCATCTGACCCTCGGTCTCCAGCGTGAACATGGACTCCCGGTACTGCTCCCAGTGGCCGCTGGTCTCCCACAGGGCGCTGTTGAAGATGAGCGGCGTGCGCACCTCCACGTAGCCGGCGTCCCCCAGGAGCAGCCGGCGCATGAAGTTGGACAGCACGTCGTAGAGGACCGCTCCGCGCGGCAGCCAGAACGGGGCGCCCGGCGCCCAGGGATGAAACATGAATAGACCGAGGTCGCGGCCGACCCGACGGTGGTCGCGCTTCTCTGCCTCCTCGCGCTGCCAGAGATAACGGTCCAGCTCCTCCTGCGTAGCCCAGGCCGTCCCGTAGATCCGCTGGAGCTGAGGGCGGCTGGAATCCCCGCGCCAGTACGCGCCGGCGACGCTCAGCAGCTTGAACGCGCCGATCTCCCCGCTGTGCGCGACGTGGGGCCCCCGACACAGATCGACGAACTCCCCCGTGTGGTAAAGCGTCGCCGTCGAGACGTTCGAGGGATCGACGTCGACGTCCTCACGGCTGGCGATGCGCGTTGTTCCCCGATCCCTCAGGTCCGAGAGCAGCTCCACCTTGTAGTCCTGGCCCGAGGCCCGGAAATCGTCGATGGCCCGTGCGATGGGCATGTCCTGCCGTTCGAAAGGCTGCGCCTCCGCCACGATGCGGCGCATCTCCTCCTCGATGCGTGGCAGGTCCTCGGGCGTGAGGCGCTCGGGGGCGTCGACATCGTAGTAGAAGCCGTTTTCGATGGTCGGGCCGACGCCCAGCCTCGTGCCCGGAAATAGCCGCTGTACCGCGGCCGCCATTACATGCGCGGCGCTGTGTCGCATCGTCTCTATATCTGCCACGGAATCCTCCACCCAAAGACAAAGCCCCTCACCCGATTGGGGCGAGGGGCTCCACGCGGTTCCACCCAACTTCGGCCGACACCGACTCTCCCTCTCCCCCTGGGAGAGGGGTGGGGTGAGGGCGCCGACCCTCGATCAGCTGATAACGGGAGCTACCCGAGCACCCTTACTAGCAGCGCCGCTTCTGTCATCATTCTGAGCCGTACCTGCATTCTGAGCCCGTTCCTGTCATTCTGAGCCGCAGCGAAGAATCTCTCGGCAGATCCTTCGCTTCGCTCAAGATGACATCGCGCTTACGATGACGTTGCCCTCGCTGCGTTCCGGGGCTGGCTCCGAGGTGGTTTTCCCTGCGCCGCTGGCTAGCGCGGCTTCCAGTCGCGACCGCGTCCTCCCTGAAGCGCAGCGCAGGTACTCGTCCTCATCAGCGCCTTTCGGGAAAGGCTAGCAAAACGCCTGGTCCTGACGCAATGCCGAGGCGGGCGATACCTGCGTCGCCGGTCGGCCGGCTCAACTCGAGTTCGCCACATCCACTGTTCGTCCCACAGGCAGCCCCTTTTCAGGCGTCCCCAGCGACGCTGGTACAATGCGAGCCATGAATTGGCAAGAACGAATCTCGCTCAATCCCGCGGTTCGAAGCGGAAAGCCGTGTATCCAGGGGACTCGAATCACCGTGTACGACGTGCTCGAGTACCTCGCGGGCGGCATGAGTGAAGACGAGATTCTGGCCGACTTTCCGGACCTGACTCAAGACGACATTCGAGCGTGCCTGGCGTTCGCCGCGGCACGTGAACGGCGCGTGTCCTACTCCGTGGCGTGAAGCTCCTCTTCGACGAAAATGTGAGCCCGAAGCTAGAGCAAGTACTCGCCAACGAGTATCCGGGCAGCGTACACGTCACGAGCGTCGGTCTGCGCGGAGCCGCTGATCACGATATCTGGGGCTATGGGCGTGCACAGGGCTTCAGCATCGTCTCCAAGGACACCGACTTCCGAGAACGGAGCTTCGTTGAGGGCTTTCCTCCGAAGGTCGTGTGGCTCGATGTCGGCAACGCCGGTACCGCAGTGATCGCACAGGTGCTGCGGCGGTAGCGCCAACGTGTTGAGGCTTTCGGCCGGCAGGAGGAAGTGTCCTTCCTCGTTCTCTCGCTTGCTGCGACGGTCTAAGAGGCGCTGCAGCCGGAATTGCTTCCAGGCGGGTTGGCCGCGGGGGACGATCTACGAGAGAGACGTGCTAGTAGCCTGAGCCCGCGCCCATGAGGGTCAAGCGCCGTGGCGAGGAGCGACGACGCGCCACTCACTGCCGTTCCGGTGGGCAAGAAGGGACTCGAACCCCCGGCCTCCACGATGTCAACGTGGCGCTCTAACCAGCTGAGCTACTTGCCCGCAGATGCAAATGATAGCAGGGGCTGTGCGTGCGGGGCCACGAAGCGCGTTTCCGTACGACTCCGATCCCCTCGAGGCATCTGACGTTTTGCTTAGCGTGGAGCCCGCCGCTCGAGCTCGATCGGCACGGCTTGCAGGTCATCGACCAGCAGCGCTGGAACGTTCAGGCAGAGCCCCGGAAACACTTCGCTCTCGATGACGCCATCCTCATCGGGCTCTACCCACACGTACTCGCCCTCGCGCAGCCGGAACCAGTCGATCATATGGTCGAGAACGCGCCAGACCACGTACTCTTGGACGCCGTTACGTTGATAGGCCCGGAGCTTGGTGTGCAGGTCGTAGGCGGCGGAGCTGGCCGCCACCTCCACGACGAGCTGGGGGGCGCCCTCGATGTAGTGGTCCGCGTTGAGCCGCGGCCCACCCGGCTCCTCGCGCCACAGGCAGGCATCCGGCTGCACCTCGTTGTTGGCATCCAAGAGCACCGTGGCATTGTTTCCGAGGCGAAGCCCGGGGTGTCGGGCGCGGTACGCCCCCAGCCAGCCGATGATGGTAGCGTGCTGCTCCCCGTGGCGATCGGCCGGGACCCGCGACGCCACGTACACGACTCCCTCCACCAACTCGGCTTTCTTGATGTCGGGGCGGCCACAATAGCGCCGGTGGAACTCGGCCCGCGACAGGTGGTCGCCCGACTCCAGAACGGGGAATACGGTCGCAGCGGTCGTCATCAAGGCCCTCTCGTTCGCCTCGTTGCCCTCAGTTTGGCGCAGGCCGGGGGAATGAATCGCAGACTACGAGCGGCCTGACGCTTCCGTGCGAACGGACGAGGATTTCGCCGATACGCCGTCGGCGCTGGACTCCGGCACTGTCTGGCTTGGCCCGTGGCGATCGAAGGCGGGCGCGACGCGCTCCGCGAAGAGGCGGATGTTCTTGATGGCCAACTCGGGCGGCATGCCGCCAAAGTAGAAGGTGCCCGAGATCGTCGTCAGCCCCAGCAGCTCGCGCCACTGGTGGATGATCTCGATGCAACGCGCCGGGTCGCCGGCGATGACGTTGCCGCGCGCCGCCTGGTCATCCATATCGCGTGGAGCCCCCGGCCGGGCCACCCGTACGGTTCCAGGCGCCGCGTTTCGGGACTGCGCCATGCGCTCATCCGCGATGACGCGGTAGTTCTCGAGGAACGCCCCGGCCTCTTCGCGCGCCGCCCTCATGCTGTCGGCCACGTAGATGTGGAACTTGCCGAGCACCTCTCGCTGTACGGGGTCGTGCCCCGCTTTATCCAATTCCTGGCGGTACACGCCGATCCAGTGCTGAAGCACCTCTGGCTCGTACATATAGGGTAGCGTCATGAGATGGAAGCCCCGCTCGCCTGCCCAGCGGAAAGTGTCGTCACTCCGCGAGGCGCCCACCCAGATGGGGGGATGCGGCCGCTGCACGGGTCTGGGGAACACGCGGACGTCAGCAAAATCGAACAGCTCGCCTCGGAACGTCACGGAGTCTTGCGACCAGGCTTGACGGATGATCTCAGCGCTCTCCCGCATGCGGACGGCCGTGTCGTCGTAGGGGACGCGCAGGCTCCGGAACTCGGGAAGCGTTGAGCCCCGGCCGATGCCCAGCTCCAGGCGCCCTTCAGAGATGACGTCCACCATGGCGTAAGACTCGGCCGCCTGTAACGGGTTGTGCAGAGGCAGTACGCTCACCGCGACGCCCAGGTGGATGCGCGAGGTCGTCCGCGCCACGGCGGCCAGGAACGTGGGCGGATCGGGGATGGTCCCGCCGTACTCGTGGAAATGGTGCTCCGTCACCCAGACGTCGTCGAAGCCCAACTCGTCGAGCAGGTCCATCTGGCGGAACATCCGCCGATAGAACTCGGACGCCGGCCCATCCAGATCGGGCACGTAGGTGGGAAGATAGTGCGCCCCGAACCGCATGGCGTAGCCCTCTACGTAGGCCCGGGCCTACCCGCGGCGCCCACGGGTGGCCGCATGGCCGCCCATCTACATCCCCTCCGGCCAGAATGGCGGATTGGGATCATTGATCTCGAGACGGTTACCCGTCGGGTCGAAGAAATAGAGCGACCGACCGTTGAACGTGCCCGTCTTCCGCCACTCTACCTCGCCGTCGATGCGTACGCCGTGCTCGATGAAGCTCTCCAGCGCCCGGTCGAAGTCGTCGCTGGAGACCTGGAAAGCCTGATGGCAAAGAGAGCCGTTGTGCTGCTGCATCTCCTCGATGGGTCGAGGCTCGCTTCGCCCCACCAGGATGACATTGATATCTCCGGCCACGACGCAGCGCCCGGCGGCGCCGACGTTGCCGCGGAACTTCATCCCCAGAACTTCGGTGTAGAAGCGGAGCGATTCTTCGACGTCGTTCGCGGGAAGCGAGAAATGGGTCAGGCCGTTCGCGTTTACCAGCGCCACTGCTGTTACCTCCTTCGAGACCGGGCGGGCCATAAGGGCGGGCCCGCCACAGCGGGCCGGCGCAGCAAGCCTAGCGATCCGTTGCGAACGCTGTCAAGCGCGGTCACCGTCGCACCATCGTGGAGGTGGTAGACGAGTTGCTCGGCACCTTCGAAATCGTCGATCGTCTCCGCCAGGAGCACGGTCCTCCACGCAGATCTCCCTCGATGCAGTCCCTCAGGCGGAAGCGGGGAGTACTGCATCCATCCGGCCGCTCAGCGCCCGTCGTTCGATCCTTGAGGCCAGGGCACAATGGAGAGTAAGGTAGGCCCATGGGGCAACCCATCGTAACGCCTTCGCCGGACATCGGCCGAGCACATCGACGCGCTCTTTCGCAAGTGGCTGGCGATCCTCCTCCACCCCTTCAGTGAGGAGGACCGACGGACCGGCTATCGGTACGACCTGTCCATCCTGCAGGTGGAGCTCTCCCTGACTCAGGTAATGGACCGACCGCTTACCGGGGGAATCTCGGACCCGGGACGCCCAGACCAAGTGCAACTGATCTTCGGGCGGCAGGTGACCAAGCGGACCTGGGATGGTTCCACACCCGAGTGATCACCTACGGGTGGAGCGCCAGCCACGCACGAATCGCTACCGGCTCACCCCAGAAGGATTCCGCGTGGTCATCCTCTACAGGCGGAGGTACAACCGATTCCTCCGCCCAACCTTGCGCCAGACGGCGCCGACCCCGAACTCGTCGGACTCGTCCACGACCTGGAGGTGGCCATTGACCAACGTACCGCGGCAGCACATCTCGCTGCGGCTTGCCAACTTGACTCGAAAGCAACGACTTTCCGCGCTCAAGCGCGGCTAGGCGATCCTTGCCGCGACGCTGGCGAATGGTCCACCCCGTCCCGGTGAAGACCGTGTTCCGGCGGTGTTTTCTCGCTAATTTCGCTGTCCGTCCGGCGGCACTTTCCGCCCGTTTGCCGGCGTACCTTCGACCGGACTTGCACGACGGTTGGGCGTTCCTATCCGTCGTGATCGCTGAGATGCACGACATGCGTCCCGCTCCGTTCCCCTCGGCACTCGGCGTCACCTACACGCAAGTCGTATATCGCGCAGTCGTGAGATGCGGAACTGAGCGAGGTGTCTACTTTCTCAGAAGCGATGCCGACAATGGCATCGTAGTAGCTGTAGGTAACTTGCTAACGTTCTTCCGGTTTCACCTGGCGGATGTGTCGTGGACGATCTCGGATGGATTCGTCCGGTTCTCCTTGCGGCCAAGACGCAACGAAGCTGCTTCCATTGATGCGAGCTACAACATAGCCGCCGCGAGCAAGAGTCTGCCTAAGACGTCGCGGTTCGCGACGCTGCCAGCCGCTCACTCCTTTCTGACGGAACTCTTTATAGCGTTCGGCGCACCACGAAGAGGCGGGGCCGTTGAGGCCGTTCGGATTCGGCGGACTCCCTGGGAAAGCATCGTGGTGCCCGACCTAAGTGCGAATTATGAGGCGATGCGATCCGGCGTTCTCTTTGGCGACGGTGATTCTGAACTCGATTCGGTCTTCTACGTTGCGAACCTCGATTACCATTGGGACCGCTTGACGACGGTGTTCCCTAGCTATGGTTAACATGCGCATGCACGCGACGAAGGTGCCGCTGTCATGGTCGTCGGGCCGACGTATACCTTAGGTGCCTTCGCAGGTGATGCTCGGCGTTTAGACAGCCCAAAGGAGCGCGGGTGGAGGAGAACAAGGAGGCCTTAAGGGAATACGTCAAGTGGGCCGATGCGCTTCAACGGACGATGGAAATTTCCCTTCGCTCCAGCGACCCCACCTCCCTCTGGAAGTACACCAGCTACAAGCAGTTCGCGCGCAAATACAACGACCTGGTCAAAGAGATAGCGACGAAGGTCTCGCTGCCACCGATCCTCGATCTCTTCGACCTAGACAAGATCCCCGGGCCTGGTGACACACTGCCGATGCAACAACAGGAGATATTTGAGGCAGTCCACGCCAACGTGTCCTTACTGCGGGCGATGTTGGAGAGCCAGCTCGGTGTGGTAGAGGACGAGACTGCGGCCCTGCGCGACTTTCTGTCTGCAAGGCTACGCAGTGCAATATTCCGGCGGCCGGAGAAGGAACGCGACGTCCAAGACGCTCTTGAGCAGCTTCTTATCGGTCGCGGCCTGCTCAAAGGGCAGGACTACGATCGGGAAACGGGTAGAGTCAGGATGTCGGTCAAGGAGCTCGTACCCGACTTCATTCTCCTCAAGCTCAGTCTGGCCGTTGAAGTCAAGCTGGTAAACAGCACCCGTCGCACGAAAGGCGTCGTCGATGAGATCAACGCCGATGTGGAGGCCTACTCGAAGGCGTATCGAAACGTCCTCTTCGTCGTCTACGACACCGGGTACATTCGCGACGAACAGGAGTTCAGACGCGACCTTGAACGCAGGGGAAACGTGTCAGTCATCGTGGTCAAACAATGAGGGAGGGTTGTCTAACAACGCGTTGAAGCTGCTAAAAGGGGGCAACCTTTGGAGCTCCACAGGTTGACCCGGTGTTGGGGAGACAACTCGTGGAGGAACCCATGACAATGATCGCCCCTCCATTCCTAGCATCTCCCGGTCGTGGACGACGGCTGCTCGGATCCCAATCCAGCGCGAATTGCCGCCGCGAGTACGGGCTGACCTTCGCCTCATCACCGGGGTTACGGCCTGTTGCTACTGCGGTGTCGACTTGCGCAGTACCTACCAGTCCTGGCTTTCGCTTGCGTTAGACCATGCCATTCCTGCCAGCATCTGTCGGAAGCTCGAGACCGCCGCCGAAGCTCGCACTGCAGCGGACCGGACGCTCGGATGCTCGCTCCCGCCGCTGAGCGTGGTCGTTAGGGCCATGCCAAACTGGGAGAGGAAGCGACGCGTGATCGAACCAGCTCGTCCGAAAGCAAGCTGATGTGCGGTGGTTGAGGTCGATCGCTTGCCGTGAGCAATCTAAGAGGCGAAGGAGGTGAGGGCATGGCGGCACCACCCGATTTGGGTGCAGTTGGTTCACTGTGGCGATATCCCGTCAAGTCGATGATCGGCGAGGAGCTGAACGCCGCTGAGGTGACAGAGCTTGGACTGCGCGGCGATCGCGCCTACGCGCTGGTGGATCGCGCGGACGGAAAGGTCGCAACCGCCAAAAACCCCCGCAAGTGGCCCCACCTCTTCGACTTCCGAGCGGCCTTCATCGACCCTGCGCGCGCCCGGCCGCCGGCGGCCCCCATCCGCATTACTCTGCCCGATGGCGCCATGGTCACCAGCGAGCAGGGTGATTGCAGCCAGATCATCTCGCAGGCGCTCGGGCGGGAGGTGATACTGGATGCCGTGGGGCGCGGCGACGAGAATTCCACGTCGTCCGCCTCTACTGACCGCACAGCCGAAGAGTACTGGCCCGACATGGAAGGCCTGGACTTCCGCGACGCCGTCACTGATTTCACTCTGCCGGCGGGAACGTTCTTCGACTGTGCGGTTGTCCATCTGCTAACAACGGCGACGCTCGACCGCCTCAGCGAGCTGTACCCGCGAGGGCGTTTTGAGGTTCGGCGCTTTCGGCCCAACATCGTCGTACAGCCGGCCTCCGGTGAGAGGGGTTTCATCGAGAACACATGGATCGGCCAGACGCTCGCCATCGGCGATGAGGTTCGCCTGAGCGTCACGGGGCCGTGCGGTCGCTGTGTCATGACGACCCTGCCGCAGGGCGATGTCCCCAGAGATCCGGGCATCCTGCGCACAGCGGCGGAGCACAACCACGTCGAGGTCGGCGTGTACGCGGCGGTCGTGCGGGGCGGCATGATTCGCCGCGGCGATGCTGTCAGACGGGCAGCATGACCCACCGCGAACGAATCCATTTCTCATGTCAACGGAGGTATGCGATGGCCCCGGGCATCAATCCAATCTGTAGAGCGGCTTGGTGACGTGTCGCCTGAGCGGTGGGCCTGCGATACCCTCTACCTGCCCACACGAGGAGATCTGACGATGCCCGCATCCATCACACAGCAGCGCTCCCGTCTGCATCATCTGCCGGCGACCCCAGAGACGGTCCACTGGGGCTACTTTGACGGCTCGCTCGCGCCGAGGCTGCGCATCCGCTCTGGCGACATCGTGGAGCTAGAGACGCTGACCCACAGGGCGGGGGACGCACCCGACTTGCTGATGGACGATGGCGTGCAGCGTGTCTACCAGGAAGTCCGTGACAGGGGCCCCGGCCCCCACATCATGACTGGGCCCATCGAGGTGGAGGACGCAGAACCGGGCGACACGTTGGAGGTGCGGGTGCTGGGGATGCAGCCTCGGCTGCCCTATGGGTCAAACGTGTCGACTCCCGCGGGTCTGCTCTACGAGCATCTCGGAAAGCGCAGGCGAGCCACCATCTTCGAGTTCGGGGCCAATCTAGCGCTGGCGCGCGCAAGGTTTGCTTTCGAGATCCCCCCGATCACCATCGGCCCGGGGACCATCATCGAACCTGAGGCGGCACGGCGAGTGCCGGCGCTGAAGGGCGTGGCGGTACCGCTGCGTCCTCACCTGGGGACGGGTGGCGTGGCGCCCGACGAGCCGGGACGCTTCAGCAGCATCCCCCCAGCCCGCTGGGGCGGCAACATCGACAACTGGCGTTTCGGGGCCGGGACGGCGATGTGCTATCCGGTGCTGGTCCCCGGAGCGATGTACTCAGCAGGGGACCCCCACATGGCCCAGGGTGATGGGGAGATCAGCGGGACCGCCATCGAAGCCTCGCTGAACGTGACGCTGCAGTTCGTGCTGCGCAAGGACTTCCCGTTGCGCACCCAGTTGCTGGTCACGCCGACCCACTGGATGGTGCATGCCTACCACGAGGACCTGAACAAGGCGATGTACCAGGCCGCACTTCAAATGCTCGATTTTCTGACGACCCACCAGGGCCTTTCGGCCGAGGACGCCTACGCACTGATGAGCGTCGCAGTGGACTTCACGGTGACGCAGGTTGTCGATCAGCGGCAGGGGGTCCACGCCGCCCTGTCGAAAAGCGTGTTCGTAGCCAAGTGAAAGGCGGACGCTGGCGGGTCAGTTCCTGCGGACGTAGCCTTCGTCCGGTAGGGGAGGGCTCGGAGCCTCCCGCCCGGCGAGCGCCCACAGAGCCCCACGGCGGGGACCAGCCCCCGCCCTACCGAACGACAGAACCGACGCAATGGCGATTCCATGAGAAGTGACCCCACTAGCCCGCTGGTGGCGCCCTCGTGCTGGGGAGCCTGCCGTTCTAGCGGTGGCATTGGGTGGGCTGGACGCCCGGTCATTTGACGGGAGGATGCAGCCGGGTGTATTTCTCGCTCAGACCCGGACGCAGCGGTCGAGGCGTTGTCGAGGCGAGGAGGCGCGCCGGCTTCCGCGTTACGCGCGAAACCGAGGCGTTGATCAAAGGAGAGAGGGCAATGGCAACAACAGCGGTGGTCACGAGCAAGGACGTTATGCTGAGCCACGGCAAGACTCGCTACCTGGAAGCGGGGACGGGGCACCCTGTCATCCTGCTCCACGGCGCCGCCGTGGCAGGCGGCGCCGACGACTTCCGGCCCGTTATGGATCGGCTCAGCGCGCGATACCGCACACTGGCGCCCGACTTCATCAACTGGCCGCCCGGCGACACACGCGACAACGTGGATGCGTTCCCATACATGACCGACCACATCCGCGAGTTCCAGGACGCCCTGGGTCTCGAGAGCAGCCACGTTGTGGGCGCCACAATGGGGGGCTGGATCGCCGGTTTATTCGCCTACGAGAGCCCGAACCGAGTGGATAAGTTGGTGATGACCGGCAACCCCGGGTTCCACGGCGCGGCAAATAACCGACTGGCGCAATTCGAGGTCCCGAGCGAGGACCGGGTGCGGCAGGCAATCGAGCGCGTTGCAAGCTCCCTCAGCGAGGCAGAGCGGGAGGCTCTGATCCAGGAGAAGCTCCACAGGCTCCACGAGCCGGGTTTCGCCGACGCATATGGCCAGATGATGAAAACCATGGCGGACCCTGCTAACCGAGTGCGCTTCAACCTGCTGAGACGCCTGCCGCACATCGTAGTCCCCACCCTGCTCCTGCTCGGCAAGGGCGACCCGTCGAGCGAGTCGGGTGAAAGGCTCCAGAGCCTCGTTCCGGGCTCACGCCTCCACATCATCCAGGAGGGCGCTCACCAGGTCCACTACGAGAACACCGAGGAGTTCTGCAACGTTGTCGCGGAGTTTCTGGGCTAAAAGGATTCCTCCCCTCCACGCACGTGCGAGAGGGGAGGGCACGGAGGCGTCCCGCGCTGGTCACGATCAATCGGAACGGCAGTCGTGGGCCGTGTTGCGGCGTCTTTCGTCGGGAGAGGAGGCAGTTTCCCAATGGCAAAACTCGTAGGCGCTTTCTACCACTCGCATGGCGGCACCACATCGATGCCCGGCGAGCTCTGGCGAGACCGCAGGCTCGAGCGCCCCATCCGTGACGACGTCCCCATCGAAGACGACGAGACGAACATCAAGAAGGCTGCTCGCACCCATGAAGGCTTCCGCGTCCTGCGGGAGAGAATCGCAGAGCTGAAGCCCGACGTGCTGATTGTCTTCAGCGACGACCAGTTGGAGTGCTTCGACTTCAACAATTACCCGGCCTTCGCGGTGTACGTGGGAGCAGAGTTCCGAAAGAGCCCCCGGCGTCGCGGTGAGGGCCAACCCCAGATGGGCCGTCACGTGGAGCCCGGCGCTGTATTCCAGGGACACCCGGAGCTGGCCGTCTCCGTCCTGACCGGTCTGATGAAGCGCGGCTTCGATCCGTCATTCTGTATGGACATGCCGAAGCCCGACCGCGGCCTTGCGGGCGGAGTCATCCGCAGCGCCGAGGAGCTCACGGACTGGTCGATGCCGATCGTGCCGGTCATGATGAACCTCTACTTCGCGCCCCAGCCGACGGCGATGCGCTGCTACCAGCTCGGCAAAGCGGTGCGCGAGGCGATCGATGAGTACCCTGGTGATCTGCGGATCGGCGTGGCGGGCTCAGGGGGCCTCTGGCACACTCCCAGTCGGCCCGGCGCCTGGCTGAACGTCGAATTCGACCGTAAGACGCTCGACTTCTTGAAGGTCGGCGACGTCCGTGGAATGGCGGAGCACTTCGATAGCTACGTGGTTCCGCCGGATGACTCCAGCCAGGACGTCAGTGTGCCCAGTCGCAACGTGACCGGCATGCCCTCACCGAGTGGTCCGCAAATGGGTACTCGTGAGACCTGTGCCTGGATTGCAGCGGCCGCCGTGGTGGATGGCCGCCCTAACACGATCGTCGACTACATCGACGTTTGGGCCTCGCCAGTCGGCAACGCCTTCGCATACTGCGACGACGTCGGGTAGGCACCGGAGTCCGTCGCCCAGCAGGCGGTCGAGCGAAGGTCTGAGTTCCGTCGTGATGAGGGTATCGAGCCCATCGGGCGCTTCGACAAGCTCAGCGTGAGCGGGTCGTTCACCAGCCTTACTATCACAAATAGCTGGCAGTGTCCCGATCGTAGTCGCGTTTTCGGCTCAGGGTGTCCATGACTTCTTCAGGGCCGAGCGCCGGCGGTGGCGTCCCCACGGCGCTCTCGCGCAGCACGCGCAAGGTCTCGTATACGGTACGCGTGGCGGCCTCAATCGGCCGGTGGCTCCACCCTCCGATTCGCACGCCGAGAGACACCAGGTAGGGCTCGTCTCCCAGGTCAGCGGTTGCGCCACCGAGGACGAACGGCAGGGATGATGCCGCTCGCAGCGCCTCCAGATCCGCGCGTGAGGGCTGCCCGACAAAAAACAACCCGTCGGCCCCGGCCGCTTCGTACGCCTTCGCGCGCTGAACCACGCGGTCAACGCCTTCGGCGCGGACCGCACCGGTCCGCGCCAGGATGACGAGGCTCGAGTCGATGCGGGCTTCAATCGCCGCCCGCATCTTGCCCGCGCCCTCCTCGATGGAAATGAAGGATTCCGCAGGTCGACCGAATGGGCGCGGCAGGAGGGTGTCTTCGATGCTGAGCGCCGACACTCCTGCCGCCTCGAGCTCCTGCACGCAGCGCGCGACGTTGAGCGCGTTTCCGTAGCCGTGGTCGGCGTCCACCATCAGTGGCAGCGACGCCGCCCGCGTGACCCGTCGCGCCTGCTCGGCGAATTCAGTGAGTGTGAGGAGGACAAGATCCGGCGCCCCCAGCACCGTGAGCGACGCTGTCGAACCGGCCATCATCATCATCTCGTAGCCAAGGGCCTCGGCCGCCCGTGCTGAGAGAGGATCGTAAACCGACGCCGGGCGCACAAACCGGTCACCCGCGAGGATGGCGCGCAAGCGCTCGCGCCGCTCGTGCACGTTCATGAAGGGGCCCTCCACCAAGCCGATCGGACGCCGATGGATCGGCGCCCCGTTCCTTGTTGCGAAATACACGCTACCATCAGCCCGGGGCCATGACAAATAAGCAAAGGTAGAAGCGAGATTACCCAGCAAGGCCGGGCGCGTCTTGGTAGAGTGAGTTCAGGTATTTGCCACGGTGGCGACACTCCGGCGTTCGAGGTAAAGGAGAGGCGCAATATGGCCAAGATCGTTCTCGGAATAGCTTCGTCCCACGCGCCCCAGCTCGCGATGCCGCCCGACCAATGGCGGGCGCACGGCGACCGCACGCGCCGCGTCGCGGAGCACTGGTTCGAGGGCAAAACCTACTCGTTTCCCGAGCTCGCCGAGCTTCGCGCCGAGAGCCACTTCGAGAAGGAATGCACGGACGAGAAGTTCCAGGTCCGCTTCGACGCGTGCCAGAAGGCGATCGCGCACCTCGCGCAAACCCTGGACCGGGTCGCTCCGGACACCTGCATTATGCTCGGAGATGATCAGCACGAGGCCCTCGATGATGGCAACATGCCATCCATTGCGATCTACCATGGCGCGACAATCGACGACGACCCCGCTGCGCGGGAGCTACGCCGCGGCGACTGGGTTGACAATCAGCCGGATGGCCGCGTAACCCATCCCGCGGATGCGAGGCTGGGCGAGTACCTCGTCGAGGCGCTAGCGTCGGACTTCGACCTGGCCCGTATCAATCGTCTCCGCGAGGACAAGCACCTGGGCGCCATCGGGCACGCCTTTTACTTCCTCTACCGCCGCCTCATGAATAACGAGGTCATCCCGCACGTACCCGTCCTGCTGAACACGTACTACCCGCCTAATGTGCCCAGCGCCGAGCGTTGCTACCGGCTCGGTAAGGCAGTGCGCCAGGCGGTCGAAGCATGGGACAGCAGCGCCCGTGTGGCCCTGTTTGCCTCGGGTGGCCTGAGCCACACCGTCATCGAGGAGGATCTCGACTACCGAATGATCGACGGCCTGCGGCAGGATGACGTTGCGAAGCTCACCGACTTACCGGATGTGCGCTTCCGATCGGGCACTTCGGAGATCAAGAACTGGATCGCAACCGCGGGCGCGCTGTCGGGTAGCGGTCTACAGTTCAACCTCGTGGACTACGTACCCTGCTACCGCACCGAGGCGGGCAACGGCTGCGCCATGGGCTTCGCCGAGTGGGTTTGAGCCTCAAGCCCGCGCGGCTATCTAATGGGAGCCGCTAACCGCCGCGAGACGTTGCAGAAGACGCAGGAACGGGCGGGGCGCGGTGCCAACACCCAAGGTACCGCCCCCTGGATCAGCCGAAACCCAGGGTCGCTTTGCGGCCCGATAAGGGGCTCTTATCGGAGCGATCAGACTTTCCATCTTGTTCAGGTCGCGGGCCAATGGTAGCGTGTGCATCGAAATAAGGAGGACACCATGCCTGATGCCCTTGACCCGAAAGCCATGGGATCCCGACGGTTCGTTGGCAAAGTCGGCGTGGTCGGTGGAGCGGGACAGGGGATTGGACGCGCCACTGCCAGGAGGCTCGCGGCAGAGGGCGCGGCAGTCGTAGTCGCCGACCAGGTGGAGGCGACCGCCCAACGTGTGGTCCAAGAGATCCAGGATCATGACGAGCAGGCAGTTGCGTTCGTCGGCGACCTCCGCGACCGAGAAACCTGCGCGGCGCTGATGCAGATGGCGGTCGACTCATTCGGGCGGCTCGATTGCCTCGCATGCATCGCTGGCGGCAATCTCTGGACAAAGCACTACCACCTCATGACTCCGGAACAGATCGAAGCATCGATCTTAAAGAACATGTGGCCCACGATGTGGATGACGTATGCCGCGGTGCCCATCATGGTGAAACAGAAGAGTGGTTCAATCGTCAATATTGCGACCCATGCAGTGGTCAATTCCGGCCACGTGCCCTACGCAACCGCCAAGGGTGGGCTGATCTCCATGACGCTGTCGCTCTCGAAGGAGGTTGCTAAGGATGGCATCCGCGTCAACATCGTCGCTCCCGCCCATAGCCGGTCTGATGACCCTGACGACCGACTCACCCCCAGCCTGTACGGCGTTGACGTGCCGGGTGAGGACGAGGATGACGAGGAAGGGCAAGGAGAGGAAGGACCCGAGATGGCTGAGATGCGCCGCCGGATTACCGTCCCGATGGGGCGCCGCGGCACGATGATCGAGCAGGCCGCCGCGATTGCCTTCCTCCTGTCTGAGGACGCGTCCTACATCACCGGTCAGATTCTCCCGGTCAATGGCGGGGCCACCTACCCGTTCTGATCCTCATGCCCAAAACAGAACGACAGCAAGACGCGGACACGTGAGAAGGGGGACGAATGACCCAGGTTGTCGACATCAGTGCGCACATTTTCTCAGGGGACCGGACGCGGTATCCGCTCGCCGCGCGGTTGGGAGGCATCCTCCCAGCCTGGGCCAGAGGACGACAGGCGTTGACGGCCGAAGAGCTGCTCGGGCTTATGGCGGAAGCCGGCGTTCAGCAGGCAGTCCTGGTTCACCAGCCCAATGTGTATGACAGCGACCACAGCTACCTTCTGGACACCGCCAAACGGTACCCGGAGTCGTTCGTTGTCCAGGGGGGCATTGAGGTGTACTACCGGTACGCCGCTCAAATGGCAAGTTGGCTGCGGGAACAGGGTGTCGGGATGTTCCGCTTCGAGCATGATCCCGAATTGGACGCCAAGGAGATTGACTCACCCCGGATGACGCCCGTATGGGAAGAGGCTGCCAAGGGGGCGATTGCGGTCTCACTCCCCTGGATACAGATGAGGCACATTCCGGTTCTCCGCCGGGTGCTCGAGCGTTTCCCGACCGTGCCCATGGTCCTGCGCCGGTTTGCCGGCGCGCCGATGGAGGATGGCCCGCCCTACGAGAAGGCCGCGGATTTCTTCGCTCTGGCGGAATATCCGAACGTCTACCACGCGTTCTCGCGGGATAGCATCCGCGCTGCGGAGAAAGGTAAATCCACCCCCCAAGCGTTCTTCGGGGCCCTCGTCGACAGGTTTGGGGCCCATCGCCTGATGTGGGGGTCCTACTACGGGACCAACGTCGCCACCGGTGACATGCAGTACGAGGACCTGATTAGCGACTCGCGGTCGGGGCTTTCATTCTTGAAGCCGGCCGATCTCGACTTGATCCTCGGAGAATCAGCTCGCCGGCTCATTCCCGCGCTCCGACGCTTGACGGCCGCGGCCGATTAGACATCATGCGGCTTCGCCGCACCACCGGCAATGAAACCGCGTTCGCCCTCGCCGGGGGGACTGGGGGCGAAGCCCCCAAAAAAAGGAGGGGCGGGTAGGTGGGCATTTTGGCTTCGGAAGGAGAAGTGCATTGAAGTATCGGAAGCTTGGCACGACCGACCTCGACATACCGGTGATGGGAATGGGCGGCCTCTCCAAAGACCCAGCTGAAAGAGACCCGATGGTTCGGACGTGCCTGGACCTGGGCATCAATTTCTTTGACACGGCCGATGCTTCCCGCGGGGGTGAAGAGAACCTCGGGGAGGCGCTGAAGGGCATCCGAAAGGACGTCACTATCGCCACCAGTTTTGACTTGAGGCCTGGCAATTCCCGTTCCAATGTAGACGCGCCGCTCCGGGCGCCGCAGACACACCGCGAGCGAATCTTTGGCAGCCTGGAAGCCAGCTTGAAAAAGCTCCAGACTGACTATGTGGACATGTACCACATCCATCACCGTGAGCCTGGCGTTGCGCCAGAGGAGATTCTCGAGCCGCTCAATGACCTCGTGAAGCAGGGCAAGGTCCGCTACATCGGTGAGAACACGTATGCGGCGTGGCGCCACGCTCAGACCAACGAGGTGGCTAAGCGCCACGGTTGGGCTGAGATGGTTTACCTGGAGAACTATTACGCCGTGACCCGCCGGCATGCGGAGCTGGAGCTCCTACCCTACTGCACGGAAAACCACGTCACGATGCTGGTGTATCACGGGCTCGACTACGACTTCCTGACGGGGCAGTACGGGCGGGGTGCGCAGCCGCTGCCGGAGCCGACAGGCATAAACCCAGGCCGCAACCTGCAGTATCGAATGCAGGACCCACGTTCGCTGGCCATCCTCGACGAGCTGACTGAATACGCCGGGGAGCGCGGCTACTCCATTATTCAGCTGGCCTACGCCTGGCTCATAGCGCATCCGGCGGTTTGCGTCATGACCGGGGCAGAAAACCCGGAGCAGCTGCTGCACAACGTAAAGGCAGTGGATTGGGAGATGACCAGGGAGGAGCGGGACGAGATCGACGCCATCGCCATGTGGGACGGCACAGCTGAGGAAGTCGAGGAACCGGGTGACATTCGGCGGGAGTATGCCGACGGGAAATTCGGCCGAGGATTCATCACGCTTGCGGGCCGCATGCCCCCGCAGCGCTAGCGAGTTGGTGTGGCCCCGCCGGCGCGCGAGCTGGCATGGCGGCTTTCCAGCAAGGGGGAACATGGAGGCCCACGGATGACTGACCGAGTGCTGAAGGTCGGCGTCGTGGGGCTGGGAGTGGGAGCCCGGAACATCCTACAAGCCATGCGGGGCTCATCTTACGTCGAGCTGCACGCGGGGGCGGACATCGACCCGGAGGTGCGGGCGCACTTTCAGGGCGTGTTTCCTGAGGCCAGGGTTTACGAAAGTGTCGAGCAGCTCGCGGGCGATCCCGACCTCGAGGCGGTCTGGGTAGCGACCCCTAACCGTTTCCACGCGGAGCATACGTCCACCTTGGCCAACGCCGGGAAGCACGTGGTGGTGCAAAAACCCATGGCCGTCACCCTCGAGGAGGCGGAGGGGATGGTCGAGGTGGCCGAGCGGAACAACGTGCAGCTCATTGCAGGAAACGCGGCCAGCTTCGCTACCCCGATTGCGATGATGGCGCAAATCGTGCGTTCGCGCGAGCTGGGCCGCGTTCGTGCGGTGAACGTTTTCGCCTACCATAGCTGGCTCCTGGGGACCCGTATCCCCGAGGACCTGGATGTCGAACAGGGGGGCGGCGTCGTGTTTCGGGCTGGCCCCCACCAGATCAACACCATTCGCCGGATCGTTGGCGGCAAACTGCGGTCGGTGCGAGGCACGTTCGGCCAGTGGATGCCGGAGCGCGCGACGCCAGGTTACTGTGCCGCCTACATGGAGTTCACCGACGGCACGCCGGCCGTCGCGATTCAGAACGCCTACGGTTATTTCGTGACCGAGGAATTGGTGCCGTGGGATCCCAGCACTGAGCCACACGAGCGGAAGTATGGCGACCGCCTGGTCAGTCGAAAAACGCTCCGTGACGGCACCCGCACTGAGGCGGCGGACTATCTGAGAGGCCGGATCCGGGGATCGCCTGACTCGGGCGGGGCCGAAGAGTATCGCGCCCGCGAGTGGGTCGCCGACATGGGGATCGTGATCGTCTCCTGTGAACGCGGCGACATCCGGCAGTCCCCGGAGGGCGTCTACGTGTACAGCGACCAGGGCGTACGAGAGCTGAAACTGCCGAAGGGCTCCCCCTGGGAGGCGGAGCAGGCCGAGCTCTACAACGCCGTCCTACACGGGCGGAAGCCCTTTCACAGCGGTCGTTCAGGTGTCGCGACTCTCGAGGTGGTGCTCGGCATCATGGAATCTGGAAGATCCCACCGCGAGGTGGAGCTGACGCGGCAGATCGAATCCGAGGAGGTGCACGACCCGACCAACGAGATCCAACCCAGAGAAACAATCCGACTCGCTTAGCCATGGTGCGCATCGGATCCCCGCGCATCCCGAGCCTTGCGGGGAAACCGGGATGTAACCGTTTCCTGGAAAGCACTAAGTAGCCAGCGCCGGATGAGCGGCGGCCTTGTCCCAATAGCGAAGCAAGTAGTCTTTGAAGGTCGAGGCTGCCGCGGAGAGATCGTCGGCCCTCCAGATCAACGACCAGTTCAACCGCAGCGGGAACCCCTCCACGTTCAGGACGGCAAGGCTCCGGGGCAGCTCCCGCGATAGGACCGCGTCCGAAGGCACCAGTGCGATTCCCATGCCACTGGTCACCGCCGTCATGCGTGCCTCTATGCCTGCCATCTCAAAAGCAGGATGGAGCACGATCCCGTGAGCCTCGGCCAGCCGATCGAGCGCCTTTCTCGAAGAGGAGAGGGGTAGTCCGAGGATGAGCCGTTCGCCCCTCAGCGCCTCGACGGGGATGGCTTCCGTGCCAGCAAGGCGATGGGTTGAGAGCCCTATCCAGACCAGCTCCTTCTGTGCGATCGGGACGCTGGTTACCTCGTTGTCGTCCACTTTCCCGGCAGCCACAGCGAGATCGACCTCCCGCCGTCGAACCTTCTCGCTCCAGTGCCCTACCATCTCGATGTTGACCATTACCGTTATGCCCGGGTTGTCCTGACCGAAGGCGGCGACGATGGGTGGGAGGAGATAGCTGCCGAAGCCGGTCCCGACGCCTAGGCTGACGCGAGCCGTTTCCACTCCCCGCAGGGCTTCCAACCGCTGGAGTGTCGCATCGAACTGCTGAAAGATGTTCTCGCAAGTCTGTAGGAGGAGCCCTCCTGCGTCAGTGAGGCGGATCGGTCGACGCGGGGAACGGTCGAAGAGCCGGGTTCCGACAGTCGCTTCCAGGAGCTTAACTTGCTGCGAGACCGCCGGCTCCGAGAGAAGAAGCACGCCCGCTGCCCGGGTGAAGCTCCCCTCGTGTGCGGCGGCAGCGAATATCTCCAACTGACGCAGAGTAAGCGAGCGAGTCCTGGCGGTCATTCCCCCACCCCCCTGGGCGTGGCGTCGAATGATAAGCACATCTTATCCGAGCCATCACGCTTTGCGTATTGTTTCACAGTCGCAGGCGATGGTAGCGTGTGCTGGACAACGATGACGGAGGTGAGGCTATGCCAACTGAGAACGGACAGGTGTTGATATCGCCTGATTCGCACATCATCGAGCGCCGCGAGCTGTGGACCGAGCGTTTGCCCGAGATGTTCCGAGAGCGTCTCCCCGACCGTTATCGCCCGCGGGCTGATGCTCCCCCTCGGCGGCAGGCGCCTGCCGCGGCTAACGGTGCGTCGGCTGACCACAGATCGAATCAGCCCATCTTTGGGGCTGGCATCGACCCGGAAAAGCGCATCTCCGAGATGGAACTGGACGGCCTTACCGCGGAGGTGCTCTATCCGACCGAGGCGATGACCATGTTCCATATGCGAGACGCCGAGCTGCAAGAGGCGTGCTTCCGCGTCTACAACGATAACCTCCTCGAATATTGCAGCGTCGCGCCGGATCGCATCTACGGGATCGGCCTCATGTCTGCCTACAACATCGACAACGCCGTCAGAGAGCTGGAGCGTTGCCGCAAGGGAGGAATGGTAGGGGGCATGGTGTGGATGACGCCGCACCCCACCCTCCCCTTCTCCCTAGCGGACCATTACGACCGGCTCTGGGCGGCCGCCGAGGACCTGGGGGTCCCCATCAGCCTCCACATCAACACGGGGTTCGACGCTAGATCAACGGCGCAGATGTCGGGTTCTAAGGAGCCCGAAGGAGCAAAGAAGTACACCGTCGAGGCCGTGAACGACCGGCTCAGGGGCGCGGCCGATTCCCTGTTGGACATCATGTTTACCGGGGCCTTCGATCGCTACCCCAAGCTCAAGATCGTTGTAGCCGAGTGCGAGATCTGCTGGATCCCCACGTACCTGCAGCAATGGGACCATAGCGTCAGGCGGTGGAGCGAGCAGCCCGGGAAAGGTGGCGGCGTGACCCCGACGGGCCTCGAGCTGATGCCCAGCGAGTATTTCGCCCGCCAGATTTTCGCGACATTCCTGGAGGATGAGGTCGGGGGGCACGCCCTGGAGTGGTGGAAAGCAGGCCAGGACAACTGCATGTGGTCCACGGATTTCCCGCACTCGAGGACCTCGTGGCCGCACTCACGGGAGCTGATGGCCAAGGAGATCGGGCACCTTCCTCCGCAGGTTATACAGAAGGTGGTCCACGACAATGCGATCCGGCTCTACGGGCTCAAGGTTCCGGAGCTCGTCGCCTGAGGGGGCGATGGAATCAGAAGCTGAGCTGAAAGAAAAGATAGCCCTGTCCTGTCGCATCCTGGCACAACACGGCCTGTTCAAGGGATCAACCGGGCACGTTAGCACCAGGGCACCTGGCCGCAATGACGCGATGCTGATCCGCGGGCGGCCAGACGAGGATCGGGGCCTACTCTTCGCGGAACCGGGCAGCGTCATCCCCCTCGACCTTAACGCGAAGCCCTTAGGTAAAACGCCCGGAGTTCGACCGGTCGGAGAGGTGTACATCCACACCGGGATGTACAAGCGATTCCCCCACGTGAACGCAGTCGTTCATGCGCACCCACCAGGTGTAATGCTCTGCACGATAGCGGGCGTCAAAATCCGACCAATCTACGGGGCCTTCGACGCGTCGGGAATGCGCATCGCACTGGCTGGCCTCCCGTTGTATCAGCGAGCCATCACCATCAGCACGCCCGAGCTCGGCGACGACCTGATGGACGTAATGGGAGATCGCGACATATGCCTGATGTACGGCCACGGCATTGCTGCCGGCGGCCGGACAGTCGAGGAAGCGACCCATCGAGCGCTTGCGCTCGAAACCCTCGCGCGGTTCAACTGGTACGCCGCTCAGCGATTCGACGTCCCCGATATCGCTGATGAGGACAAAGCCGAATGGATCCGTCGGGACCAGGCGTCGGCTGAGCGCGGCGGCACCGAGCGGACGGACTGGCTTACCTATGTGGGCCAGCTGGAAGCCTTCGCCGGGCAGATCGACGATACGGGGATGGGCTTTGGCCTCAGCTGAGCGATAAGGAGCGACCGTGCCCTACGTTGTCGACACCAACGTGCATTTGCTCGCCGTGGACCCCGAGGGGCGCCCGGTGCCCCCACCGACTGGCAATGTCCCCAACTGGTGGGAAGGGGCGACGGCAGAGCAGGTTCGCGGGCACATGCGACAATCGGGCATTGATCACGCCCTGGTGGTCGCGACGGGAAGCTACGACGACAGCTACTGTGTCACGAGCGCCCAACGGTACCCGGAGTCGTTCACGGCGATCGCAAAAATCGACGCGTCGAATCCAGAGGCAGGCTCGGCGCTCGGTCGTCTCGCGGAGCAATCAGGCGTCGGCGGCATCAGATTCGAGTGGCGCGCCGAGGGGGCGAACCCTTCTGACTGGCTTGATGCTCCCGAGGTACTCCCCCTCTGGGACGAGGCGGCGAAGAAGAATATTCGTGTCTCGCTCGCCTCTGTCCGCAAGCTGGAGCACCTCGCGGCCCTGAGGCGAGTGCTCGAGCGTTTTCCGACCGTCACCGTGATCCTGCGCAGAATGGTTCAGCCCCCTATCGACGAGGGCCCGCCTTACGAGGCGGCGAACGACCTGTTTGCTCTCGCAGAGTTCCCGAATGTCTACTCAACATTTTCGCACCTCAATATCGAGGAGACCAACAAGGGGCGCTCCACCCATCAGGCCTTTTTCGAAGCCTTTATTGACAGGTTCGGGGCGAGGCGTCTGATGTGGGCCTCGTTCTTCCCGGCCTATCGGGCGACTCAGGAAGCGCCCATTAAAGGATTGCTCGACCACGTGCGAGGAGAGCTTGCATTTCTTTCGCAGGAGGATCTCGACTGGCTCCTGGGAGGGACAGCGAGAAGCCTGTATCAATCCTCTCAGCTATAGGGGGTGTCATGACCGTAAAGACCGTCGGGATTCTCAGCCCGGGTGAGATGGGGTCATCCCTCGGAAAGTCGCTGCGCAACAACGGGCTCGACGTCATCACTTCCCTGGCAGGTCGCAGCGACCTGACGCGACTCCGGGCCGGGGAGGTTGGGATACGGGACGTCGGATCCCTCGATGCGGTGGTCAAGGAGAGCGACATCATATTGTCTGTCCTGGTCCCAGCGGAAGCAGTGGGCGTCGCCCAGAGCGTGGCGGACACCATGCGCCGAACCGGCGCCTATCCGATCTACGCGGATTGCAACGCGAGCGCCCCACAGACAGTCCGGGGGATGGGCGCCGTGATTCAGGATGCGGGCGCAGTATTCGTGGACGCCGGGATTGCCGGGAGACGCATCTATTGCTCTGGTCCTGATACTGCCGAGTTCGAGTCGCTGGCCGAGTTCGGCCTGGACGTCACTCGGGTCGGGCCCGAGATCGGGCAGGCGTCCGGCCTCAAGATGCTCCACTCCACCACCACCAAGGGCACGAGAGCGATGTGGCTCGAGCTCCTGTTGGCCGCCCGAATGATGGGGTTGACGGATGCGCTGAACGCCGAGTTCGCCGCGGGTGGCATCCAGGTCAAGCCCGAGCTGATCGATTTCATCAGCCATGAGCCGAAACGGGCGAAGCGGATGATCGCCGAGCTGGAGGAGGTCGCGCTCACATACAAAGGCCTGGGACTGACGCCCAGGATGCTGGAGGGCGCTGCCGACATGCACCGCCTCATCAGCGAGACGCCGCTCGCGGATCAGAGCCCGCGCGACCCGGACCCACCGGTGGACGCGATCCTGGCTACCCTCGCGGAGCATGTGCGCGGAGGAGCAGCACGTGAGTGAGCGAGTGTTGCGAGCCGGGGTCGTCGGGCTTGGGCTCGGTGCCGCACGTATGGTGCGGGAGATGGAAGCGTCGGCCTATACCGACCTCTACGCCGCGGCCGACACCGACCCCGACGCGTGCGAGCGTTTTCATTCAGTGTTTCCCGATGCGAAGGTGTACGACAGCATCGAGAAACTCGCCGCGGATCCGGAAGTTGAAGCGGTCTGGCTTGCCACGCCCAACCGGCTCCACGCCGAGCACACCGTCCTGTTGGCGAACGCCGGCAAGCACGTCATGGTGCAAAAGCCCATGGCAATCACAATGCGAGAAGCGCAGACCATGGTTGAGGCAGCCGAGCGGAACAACGTGAAGCTGTTTGCTGGCCATTCGCAGGCTTACTCGGCGTGGGTCCGCCTCACGCGGCAGATCGTGCGCTCCGGCGAGCTGGGCAAGCTGTGCGCCATCAACATCCTGGCCTACAACGGCTGGCTGATGGGCACCCGCAAGCACGAGGACCTCGACCCCGCGGAGGGAGGCGGCATCGTCTATCGGAGCGCCCCCCACCAGATCGACTGTATTCGCCTGATCGGCGGCGGCATGCTCAAGACCGTTCGCGGAGCGTACGGTGATTGGGCACCCGAACGGCCGTCTCCTGGCTACTACGCTGCCTACATGGAGTTCACAGACGGCACCCCGGCGGTGGCGATCCAGGGCTCCTACGGCTACTTTTCAGCTGCCGAGCTCGTGCCCACCGGCAAGAAGCCCGAGGACAACAGGTCCGCGCGGACCGGCGCTATCCGCGCAGCCCTCCGCAACGGCACCCGCAATGAGGAGGCCGACTACCTGAAGCTGGGCATCGGCCGAGCCAGCGACTTCGGCGAGGCTGCCCTCGATCCGGCGGGCGGGTGGCTGGGGGCGTGGTACGCGGATGATCTGGGCATCATGATCGTTTCCTGCGAGCGAGGGGACATCCGCCAGTCGCCAAACGGCGTCTTTGTTTACAGCGACGAGGGGGTGCGGGAAGTCAAGATTGAGCGGGGTGCCTCTCCATCCACGTGGTACCTGCAGCTTCAGGAGCTTTACAACGCGGTCGTCCTTGGGCACAAGGCGTTCCACAATGGCCGCTGGGGCATGGCGACCCTCGAGGTCGCGCTCGGCATCGTGGAATCCGCAACCACGCATCGAGACGTGGAGCTGAAGCACCAGGTCGAGATGGATGAGGACTACGACGCAGCCTACGCCATTCGTCCGGAAAAAGTTGTCGGTCTAGCGTAGGAAACCACCAGTCTGGAGGAGGAGCAAATGGTTGCGTT
>CAYQJS010000005.1:89894-134030 GCA_964417895.1 uncultured Chloroflexota bacterium | reverse complement strand
CGTTCGAGCACAAGAGCATAGGCATGAGCCACGGGAAGACGTACTACGTTGAGGCCGGGACGGGATATCCCGTCATCATGTTGCACGGGTCCATGATCTTTCAGGGTGGCATCGATTGGCTGCCTTCGATGGACCCGATCGCCGCCAAGTTTCGGGTGCTAGCGCCCGACTTCCTCGGCTGGCCGACCGGGGACACCCGCCCCGACATGGACGCATTTCCCTCTCTGGTCGATTTTGTAAGGGAGTTCCAGGACGTTCTGTCGATCACTTCCAGCCACCTCGTCGGCACGTCAATGGGGGGCTGGATTGCCGGCTTGGTCGCTTACGAAAGTGCCAGCCGGGTCGGCAAGTGCGTCCAGACCGGTCACAATGGCTTCACTACGTCCCCGAATCGGGGGATGACCAACTGGGATCAGCCTCCGGCCGACGAAGAGGCGCAGAAGTGGGTCATGGACGTCACCAAGGATGCCGACATCGACGGAGAAACGATTCTCCAGGAGAAGCTAGACAAGATTCACGACCCGGACTTCGTATCCGCCTTCAGGAACCTCATGCACAGCATGGGCGACGGCGAAAACCGTGAGCGCTACGCGCTGGGGAGGCGCCTCCCCCATACGCCCGTGCCAACGCTCTTCCTGTTCGGAGAGCACGACAGCCCTGCGACCATGGCAATCTCTGAGAAACTCCCCCAGATGACTCCCCACGGCCGCCTCGTGGTGATGAAGGACTCCGGCCACCGGAACCACGTCGAGCAGCCCGCGACATTCGGCAAGAACGTCGTGGACTTCCTGAGCGAGTAGTCGCGGACGACGGAGCGTGAAACCACCCGAAGACTGGCAGACCATCGCGGACGTGGTCCGTGCCGCCCGGGTGGGGCTCACCCCGCCGCTGTGGTCGTTCTCCGGTAGCGGCCCGGAGACTGAGGTTACGATCCGCCGGAACCGGGCGGCCTTCGACCGGATCGCCCTCATGCCGCGGGTGTTACGAGGGGCCGCTAACCCTGACCCGAGTACCACCTTTCTCGGGCACCGGCTGTCATTGCCCGTGATGCTCGCCCCGGTGGGCACCATAGCAATGTGGCACGCGGAGGGCGCCCTGCCCGCTGCACGGGTTGCGGATCGGGTGGGCACCATCAGCTACGTTCCCGATGCCAAGCCGGGTTTAGAGGAAGTACGAGCCGCCTGCGAAGGGCCGATCGTCTATCAGCTCTACGCCTACATGGGTGACCGGGACTGGCAGGAATACATGGTACGCCGGGTCGAAAACGCAGGATACTCTGCGCTTTGCGTGACGGTCGATAGCACGGGGGGTGGAGTCCGCGATCGGCCGCTCGCCAACCGTCAGCTGTGGACCGATGAAGCAGCGGCCTCTGAGGGGGGCGGCAGGGCAATGGCGGCCGCCGAGCGGAGCCGCAATCTCCCACCGTCGGCGTCACCACAGTCGAGGCTGACGTGGGATGACCTCGCATGGTTGCGGGACAGGACCAAGCTGCCGTTCATCCTGAAGGGGGTGCTGTCACCGCGGGATGCCGAGCTTGCCGTGCAGCGTGGGGTCGATGTCATCTACGTCTCCAACCACGGGGGGCGACGGCAGGATCAGCTTCCCTCGACGATCGAAGTCCTTCCCAAAGTGATTGAGGCGGTGGCCGGGCGGGCGGAAGTCGTGGTGGACAGCGGCTTCATGCGAGGGTCCGATGTGGTCAAAGCGCTCGCGTTGGGCGCGGGCTCAGTCGCCATCGGGAAGCTGATGATCTGGGCACTGGCCGCGGGCGGCGAGGCCGGGCTGCAGCGCACGCTCGAGTTGCTGCGGCGCGAGATCATCTCGACGATGGCGAGCCTCGGCGCGAGCACTCTTGCCGACTTGACCCCAGACCTGTTGATGCCCAGTTTTGCCCCGCCCACGGCTCCCTGGCCGGTCGAACCGATGGACCTGATGGCGTTCTAGTCAAAGCGCCGTCGGGCCGCCCCGCGCCATTGACAACTGTAGAGGAGGAGCGCATGGCTGAGCCAAGGCTTAAAGCTGGAGTCGTGGGGTTGGGGGTCGGAGCGGTAGGCCCCCTGCGGGAGATGGAGACATCGTCGAAGTTTGAGCTCCGCGCCGGCGCCGATACGGACCCGGACGTGCGCGCGGGTTTCCAGAAGGTCTATCCAGAGGCGAGGGTGTACGACAGCATCGAGAAGCTCGTCGCCGATCCCGAGGTCGAGGTCGTCTGGGTCCAGACGCCCAACCGGCTTCACGCCGAGCAGTCAATCATCGCGGCCAACGCCGGCAAGCATGTGGTCGTGCAGAAGCCGATGGCCCTCACGCTGCACGAGGCCGAGAATATGGTCGAGGCCGCTGACCGAAACAACGTGCGGCTCGTCGCCGGCAACTCGCACTGCTACAAGACCCCCTTCCAGATGATGGGCCAGATCGTACGTTCGGGTGAGCTTGGCAAGGTACGCGCCATCAACGTCGTCGCGTACAACGGCTGGTGGTTGCAGGGTCGTCTTCCGGAGGACCTGGACCCCAGCTACGGGGGCGGCATCGTCTATCGGGCGGTGCCTCACCAGATCGACGCCATTCGGCTCATCGGCGGTGGCAAGCTGAAGAGCGTTCGTGGAACGGTCAGCGAGTGGATGCCGGCGCGGCCGGGTCCCGCGTATTGCTCCGCCTACATGGAGTTCACGGACGGCACCCCCGCCGTCGTGATTCAGAACTCCTACGGCTACTTCGTCTGTGACGACCTGATGTCCTGGGTCTCGCCCGAGGAACAACGTAAACAGTTCAGCCAGCGCGGGGCTACTCGGCAAGGGCTTCAGAATGGGACACGAAGTGAGGCTGACTACAGGGAAAGGCGGATCGGCGCATCACTGGACCGCGGGCGAACCGATCGGGCTAGAGAGCGCGAATGGGCGGCGGACATGGGCATGGTGATCGTCTCATGTGAGCGAGGGGACATGCGCCAGTCCCCAGACGGCGTCTACGTGTACAGCGAAGAGGGTATGCGGGAGATCAAGGTGATGGGCGGCACCCTGTGGGAGAAAGAGCAGGCCGAGCTGTACGACGCGATCGTGCGCGGACACACGGGGTTCCACAGCGGGCGGTCTGCTCTGGCGACGATCGAGGTGGTGGTGGCGATCATGGAGTCAGCACGGACGCACCGAGATGTCGAGTTGACGCGCCAGATGGAGCTGGATGAGGTGGTAGATGTTCCCCACGCGATTGAGCCCGAAGAAGTGGTCCAACTGACGTAGGGGTTTCGGAGCGAATCGTGGCCCATGTTGTCGACGCGAACGCGCACGTAATGGCCGCGGACGTCGGCGATGCTGTGCCCCCACCAGGCGAAGCCCGAGACTCGCACGAAGCGACAGCGGAGGAGCTCCTCGCTCACATGCGCCAGGCGGGTGTCCATCAAGCCGTCATAGTCCCACATCCTCCAGGCAGTTACGACAACGGCTACTGTATCGAGGCTGCCCAGCGTTACCCGGAGTCCTTCGTCGCAATCGGAAAGATCGATGTGGCGGATCCAGAGGCGGTCGCTAAACTGAATCAGCTAGTGGAGCAGCCGGGCATTGGAGGGCTCAGATTTGAGCTGCGGGACGGACGCGACCCGTCGGAGTGGCTCGATGCGCCTGAAACAATCCCCCTTTGGGAAGCGGCCGCGAGGCGGTCGGTCAGCGTCTCGCTGCCATCCGTCCGTCGGTCGGACCAGCTACCGGCCCTTCGACGAGTGCTCGAACGCTTCCCGACCGTCCCGATAGTCCTGCTGCACGGCATGGCCGAGGTTCCAGTCGACGACGGTCCCCCGTATCAGCATGCCAGCGATTTCTTCGCGCTAGCCGAGCTTCCAAACGTCTACTTCGCTTTCGCGCACCGGGAGATCGCTGACAAGACGAGAGGGAAGTCCACCTGCCGGGCATTCTTCGAGGCCTTTGTGGGGAAGTTCGGGGCCAGCCACCTGATGTGGGCTTCGTTCTTCCCATCGAGAGCAACGGCGGAAGCGCCGCTCAAAGGGCTGTTCGACCCTGTTCTCGAAGAGCTTTCCTTCTTGTCGCACGACGATCTCGACTGGGTTTTGGGAGAGACGGCGCGAAGCCTCTTTCCATCGTTACGTGGGGCGCTTCACAACCCGTAGGAGGTCGGCCCCGCCGATAAGCGCGCCTTATCGGACGGATCACGCATTCGTAATGGTTGACGGTCGAGGGTGATGGTATCGTGGGCTACAGTTGGCAACGGCGCGGAGACGCTGCCACTCCTCGGTCCGAGGCATGAGGAAGCCAGAAGGGGGAGGCCATGCGATCGCAGATTGCGCGGATTGGGGAGGCGGGCGTGTCCGGCCGGCTGCTCGTGCTCCTCACTGCCGGATTCGTGGTCCTGGCCGGCTGCGCTCCGGGAGGGCCCGCGCCCTCACCCGCGCCCCAGGACGGCGGGCGCGTTGCTGGGCCGCCGAAGGTTCTCAGGTTAGACAACCGGCAGGAACCCTACGGTTTAGCGGTCCTAATCGGAAACAATTTCCACCAGCGTGAGATCAACTACAGCTTCCACGCGGGCCTCACCGCCTACGATGCCCAGAGCAATCTCGTGGGGCGCCTGGCCGCCAAGGTCCCGTCCGTCGCCGACGGCGATTGGAAAGTGAACCCGGACGGTTCGATGGACGTAACCTGGAAGCTGCGCCCGAACGTGAAATGGCACGACGGCACGCCGTTCAGCGCCGCTGACGTCGCCTTCGGCTACCAGCTCTACCTGGACCCCGAGCTTCCTATCAACCGCACGGGAGGGCTTGCGCTCGTCCAGGGCACCACCGTCGTGGATCCCCAAACCTTCGTCGTCCACTGGTCGAAGCCCTACTTCAATGCCAACCTGACGGACCTTATCGACTTTTCGCCGGTGCCCGCGCACATCATGGGCGACCTCTACCGACAGGATAAGACGGCGTTCACCAGCAACCAGTACTGGTTCAATCAGTTCGTCGGCCTTGGACCTTATCGCGTAGTGCAATGGGAGGCAGGGAGCTTCATAGAGGGCGCTGCCTTTGACGATTACTTCCTCGGGCGACCCAAAATCGATCGCGTCATCTTTCGTTTCAGCAACGATCCCAACGTATCGCTCGCGTCCTTCCTCGCGGGCGATCTCGACATCCTCACGCACGATCTCACCGCGGCGGATCGTGAGACTGTAAGAGGGATGCGCGACGTAACCGTTCTTCAGTGGGCGGACAGCACAACCGGGTCGATTTTGCAGTGGCGCGACCCGACAGCAGCGTGGGTAGGCGACGCGACGAACACTTCTGCATTGGGCGTCCGCCAGGCGATGATGCACATGCTCGACCGTCAGCTCATGGCCGATACGTTCGATCCCGGCGGACCCGGCGTCGCGCACCTCTTCATCTCGCCCGCTGATCCCGTCTTCAAGCTGGTCGAGAGCCGTGGGCTAACGAAGTATGCCTACGATCCAGGCCGAGCCACGCAGCTGATGGCGAACGCAGGCTGGGTGAAGGGGCCAGACGGCATGCTGCGGAACAGCGCGGGGCAGGGTTTCCGCTTCGAGGTCCGCGAAGGCAACTCGGAGTCCGGCCTCGTCTACGTCGACATGCTGCGACAGGGCGGGATAGACGCCTGGGTCTACGCCATTCCGAACAGTGCTATAGATAGGATGAAGCAGCGGGCGGAGAGCCAGGGGGCCAGGGTCGGAGGCGGCGCCATCGCGGGCGACTTCATGCGCCAATTTACGACCAAGGAGGTCCGCTCCGAGGCCAACAACTGGAGCGGACTGAACCAGGGAGGGTACGTCAATCCCGACATCGACCGGCAGTACGACCAGTTCCTCGTCGAGTTCGACGTGGGGAAGAGGAACGACATCGAGGCGAGCTTCCATAAGTTCATTGCCGACCAGGCTCTCCGGCCAACGTGGTACTACGAGAGCACGGGAGGGGCCTTCAAGAGCAGCCTCAGCGGGCCGATCCCGCTCACGTCCAAGCTGTTCATGACATGGAATATCCACGAGTGGGATATCAAGTAGTCGGACAGCGAGTCAGAAGCCCGGAAGGAGAAATGAAGGATGGTCGTAGCGACGGTTCCAAAGGCCCAGGCGTTCTCACTCAGGACGGAGCTGCTCTCGGCGGGGAAGTCTGAGACCCTCCTGGCGCAAGGAGACGAGTTGGACGTCCGGATCAAGGTCTACTCGGAAGGCGGCGAAAACGTCCTGCATGCCCACATGGACCACGCTCACTTCTTCGTCGTCCTGGATGGCCAGGCCACGTTCCATGACAAGGACGGGAACACAACGGTGCTCGACAGGTACGAAGGGATCCTGCTGCCGGTCGGCACTCAGTACCGCTTCGAGAACAGTGGCGATAAGAACCTGGTGTTGCTCCGCGCGGGTGCGGGCAAGAACGGAGCCGAGAGGACGCGAGCGGTGGGCAAGGTAGGGCCCGCGGCACCGCAGCTCACCCTGGAGAACAACAAACGAATCGGCGGCGTGCCCATCCCCGGCGAGTTCTTCGCGCCTGACGCCCCGTAGCAGTAGAGACCGTCAGACATGGCCGGGCGGCCCGGCGGGGCCGCAGAAGGAGATAGCGATGGCACTGGACCCGTGGCTCAAGCGCACTTTCGGCCAGGAGACGCCCGGAAATACGACTGTTGACGAGGTTCTATTCTCCTCGGACTCCCACGTGATCGAGCCGAAAGGGCTGTGGCAGCGGGAGTTGCCGACAACCCTCCGTGACCAGGCCCCGGACTTCGGGGGCGGCAGGCCAGATGACGTCAAGAACCCGGGCGCCACCGAGAAGGCGGAACGCATCAACGAGATGGCCGCCGACGGCATCAGCGGCGAGGTGCTCTATCCGACCTGGGGTCTCAAGGTCATGAGCCTGGACGACCCCGAGGTCGAGGCGGCGTGCGTTCGGGTCTACAACGACTGGCTCATCGATTACTGTCAGGCGGCGCCGGACCGGCTGGTGGGCCTGGCCCTGCTCTCGGTCTACGACATCGAGCGCGCGGTCCAGGAGTTGGAGCGGTGCCGCAAGGCCGGGTTGCGTGGCGCGGTGATCTGGCAGGTACCGCATCCGGACCTGCCCTTTACGTCCGATCACTACGAACCGCTCTGGGCGGCGGCGCAGGACCTGGAGGCGCCGGTGAGCCTGCACATCCTCAGCGGCCATGGGTACAAGAAGAACCCCGGCCAGCTCGTTGGAAGCAGCGCCATAACGATGAAGCTGATTCAGGCTATCGACTCCCTTCACGACATCATTTACTCCGGTGTCCTGGAGCGGTTCCCTCGACTCAAGGTAGTCCTGGCTGAGAATGAGATCGGGTGGCTCCCCTTCGTCCTCGAACAGTGGGACTACTACGTCTTCAAGGGCCAGAAGTTCTTCGATCGGGTAGAACCGAACCTGCGCCTCCTGCCCAGTGAGTACTCCTTCCGGCAGGTCTACGCGACGTTCTTCAACGACGCCGCCGGCGCCCATACGCTGTCGTGGTGGGGAGCGGACAACTGCATGTGGTCAAGCGACTTCCCCCACTCGAACTCCACGTGGCCACGCTCGCGTGAGATCGTGGCACGCGACCTGGGACCCCTGCCTGGCGAAACGCGGGCGAAGATCGTTCGTGAGAACGTCGCAAAGCTGTACGGGGTCCCCATCCCGGAGCCATTCAGGGCGCCAGCGGAGCCGGCCGGCGTGGCGAGATGAACTCGGACGGCGATCGCCGCCGCGGTGCGGTTGTCGACTAGAGGCGTGGATGGAAAGTGTCATCCTGAGACCGTAGGCCGGAGGATCTGGTGCCAAGGTGGAGTGGGTGCATGGCACATAACGCTCGTGACAGATCCTTCGCTTCGCTCAGGATGACAGACTGGCTTTCTCGGCCGCGCTGCTAGGGGGGACATGATGGGAAAGTTCCGGGTTATTGACAGCGACACCCACGTCGACGAAACGGAATCTACCTGGGAGTACATGCCACCGGAGGAGGAGGCGTTCAAGCCCAGGAGGGGCACTGATCCCGAGACTCGCCGGGGCTACTGGCAAATCGACGGATACAGGGTGCAGCGGGCCAACCGCAGCGACAGCACCGGATGGACGACCGTGGAGACGCGCGAGCTCCTCGATGTGGCGGCCCGCCTGCGCCACATGGATGAGCTTGGCGTCGAGGTGCACGTCATTTATCCGACCATGTTCAACCGGAATCCCGCTGTGCGGCCCGAAGTCGAGCTCAGTCTCACGCGAAGCTACAACCGGTGGCTGGCGGATAAGACCGCTCAGTCGGGGGGGCGCATGCGGTGGATCTGCGTGCCTCCCCTGAGGAACATGCCAGAGGCGCTAGCGGAACTGCGTTTTGCCAGGGACCACGGAGCCTGTGGGGTGCTGAAGAAGGGTGACCTCGAAGCAGACCACGAGGCGTACGATCCCTACTTCTTCCCTCTCTATGAGGAGGCAGAGCGGCTCGACATCCCCGTCTGCTTTCATCAGGGGACCGGGCGGGTGGTCTTCGCGGACGAGAGGATGGCCACCTCTCAGCCCGACCTCCTCGACATGAAATTCCCGACCATCAACGGAATCTCTTCGCTGATCGCGCATGGTGTGCCACCCAGATTTCCAAAGCTCCGTTTTGGGTGCATCGAAGTGAGTGCAGCATGGCTGCCCCTCGTGGATCACATGCTCAAGAGGCGTGTTGTGGACAGGGCGGATCCTGGAGACGTGCCTGACGTGAGCTTCGAGGGGAACCGCGTGTACGTCACGTGCGAGGTGGACGAAGACTTCCCCATGCTTCTCCGCTACATCAGTGAGGACAATCTGCTGGTTGGCTCCGACTACACCCACAATGATCCCTCTCGGGAGAAGGAATTCATCGTCAAGCTACGAGGGCAGGCTGACCGCGGCGTCATCACGCAGACCGTTGTCAAAAAAATCCTGTGGGACAACGCCAAGGCTTTCTACGGTTTATAGAGGTGCGCTCGGTAACGTCATTCGCGGGAGAACCGGCGCTCAGCAGCCGCCTAATCATGGACAGCGGGGTATAAGCGACGGTTATCGAATCGATAATGTTCACTTTCCAGTCTCCTTGACAGGAGCGAGCCGGCTTGATTCAATCTAACCTCAATAGAGGATGGCAGAGCCAAAGGGGGAAGCTATGCGATCGTGGATTGTGTGGACTCGCAATGCGGGCGTGCCTCGCCGTCTGCTCGTGCTGCTCGGCGTGGGAGCGGTAGTCTTAGCTGCCTGCGCGCCGGCGGGGCCCACGGCCTCGCCGCCGGCCCAGGGGGGCGAGCGCGTCGCCGGGCCCCCGAAGGTTCTCCGCCTAGACAACCGGAAGGAGAACACCGCCGGTATTTCGATCTTCGCGACGAACAATGCGAGCCAGCGTGAGACCACGTGGACGTTCCACGCGGGGCTCACCGCCTACGATGCGCAAAGCAATCTCGTAGGACGCCTGGCGGCCAAGGTCCCGTCCGTCGCGGATGGGGACTGGAAGTTGAACCCCGACGGCTCGATGGACGTGACCTGGAAGCTGCGTCCGAACCTCAAATGGCACGATGGCGCACCGCTAACCTCGAGTGACGTCGCCTTCGGCTATCGGTTGTACCTGGACCCACAGATGCCCGTTCAACGCACAGGCGGGGTTAACCTCGTCAGGGAGATCAGCACTCCGGATCCCCAGACCCTCGTCGTTCACTGGTCGCAGGCCTACTACAACGCGAACATAAGCGACCTGACAGACGTGTCGCCCGTGCCGCTCCACATCATGGGCGACCTTTATCAGCAGGGGGATAGGACGCAATTCGTCAACCATCCGTACTGGACCACCCAGTTCGTCGGCCTCGGGCCCTATCGCATGGGCGAGTGGGTATCAGGTAGCTTCCTGGAGGGCCTGGCCTTCGACAATTACGTCCTCGGGCGCCCCAAGATCGACCGCGTGATCATTCGCATCTCCTATGATCCCAATGTCTCGCTCGCAACCTTCCTTGGGGGCGAGCTTGACATCATCCCAGGCGATCTCACCCCGACGGATCGGGAAACCATCGCGTCGAGGGGGCAGAACCTGGCCGTTCTTCAGTGGGCGACGGAGACCACCGGGGCGATCTGGCAGTGGCGCGACCCGACGGCACCGTGGGTAGGCGACAGCGCCAGCGCATCGCGAGTTCGCCAGGCCCACATGCATCTGCTCGACCGGCAGCTCATGGCCGACACGTTTGCGCCCGGCGGGGCTGGCGTCGCTCACCTCTTCGTCTCACCCGCTGATCCGGTGTATCGGCTCGTCGAGGGGCGCGGGTTCAACAAATATCCCTATGACCCGAACCGGGCCGCCCAGTTGCTCGCGGATTCCGGGTGGACGCGCGGACCGGATGGTATGCTCCGAAATAGCGCAGGGCAGGGCTTTCCGTTTGAAGTCCGCGACAATGCGCCGGAGTCGGGAGATACGATCGCCTATATCGACATGTTGAAGAAGGGCGGGATAGACGCAACGCTCTATACCATCCCAGCAAATGCCGTAGACAGGCAGCGGCAGAGGGCGGAGAGCCAGGGGGTTCGGATCGGGGGCAGCGCCATCTCAGACGAGATGATGATCCAGTTAACGACGAGGCAAATCCGGTCCGAGGCGAACAACTGGAGCGGACTCAACCAGGGTGGGTACAGCAATCCCACCATCGATCAACAATACGACCAGTTCCTCGTCGAGTTCGACCGCCGCAAGCGCAACGAGATCTATGCGGGCTTCCACAAGCAAATAGCCGATGAGATACTTCGGATACCGTGGTACTACGGCAGCTCAGCCGTGTCCTTCAGCAAACGCCTCAGTGGGCCTATAGCCCTCCCGCCCGCCGTAGCAGTCATGACCTGGAACATCCATGAGTGGGATCTGACCTCATAGGAGGCCCATCTGGCGGAGATTCTCGGTCTGGGCATCACTCACTATCCCGCGATCACCATGCAAGCCAACGTCGGCTGGCAGACGAAGACGGCCCTGAAAGACCCGTCGGTGCCCGAGTGGTACCGCAATCCGGCCGAGTGGCCCGAGCCAGCGCGAGACGCCTGGGCCGATGATGAGGGCGAGGCAGCGGCGGAGAAACATCGAGACGCAGTTGTTGAGGAGCTGCGAAAGGCGCGGGTGGTGCTGGATGAGTTTCATCCGGATCTCGTCGTGGTCTGGGGTGATGACCAGTATGAGAACTTCAAGGAAGACGTGATCCCCGCGTTTTCCGTCCTGGCCTACGACGAGTTCCAGACGCGCCCCTGGCAACATCGACCAGGACCCAATGTGTGGAACGAACCCGCGGACAAAGTCCTTTCCATCAAAGGACACCGCGACGCGGGGAAGTACCTGACCACACGACTCCTGGAGGAAGGGTTCGACGTCGCATATGCGTACAAACCACTGCACCGCGACCTCGGACACGCCTTCCTCAACTCGGTGCTCTTGCTCGACTGGGACCGGACAGGGTGGAGCTATCCCTTACTCGCTTTCACCGTCAACTGCTATGGCCGAAAGGTCGTTGCGCAACGCGCCACCTCCGTCCCCCTGTCCCTGCTGCCTGGCGAGGAAGATCTCGACCCACCGTCTCCACCCCCCTGGCGCTGCTTCGATCTCGGTGCCGCAACGGCCCGCATTTTTGCCGCATCTCCCTGGCGGGTGGCGTTGGTAGCCTCGTCGAGCTGGTCGCATGCGTTTCTCACGCCGAAAACCTACCTGCTGTTCCCGGACGTGGAATCGGACCGGCGGTACTTTGAGGCCATGGAGGCGGGCGACTACGCACTATGGCGCCAGAGGAATACAGAGGAAATCGAAGACCGGGGGCAGCAGGAGATGCTCAACTGGTTCTGTCTGGTGGGGGCGATGGCGCAGCTTGATCGCAGGCCCAAGTATTGCGCCTTCGTCGAGTCGTGGCTCTGTAACTCGGACAAGGTCTTCGCGGCGTTTCCAGCCTGCTAAGGCGACACGAGCGCACGAGACCCTGAGTCTGGGACGCAGCCATGCCCTGGACTATTCACGAATGGGGCCTGATCTGATCAGCGGTTAGCCAGGACCCACTTGCTGGCGCGGATCCAGTTCATCGTGGACGGCCTCGTAGAGTACGCTAACATTCTTGGCAGCGAGAACGTCGTGGACGAGACCGACTGCGCGCTCAGTTCCCGCCTGGGCCACGCCAAGATCCTCGGCTGGGCCAGGTTCCGGGCCATAGCCGATGGGCCCAGGTCCCGCGACCAGACAGCTTTCGAGGTGGATGTTGACAATGTGTGAGCCAAACAGACTGTCGCCTAACAGCCTAAGCTCAGTGCGTTGAAGGAGTGACCTTGATGAACCGACTGACCCGCTTCGCCGCTCTCTCGGTACTCGTCGCGCTGGTGGCCGCGTGCGCGCCCACGTCGCCCAATACCACCACTAGCTCGGGGCAGACGGCGCCGTCTGCGCCCAAGGTCTTGAGCCTGGTCGGCCGAGAAGGGCTCATCCCGGACCTTCCGGGGCAAGCCGGGCGGACCTCCCTCTCGGGCGGATCGTTCGTCCACGATTTCCTCACCGAGCGCGACGCCAGCGACCGGGTGGTGGGGCGTGTGGCAGAAGCCATCTCCGTCGACAGCGGGACCTGGAAGCTCAATCCAGACGGTACTATGGACACCATTTGGAAGCTGCGCACGAACGTCAAATGGCAAGACGGAACGCCGTTCACGGCGGACGACTTGATGTTTACGTTTACAGCCTTCAAGGATCCGGACCTGCCCTCGCGGTATGGTCAACCGCTGATGCTCATGACGTCTGCCGAAGCGCTGGACCCGCATACCTTCGTCGTGCACTGGTCAGGGCCTTGGGCCACGGCGAACGAAGCTCCGGCCCTCATCCCGCTCCCCAAGCATCTGCTGCTCGATCTCTACACCAACGACAAGACCAACTTTGGCGAGACCACTCGCTACCATCGCGACTTCATCGGGCTAGGCGCCTTTCGCATCCTCAACTGGGAGCTTGGATCGCACGTCGAGTTCGAGCGGTTCGAGGACTACTACCTCGGGCGCTCGCCGCTCGACCGGATCGTAATCAAGTTCATGTCGGACCCCAACGCCGTCGTGGCCAACTTGCTCGCTGGCAGCGTCGATATGGTGTTCCACAAAGACCTCATCGACACCGAGGGCGCGCTCGAGATCAAGCAACGCTGGCAGGGGACGGGGAACAAGGTCGAGTTCTTCCCGTCCAACCGGCTCATCTCGGTGGAGATCCAGTTCAAGCCCGAGTTCGCCCGTCCCGCCCACGGCTGGGTCGATCGTGACGTGCGCCAGGCCATGATGTACGCGATCGACCGGGTGGCGATCAACGACGCGGCCACGCATGGCTTGTCGCCGCTCGCGGACGGCTGGGTCGCGCCCCACCACGAGCTGGCGCCCATCGCCGGACCAGCGGCCCCCAAGTACCCATACGACGTGAACCGGGCGCGACAGCTGCTCGTGCAGGCGGGCTGGACTGCGACCGGGCCGGATGGCGTCCTAGTCCACTCCGCCACCGGCGAGCGCTTCGAGACCGATCTCTGGAACCGCTTCGCGCTCCAGAAGGAGCAGACTATCCTCGCCGATTATTGGAAGGCGGTCGGCGTGCAGGCGAACGTGAAGCAGCTACCTCAGCGGCGCGACCGTGAGTTCGAAACGACGCTCAACGGCGGGCAGACGATGGACCAGACGATCTACGACTACACCTACAACGGTCGCATCGGCACCACCGACCTGGCCACGGCCGCGAACCGCTACACAGGTCGAAACATCGGCGGCTACAGCAACCCGAGCGTAGATGCGCTGCTTGCTCGGCTCGTGGTAACCATCGACGACAGGGAAAGCGCGAGTATCCACCGCGATATCGTCCGCGAAATATTCACCGACGTCGCGCTCTTCCCGCTGTACTTCCAGATAACCCCCATGCTCGTGCGGGAGGGCATTACCGGCCCGGAGGAAGGGACCACCATCAACACCTGGAAATGGGACAAGAAGAGTTAATATGACGTTAATGTCATTCCGAGCCGCTATGTGCCGTGGCGCGCCGCAGGCATGTGAAAACCGCTCATGGTGAGCCTGTCGAACCATGGGCCCGAGGTTGCGCAAGCCCGGGCCCGTCCTTCGACAGAGCCTGTCCTGAGCCTGCCGAAGGGCTCAGGACGAGCGGTACCTTTTCAGGGGAGAAGGCGACAATGACCATTCGCAACGCTACCCAAGAAGCGCTCTTCAAGATTGGTCCCGGCACTCCGTCGGGTGAGGTGTTCCGGCGCTACTGGCTGCCAGTGGAGACGTCGGCGAACCTGGGCGGTGGCCGCGGCCCGGTGGTCCCGAGCGCCAAGAACCCGATCAAGGTCAAGGTGCTGGGCGAGAACCTGGTGCTCTACCGCGACAGCTCCGGCAAGCCGGGTCTTCTGGCAGAGCACTGCACGCACCGCGGCACGTCCCTGTACTACGGCCGTGTGGAAGACGACGGCCTGCGTTGCCTCTACCATGGCTGGAAATACGACCGGGAGGGCCATTGCCTGGAGACACCTGCCGAGCCTCCGGAGAGCAATTTCCGTCTCACCGTGCAACATCCCGCGTATCCCTGCGTCGAGCAGAGCGGGCTGATCTTCGCCTACATGGGCCCGCCTGAGAAGCAGCCGCCTTTCCCCCGCTACCCGATGCTGTTCCGCGACGACGGCGTTACGGTCGCAGGCAAGGGGAACCGGATCCAGAACTCGAACGTATTCCTCCAGACCCTGGACAACATCCTCGACGTCTGGCATCGGGAGATCGCCCACGGCTGGTACAAGGGGACTCCGCCGGTCTACGGGATCCACCACGCCCGCGACGGGGAACCCGCCACGCCGATCAAGTTCGAGCGCACGCCATGGGGCGCCTGCTACGCAACCCTGCAGAACACCCGTGAGGCGGGCGTTTACGAGTACCACGAGACCCACGGTGTAATGCCCTGCCAGCGCTCAGGGCAATTGGGCGGCTCGAGCATGAACTGGGCCGTGCCGATGGACGACTACACGACTCGCTGGTTTGGCGTCTCGTTCCATCCGTACGACAAGGACGGAAACCTGCCGGAGTCGGCGCTGCGGAGGATCGCTCAGGACACCCCGTCGGACTCGGGAGGTCCATTCTACGAAGGGTGGTTCGAGGACGTGGGCCACTGGTGGAACCTCGGCCACCCCGCCCGCCAGGGCCCAATCTGGGAGGACGAGGCCATCATGAGCCACCAGGGCCCGGTGGAGCGCAACGGGCTCCCTGACTGGGATAAATGGCGCCTCAGCACGTCCGACCGTGGCCTGATCCTGATGCACGCGCTGTGGGAGGAACAGGTCGAGCGAGTGCAGGATGGCCTGGACCCGGTGGGCATCATCCGCGGCGAGGCTGCCGAGCAGATCATTCCCATACCGGGCGAGAACCTCCACTTGAGCTGGGATGAGGGCATCCGCCTGTTCAACATGTCGCTCGAAGAGCGGGTTGAGCGCCGAGTGAGGCAGATCGAGCACCGGTAGGCATTCGCTCGATTGGATCAGACCGACGCGTTCGGGCAACAGAACCCAGTTCCCGTGTCGCGGGAGGGTTAACAAGACAGATGCAGGGGGGCTGACCCAGACGGCAGGGAAGGGCGCCGAATTCAGCCGAAAAAGGGCGCGCGGGGTCTCATCCGAGAGCGGCCGGGAGCGAAAACGGGCGTCCGCGAGAGCCGCGCGCAAAACCTTGGAGGAGACCCCGCGCTTCGGCTGCAGTTGACTGCCAACTCTACCAAACGCTAAGATCGGGTTGCACAGTCGTGTGTGACTGGTGATCGGTTGTGCCCAGGCCGGTTCAGGCGTTTCCACTTGACCTGGCGCGGAGGCGTCGATCGCCGCGGACACTGCACGCGAGAATCAGGTGGCCGGCCTCCCCGGGAATCGCGAGCTTCTGCACCCAAACGAGCCAGCGACCAAGAACGGGGCAATCCCATCGCTGTCAAGGAGGGAGTATGGCGACCAGGCTCGTGTCAATTCTGTTCCTCGCCGCGATTCTCGTGGTGCCATCTGGGGCAGCGCACGCGGACGGCGCCTGGCTTGACAATCCGACCCCGATGAAGTGGACCCCCGCCCGTGCGGGCGTGCCCGCGGCGCCAGCGCCGAGCGCGGAGCCAACGCCGGGCGCGGGGCCCGATCCGCAATGCGTGCACGGCCAGAGGTCCCCGGAGAGCGATGAGGATCGCGAGGTTGCCCGCGCCGGGTGGATCCTGATAGGGTCGTACCAGTCTGGCTGGGGTGCCCGGGTGATCCTGGGTACCAGCTCCTTTGATGGGATGTGTCGGCCCTGGGGCTACCAGCAATTCGTGTTCTCCGACGGCCTCTTCGCCGGTACTATCTCGCCGGTGCCGATGGATAGTCGCTTTGATGGTTCCAGCAACGACGCTATCTTGGAGAGTCGCGATCGCCTCTCCGTCACCTTCCGGCGCGTTGCCGCCACAGATGCGCTGTGCTGTCCATCGCGGCTGACTGTTGCCGTCTACGAGATCGACCGCTCCGGTGGCTGGCCGGTTCTCACCCTCACCTCAACCTCAACATCGGCGACAGGGGGCTCCTGATCTCTACCGGAGCCAGAGTCCGGATCTATAGGGGGGAAGGTTAGATGTTTCGCTTTGCCGTTGCTCTCGCAGTTCTCGGCTCGACACTCGCGCCCTTGCTGGCGCACACGACGGTCGCGGCCCAACAATGCAACTACACCCCTGGCGCTGTCATTCAACTGATCGGGACTCCACACCTTTTCATCACGGATGAGCAGGGCATCTTGCACTGGGGCGGCGACACACGCGGCCTCGCGAACCGGCTCATCGACTGGAATAATCGGTGCAACGTGGGGCTGGACACGCTCCAGGCGGCGCGCCGGGGCGATCCGTGGTTGTCGTCAGGCCTCCCCAAGATCGGCGATCCCATCTACCTCTCCAAGTGGGAAGACGCAGAACCAGCACCGAGGCTGCTGCACATTCCAACCATTGCCGACGTCGAGCTGTTCGGCATCAATACGGCAAACTACGGGAACTTCATTCTCGAACAGCAGGTTTGGGAGCAGCGCTACGGTTTCGTGGCCGGAACCGTGCGGGTCGGGCCGCTCGCCTCCGCGGCGTCGTTCGCATGGTCGCCGGCGGACCAGGCCAGCTACGGGCAGCTCCTGGCCAACATGGAGAACGTGGAGAGCACTGCCCTTTTCCGCGCGAACCAGGCCGGCCAGAATATCAGACTGGTGCTCTCGCAGATGGCGGATTGCGAGCGAGACGGGCTAAACGACTTCGGTCGCAACCGGAACGCCGCGGCAGCTCTGAGCATTACCGAGACGTGCATCGACCGCATCAGCCCTTCGGGCCGCGTGCCAAACCAGCCAACCAACGTCCGGTTGACGGTCATAACCTCCACGCAGCTCCGTCTCACCTGGGACGAGGTGCCAGGCGCAACCGGATACCGCATCTATGGCGGCGAGCAGCCGACTTCACAGACCACGTTGTTCAACTCAACGGCCGCAACATCTTACGACATCACCATGCGGGCGCCAGGTACGAGGTACTGTTTCTCTGTCGCGGCGCTTAACGCGGCCGGCGAGTCGATAGCCACCGGTCCGGCTTGCAGCACGATCGCATCGCCCCCATCTGCGCCGGTCAATCTCCGCCTGTCCGAGGCTGGAAACGGCATCCGTCTCGACTGGACGCCCACATCGGCGATTCACGACGGCTTCCGCATACTGCGGAACGACCAACAGGTTGCGTCGATCGGGCCGGACGTAACCACCTACATCGACTTGGGTTGGGATCCGCGAGTGCTCAACTGCTACCGTGTGGTCGCCTTCAACAGCGCCGGTGAGGCGTCGAGCCAGCCAGCTTGCCCCGGCGCCGGCACCCCGCCGAGCGCGCCAACCAGCCTGCGGCTGACGCCGCTTCTCGGCGGCCCCGGTGTTCGGCTCGACTGGACCAATACCGCTACCAATGCGGACAGCATCCGAATCCTGCACCGGAACCAGCTGATCGCCACCCTCGGCCCCGATACCACGATGTACGTCGACGCCACTCCGGCACCAGGAGTGGGCGCGGACTGCTACCAGGTGGTCGCGTTCAATAGCCATGGCCAGGCTGCGAGTAGCCAGGCCTGCCGATAGGGAAATCTGCGGCGTCTCGGGGACGCATCGGAGATCACTGGCAGCGGGGTTATAGCCCCAGCGGCTAGCCCCGCCGCCAGGATGCCCCCGACCCCGCCCATGAGAGGCGCGAGCCAACGCGACGCTCGATCCCGATCGGGCCGCCATCGCAGCGCCGATCAGCGCGGCGCTCAGGGCTAGTGACAGGCGGCGGCTGGCCTGGCCGATGCTGGCCTCGAGCGCCTCCGTCCCGACGCGTACCAGGCGCAGCCGCGCCTTCTGCACCTCGTAGAACGCCTTCTTCCGGTCCACCCGGCCTGCGAGCTGCCCGCATCGCCTTCTGTTGTTCTGGCACGTCGGGCCAGGTGGTCAAGTTTTGGGAGGGATGCTCTGTGGATTATTGAAGAGATTCTTCCTGTCGTATTGCGTCTTCACGTCGACGAGCCGATCGAAGTTCTCGGCGTAATACTGCCGCTGCCAATTGGCGATGCCCCGGTTCGGAAAGTTCTGGTAGCTCTCTTCGGGCGTGTACGGTGCGATCGCGGCGATCACGTTGTCGGTCCACGCCACGATCTCCTCTCCCACCGACGCCGGAGCATCGTCCGGCCACTCGGGCGTTGGGCGGAGCAGCGTCGTCATGTTGCGGTGCACGTAGGCCGTCTCGGTCCGCCCGATCGAGCTGACAACGTCGCCGCCGCCCCACCCGAGGGACCACATCGAGCCGTTGGCGGTCTCAGACCTGCTGGGACAGGCGGCGACGAGGTCGACCACGTTGCTGATGGCGCTGTCCGGGATGGGATCAGCCGCGCGGCAGCGCCTGCTCCCGGTAGAATCTGGCTCCATGTGGCCCGAAATGAGTCCAGTGGCCGGCGCGGGCGTGGCAGCAGCGGGGCGACGCCGCTTCGGCGGCCTCACTGCTGCCTTTCGGTTCGCCAGCTTCCGCTATCTGGTCTTCGGCAACCTGTTCAGCAGCGGTGGCATGTGGGTCCAGCAGGTCGCTGTCAACTGGCTCGTCTACGACCTCACCAGTTCTGCTGCGGTTCTGGCCCTGGTGAACGGCTCCCGCACGATCGCCTGGGCCGTCACGGCGCCCGTTACCGGGATGCTGGTGGACCGATTCGACCGCAGAGGCCTGCTGCTTTTGACCCAGGTCGGGATGGCCGTTGCGGCTCTGCTCTTCGCCCTCGACGTCGCCCTCGGTACGGTGGCGGTGTGGCACATCATGGCCTTCAGCTTCCTGGTGGGGACCGGAAACGCGTTCAACAACACGACACGTCGGACGATCATGCCCAACCTGGTGCCAGTCTCCAGCATCGTGCAGGCGAACGCCCTCGCCAACGCCTCGATGAACATCACCCGCGCGATCGGCCCCGCCGTTGGCGGCGTCCTGATTCAGGCCGTCGGCATGGTGTTCAACTTCCTGCTCCAGGGAGGGTGCTACCTGGTGAGCCTCCTGTGCACGCTTCCAATTCGCGCGCCGCGCGACGGCCGGGCCGCCGGCGGGCGGGGATCACCCCTAAAGTCGCTGGCCGAGGGGTATTCGTACGTCACGCGCGATCGGCAGGTGCGGTCGGTCCTAATCTTGAGCCTGGTCGGAACCATGTTTGTCTTCCCCATTCAGCCCCTCATCCCCGTGTTCGCGCGCGACATCTTCCACCAGGGGGCGGACGGCTACGGCGTGTTGCTCATGGCGTACGGCGTGGGCTCGTTGGTTGGAACGCTGCTCCTGGCGAGCGCGGCGGAGACGGAGCGCAAAGCCCCGCTGTTGCTGGTCTTGATGCTGCTCGCGGTCGGCTCACCGATCCTGTTCGCCTGGACGGGGTCGTTCGCCCTTGCTCTTCTGGTGCTGGCCCTCCAGGGGGCGAGTCAGATGGCGCTCTTTTCGCTCATCCAGGCGATGATGCAGCTGCTGGTGCCCAATGCGCTGCTGGGCCGCGTGATGAGCGTCGACAATCTGAACTCGGCGATGATCCCGCTCGGGGGCATCCTGGGCGGCATTCTCGCCGATGCCGTGGGCGCGCCATTGACGGTCACGGTGCTGTGCGGTGCCGGGCTCGCGACGGTCGTCGCCGTGTTCGCCCGGGTGCCGGCCGTCCGGCAGCTCTAAAGCTTAGCTCTGTTCCGCTCGGTCAAGACCATGGACTTTTCGCTGGTGAGCTGACCGGCGTTGGACGGCCCAAAACGATGACTATCGTACAAATCGTGTATTTACCGATTTGGTAAAGTAGAATGTATATGCGGTGATCAATGGACATCGACTTCGGGGACGACAACCTTCGCGACCTCTGCGAACGCCAGGCCATAGCGGAACGACGGTTAGGGAAGAACGCAGCGCGGAGGCTGCGATCCCGGCTCGCCGACATGTCGGCCGCCGCACGGGTGGCCGACCTTGTAGCTGGCCATCCACACCCGCTCATGGGATCCCGCACCGGGCAGTTCGCCTTGGACCTGGACGGAGGGAGGCGACTCGTGTTCGAGCCCGATCATGAGCCATTCCCCGTAAGGAGGCGTCGGCATCGACTGGTCCCTAGTGACGCGGGTTCGCATCGTATTCATTGGAGACTACCATGACTAGCAAAGTCCCCTCATTCAACCCGGACTGGGCCTCCCCACCCGGAGACACGATTTCCGATCTCGTCGAGGGACGTGGCTGGACACAGGCTGAGCTGGCAGAGCGTCTCGGGTATTCGACCAAGCACGTGAGCCAACTCGTCAATGGGAAGGCTGCGCTGACCGAAGACGCCGCCCTTCGTCTCGAGCGTGTGCTTGGTGGACCGGCCCACTTCTGGCTAACGCGCGAGGCGCAATACCGCGGGCAATACGCCCGCCTCACGGCCAATAGCCGCCTGGGCGACTGGATCAGCTGGTGCGACCGGCTTCCAGTGCGCGAACTCATACAAGCGGGTGCCATTCGGAAGCGCCGAATCGACGCTAAGACGAAGCTTGAGATCGTCGAGGAGTTGCTTCGATTCTTTAGCGTGGCGTCACCGGCCGAGTGGGCCCAGCGATACGCAGCCATGGAGGTAGCCTACCGTCGTACTCGGGCCGAGCAAAGCGACGTGGGCGCGATCTCAGCGTGGTTGCGCATGGGAGAGATTGAAGCTGAGAAGCTCGACGGACCCGGCTACGACCGTGCGCGGTTCGAAGCTGCGGTGGCCGAAATCCGCGGGCTCACCACATGGCAGCCCGAGGACTTCGAGCCACGATTGCGCAACGTCTGCCGGGAATCAGGGGTGGCCTTCGTGCTCGTTCCAGCAATTCCCCGTGCCCATGTGAGCGGCGCGGCACGGTGGCTCAGCCCGCACCGACCATTGATCCAGATATCGCTCTACGGCAAGCCCAACGACCGCTTCTGGTTCACCCTCTTTCACGAGGCCGCTCATGTCCTGCTCCACGGTAAAAAGGACGTCTTTCTCGACGATCTCACCGGCGGGCAGCTCGTGCATTCCGCCCTCGAGGATGAGGCCAATGCTTGGGCAAGGAATATCCTGATCCCCGACGACCTTGCAACCGAGCTTCCATCTCTGCAATCCAAGGCTGCCATCAAGGCGTTCGCTCGCAGAATTGGCATCCACCCAGGGATCGTGGTTGGTCGCCTGCAGCACGACGGCATTATCGACCCGTCGTGGATGAATGACCTTAAGGTCAGCTTCCGTTTCGCCGGCAACGCGCAGTCTCGCGCTAGCGCTTACTGATGCGTGCGCCCAGGTCGCTAGGAGCTCCACCCAGCGGCAAGGATATGGCCCCGAGGACATGGGCCGGTGGATCTTCGAACCACCTATCTTTACGCGACCCGGCGTAGCGCGGCTGATGGCCGGGATATCTGCCATCTCTCACCCTCACGTTTCGTGCGGCCGCCGTCACCGTGGCTAGCCGCTTGTTCTCATCGTGAATGCCTGCGCTGGTCATCCTAGGAGCAACACCACGCGTCGCACGATTACGCCCAACCCGGTGCCAAACCTCCACCGTCGTGCAGGCGAACGCCCTCGCCACCGCCGCGATGAACATCACCCGCGCGATCGGCCCCGCGGTCCGGCAGCTGTTAGCCTTGGCCCTGACCCGGCGTGGGCGTGGCGGAGGGGTAGGCGTTGACGGAACTTAACAATTCCGATAAGCTTAGCATCACAGAGAAGCTGGCGGCGTGATAGGCCCGCTCCGGCCTTTTAACGCGAACGGACTTCTGCCCCAAGGGGACTATGTCTTGACGCTGCACGGGCTGCGGGCCAGCTATCTGGTAACCGGAGACGGCGTCACGTCGCCGTCGTGGGATAGCGCCTGGCGCGCCCGCCTTGTCGCGTCCCTCGAAGTGCTCGTGAAGCAGCTCTGGCAAGTTGGTGTAGATCAGATCTTCGTCGACGGCTCGTTTGTCGAGGACAAGGATCATCCAAATGACATCGATGGCTACTTCGAGTGTGACGCGCGCTACCTTTTGTCCGGGCGGCTTCAGAGCGATCTCAACGCGTTGGACCCACACAAGGTCTGGACGTGGAGCCCGTCAAACCGCCGACCCGACCCCAACTCACCCAAACGCCAGCTGCCGATGTGGCACCAGTATCGCGTGGAACTCTACCCGCATCTTCCAGGGGTTCCGTGCGGGATTAGAGACCGCTACGGCAACGACCTGGAGTTCCCGTCGGCCTTTCGGCTTTCGCGGCGGAATGACCTGCCCAAGGGTATCGTGCGCATCTCCAGATGAGGGGAGGAAGCGATGATTCGCAACGAAGCAGAGTATCAGGAGGCGCTCCGTCGCCTGCAGCAGGATCGCGACGTCGCGCACCGACAGCGCGAAGCCTTTGTCCGAGGTGGGTTTGCGCCCGAGGAGGTGGAGCGTGGGATGGAACCGCTCTTGTCCTTCCAGGCACAACTGGCCGAGGAGATCGAGTGGTACGAGAACGTTCGGCGCCGCAACTTCCCGGTCATCCGTCGCCTTACCCAATTGGGCCAGTTGCTCATCGCGCTTCGCATCGCCGAGGGCCTGACGCAGCGCGAGCTTGCCGAGCGCCTTGGAGTCAGTGAATCGGTCGTCTCAAGGGACGAGCGCAATGAGTATCACGGAATCACCGTGGAGCGGGCCCAGAGAATCCTGGATGCTCTGCAAGCATCAATATCAGCCCAGGTAGAAGAGGGTCCTCCAGTCGAAGAACGTGTTCTCGCTGGTGCCGGTTAGTGGCTCTTTCATCCAACCAACAACGCAGCTACCCGCGGGCGTTTGGAAATCCCCCAGCGTGCTCGTCGACGACGACCGACTCCCCGCCGAGGCACCGTGCCGCGCGCGGCCTCAGTCCTCGACGCGCTCGATCTTGCCGACGTCGACCTTGAAGCCCTTCTTTTCGCTGAGATCGATCGCGTTCCCCTCAGGGTCCCAGACGCGGTACTCGGCGAAGGGACGGTCCTGGGGCCGCTGGTCCAGGCGCATGGGATGGACCTCGCTGATCCGGTGGAGCAATCCAATCGAATCGCGCACGAGCATGCCGAAATGGTTCAAGTTCGGTCGGATCCAATCGCTTGTCCGCAGCAGCGCCATGTTGATGAAGCCGTCGCACGCGAAGGGAACGCCCACCGGCGTCCCATCGACGACGGGGCGGGCCTCCTGCATCTCGATGACTTCCACGATCGACTTCGTAGCGGGGTCCCACTTGAGGCGCGTCACCGGCCCCGACGCGTCGGAGCCTTCGACCACTTTGGTGTCGGCTCCGCGCTGCCACATGCCCACGTGGACGCCCCGCTCCTCGTCCGTCAGCCGGGCGTCCTTCATCCCGAACACCTTGCTGTAGAAGTCGAAGGACCGCCACGGGTCCGTGGGGTTGCAGGTGGCGACGTGGCGGATCCCCGGGATCGTCCTTTCGCCCCGCGCGCCCCAGCCCTCCTCGGAAAGATCGATGGTGAGGCCTTCGGGGTCGCGCACCCGATACTCCGCGTAGCCGCCCTTGGGCAGCTCCTCCATGCGCGCGCTGGCGTCGAACTCGCGGAGGCGCTTCTCGACGTCGTCGATGCTCTGGATCTGAAATCCCACGTGGTTCAGCCCAAGCTGTCGGCTTCCCTCTGCCGGCTCCGATCCTTGCGACAGCAGCGCCATGCTGAAGTAGCCGTCGGTCAGATAGATCGATCCGCCCGCGCCCCTGGCTAGCTCCTCGAAACCAAACCAGCGGGCATAGAACTGGCGCAGGTTCTCCGGGTCCTCGCAGATGATCGAGAGATGGTTCAGCCTTGGCACTTTCGTCTCCTTTACCTGGCGCCTACCAGGGCGCGCAGCTCAGCCTGGACGGGATCGAACGGGTCCGGGCGCGACAGCCGCCGGCCGTCGCCGTCTCTATCGGCGCTGAGCTTGAGCCGCTCGTTGACCGCTGGGTCGCGAATCGTGCCCATCGGGTCCTCGCCCCGCTCGACCCGCTGGATGTTCTCCTCCAGCAGCTCGCGGAACATGACGATTCCCTTGCTACCGGTGCCCAGGTTCTCCCTGGTCCGATCCGCGATGACGCCGCGCGCATACAGCACGTACCGGTCCTGCCCCTGGCTGGTCTCGAGCAACGGCCACGTCGGATGTCCGCGCTCGTCGACGCCAGGCAACGGCAGCTCGTAGATCGGCACCCGCCGCTGCTCTGGAGTGCCTTCAGGAACGCGATGCCTGCGGTAGGTGAGCGACCACGTGTGGGTATCGTCGATCGGCACGTAGTACTGGATCTGGTCGTGGACTTCGAGGTTCGGTATGACGATGGGGACGCCCTCTTCGCCAACGTCGTCCCGATGGACCCGCCGCTTGCGCAGGCCGAATTCGAACCGCTCGTACTCGCAGAAGTCCGCCGCGGCGCTCTGACCCACGTAGTTCGAAAGCGTTGGCAGCTCCTGGGCGTTTCCCAGGCGTACCTGCGCGTACTGGCGGAAGTGCGCATGCAGCCATTCCGTGTGCCTATCGCCCACCTGGTTCTCCATGCACTGCAGCCAGTTGCAGGGTGCAACGAACGCAGCGATGGACCGCCACACCCCCGGCGTTACGAACGGCTCCCAGCAGGGCAGCAGCGGCGCCGGCTCCGGGCCAAGATAGGCGAAGATCAAGCCCCCCAACTCCTCCACCCGGTAGGCCGGTATCCGGACACGGTCCTGGAATGTGACGTCGGGCGTCAGCGCATCCTCGCCCAGGTCCACGCATGCGCCGGTGTGGTCGAACATCCACCCGTGATATGCACAGCGGAGGCCTTCCTGCTCCGGTACGCCGCAGACCATAGCGACTCCCTGATGGGGACAGCGCTCGCCGATGAGGCCGATGCGGCCCTGCCGGTCGCGATACAGCACGAGCGTCTCCCCGAGGATGGTCACCTGCTTCACCGGCTCATCGTCGAGCTCGCCAGCGGCGGCGATGGGATGCCAGTAGCGGCGCAGCATTTCACCCATCGGCGTGCCGGGCCCGACCCGTGTCAGACGATCGTTCTGTTCCGCAGTCAGCATCGCTCACTCCTTTCTATCAGCGCCTAGCTAGTGGGGTCACTTCTCATGGATATCGCCATTGCGTCGGTTCCGTCGTTCGGTAGGGCGGGGGCTTGTCCCCCGCCGTGGGGCTCTCTACGCAGGCGCGAGGCGGGAGGGGACAAGCCCCTCCCCTACCGGACGAAAAGGCTACGTCCACAGGAACTGCGGGACTAGCCGATCTCCCACAGGTGCACGTTCCAGGCATTCATCCGCTGGTAGGGCAGTATGGATGTGAGGCCGCGCACCTCCTTGCGGTTCGCCGAGATACTGGGACTGTAGACCAGCGGCAGGTAGAGCATATTGTCGAGCTGGAACTTGACCAGATCGGCGGCAATAGAGTGCTGCTGCGGGAGATCGATCGTGTTGACCATCCGATTGTGCATTTGATCGAAGGCCGGGTTGCTATAGCCGCCGCTGTTGCGTCCCCGCCACCTGGTTGCTTCGGTTGAGATCTCGGATGTGAGGCTACCATCGAAGCCGACGTAGTCGAGCGCCTCGCTCGTGAGGCGGAGGCCCCGGGTCTTGGCCTCGACCTCCCTCGCGTTCATACTGGTCGTGATGATGATCTGGTTTGGTTGCAGGCCGGCCGTCTGCCAGGCGTTGGCGATGGCCACCATCTCCTGAACGTTCGTGTTGATGTCCCCCGACGTCGACGCCTCAAAGGTAAGGGGCGCGCCGGTCGGTGTCCGGTACAGACCATCGGGCCCCCTGGTCAGACCGGCTTCTGAGAGTAACCGGTGGGCCTGGCTGGGGTCGTAAGACAGATCGGGAAGACCCCGCTGCCGGGCGAGCTGATAGGCGGGGTGCTCCTTCGGGAGGAAGATGTCGTCGACGGCGGAAAGCCCATTGTGGAGGGTGTCCACCAGGTTCTGACGGTCGAGCAGGCGCACCATAGCCTGCCTTATGCGTGGGTCCTGAACCCAGGGCGCGCCGGGATCGCGCATCTGCCACCAGCCATTGCGGAGCTTGACCATGCTCAGGATGAGGCTCCCAGCGCCCGTCGGCTCCCACTGCGTCTTGAGCACGAAGGCCTCTTCCGCCTTCAGGTAGCCGACGGGAATCACGTCGACCTCACCCGCCATGTTCGCCACCATCAGACCCCGCGTGTCGCCGAAGTACTGAAAGAGAATGCGATCGATCTTGGGCCGGCCGAGGAAGTAGTCGTCGTTGGCGACGAGGTCCATGGAGGTGCCGCGCAGCCACTGTTGCATTCGGTATGGACCGATCCCGATGAACCGGTCCGACCAGTAGGGGTGCGCCGCGAAGGCCTCTTTGCTGAGATTGGCGTACGGCTCGGCCAGGAGATGCCGCGCGAGGGGCGGCACGACGTTGAGGCCCATCTGGCTGGCGGCGATCTCGATGTTCTTCCACCGCAGGACGAGCGTGTGGGGATCGGGCGCGGTGATCTCGTCGACCGAGCGCAGGACCCGCGTGCCCAGCGCCCACTCGGGGTCCGTGGCGATCCGGAAGCCGAAGATGAAGTCTTCGGCAGTGAACGGGCTGCCATCGTGCCACCGAACGTCGGGGCGTAACTTCCAGGTCGTCTCCATGCGACCATCGGGCGTGACCGTCCAGTCGCCGTTCTCGATGGTGGGGATGCGCTCAGCTACCCGGGGGTGCTGGACCCCCTTGTCGTCGTAGATGGTGAAAGGGGCATTCAGGAGGTACCTGGTCTCGGTACCGCCCGCGCCGATGGAGCCGAAGGCGATGCCGAATTCTCTCGGCTCGTCGTCGAAGGTGACCCCCATGCGGAGGAGCTTCGACTCCGATCCGACACTGGGGGCCCCGTCCTGACGTGGGCCCTGGGCAACGCTCGGCGCACATGCAGCGGTGAGGAGCATTGCGAGGGCGGCTAGAAAAGACAGTCGCCGAATGCTCATCCGAGATCCCCCTTTACTGGCAGGTTTTCCCTCCGATTGCCCTGGGGCTCAAGCACCCTGGGCCATTCGGGTGGGGCTATCGCCTTCAGCTACGCTCCCGCCGGCGCGACGCCGGCTAGAGCCTTTTCTTCCGGGATGTCAACCGCGTCCTCGAGGTGGAAGTAGTTGATCACGTTCCCACACGTCATCTGGTACTTCTGATCTTCCGGCACCCCGGCGAAGATGCGCTCGATCTGCTCCCTGGAATGGGGCCAGTCCGTGGGCTTGTGCGGGAAATCGTGCCCCCAGATGGCCTTGTCTACACTGATATGGCCGAACTGGGCCATGAGCTCAAGGCCAAACTGGTCGTCCATGAATCCCCAATGGCAGTGTTCCCGGATAATCTCGCTGGGGAGACGGTCGAGAGGCTTCATGCCCTCGAGCTTCTCGTACTGGTAGTGGAACTTCTTGTACATGACGTCCATGGTCTCGAGCCAACCGGGGACCCAAGCGATCATGTTCTCCGCGAAGTACACCTGGAGCTTGGGGAACCGATCGAACACCCCATAGATGGCCAGGCAAGAGGCGATCGGCCCGGCCTTCGAGGCGTAGGTGCAGATCCGGCGTCCCAGATACTCACCACGTGCGACGTCGAACGCGCTATGCACGGTGACCGGCATGTTCAAGTCGATCGCCGCGGCCCAGAACCGGTCGTCCTCGGACGTCAGCCTGTTCTTGCCGCTTGGGAAAGCTCGTAGGACGACCCCGTTCAGCTCCAGCTTGGCGCAGTGCTCCAGCTCGGCGACAGACGCGTCGATTCCTCGTACCGGCATCACTCCGAGGCCGAGAAGTCGATCGGGTGCGACTGCACAGTACCGCTTCGCGAGCCACTCGTTGTATCCGTACCACATGGCCAGGTACGCGTTGTCGTCCGCGATGTTGTCCCAGGCGCCACACGCGGTCGTTGGGAACAGGATCTCGGCATCCATTCCATCGAGGTCCAGCTCATGGACCCGCTGCTCAGGCGGGCCGCCGCCCGGCATCTCATCGACGTTTACGTGCGTCTCCAGCGACCAGTCTTCCGGGGCCACGCCGGGGTTGTGCTGCTCGCGGAACCTCAGCGGGCTGTTCTCCACCAGGACGGCAGTGGCCCCGTCGGGCATCCGCACACCGCGCGGAGCGCGATCCCGATATTTCGGATCGACCCAGTCCCTCCACTGTTCGGGGCTGATCTCCATGTGTCCATCGCCCGAGATGTACTGATACGGTCTAACCATGACTCGCCCCTCCCTTTCTGTGTGCGTAGCTTACTACCCCGTTGGGCCTCCGTCTAGGCTAGTGCAAGATCGCAGAAGGTCGTGAGCCTCCCCCTCTCCCTAACCCTCCCCCGCCAGGGGGGAGGGAACAGCGCGAAACTCCCTCCCCTGCCAGGGGGGAGGGAACAAGCGCGAAACACCCTCCCCCTCGCGGGAGAGGGTGAAGTGCCCGGGTCACGAATTACGCGACGCTGCACTAGCGGCCGAGAAGCCAGTCTGTCATGTACGGCCCTAGCGATTCAGGTCCCACGTCTCAATGTTCCAGGCGACCGAGTTCGTGTCCCCCGAGCCAAGCTTGGGACCGGCCCCGCTGATGCCCTTGCGGACCGTCGTGATCTCGATGGTGTAGTGCAACGGAAGGACCGGCAGGTCCTCCGACCAGCGTCGGGCGATGTCCACCAACAGGCGATCCCGCTGCACGGCGTCGAGCTCACGCTCCCAACGCTCGATCAGGGTGTCGCCCACAGACCAGCGCGAATGGTTCTTTCCTGCCCACTTGTTTGTCTCGGTGGGCGTTTGCCGGCTATGCCATCGCTCCGGGATGTCGCTCACCTCCATGTTGTGGCGAGCGAAATCCATCCCGGGCCAGTTTTCAGCGGCCTCTCGGTCATTCCTTGCCTGAGCGCGGGAGATATTGTTGATCTTCGGCTCGATGCCGGCGTTCTGCCAGTACTGCGCCACGGCCGCCTGGACCTGCTCCTCCTGCTGCTCGCCGGCGCTCGAGCGGAAGTCGATGGAGAACCGGTCTCCGCGCTGATTCACCAACACCTTCGCCCCATCGCTGCTCGACGACCATCCACTCTCGCCGAAGAGCTGCGCGGCCCGCGCCGGGTCGAACGGGTACTTCATTACTGCCCGGTTCACGTCGGGAAAGACTGGATGGCGCGGCGGAACAACAGTGTCAGGAACGCCGCTGACATCATTGAAGAAGACACGGATGATCTCCGGACGATCGATAGCCTGGAGCATGGCACGCCGCACCCGCACGTCACTGAACCACTGGGCGGACGGGGGAACTGAGCTAAAGCCGAGCCAGTTGAAACCCGTGGGCGTGAAGTACACCGTGCCGTCACCAGTACTCTCCCAGCGCTCCTTCGCGGTCACCGCGGGAATGAAGCCCACTGTGGACCGCAATGTGACGTCCACCTCGTTGGCCAGCACCCTGGCCAGCGCGGCATTGTCGTCGCTGATAACGATGTAGCTGATCGTGTCGATCTTGGGCCTGCCGCCAAAGTAATTGGCGTAGGCCTCCAGACGCATATCGAGGCCCGGTGTCCAGGACGCGAGCCGATAGGGCCCGAGACCCACGAACTCCGACGAGAAGTAGGGGTTGGTCGCAAAGTTGTCAGGGGCCGCTCGGAACTCTGCCTCGACGAGGTGCCGGGGCAGGGGGTACATGTGAATCTGGAAGAGCCGGTCCGCCCAGTGCGAGGGCCCCTTCCAGACCACGCGCAGCGTCGAGTCATCAGGAGCAGTCACCGACTCCATCATCTCTGGGATCGTTCGCACCCTGGCGGCGAACAGGGGATGCATCACGACTTCCCAGCCGAAGACCACGTCCTGTGCGATGAACGGGGCTCCATCGTGCCACGTGACCCCGCTCCGCAGCCGCCACGTCGTGTCCATCCGGCCATCCGGGAGGACCTTCCAGGTGCCGCGTTCGATCGAAGGAAGCTCGGTGGCGAGCCACGGCTCTGGCGAAGCCTCCCAGTTCTTGTTCCGGACGAGGCCCGCGTGAGCGACGGCGGCGACCTCCGTCGAGCGACCGTCCTGCGGGCCGAACCCCGTTATCGCCGAAGATTCCGCGATGGTGATTGTCTTTCGCTCCGAGGGGCTCCCCTGCGACTGGGCTGTCCCTGCCGATGGCCCCGCCGGCGCGCATGCGCTGGCGAGCACAACGCCGGCAAGGATGCCTACGAGAACCGAACGCGATGTTCCATGCTTCGCGACGAGATTCATGTTTCCCCCCTTCACAGTCCAACCTGGGGACGAGAGCCCCCCATTCTATCGACGGTAGACGGAGGGTGTTGCGTGATTCTCCCACCAACGCTGGCGGATGATAGGCTTGCCTGGCCCCCTCGATTACTATCTCATGAGCGGGGACGCTTACTCAGTCTTCCGCGGGGCGGCGATTCAGGGAGGTAACCATGCTCTCCAAAGAGGACAACGAGCTTCTGTGCCGCGTTGGACCTGGGACCGCCACTGGGACGCTCTTGCGCCACTACTGGCTGCCCTTCCTGTTCGATTGGGAGGCCGTACAGGACGGCGACCCCCAGCGAGTCAGGCTCCTCGGGGAAGACCTCATTGCGTTCCGCGACTCGATGGGCAGAATCGGGCTCCTGGACGATCACTGTGCGCATCGGGGCGCGTCGCTGTTCTTCGGGCGAAACGAGGATTGCGGGCTGCGGTGCGTCTACCACGGGTGGAAGTACGACGTTGACGGCCGCTGCGTGGATATGCCCAACGAGCCACTGGAGAGCAACTTCCGCGACAAGATCCGCCAAACCGCTTACCCGTGCGTCGAACGGGGTGGTGTGATCTGGGCTTACCTCGGTCCGCAGAGCCCGCCTCCACCGCTCCCACACCTCGAATGGATGGATCTTCCAGCGGAGCAGCGGCATGCTTCGAAGCGCGTCCAGTACAGCAACTGGGTACAGGGCATGGAAGGAGACATCGACCAGAGTCACGTCTCCTTCGTGCATAGTCGGCTGAACATCGACGACGACAGCGAGCTGCGCTTCCGCACGGGCGGACCTCGACGGCTGGTCGATCAGATCCGCAGGAACGACACGCACCCTCGCTTTGAGATCCTGGAGACTGAGTACGGCATCTGCATCGGCGCCGGGCGAGAAGCCGGGGACGGCATGCGTTACTGGCGCATCTCCCAACACCTCATGCCTTTCCACACGATGACCGGGCCGTACGGGGAGAACCCGACCCGCGGCTGGCGAGCATGGGTCCCCGTCGACGACGAGAACGTGTTCGTGATCGGCGTAAGCTTCCACCCCAACCGGCGCCTCACCGACGCCGAAGTGGACCGCCAGGCGAACCGCTCCGGGGTGTGGAACATATCCCCGGAGATGCGGATGCCGGTCAGCACCCAGCCCTATGGCCGCTGGCGTCCCCTGCCGGGCCTAGGGAACGATTTCTTCATCGACCGCGAGGTCCAGCGGACCAAGACTTTTTCCGGCATCTCGGAGTTTTGGGCTCAAGACGCCGCCCCGCAGCTGAGTATGGGCCCTATCTACGACCGCAGCAGAGAGCACCTGGGCACCAGCGATTCCGCCATCATCTCGGTGCGCCGTCGCCTGCTTCGAGCCTCAAGGGCGCTGCGCGACCACGGGACCGTGCCCCCCGAGGTCACCAACCCGGAGGCCTACATGATCCGCGCGGATGCGCTGCTGATACCGACAACGGATTCCTGGTTCGAAGCGACCCAGGATCGCCGCCGCGTCCTGGCGGGCGTGAACCCGTCCTGTCCCGCATAGCAGGCGTGGACGGAAAGTGTCATCCTGAGGCCGCAGGCCGAAGGATCTGGTGGCAGTGTGAGGTCTGTGCATGGAACATTACGCTCGTGACAGATCCTTCGCTCCACTCAGGATGACAGACTGGCTTTCTCGGCCGCGCCGCTAGAGCTGCCTCGCGGGGTCACCTCCGCAAACGGCTGAGAGGCGCGGACGTACACTTAGCCCTCACCATGCAGCCGCAACGATTCGCCGCACTGAGGTACGGCGATTTTCGCCTCTACTGGATCGGCCACGTCGTCTCAGTTTCCGGGCAGCAGATGCTCTGGATGCTGGAGCCCTGGCTGATTTACGAGATCTCCGGCTCGAAAGCTTACCTGGGCATCAACGCGCTCGCCCAGGCGATACCCGCCACCGCGCTAGTGTTGCTCGGCGGCGTGATCGCCGACAAGCTCGATCAACGGAAGCTCCTCATCGCCGTGCAAGTTGCCTACATCGCACTGCTGAGCACGCTCGCCGCGCTGGCCCTCACCGAGCTGCTTGAGGTGTGGCACATCTTCGTCATCGCGTTCATCCAGGCTGCGGTCGGCTCGTTCGAGAATCCGGCCCGCCAGTCGATGTTCCCTCATCTCATCTCGCGCGACGCCCTGCCCAACGCGGTCGCCCTCAATGCCGCCATTCATCCGGCCACGCGTATCGGTGCGCCCGTCGTCGGAGGGTTCATCCTCGCCCTGGTGCTCGGCGCGACCGATTCCGCCCGGATCGCTGCCGGCATCGTGTGGCTCATAGCGATCTCGGGTATTGCCGTCTACGCCCTGATGCTGACGAGGATTCGGTTGCCACCGATTAACCGGTCGCGGGGTGGGAGCGTATTGGAAAATATGGCCGCCGGTGTGCACTTCATCTGGCGCAACCGGGTATTCGCGTTCCTCATCGGCCTCTCGTACTACAGCATGTTCTTCGGGAATTCGATGACCATCCTGTTCCCGGTGATCGCCAAGGACTCGCTCCAAGTGGGACCTGAGGTGCTGGGCGTCATGTGGGGCGCGATGGGCGTCGGCAGCCTGGTCGGTGTCTTTGTGGCTTCTAATCTGTCGGCCCCGAGCCACCAGCGGCGGCTGCTCGTGGGGAGCCTGCTGCTGCTCGGCACGTCAATGATCGGCTTCGCGCTCACGCCGATCTACTGGCTCTCTCTGGTGGTTCTGTTCGCCCTTGGCACCGGGGGGTCTGCGCTCAATGTGGGCATTCAGCAGAACCTCCAGATGCTGGTCCCCAACGAATTCCGCGGCCGCGTCATGGGTCTGTGGGGCATCGTGCATTCGAGCGTCCGGCCGCTAGGCGAAATACAGTTCAGCGGCATCGCGGCGGTGGCGACGGCCCCGTTATCGTTGATCCTCAATGGGGCAATGGTGATCGCCGCGGCTGCGTTCTTCGGTGCTCACGGCCGGCCGACGCGACGGTTAATCGACCTTCGGGAAGCAGCCCTGGCCGAGGCGGCGCAGCAACACGGGTAAGCTGACGCGCGCCTCGCCAGCGGCGATCGTGGCGCGAGCGACCGAACGATCATCGCTTCCACGAACAGCCGGTGCCACCTGAGCTTCAGCTCCGGTTCGGCAGCGGCCGAGCCGCCTCGATTGTTTGGCGTTGCGGCCAGGAGGCTTGATGCGTAGACTGGGAGCGCCGAAATCGATCCGCCACCATGTACGAGCATAACCGCGAGTACCCGGCGCTTCCTCGCCACCTTATCGAAACAGGCTTCCAACAAAACAGCGCTGACGCGTTCCTCGGTTGGTCCTTTGAAGTCCACACAAACGGCGCCTTGCCGCGCATCTGGCTGTCGATCGATGCGCCGCGGGATTCGATCGCGGTTTACGCGGAGGTGTCGCCGCTCACCTCGGTTTGACAACGGGCGCATCCAGGGCTAGAGTCCGCTAGCCATCGAAGGAGCCAGCGAGGGGTAAGGGAATGCCACACGTGAGCGCGTTGAGCCACGTCGTTATCAACGTCCGTGACCTGGACAGGATGGTCGCGTTCTATCAAGAGCACCTGGGCCTCACCATCACGCATCAGGCCCCAGGACGGATGGTCTTTATGACTCCGGACCCGGAGGTTGAGGACCATCAGATCGCGCTAGCAACAGGCCGAGACGGCGACAGCAAAATCCTGGCTCACATCGCCTGGCACGTGCCGACAGTGGCCGACGTCAAAGCGTACTACGAGCACTTCAAGGCCGCCGGCGTGCCGATCGACCATTGCGTCAGCCACGCATATGCGACGCTAGGCAACACCGTGTCGTGCTACTTCCTGGATCCCGAGGGCAACCGCCTTGAAGTATTCGCCATGGTGGACACCGACCTCGAGCGAGAAAAGAGCGGCAACTACGCCCTCGACCTGGACCAGAGCGTCGAAGACATCACCGCGCAGGCCATGCGGCTCACCCCCGCGGCGGCGCACTAGCGGGAACGACTGATGACCCAGCTCGTGAGCGAAGTCAACACGTTCCACCTACTGGAAGCCACAATCGATGACATCCAGCGGGCCTATACGACGGGAGACCTGTCGGCCCGCGAGCTCACTCAGCTCTATCTGAACCGGATCGACGCGTACGATCGCGGCGGGCCCACCATCAACTCCATCATTACCGTCGCCCCTGATGCCCTGAGGGAGGCGGACCGATTGGATGCCGCCTTGCGAGCATCCGGGCCGGTTGGACCGCTGCATGGCGTTCCCGTGATTCTGAAGGACCAGATGGATGCGGCGGGAATGCCCACGACCCTCGGCTCAGTCCTGTTCAAGGACTACTACCCAGCGAGGGACTCATTCGTCGCCGGGCGATTGAAGCAAGCCGGCGCGATCCTTCTGGCGAAGGCCACGCTCGGGGAGCTTGGCGGGGGCGACACCCACGGCTCGCTGTTCGGGTCGACCAAAAACCCCTACGACTTGGAGCGCACACCGGGTGGATCGTCCGGAGGCCCGGGCGCGGCGGTCTCGGCCAACTTCGGAGCAGTCGGCGTGGGGCAGGAGGGCTTCGCCTCGATACGAAGACCGTCGGCATGGAATGGCATCGTTGGCATGAGGCCTACCGCTGGTCTGGTGAGCCGCAGTGGCGTGTATGCTGGTTGGCCCAGTACGAATGGATCGCTGGGCCCGATGGCCAGAACGGTCCGCGACCTGGCGCTGCTGCTGGATGTGATGGTCGGCTACGATCCCGAGGATCCGCTCACCGCGCTCGGGGTCGGTCAGATTCCATCGACCTACACTGCGTATCTCGACGCCGCCGGGCTCAAGGGAGCGCGCATCGGCATCCTCCGTGAATCCATGGGACAGACCTCCGAGCCGGACTCCGCAGACTTCGCGAAGGTTACCCAGGCTTTCGATCGGGCCGTCGCCGAGCTAGAAGGGGCGAGAGCCACCGTTATCGATCCGATCGTCATCCCTGACCTGCTCAGCCTGCTGGCGAAGAGGCGTGGTGGCGACAGCGACCAGGCATTCAGCGAATACTTCGGACGCGGAGGAAATCCGCCGTTTAAGACGCGGCAGGAAATGCTCGCATCGCCGGATTACGGCAGGGTGCTGCGACGCGCTCCCAGCATCCGCGATGGCGGGCAGGCCGAGTACTACGAGTCCCTTGCCGCGCGGGAAGCGCTGACGATCAACCTCTTCAAGGTGATGGCTGACCACAATCTCGATGCCATCGTGCACAAGACTGTCGAGCACCAGCCGACGCTCATCAGCGAGGGCGTCAGCCCGCCGTACTACAACTCACGGGGAGCGACGCATCTCAACACCTACCTGGTCTACGTCCCATCGATCTCGGTGCCGGCGGGATTCACTTCGGACGAGCTCCCAGTGGGAATCACCTTCCTGGGCAGGCCGTACAGCGACGGTGCAATGATCAAGCTCGCGTATGCGTACGAGCAGGCGACAAGGCACCGCACAGCGCCGAGCAGCACGCCACCACTGCCGGGCGAGCCGTAATCGAAAATACCCCCTCCCCCCTTGCGGGGGAGCGAAACTGGTCCCCTCCCCCCTTGCGGGGGAGGGTTAGGGAGAGGGGTAATCTTTCATTGCCAGTGATGCGTCGTCTCGTCATAGCGGGGCTCGCGAGCGGTGTTGGGAAGACCACGATCACGTGCGCCCTCCTGGCCGCGTTCGTCCGCCGCGGACAGCGGGTACAGCCGTTCAAGGTGGGTCCCGACTACATCGATCCCAGCTATCACAGCGCCGTCGCGAACCGTTCGTGCCGCAACCTGGACAGCGTCCTCCTGCCTCCAGGTCGGCTGCTCGCTAGCTTCGCGCGGAGTTCCGCCGGCGCGCATTTATCGGTGATCGAAGGTGTCATGGGCCTGTTCGATGGCCGAAACGCAGATGGCGCAGGATCGACGGCGGAGGTCGCCAAACTGGTCGGTGCCCCGGTCGTCGTCGTGCTCGACGTTGCCAAAACGGCGCAGACCGCCGCCGCGATGGCACTTGGGTGCCTCACCCTGGACCGCGAGCTCTCGGTTGTCGGGTTCATCCTCAACCGCGTTGCGAGCCCGTCGCATGCCCGCACGGTTACTGAGGCGGTCGAAAGGGCTACGGGGCGCCCTGTCCTCGGCGCCTTCCCGAGAGACGCGAGTCTTGCGCTCCCTGAACGCTACCTGGGGCTCGTCCCCACCGCTGAGGCGAATCTCGGCCGCGACTTCGTGAATCGACTAGCAGACGCGGCCGAGGCCCACCTCGCCCTCGATCGGCTGTGGAGCATTGCCGCAGCATCCCCGCTCAATACGCCGGAGGAGCCTCCAGCAGTCGGAGGGCCGAACGCGCACGTGCGACTCGCTGTGGCGCGGGACCAGGCTTTCAGCTTCTACTATGAGGACAGCCTCGACCTGCTGCGCTCCATGGGAGCAGAGCTCACCTCGTTCAGCCCGCTCACGGACACCATCCTTCCGCCGGGCACCCAGGGCGTCTACATCGGCGGTGGGTTTCCGGAGCTCTTCGCCGCCGAGCTGTCCGCGAATGCGCCCGTGCACGAAGCGTTGCGGGCCGCGCACCGAGCCGGGCTCCCCATCTACGGGGAGTGCGGCGGCCTCATGTATCTCGGCCGGACGCTGACCGACCGGGAAGGAAACGCTTGGCCGATGGTGGACCTTGTGCCATATGACTCAGAAATCCGTTCTGAGCGGGTTACGGTCGGCTATCGGACCGTGACGGCGATCCGCGACAGTCCGCTCCTGCCCGCGGGCGCGGGCAGCGTGGGGCACGAGTTTCATTACTCCCAGCTCACCCGGCCGGTTGATCTCGAAATGGCCGCGTACCGGGTGGTCGAGCGGGATAATGGCCCGGAGGGTTTTGCCAACGGGAACGTCCTCGCCTCGTATATCCATTTCCACTTTGGGACCGATCCGCGGGTGGCCGCACGGCTCGTCGCCGCGTGCGCAGCCTGCGATCCCCTGCGGTAGGATCGCTGCTCATTTCCCTGGATGGTTTTGAGCAGGTTGTTGCTCCAGGCGAAGACAGCCAGGCGGTAGATGCCCACCTTACACGAGATAGGTTTCTGACCCACTTCGAAGCTAGTCGTTCCGGGCTGAGCTGGCCGTTCCTTTTGAGTTGGTCTCCTTCTCATTGGCATACTCTGCCAATGGTGCTAGACTCCCTGTTAACAGGCTTTGGAGAACGAGCATGCCAACCCGAAATGTCGTGCTGACGGAACATCAGGAGGGGCTGATCGAGGCGCTCGTGCGGTCCGGTCGCTATCAGAATGCGAGCGAAGTGCTGCGGGAGGGCTTACGGCTAATCGAGCGACGCGAGACAGAAGACGCCGCCAAGCTCACGGCGCTCCGCGAAGCGGCGGCGATCGGCATCACCGCCCTGGAAAGCGGCGCGTTCAAGGAGTTCTCCGATCCTGAGGCGCTCGCAGCGTACCTGAACGAGATCACTGACAGCGTGATCGCCGGCGCCTGAGCCGCTTCACGGTGGCCAACCGCCGCTGGCGCATTCGGCTGAGCGAGGCGGCCGAACAGGATCTTATGGTCCTCCTCCGATGGACTTCGGAAGCCTTCGGGGTCCGGCAGGCCCAGGTCTATCGGGATACCGTGATCGCGGCACTCGCCGCGCTCGGCGACGGCCCCGACGTTCCCGGCAGCAGAGCGCGCGACGAGATTCTCCCGGGTCTGCGCACGCTTCACGTCGCGCGCGGTGGCCGGCGGGGGCGGCATTTCGTGCTGTATCGACTGTCAGACGCCGATTCGATCGAAGTCGTCCGTATCCTGCACGATGCCATGGACCTGGCTCGCCACGTGCCCGCAGACGATCCGGATCCCAAAGGACCCCAGATCAACCAGTGACGCCGCGTTCCGTTGGCGCTACCAGCAGGCTGCTGAAAACCCCGCTCACCCCGAGCTTGTCGAAGGGCCCGAAGTGGTTCGACAGGCTCATCACGAGCGGACCTCAATCTCTTTCAGCGGCCTGCTAGCCTCGCGAAGCCGCCTCGTGTGCCTTCGCACCCACCCGATGCAGCGACTCCCTGGCGAGGAAGGTGATCGCGAGCCCCCCGGCTAGCTGCACCGGCACAAAGGCCCAGAAGGCCGCGCCCGGGCTAGCCAGGTCCGTGATCGCCCCACCGGCCACCGGGCCCATGATCGCTCCGAGGTCCGCGAACAGCCGACGGAGCGCCTGCAGCCGCGCGCGGGCGTGCTCCGGGATGACGTCGTAGGTATAGGTGGCCATCGTCCCGAGGGCCAGCCCGCTGGCGACCCCCGTCAGCGCCGCCAGGCCGAGGAGCTGCACGTTACCACTCACGAGGGGGAACACGACGAAGATGACCGTGGCGAGATAAGCGCTGGGAATTACCACCGTTTTGCGCCCCCATGAGTCCAGGAGCACGCCCGTGGGCGCGATCATCAGAACGTTGACCAGGCCGTAGATTCCGAACCACGTGCCCACCTCCGTGGACGTGTGCCCGAGATGCAGTCCGATGTACAGGGGAATGAGACTCGCGATCAGAGCGCCTCTCATCATGGCGACAAACGTGTTGAAGATCAGCACGATGTAGGTCGTCCGAAAATAAGGCTCAACCTCGCTGACGCGGCCGATATCCAGCAGGCCACGACGGGCAGCGTGCTGCAACTGAGCCGTCTCGCGAATGTGGAGCGAGACAACGAGGGTAAGGAGGCTCAACAGCGCGTACGCCCAGAAGACGGCGCGGAAGCCAACGAGGTCCGTGAGCAATCCGCCCATCACCGGACCCACGGCGACACCCACCGCATGCATGCCATGAAAGCCGCTCATCATCCGGCCGCGCTGCTCCGGCCGCACCACGTCGATTGCGGCGAGCTCGCGAGCAGTCTGCCAGGCACTGCTGCCCATGCCTGCCAGGAACTGCGCGAACAGCAACAGGGCGAAAACGGGTGCGACCGCGGATAGCCCGGAGGCCACCGCGACCACCAGCGGACCGCCCACCAGCACGGGCTTACGCCCGTAGCGATCGAGGATCTGGCCCATCGGGAGCACGGTGATGACTCTGCCCAGCATTCCGGCCGTGACGAGCTGGGCAGCAAGCCCAGCCGACACATCGAACGTCGATGCCAGGGCAGGGATGGTAGGAACGACCATCCCCTGACCCAGGCTCATGATCATGGCCGGGCCGTAGATCTCGAGCAGCAGCTGGGTAGCGCCGTTCACGCGTAGCTTCATGCGCCCATTTCGCGGCAGCCTGCCTGCGTGGCAGGAACTGACAGTCGAGGCGTAAAGGGACCGGGAACGCATAGGTTACCGGAGCGCGTGCGCTTGCGGCTATCTGCCAGGTGGAGCAGGGGACGGGACTCGAACCCGCCACAGCCTGAGCCCAGGCGGTCGATCGCGGTCGCCCCACTCAAACGAGAGCAGGCCCACCGCCGGCCTGCTCTTTCTCTCAGGGCTCCCGCGCGTGCTAGGATCGCCTATGAGATGGCCGGCCGAGACAAGGTGAGCGACGAGCTGCCGCGGCTCTACACGGAGTTTGCCGACTGGTTCCACCTGCTCACCGCGCCCGCTGATTACGCGGAGGAAGCCGCGTTTTTCCTTCGGCTCTTCACGCAAGCGAGTGGTGCGCCGGATCGAATGCAAGTAGCGAGGGTAGCCGGTCGCGATGCAAACATGGTGCGTCTAGGGCAAGCCGCCGCTGACTCTCCGAATTCGCTCGTTGATGAACGGCGAGAAGTGACCCGCGTAGCGTGCTTGCAGTTCAGGTCGACGCCAGTCTCTCCCGGTGACTCTGCCACGGCATAGCGCCGAGGCGCAGCGGCAGTCGAAGCGTGCAACCAGGCTGTCGTCCTCTCGGATCATCGCGTAGTCCATTGTCAGTTCATCACCGGCCCGAATGGCCCGCCGCGCGACAGACGTAGCTTCGTCTTGCATCCAGACGTTCGGGTCGCAGGAATGATTGATGAAGTCGCCCCGGTCGTCCCGTTCTCGGTCGTAAGTCCCAGCAGGGCTGCCCAGGTAAACACCTTCGCCTATCGCGACGGTGCTTCCCTCGGCCACCACTCCAGCCTCGATCTCAGCTCGCGTGAACACGACCCCGCCCCAGATGACGAGGACCTTGCCTGCGCTGATTGGGTCAAGGGCAAACATGCCTCTGCCACCAATGGGCGAGGAGCGGATCTCAATGCCGGGGTCCAGCCACTCAGAATCGCGGTACCGCTTCACGCCAGCACTCTTTTTGGTGGAGACCGACCAGTCGGGTGGAGCACGGTGCGACTCTGGGATATGCGCCACCGATTATGAGAGTTCTCTCAGGTCCGCTTAACTCTGTATTCATGGTCATCGTCGAGACTATTGACAGCAGGCGGGGGAGTCCCGACCTGAGGGTAGATCCGCTGTAGGAGGAAGACAATGCGCGATACCTTGATCCTGGTCAGCATGACGTTGGCCCAGTTCGTTGTAGTGGTGGGAGCCCTCTTACTCTAGAATCGGCACCCCGCAGAGGAATGCCCGGCGCAGCGCCGCGCCGGGCATTATTCTCCCCAGCGGCCCGTCACGCGGCGCCCTCCCCTGATGGCTCATGATTGGGCGACCCCACAAGGCTCAGAATTGATCTCTCGTTCCGACCTCCTTATCCTTGCACCGTATGAAACAGCTGTTCCTACAACGGAGTTACAAAGTAAGCCCGATCACCCGCTCGAAGCGGGGCCACTCCTGTGGTTGACCTGCGCACTCGTCGCATTGTGGCAGGTCGGGGCTCACATCGATGCCTGGTACCACGTTCACCATGGCTTTGAAGTCGAGTCGTTCTTCACCTGGCCCCACGCGCTTCTCTACGGCAGTTGGGCTGGCACCGGTGCAGTCATCACCCTCTGCTTAGTGGGAAGGGCCCGGCGAGGCTTTCCTCGCCGAGCCTGGCTGCCCGGTTACCCGCTGGTCCTCGTCGGCGTCGTTCTTTTTGGCCTCGGCGGCATCGTCGATTCGGTCTGGCACAGTCTTTTCGGCTTTGAGGTGAGGTTGGAGGCGCTGCTCTCACCCGCACACCTCTGGCTTGTTGTCGCCTACACGCTCGTCGTTCTCGGAGTGCTGCGCGCAGAGGCACAGCATCGAACGCAGACCGGGCGCCACGGATACCGGCCCTCGCCAGCGGACATACCGCTGCTCCTCGGCTTCGGGCTGCTTTTTCGCGTCATTCTTTGGGGCCTCTTTTACAGCGACCCGCTGGCTGTTGACTACGCCTCCGGGGAGTCAAGGCTGCGCAGTTATGGGGCTACCAGGGTTTGGGTTGGCAGACCGGAGTTGCTCAAGTCGCTGGCGTGACCGGCGTGCTGATCCACGCCGTTCTCCTCGCGCTATTTCTGGTCGTGCCGCTGCGACGCCTACGCCTGCCGTGCGGTGCTATCGGCGCCATCATGCTGTGGGACGGGTTTCTCACCGTCGCGGTGACCGATCTTTGGCTCTACCTTCCCGCGGTCGCTGCCGCAGCGCTGGTCGGCGAAGGGCTGTGGGCGTGGATCTGGCGCGGTGGGTTGGGCGGCGCAGACGACGAGCCCGGTTACTGGCTCATCGCATCGTCCAGTTTGCCGTGTACTTCGCGCTGATGGGGACGTTCGGCGGTGGGATCGTCTGGACAGCGCATCTGGTGGCCGGGGTGCCTCTCATGGCAGGTTTCTATGGGATGCTCACTGCTCTCCTTGTTGTCCCACCGCCCTTCCTCAGGGCTAAGGCGCGCATCGAATGAATCACGGCTTTCGGAGATGACGGCGAAGTCCTGCAGGCGCTGAGCGTAGGCTTGACCCTTGGCCAAACACACGCGGTTGTGTTTTGGAATATATTGGTTGGTGTCATCACGAAAATGCCACGAACTGAGGAGGGCGTGTGTTAACGAAAGAGCAGAACGACCGACTGACTCTGGTTGGTCCAGGGACCCCTATGGGCGAGCTTATGCGGCGCTACTGGCAGCCCATCGCTGGGGTGGCAGAGCTGAAGAACAATCCGACCAAAGCTGTTCGCCTTCTGGGCGAGGACCTCGTCCTCTTCAGGGACATGCGTGGCCAGTTGGGGCTCATCGACGCCTCGTGCGCCCATCGCCGGGTGAACCTGCTCTTCGGCATCCCCGAGGAGAACGGACTCCGCTGCCCGTACCACGGATGGCTGTATGACCAGACCGGCCAGTGTCTGGAAATGCCCGCCGAGACTCCGGATTCGACCTTCGCCAGCCGGGTCAAGCTGAAGTCGTATCCGGTGCAAACGCTCGGCGGCCTCGTCTTTACGTACCTCGGCCCAGAACCGGCGCCGCTCGTCCCCCACTACTACCCCTTCGTCGAGGAGGGACGGCTCCGCAGCATCGGATGGACGGTGGTGACGTGCAACTGGCTCCAGATCATGGAGAACTCACTCGATCCCATCCATGGGGAGTACCTGCACGGCTACTTCTCAAGGTACGTGCTTGAGCGTCTCGGGGTCATTAAGCATCGTGGCGACGTGTACGGCCAGAAGAAGCTCGAGCCGAACCCAGATGTTCAGTACTGGCGCAAGCCTCAAACGGGGATGCGCCACATCAGCGCGGCGTGCAGCCGTTTTGAATATGGGGTCCTGAAGCACCGGCTCCTCGAGGGCGAGACCGAAGAGACTTCAAGAGGTTGGCAGATCGGGCATCCCATACTGTTCCCCAACCTCGAGTGCGGTACGGGCGGGCATCACTTTCAGATCCGCGTACCGATGGACGATACGCATACCTACTACGTCTACTACAACACCGAGCTTCCACGAGACGGCGAAGATCCGAACCAGGCGGACGAGGACATCCCCGTCTACCACGTTCCGATAGCTGGCGTGGACGAGGAAGGACAGCCCATCTGGGGCCAGCTGGACAACAACAGCGGCCAGGACCACTTCGCATGGACCTCCCAAGGGCCGCGCATGGACCGGAGTAAGGAGAAGCTCGGGCAATCGGACGTGGGACTCATCCTCTTCCGCCGGATGCTCGCGGAGCAGGTGGACCTCGTGGAGGAGGGCGGGGACCCCATGAATACCTTCAGGGACCCCGCGACCAACGACATCATCTGGCTGCCCTTCGACACCATGAATGACGAGGTTATCGAGGGCAAGCGTGCGATACCGAAGGTGGCGAGGGAGCGGCGCGGCGAGACGATCCCATCGGGATCATCCGGCAAGTTCAACCCATTTAACCTCGAGCGGGCAAGAAAGATGGGGGCGCCGCTTCCGCCGCCCTTCCCCCGTTCGGCAAAAACGGTGGTCGAAGTCTCACCCGGCTGAACGGCCCTATATTCAGAAGAGACTACGAAACGGCGACGTCCGTTTCGTAGTCGTCAACGATTGTTCTCAAGTGCGCCCTGAGGAGAGGCGAGCATGAAACTCGATGCTATTGCGCCAGGAACACGGTTGGTGACGACGTCGGGTGACATCGTCGAGCTGCTCGAGGTCAGTGGGGATACCGCTCGGGTCCGCCACGTCGAGGTGGTCACGGCCGGCGCCGCGACCGTAAACAGCGAAGCGTCGATCTC
>CAYQJS010000005.1:0-89884 GCA_964417895.1 uncultured Chloroflexota bacterium | reverse complement strand
CGACGTCGGGTGACATCGTCGAGCTGCTCGAAGTCAGCGGGGACGGCGACACTGCTCGCATCCGGCACGTCGAGGTGGTGAGCGCCGGCGCGGCGACCGTGAACAGCGAAACGTCGATCTCCGTTGACGACATCGCCACGGTCGAGGGCGTCCGTTTTGTGGGCCCGCCCAGGACTCTATCGACCAGCATGTCCTAGCGGGTCAGTTCGCATGGATTTCGCCATTGGGTCGGTTCCGTCGTTCGGTAGGGTGGGGGCTTGTCCCCCGCCGTGGGGCTCAGTGTGCGCTCGTCGGGCGGGCGGGGGACGAGCCGCTCCTCTACCGGGAACTTCACGGCACGGCGTTCTCCGAACAGAGGGGCTCGCCGACCGGGACAAGGCGAACATCCTCGGCGGCACCATGCCGCGAGTCCTCAGGCGCGCGTAACCTGGTTACTCGCCCTGGAGGTGCTCTCCGAAGAAGGCCAACACCTTCTCCCAGCCATCCATGGCCTGCTCCTGGCGGTAGTTCGGTCGATGGTAATAGAAAAACCCGTGCCCCGCCCCATCATATCGGTGGAAATCGTAGTCTTTACCGTGCTTCTTCAGCTCTTCTTCGTGCTGGTTCACCTGGTCCGGTGAAGGACCCTGGTCGTCATTGCCGAAGATTCCCAAGAGCGGGATTGACAGGTCTTTCGTTAAGTCGATGGGGGCCACTGGCTGCCTCGGAGTGAGCCGGTCCGGTGCCATCACGACCGAGCCGCCCCAGCAGTCCACTACCGCGTCGAAACCCTTGACCCGGCACGCTGTGAGGTACGCGTGGCGCCCGCCCGAGCAGGTTCCAATGATTCCCACCTTGCCGTTGGTATACGGCAGCGATCGCAAGAACTCCATTGACGCCTCACAGTCGCCCACCACGCTGTCGTCGGCAACGCCCCCCTCGCCGCGCGCCGTCGCAGCCACGTCGTCAGGCGTTCCCCGGCCGAAGCGGCAGTAGAGGTCCGGGCAAGCGACGGCGTAGCCATGCTGGGCGAACCGGCGCGCCGTTTCCCGATAGAACTCATCCCAACCGGGCAGGTGATGGACGAGCACGATTCCGGCGTACGGGCCAGACCCAAGGGGGCGTGCGAAGTAAGTATTGACGCTTTCGCCGTTGTACCCCCTGATCGTCGTGGTCTCCGCCAACATTCCTTCATACGCGCCGGTATCGAGCTGGTTCCACATACTCCTCTTCCCCCAGTTGTTTTGGCATCGCAGAGAATGAGGCTTCGGAGCACCTTCTGTCAAGAGCCGAGGCAGAAGCCACCGGAACTTGCTAGAGTGTGGCACCCCTGGACGATGACGGGATAGCAGTGCGATCACCCGAGCAGCGAGCGGAAACGCCCACATTGCACGTCGAGCTACTGGGCAGCGCCACGCGCTTCATCCGCGGCAGGCAGCACGTCACTCGCGCCATAGAGGCGGGCGCCGGGGATCCGCTCGTCCTCATTCACGGCGTGGGAAACTCGGCCGAGTGCTTCGGCCGCAACGTCATGCGACTCGCCAAGAGCTTTCACGTCTACGCCGTCGACGCGCTCTACCACGGCTACTCCACCAAAGACCCGTACGACGCCGACCATCGGGTCCAACGCCAGGCCGAGGCCGTCATCGACTTCATGGACGCGGAAGGCCTGGCCTGGGCGCACGTGGAGGGGGAGTCCATGGGGGCAGGGATCGCATTCGAGCTGGGTATGCGTTTTCCCGGCCGCTGCGGAAAGCTCATCCTGAACTCGGGCTCCTACTACATCAAGCTCGAGCGCTCGTTCTCCGCGTCGGGCGGTGGCGCGGACCAACTCATGACCCTCTGCCGGGCAGCGGTGACCGATCCGAGCCCGGCGACTCAGCGAGCCAGGCTGGAGTATTTCCTGGCGCGCCCGGAGCGGGTGACCCCCGAGCTGGTCGAGCTGTACTGCACGCTCTACGCTGATCCAGCGATCCGGACCTCGATGCAGCGAGTGTTCGGCATCACAGCTCCGCGCGCAAATCTGGCGGGCTGGTCCGAGGCGGAGGCGGCGCAGCTCAGGCCACCGACGCTTGTCTTCTGGACCGATCGCAACCGGGGCCAGAGCCCGGAGGTCGGCGAGTACCTCGCCTCCCTGATCCCTGGAGCCGCCTTCTATTGCATGCAGGATGCAGGCCACTGGCCCCAGTGGGAGCATCCCGAGGAGCACGACGAGGTCGTCACCAACTTCCTCCGCGGCAAGCCAATCGAAGCAGCCCTCGCTTCGGGGCGTGGCTGAGAAAGGCCCATCTGTCGTCCCTTGAGTCGTCATGCGCCTCTCGGTGCGCTGCGGACAGATGACCATTGTCATGCTGAGCCGCAGGCGAAGCATCTGGGGTCGGCATCGAGCTGCGAACCTGCGGCCCGTGTTTTCGGCACCCCCAGACCCTTCGCTGTCGCTCAGGGTGACAATTCAGCGCAACGAAGCGAAGGATCTGCCACGGGCGTCATGTGGCATGCACAAACCCACTCTGACGCCAGATCCTTTGGCCTACGGCCTCAGGATGACACGAGCTACTGCCCTGACCCCCACTTTCCTGCGTGAATGTTGTCGATGATGCCGCTCATCACGTCGTATGCGAACTTCGCCATATTGGGGCGGCCATCGGTCCGATCGATCGTCGCGGCTGAGTAGCCGAGACCGCTGACGGCCACCTGAATCTTCCCGTCCGCCTGAGGCGGCGCCTGCCCGCCGATGACCGGGATCCGCAGGCTCCTGCACACCTCAGCGTAGACATCCGGCGGCACGTTCGTCAGGTCGATCATCGCGGCGCCAGCATCCTGGATTTTGTGCGCCCATTTCATGACGTGCTCCAACACTTCCGGCCCACCCTGAATCCCGCGGGTCGGCCCTTGCGTGGGAAACCCGATCTGCGGATACACTGCGAGCCCGGCCTCGATCACCGCGTGCACCTCGTCGAAGAGCTCCTCCTCGCGCGTGCGGATGTCGATCTTGCACATATCGACCCCAGCCTCTTCCTTGAAGCGGCGAGCGGCCTTCGCCACCTCTTCGACGCCCGCCCTCGACGGCGTCGTCGGCATGTCCACGCTTACAATCGCTCGCTCGCGGCCTCGCACCACGGCCTTCGCGAACGGAATCATGTCGTCCACCGTACAGTCGTCGACGTCGGCCTGGCCCAGCACATTCCTGCCGAGGCTGTCGCCCACCGACAGGACGTCCACGCCGGCCCTCTCGCAGATTTTCGTCATTTGGTACTCGTAGACGACGGCGGCTGCGATCTTCTTGCCCTCGCTCTTCATGCGCTGCAGGTCTGCCACGGTGAGTCGCTCAGCCACGGTTCCTCTCTCCTCTCATGTCACCAGAATGGAAACCAGGGTAGCATATCCCGAATCGCCCATCGGCCTTTGATGATAAGATGCACGGGCCGACGAAAACGCGCGAGGGTCTAGTTTGACGAGGGGAAGCTGACGCTCACCCAGCGCATCAAGCAGATCTACACGGGCGCGCACTGGTGCGAGGAGCCCTACTCGCGCTTCTGCCACATGGTGTCGAACGTCCAGCTCCTGGACGTTGGGCCGACCGAAGTGAAGGTCAAGTCCCGATTTCTGCTCTACAAGAACCGCCTCGAGGACGAGGAGAACCTCTTTTTCGGGAAACGGCTGGACACCCTGCGGCGGGATGGCGACGCCTGGAAGATCGCCCGGCGCGAGATCATCCTCGACCAGAACATCCTGCTGGCGAAAAACCTGACGGCTTTCTTTTAGCGGTCCCCGCGCCGGGTCCGGACTCTCGAGCTGGAGACGTGACGCCGATGCGAGACACGGGTCCGGTTGCTCAGAAGGGGATCGAGCTGATCCTCATGCGCCAGCTCGCCGCCCACCTCATCGTGCCTGTTTTCATCGTCGATACGCAGGGCGCGCTGCTGTTCTACAACGAGCCCGCGGAGAAGCTTCTTGGTCGGCCCTATGAGGAGAACGGCGAGATGCCACTGGAGGAATGGTCTGTTGCCTTCCATCCAACACGAGAAGACGGTGAGCCGGTACCGCCGGCGGAGCTCCCCCTCGTAATCGCCCTCAGGGAGAGGCGGCCGGCCTACCTCTCGCCCCTCCTCATCGTGGGCCGAGACGACACGCAGCGCAGGATTGCTGTGGCCGCCTTCCCGCTACAAGGCCAGCAGGAACGCGAGCTGGGCGCCGTGTCCATATTCTGGGAGGTTTAGCCAAACGCGCGTCACGCTCTGGGGCACCAGGGGTTCACTCGCCAGTCCGGGTCCGGAGACCGTGCGCTACGGCGGCAATACATCCTGCGTCGAGGTGCGCACCGCGAGTGGCTCGGTGATCATCCTCGATGCGGGGACCGGCATACGGCGCCTGGGAGCGACATTGGCCGAGGGTGGACGCGTCGACATTCTCCTTTCACACCTCCATACGGATCACATCCAGGGGCTGGGCTTCTTCGCTCCTCTTTATGAGACGGACAGGGAGGTGCACATCTGGGGGCCCCGCTCGGCCGGCATGGACCTGCGCGCGCGGCTAACCAGATACCTGTCGGCACCGCTCTTCCCCGTCAACCTGCGCGAGTTGCCCAGCCGTTTGGTCCTGCATGACGCCCCTCTTGGCGAGTTCGAAGTCGGAGGCCTACGGATTAGGACGGACCTTGTCCTACACCCAGGCCCAACCCTTGGGTATCGAGTCAGCGAGGTGGGTGCCACGCTCGTATACCTGTCCGATCACGAGCCGGCGTTGGGTTACGCGCGCCTGCCGGACGCGGCCGCCTGGACATCCGGCTACGCTCTGGCCCAGGGGGCCGACCTCCTCATCCACGATTCGCAGTACACGGATGAGGAGTACGAATCGCACGCGGGCTGGGGACATAGCTCAATGAGTCAAGCAATCGCTTTTGGCCGGCTCGCTGGGGTCCGAAGGCTTGTCACGTTTCACCACGACCCGGGCCACTCCGACGCCGAGCTCGACGACCTTCATACCCGCGCGAAGGAGCGGGTTGACCGTGACTTCGAGCTTATCCCAGGCGCCGAAGGGCTTAGCATACCGGTAACGTAGATGGATGAGATCGCACAAATGGAGGTTGAGTATGGCTTCGGCCATAGGTAGGACTGGCGACGTGCCATCGGGCCGCGTGGTGGCGTTTCGGGTTGACGGGAAGTCGATTGCTGTCGCAAACGTCGAGGGCAATCTGTTTGGGTTCGATGATGTGTGCACCCATCTAGGCTGCTCTCTCTCGCAGGGAATGCTGGAGGGCAGGATCATCGTCTGCCCCTGTCATGGCAGCAAGTTCCTGGTGACAGATGGGTCAGTAGTGGCCGGCCCCGCGACGGACGCCCTCAACACGTACGCTCTGCACGTCGTACGGGATGAGCTTCACATCTCGATGGCGCAGGGCACTCCGGCGGGGGCTGAACTCGATCTCGATGCCTCGTCGTCAGTAGGCGTGCCGGCGGCCAGCGACCACGAGCGTTGCTATGATGCGCTCGCCTCCGTGCCGCTGTTCGCCAGCCTGGAGCCCGCTTCGATCGCGAGCCTCGAGGCCTTCACTTTCAGGAAGGGGTTTGCGCCAGGGGAGATTATCGTGGAGGAGGGACGCACGGGCAATGGGCTCTACATCGTTCTCTCGGGCAAGGTGGAAGTGGTCAAGGGCCTCGGAGGAGCGCGTCCGCAGACCCTGGCGGTCTTTGGACCGGGGGAGCCCTTCGGCGAGATGGCGCTCCTTGCGGACTGGAAACGCTCGGCCTCGGTGCGTGCGGTTGACGAGGTGGAGTGCCTGGGAATGGATCGCTGGGCCTTCCTGGCCTATTTGAACAGGGAGCCTCAGCTCGCTATCAAGATGCTGCAGATGCTCGCCCAACGCCTGGCCGAGACGAATGAGAAGCTGGTGGAGTGAGTCCCCGGCGGTCAGGGCGCGAGCTGTTCGCCAAAGCCGAGCAGCGCCGTTCTAACGCGAGGCAGGACTGATGGCGCACCCGGAGCCGATTGCAGGAACTGGCAGTAGGCGGCCAGCTCAGCCATGCGCTCATGAAAGATGAACCGGGCGGTTTCTTTTTGAGTCGGTATGCTGGCGCCGCGCGAAAGGCGGAAGCTCGGCCCAGCGTTGAGCCCAGGATGAGCGGGTCCGGCGGGCAACAGGGTGATCGCGCTACCCAGGGCCTCAACAACATCGATCATCATGCCCACCGTGATGTCGGCAAGGGTGGCTAGCTCAACATCGGACTCCTCCGCGTGGACAAAGAGCCGTCCCAGCATCTGCACGAGTGTCTCGTAGCAGCCGTCAAAAAGGTTGCACACATCGACGCTCAGTGGGTCCTCGATAAGATTGATATCCGAACCGGCGGCGATATCAGTCGGCAGCAGGGCATAAGGATTGACAAGGACGGGTCGACCCGGCAGGAAGGTCGGATCGGCTGCCGTCAGGTGTCTACACTCCTCTCGCATTTTGAGGAACCGACGATAGTGAGAGTTCTCAGCCTCGGGACTGGCGCCTTCGCCCTGTTCGATGATGACGTTGAGTGCCGCTAGCGCGGAAGCCAGATCGTGCACCGGAGCAAGGCCGGGGAGGTGAAAGAACGAATCCGCGGTCTGGGCTCCGGGCCGGCCGATGAACAGCCGCTCTTCGCTGAGCTTCTGCGCAAGGTACTTGAGCCCATCCTCGATGCCCCGGTACAGCTCACCCAGGGTCTCGTAGTTGCGCTCGCGAGAAAAGATGTCGCTCAACGACCCCATGGGAAGAGAGGAATCACGGTAGCTGGGCACTGGGCGAGCGGTGGCCTCGAGATATTCTGGGCGCTCGAGAAACACGAACTGGTCCAGCGCCTCCAGACCGAAGGGAACGAGGCGGAGCTTGAAGGCCGGCGGGTAGGCCCTGGGGCTGGTGGGCAGGTTCGGTCGGCGCAGCTGAGGAGCGCCTCCCACCGCCGTAAGCAGGTTACAGGCGGAAGCAAGGTGCAGCATCTCCTGAACAACGATGTCGCCGATCGCGGCGCGCCAACTCTTGATACCCGCCAGCTGCGCAGCCGTCGGGCCCTCGCTGATATCCCGTTTCATGCTGAACTTCGCGAACAGGTAGCAACAGAGCACGTTGTGCTCGATCTCGGCGGCTTCCGTGAGTAGGTAGATGAGCTGAGCTCTGTTCTCGATGCGTACAGCGGCCACAGCTACTCCTCGGCCTCGAGGGATTCTCTTCCCTCCCCCTCGACGGGGGAGGGTCAGGGAGGGGGTGACGTACCCGTCGACACAGGGGCACGAATCGGCGCGACGTCAAACTAGGATTGTAGGTCTCGCGAATTACCGGCCTGGCCGTCTGCCCGGGCGGGCTGGCAATCGTCTCGTGGCAGAGTGTAGCCTGAACTCGGAGGTTGCGGATGACCAGGGCGCAGTCATGCTGAACTACGCCGACTCTCTTTGCGCACTCGGGTTATACGCGGGCCGGGTCAGCGGCTCCGTCGTCGGCAGGCCTCAAGAGCTGGCTGCCCTGGAGCAAGGGCTCAACGCCGCGCAACGGAGCATGGCCTGCGTAGCACTTGAGGGAGAACCCGGCATAGGCAAGACGCGTCTCCTGCTCGCTGTGGAGGAGCTGGCACGCCGGCGCGAGTCCGCACCCATAGCGGTCACGGCCGACGAGGAAATACAGGGGCCGTTCCTGTTGGCGCGCAGCATCTTCTGCTCGCCCGCCACACTGGAGGCGGCCGCGGGAACGCGCGCCGAGCAGGCCATCGAGCGCGTAGTGGACGCCCTCTCCAACAAGGACGAGCCCGGGCTCGAGAGCCTGGCACCGGACCGCAAGCTTCTCCGCGTGTTCGACCTGGCGGCGATTGCCCTGCGTATGCTGGCGGCGGAGCGACCACTGGCCGTCCTCATCGACGACCTCCAGTGGGCGGACGAGGATAGCTTGCGCCTTCTGCGCTACGTCGTCCGCGTGGATGCGCCGAGCCCTATCCTGCTGGTCCTGGCGATGCGATCTAGCGAGATTGCCTTCGTGAGTGAGGCCGTCACGCTGATGGCAGACATCGATCGTATCGGGATCTTGCGGCGCCTTAAGCTCAGTCGCTTCAGCCAGCTCGAGTCGACTGAGTTCCTGCAACAGGTCCTCGGGGGCCGAATCAACCTCTCGAGCGCAGCGATCATGCATGCCCAGGCAGAGGGAGTACCCTTCGTCCTGGCGGAGCAGGCTCATGCATATCGCGACGCTGGTCTGATCCAGCAGATCGACGGCGTGTGGACCGTGGCTCGAAATGCCGAGCGCCTGATGCCGTCTGCTGTCCAGACGCTCATCCGGCGTCGGGGCGCCCATCTCACGGAGGAAACGAAGACTTCCGTGAGCGTGGCCGCTGTCCTCGGCCGAAGCTTCAGCTTGCGCGACTTGCACGAGATCAAGCAGCGGCTCGGCGATGCAACGCAGGAGGTAGAGGAGCTGGCCAGATCGCTGGCACCGGCCGTTGGTGCCGGCCTGCTGTTTCAGCTCCCGGACGGCTCCGCGGCTGACTACAGCTTCACCCACGAACAGATCAGACAGTACGCCATGGAATCGCTGGCCTCGCCTCGGCGGCGCGCCATCCACTCTGCCATCGTTGAAATGTTCACGGGCGCCGGTGAACCGCCTACCGCGTCCCTGGCCATGCTCGCTCAGCACGCCCTCTCCGCGGGTCAGGCCGAGCTGGCGGCACGCGTTGCGATCAAGGCCGCCAACGCTGCCCTCGAGGTCCACGCCCCCGAGGAGGCGCTGCGGCTCGTCGACCTCGCGCACGCCGTCGCTTCGTCAGCTCAGGACCGAATCAGTCTCCTCTGCTTGAGGGACGACGCCCTGGACATGCTGCGGCGCCCAGCCCAACGGCTCGAAGGTCTGGCGGAGCTGGCCGCTCTGGCCGAGGCACTCGGCGACCCACACCTGGACCTTGACGTCATGTTGCGGCGGGCGGCTGCTCTGAGATTGTCCCAGGAGCACGAAACCGCAGCCGAGATGGCGCGTCGCGTGAGACAGATGGCCGCCGATCGGGAGGATACCCATGCGGAACTGGCTGCCTGCCTGGAGCTCGGCCAGGACCTTCTGAGGACGGAGATAGGCGAGGGCTATACGCAGACTCCGACGGAGGCTGACCTCGACGGCGCGGCCGAAGCATTCGCCCGGGGGGTGGCGCTTGCAGAGAAGCTCAATGATGAGCCGAGCCTCGCCGCCGCAACCCGCGAGCTCGGAATCATCGCCGTCTCTCGCGTCCGAGCGTGGCTCATCGGCGCGATACAGAGCGGGGAGTCCGGCGAGATCATGCGTCGGGTCGCCGCCAACGAGCAGATCGAAGACATCCTACCATCCCTCCCTATTGCCCCCGTCGCATCTGAGGCGTCCATCCACTTCCGACGGGCGCTCGACATTTATGAGCGACTCGGCGACCGGCAGGGTGCAATGGCCACGATTATCGCCATGGCGTTCTCAAGCTGGGGCCCCGAGATCCATCTCGGCGGCTCGGCCAAACGGATCGAGGAACTCCGCCTACTCGTCTCGCGGATGAAGTCGTTCACCAGGGAGAGCGAGCGAGCCCTGGCACAGGCCCAGATGCTGTTCGGCGCACACGTCTACGCTCGCACGAAAGTCTTTCCTGACGTAGCCCTCGTCAAAGGCGAAGAGGCGTACATGGCGGCGCGAACCCTCGGCGAGCGCTCCCTCGAGTTCGCCTCCGCCGGGGGCATGGCGCTCGTCCAGGCGGACCTGGGGGCCGTCGATGAAGCGAACCGCTGGCTCGACCGCGCTGCTGCCATCGCATCCTCAGAGCCCACGCCCCTACGAGCCCGCCAGCTTCAGTGCTGGCGCGGGGCTGCGCGCGCCGCCGCTGGCGATGCTATCGGCATGCGCGAACATCTGGAGCGGGCCGTCCAGCTCGCGATCGATCATGGCCGGCCGGCCGCACGGTGTGAGGCGCTGGCCCTGCTGGCAATAGAAGCCGCCCGCCTGGGCGTCGAGAAAAAGGACGAGCAACTGCTGGAACTCGCCGAGCGCTCCGCCCTCGAAGCGAAGGCTCTTACGCCCATCCTGCCCGGCCACCCCCTGTGGGGAGCGCAGGCTGATGCGGCCCTGGCCCGCCTCCATATGGCAAGAGGTGATGTGCAGGCGGCGACAGACGCGGGGCGTGACGCACTGAAGACCCTCAAAGCCGCAATGATTGAGGACTTTTGCCTGGACATCTTTGTGCCCGCCTCCGAAGCCATCCTTGCAGGCGGAAGCGACGAAGAGGCCGCCGCTATCACGGACCAGGCCCGTCTGATTTTTGCACTCGTCGCTCAACATATCCTGAACGAGGATGTCCGCGTCCGCTGGTTCCGGGGTCGCACCGGCCGGGAGCTGACCAGGCTGGCTGGGAAGCTGGATGCGCCGGCCCATGGGGCCGAGAGGGCTTCCCGAGGTGGCCTGGTGCTCGCGGCCATCGAGACTGGCCTTCTCAGGTTGCTGACGGAGGGCCGCACGAACCGCGAGATCGCCGAAGAGCTTGGCACTACTGAGGAATCGATCGCGCGGCAGATGGCCGCAATCTTCGCAAAGATCGGAGCCTCATCGCGGGCAGAGGCCACCGCAACCGCGCTGATGGGGAGACTGGTGTAGGTATGCTCCAGGTCAGAATCGAGCGTCATCGCTGCATCGGTGCCGGCAACTGCATCGCCATCGCCCCGACGGCGTTCGACTGGCTCAAGGGGGAGTTCTTCAAGGTAGCAGCCGTCGACGCAACGAGCGTCGAGGACGAGCTCCTGCGCATTGCCGTCCTCTCCTGCCCCACGCAGGCCATCGTCATCGAAGACGTCGAGGAGCTACTGCCCTGGCAGCTACTTGGCCCGAGGGCGGCGTTGCCCCAGCGCGTGGTCAAGACCTTCATGTTCACGGACATCGTCAAGTCCACGAACCTGCTGGAGGCGCTGGGTGACGAGGCGTGGGAGTCCCTGCTCCGCTGGCACGATCAAACGCTGCGCTCCCTCTTTGTTGCGCACCACGGCGAAGAGGTGGTCACTACGGGCGATGGCTTTTTCGTCGGCTTCGATAGCCCGGACGCCGCGCTTGCTTGCGCCGTCGCCATTCAGCGGACGCTAGCGGAGCACCGCCGGAATCACGGCTTCGCGCCGCAGGTACGCATCGGTGTCCACGCCTCGGACGCTAATCAGGTCGGACGCAACTTTAGCGGCATGGGAGTGCACGAAGCAGCGCGCATCGCCGCCCTGGCGGAGGGGGGGCAGATACTGGCCAGCCGGCAGACGGCTTCCGCCCAGGTCACGGTCTCGGAGCCGCGCACCGTAACCCTCAAGGGCATTACAGATCCGGTAGAAGTCGTGACTGTGGAGTGGCGGTAGCGACCTCCTTCATACTTTCACTATCTCCAGCAGCCTGTAGCCCACGCGCCGCAGCACGCCGAGTCAGCGATAGGCGTGCAGCCACCACTGGTGGAGCTCCTCGGCGCGCAGGCATTCGGTCTGCAGCGTCGGGTGCAGCGTAAGGGCTACCGCGACTACCAATCTGCTCCCCTCCGTCGCCACCGTGGCTAGCTTTCTAGGCAGCCTGGGCGCGCTCGTGCCCATCACGAGTTCTCCTATCAGTTAGCATCCGTGATACAATGGGCGTGATGGGAGGTGAGGCTATGCCAATCGATACAGCAGTCCTCGAACGGGCAGGCATCACCGTCAGTGCGGACGATCTTGAACGCTTGCTCAACGATGCCATTCTGCATTGGGTGCCGCCTTACTCCCCGCCCGATGCGCGAGTGGGTCTGCCCCATGCTACTCAGGAGGCGTTGTACGCGGTTGGCGTTTCGCCCGATGACCTTGCGCCGCTGCGCCCCGATGAACGACGCGCTGATCTGGAGGCGGCGGCGGAGCACGCCGGACTCGCCGCCTCCGCGCTCGCGGTATCTCAAGCGGCAGCGCGGCTGAGCATCGACCCAAGTCGAATTCGCCAGCGACTAGGGGCGCGAACGCTCTTCGGCATTCGCGTGGAGGGAAGTTGGCGATTGCCTCGCTTCCAATTCACCGATGACGGCCGGCACGCGGTTCCGGGCTTCGGCACCATTGCGCCACATCTGGCGGACCTGCACCCGCTCGACGTGGCGACGTGGTTCACTACGCCTCAGCAGGATCTGCTCGTCGGGGTTGCTGGCAACGAGGAAGTCGCCGTTTCGCCGCGCGACTGGTTGATCGGCGGTGGGGATCCGCGCTATCTGCTGCCCCTCATCGACGAACTGCGTGGGTATGCCTAAGCTGCCGCTCCCGCCGGAGCCGGCCAAGCTGGCACAACTTGGCGCTGATATGAGGGTCGTCCCGGCCGGGACGACCCTCGCGCATATTTACTTTGCTGGAGGGCCGTACCCCATCGCCTGGAATGGCTTACGACACTACGGCCCGCTACGCGGCCGCTTCGATCCCCATCTCCCGCCGGCGCGGCTCCAGCAACGCGGCGTGATGTACGTGGCCAACTCGTTGCTCACCTGCTTGGCCGAGGCGTTCCAGGCGAAGCGGCGGGTCGACGTCGTGACCGCGCAACCGATGCTCGCCACCTTCGCGCTCACGCGCGACGTGTCGCTCCTTGACATGGTCGGGCTCTGGCCTACGCGCGTGGGCGCATCCACGGCGATTCACTCCGGTCCCCGACCCCGCGCTCAGGCCTGGGCCCGCGCCATTTACGACGCGTTCCCTCCAATCGAAGGCGTGCTCTACTGTTCGTCCATGAACGCCAATCAGCCAGCCATAGCGCTGTTCGAGCGCGTGCTGACAGCGCTGCCACCACTTCCGACGAGCAACGACACGCTCAGCAACCCGCTCTTACGAGCCCTGCTACTCAGATACGCCACGCGCCTCGGCTACCGGCTGCTCTGAGAGCAGCGCGAAGACCTCAACCGCACGCTGATGCGCCAGGGCAATAAACGCTCCTCTACCGGCTAGCAGCGGTTGCTCGGGCGCCTGGCGGGACAGGTGCAAGCTGCCTCCGTCGAATTCTTGATGATTTGAGTAGACTTTGCCGATGAGATTGCCGCTTGCGGTTTTCTGTTAGCTCGTTGGCTCTACGTCCAAGCAAAGTCTTCCATCAGGTTCAGGCCGCCGGCTCCGGCCTGGCAGCGGCCGCGGTCGTTGCCATCGCGGCACGGCTCGCGGCGCAGTGGCTGCCTTGGGGCGTGAGCGAAGTTCTTCTCGCCGTGTGGCTTGGGCTGGCCATCGCGAGTACGCGCTGGCTCCCGGTGAGCACCGAAGTGGGGATTGGGTTCGCGCAGCAGCGGGTTCTCCGCCTGGGGATCATCCTGCTTGGCGCACGACTCAGTCTGGTCGACGTGGCGGCAATCGGAGTCGGGGCCCTGGGTCTGGTGATTGTCTGCATGACCGCGGTGTTCGCGTTTGTCCTCCTCGTCGGACGCGCGGCGCACCTGCCCCGACGGCTGGTCCTTCTCATTGGGGTCGGCACGGCCGTTTGTGGCAACTCCGCCATCATCGCCACCGCGCCGGTCGTCAGGGCCGAGGAGCGCGAGGTCAGTTTCGCGGTCGCGACCATCACGCTATTCGGGACGCTCGCGCTTTTCCTCTACCCGCTCGTGGGTAGCGCCTTGCAGCTCAGCGATACGACCTTCGGCGTATGGAGCGGCGTGGCTATCAATGACACCAGCCAGGTGGTGGCGGCCAGCGCGGCCTACTCGCCGGAGGCGCGAGATGTCGCGACGGTCGTGAAGCTGGTTCGCAATACGCTGATGGCACCGCTCATTCTGCTAATCGCTGTGTGGTGGAGCAGAACGGTGATCACGCCAGTCGTGGGTACAAGCGCTCGCCAGGGAGCGCTCAAGGCTCTCCCGATATTTGTGCTAGGTTTCCTGGCCATGGCGTTGCTGCGCACGGCTGGCCTCATCGACCCTATCAACGCGCGGTTGCTCGACGAGGCAGCCAAGGTCTGCATCCTTATCGCACTGGCCGCGGTCGGCCTCAGTACTCGGGTTGGCTTGCTCCGTGCGGTAGGCCCTGCCCCCTTTTTCCTGGGCCTGGGCGCGGGCGCCTTACTTGCGGTGCTGAGCCTCCTGGGCATCAGCATCCTCCACATCGAGCCCGCTCTGCACTGATTGCGGCTCGGTCATGGCTACGACGCGATGCCTTGCCACGACACGATGCCACGACACGATGTCTTGCCACGGGCCCACTCTGTCCGTATACTGAAGTGATTTTCTGATAAACCCGATCAAGATAGTCGAGAATAAGGTGCAGCGACTGTGCTGTCGTGGGGCACCGATACGAGGGTTCCGGGTTGCGCGGCCCACGAGGCTTCATGTGGGGTTGGCTTGGCGAGAGACGGTGGTTCTTCGAGTTGCGCGATAGGAACGACCTGGAGGAGCGCGTGGCCAGCTGGATAGCGAGGCAAGAATCGACCTCCTGGATCATCTCCGCGATGGTGCTCGGCACTTCCTTTGTCGCAATGGTGTTGTTCGCCGTAAGCCGCTGACCCGAAGCGCTTAACTTATGCCCTCCTCGCCCGAGGCGGGCGAGCGCACCACAAATCAGATTCTGGTCCTATTGGCTATGATGCCGCTTCCCATTCTCCGGCAGCCCTGCCTAAGCCTCGACACTCACGAAAAGCTCTTCAGGTCCCATGCGGCGACGCGTGAGCCCTTGCTCGTTGCTGTAGACGGCGAAGCGCTCCAGGTTCTTCCTGTTGCGATCCAGGCCGTTCTCCCAGGCGTCGAATCCCAGCAGTTGCTCCTGGCGCTCCAGCTCCTGGCGACCCCACACCAGCATCGACCAGTTGGGATCGTCCCACCGCGTGCGAGCCAGTTTCCGCGAAGTCTCAAAGATGTCGAATAGCGCTTGGGGCAGCTCCGGGTAGCGCTCCGCCAGCTCGAGTTTGAAAGCGACCACGTGCATGATTGGGAAGTAGCCCTCTTCCTTTAGGTACCGCTCTTCCTCGGCGCGCACATCCGAGAAGAGGCGCCCTACGTCAGGGTGGCCGTCGAGGAAGGGGCGCGGCGGATGCGGCCCAAAATAGGCTTGGATGCTGCCGTCGGCCAACTGCTCGTCGATCTGCCGCGCGCTCTCTGCCGACTCGATGTTCACATCCGAGGGTAGCTCAACCTCAAGCGTTTCCGAGCGCGAGGTGACCCACGTGATCGACTTCCAGGGCACACCATACACATGCTGCAGGTCTCCCTTCGCGAGGACAGAAAGCGTCGTCTGGTATGTGCTCAGGCCCACGCGCTTGCCTGCCAGGTCGCCCGGACTGGCTATCCCGCTGCGTAGATTGCGGTACATCTGAGACTGACTGAAGAGGCGCCGTGGGAACACCGGAACCGCCTGGACTGCCAAGCCCTGGTCCACCGCGACAAGGTACGAGGAGAGCGATAGCTCGCACGCGTCGAACTCGAAGTGGGGGAGGAATCGCTCGTGGCGGCCGATGCCGTGCCGACCGGGCTGGGATTGCCCCACCTCGAGAACCTCGAAATCGAACGTGGCGTGGCGGGCCGCGCCCTCGATCATGGGACCGTGGCGGTCATATGAGTTCACTGCTAGCGTTACCCTAGGTCGTTGCACGGCGCATCCTCCCTTGACTCCGAAATCTTCCTACGCTCAGACTTGCAGACAACCGGCAAGCCCCGTATGGGAATCGGTGCAGCGTATCATGTCCCCGCGCTTCCTCCCATCGCGGGATTGGAGAATCAAGGCGGCTGCTGGAAGGAGGCCCCAGAGATGGTCGACATTCATCGCCTGGATCAGCTGTACTTCATCGACAACGACGTGCAGCAGCGCGTGCTCACCGTCGGGGACGCCATGGAGGCCATCGAGGACGCTTACCGGCAGTGGGACGCGGGACAGGCCACAATCGGTCCAAAGACCAACATGTACCTCTACAACGACGACGACACGCGCTATGGGTTCTCCATCATCCACGGGGGCGTAAAGAATATCGGCATCGTCGCGATGCGCGTCAAGTCGGACTTCCACCAGAATACGTACGACCGAATGGAGGTTCGGGAGAGCGCTTCGGTTCCCACTTCGCTCAGCAAGGGCGCTGGTCGCGAGGGCAAATTCTGCGGGCTCGTCTACCTCTTTAGCGCCCGCAACGGCCTGCCTCTGGCGATTCTCAATGACGGCTACCTCCAGCACGTCAGAGTCGGGGCGTGCGCCGGCGTCGCCGCGAAGTACCTGGCCCGTGACGACGCGCACACGCTCTGCTTGCTCGGCTCGCAGTGGATGGCGCGAACGCACGCTCCAGCCATATGCGCCGCCCGCCCGATCACCTTGATCAAGGTCTACAGCCCGACCCCCGAAAACCGCGAGGGTTTTGCACGGGAGATGAGCCAGAAGTTGGACGTTGAGGTCCGTCCGATGCAGAGTCCCGAGGAAGCGGTAAGGGGGGCGGACATCGTCGCCTGCTGCACCAACTCCCATCGCCGCCCCGTGTTGCGCGGCAGCTGGCTGGAGGAGGGCATGTTCATCAGCAACGTGCTCTCATCGGAGCTCGACGAAGGCGCGGTTCAACGGGTCGACTACACCGTGAAGAATCAGCCGCTGCGCGACCTGCCCACGCACACGTTCGAAGCGGGCTCACCGCCGGCCGGCAGCGAGCGGCCCAGCGAAGGCCGCGGCTGGCTGAACCAGGTGAACGACGCAACTCCGCTGCTGTCGCAGGTCATCGCCGGCAAAGCAAGGGGTCGGGCCAGCGAACGGGAGATCACTTTCTTCAGCAACAACGAGGGCACGGGCGTGCAGTTCGCGGCGGTTGGCGGGCTCATTCTGAGGCGCCTCGTCGAGGAGGGCAGTGGGCTGGAGAAGACCATTCCGATGGACTGGTTCCTCCAGGATATCCCCAACTAACCGGTGAGGTGAATTCAGGGCCCTCCTCAGAGATCCTCCACCCCGTACTGGCTCGCGGCGGCACGGATCGTGGGGTCATCAAGGATGAGGAGCTTGCCTGCCTGGTAGAGCTTTCTGCCGTCCACCTCGACGTTGTGATTCAAGACGCCTGCCGAGATAGGCTCCAGGATTCTGCCGAGATGGAAGTGCATCATTGCCGATCCGCTGGTCGCCCCCTGCAGCGCTGGGTCCTCGGCCGTCGGGACCCGGGCCTTCGGGTTCATGCCGCCGTGCCAGGAGTCGATCACGGAGGCGTTGTCGCCGTAGGACTTGCGGTTCGCTTCGACCTCGCGCTCGATGCGACTCGCCTCATCACCCCCTTCGATCTTCACGATGTGGCTGTCCTTCACCGTGAGGACAGCAGGCTGCTGCCAGGGCGTGGCGTCCCGCATGTTGATGTACTCTGTGACGATCGTGCCGTCAGCGCTCAGGCAGCCCACGGGCGTGTAGACTTCGCCCGGGAAGACGCGGATGAAGCGCGAGGCCGCGGCTTCGGCGGCGAAGTACGCGTCCGCCACGTCGCTCCCCTTGCCTATCCTCCCCGCGACTTCAGTTCCCGCCGGCGACGTGATCCGCCACGCGTCGGCCTCTCCGAAGATCTCTTCGAGCCGCGAGTAAATAGTTCTGACCATGCCCCAGTGGAAGGTGGCGTGGGGGGTGATCATGCTGCGCCCGGTGCGACAGGTATTGTTGATCTGGATCAAGCCCTTGCCGCGCGTGTAGCCGTCCACCACCGCGCGATTGAGTCCGAAGTTGCAGATGACCTTCTCGGCAGACAGCATGGCGCCCACAAGGACCTTCGGCAGATCCTGGCGTCCGCGTTCGATGGTCCCGCCCCAGAGCACGTGGCATTCGGCGCCAGCGGCTTTCACCGCTTCGGCGATCAGATCGGCCACCTCGGCGTCGACCTTGCCGTTCTCGTTGAGGATGAGGACGCTCTCGCCCCGGCTCACCTCAGCGCAATTGCTCACGAGGTTCGCGACGCCCTCTCTGACCTCCATGGCTTCGGCCCCCTTCTTCGGCTTGACCTGCCCGGATCGCGACCTCTACAGTAGCGCCTGCCCCTGGGAGCCGCAAGTCATAGGCTCACAGCCGAGAAGAGGACGAATATGCTGCTGCTCAGCAATGAAGATGTCCAGACGATTCTCGACATGCCCTTGTGCCTGGAGGCGCTCGAGGCCGGCTACCGCGACCTGCTTAGCCAGGAGGCGGCGTACGGCGCCAAATTCAATTTCTGGGTTCCTCAGGATAATGGGGACGGCTCCTTCCGCTTCTCGTCTATGGAGGGCGCCAGCAGACGGCTCGGCGTTTTCGCCATCCGCATGAAGCTCGACATCCTCCAGTGGCCCGGAGAGCAGACGGAGGAAAAGTACTGTATCGAGCCGGGCACCTTCTGCGGGCTGATCCTGCTCGTGAGCACAAAGAATGCCGAGCCGCTGGCTCTCGTCCAGGACGGCCATCTCCAGCACATGCGCGTGGGCGGGTGCTCCGGGCTCGGAGTGAAATACCTGGCGCGCCCGGATGCCTCGATCGTCGGGATGCTGGGCTCCGGCGGCATGGCGCGCACGTCTTTGCAGGCCTTCTGCCAGGTGCGCGACATTCGCGAGGTGCGCGTGTTCAGTCCGACACGCGAGCATCGAGAAGCGTACGCCGAGGAGATGAGCCGCGAGCTCGATATCGACGTCCGGGCCGTGGGCGACCCCCATGAGGCCGTACGAGGGGCCGACATCCTTTCGGTTTGCACCGACGCCATACGGCCGGTGATGAGCGCAGACTGGGTCGAGCCCGGCATGCACGTGACGAACATCGGTAGAGGCCTCGACCCGCGGGTTCGCGAGCGGGCCGACGTGATCGTCAAGCTGGGGTATGGCTCCCCGGACAAGTCGGTGCCTGTAGGCGAGGGCGGGTTCGGGGGAGACATCTATCTGGGACGTCCGGAGGAGTTGGCCCGCAACCCCAAGTATCGGCGCTCCCGCGAGGGCGGTGGAACCGTCAAGCAGCCGCATCTGGTGGACCTGATGGCCGGTCGAGCCACCGGCCGGGCGAGCGACGAGCAGATCACCTACTTCATCGATGAGGGGACGCAGGGGCTGCAGTTCGCCGCGGTAGGGGGCGCCGTGTACCAGGCTGCTCGCGACCGCGAACTGGGCCGCCAGCTACCAACCGAGTGGCTGATCCAGAACATCCGCGATTGAGTGAGCCTCGGGCTAGTCCCGAATGTCCTGCAGAAACCACTCGGTGGGCAGCTCTCGCCCTACCGAGGCTGCTCGGGCCGCCTCGTACACCGCTCCCCCTACGGCGAAGAACTGCGCCCCCTGCAGGTTGCCGCGGGTTGAATGGGTAATCTGCTCTCGCGACGTTCGGCCTGCCTCGTGACCGGCGAGTAAGTCCTCGAGCGATATGACCTTCTCGAAGCGGGCCTCGGTGCGGTGCGCCTTGGTCGTCTGCTCGATACCCCTCGCTCCCGGGCCCGCAGCGTAGGTGACACTGCCGCGTTCTGTCGCCCACTGCGGCAGCCCAACCGGAGCGGGGGCCGTACCGAGGCGCAACGACACATCGGTGCGCTCGTACACCTCAGGATCGAAATGGCTTCCGATAGCGATGATATGCGTCCCGGGCTCCAGCCACCGGCCCATGACCACCGGCTGCGCGGCGTCCGTGCACTCACACACGATGTCCGCGCCGCGGCACACCTCGCTGGGGTCATCCACGGCGATGGCCTCGATGTCGTATTTCTCGGCCATCTCCCGCGCGTAGGCCTCACGATGCTCCCTGGTAGGGCTAAATACCTGGATACGGTCGATCGAGCGCACCTGCCGCATCGCGTCAACGTGCGAGCGCGCCATGCCGCCCGAGCCGAACATGCCGACGACGTGCGCGTCCTCCCGCGCCATATGACGCGCGCCAATGCCTGCATCCGCACCGACCCGGAAATGCTGAAGATACCCCTCGTTGATGATCGCGAGCGGCTCTGCGTTCTGAACGTCGAAGAGCATTACGAGGCCGCAAAAGAGGCCGGGGCGAGAGGCGAACTTCTCCTCCGTTCGTACGCCTTCGTACTCGGTGTAGTAGATAATGTCGGACTTCATCCGTATCGCGAAGTAGCCCAGCGCGGATGATCCGCCCTCCATCGTTCCCCATCGGTAGGTTTGCTCAGGATTGCGCGTGGGGATCTCGATGTCGATGCGTGGCCGGCACACAGTTTCACCCGTGATGGTTCCCCGATACGAGCGGTCGAGCGCGTCGATGGTCATCTGCATGGTGAGGAGGTTGCGGACGTCGTCGTTGTTCAGCAGTAAGGTCATAGAGCGAATCTCCTTATTTGGTAGCCTCTAGATTACGCGATGTGTGGAGGAGCCAAGTGCTGATCCTGCGACCCGAGGAAACGCGTGGTCTGATAAGCATGGCAGAAGCTGTCGAGGCAACCGAGGTCGCGTTTCGTGACTGGGGCAGCAACCACGGCCTGAATGCTCCGCGGCGCCGCACCCACGTCCCTTCGGGGGTGCGCGTCAGCGTCCACCAGGGCGGTAGCCCGACTCTGGGCATGACGGGTCTGTACACCCACTGTGAGCTGGTGCGCCCGATGGAGCGGGAGCAGGTTTACGACGCCATCGCCGACCCCGCCTACGTTTTGTTCGACGCGAACAGCGCGGCCCTCTCCTGCGTCATTCTGGGAGAAATCACGCCGAAAGAGATGCCTGACAGCATGGTGATGACGGGTATCCGCACGGCCGCGACCAGTGCCGTCGGAACGAAGGTCCTCGCGCGCGAAGATGCGCGATCTGTTGGACTGTTCGGGGCGGGCAGCCAGGCGCGGCATCACCTCCTCGCTCTCGCTGCGATCCGCCCCATCGATTCGGTCAAGGTGTACCGCCGCGATGCCGAGCAGCGGAGGGCATTCGCCGAGGAGATGGCGAGCGTAATGGGGATCGACGTGCAGCCTGTCGAGACACCACGGGAGGCTGTGCGTGGCGTGGACATCGTGCTAGCCGCGACGAACTCGAGCGTTCCGGTCTTCGATGGCGCGTGGCTCGAGCCCGGACAGCATGTGACCTCGATCGTCGGCAGCAACGTCGGGTTGGTGGAGGGCGGTTTTGCCCCCGCGAAGCGCCGCGAGATCGACGACATGACCCTCACCCGTATGGACGTGATCGTGGCGGCTTCGCGCGAACAGGTGCTCCAGGACAAGCAGGGTGATCTCTTCGATCCGATTCAGAACGATATCATCGGCCTGGAGCAGATTCACGAGCTGGGGGACGTGCTCGTCGGCAGTGCCCCTGGGCGAACCAAAGCAAGCCATCTCACGCTCTTCAAGAACAACGCGGGGCAGGGCATTGCCGACGTGGCGATTGCGACGCGCGTCTATCAGCGGGCGCGCGAGCAAGGTCTAGGTCTCGAGCTTCCGCTCGGAACGTGGTCGCGGCGCTAGCCCCGTGGCGCCAGCTGTCGCTTCAGCGCAGCTCCCACCACCTCATTCACGGCGCGCTCTTGACCTCTGGGAACCTGTGGGCCGATAGTTGCCAGCACCGATGTTGCACATCCCGGAAGGAGAACGACCATGACAGCCGCCGAGAGCGTGGCCAACCTCGTACGTAACTGCGCCGAAGCGCAGCGCGGAGAAAAGGTTCTCATCATCAACGAGCAGGGAGCCATGGACCCGGCCATGGCAGACCTGATAACCGAGGCCGTGCGGGCTGCTGGCGCGAGCGCCGAAGTCATGTGGCACGAGGCACCCGAAGGGCGCGGACCCGGGGGAGGAGGCCAGATTCCCGAGGAGTTGCTGCGGGCCATCATCTCGGCGGACAAAGTCATTGCGAACTACCCACTGCGCGATCGGGCCATCGAGCCACATCTGGGTCCGGATCCGACGGTGCTCGTCGTGCACAGCATGTTCCGCACCGGGGAGCATTTCGCCTCTGAGCATGCCCGGTACCACTGGGGCATGGCGAACGCGATCTACGACCGCTTCGAGAACGAGCTGTTCGCGGACGGGCGACGGTTCCGACTGGCCGGCACCGGCGGCACCGACGTTTCGGGGGTGATCGGCCCGGTCAGCGAGCGGGCGCGACAGCTGGAGGACGAAAAGGCTGGATTCAGCCGCTCCTTCAACAGCCCGGCCTGCATCCCCGTGGCATCGCTCCGTTGCGAGGGGCAGGCCGTGATCGAATACACCGGTGGTTTTCGCCGTGTGCCGATCGACCACCCGCCAACCCTCATCATCGAGGGTAACAGGATCACAAGGGTCCAGGGCCCGCCCGAGGCGAAGCGGTGGGTGGAAGAGTACGCGAAAGTGGTCGACGAACGGCTGGAGCAACATGGCGCCGAGGCCAACAAGATCGATTCCTGGCACGGTGGCCTTCATCCGACCGCCGAGTGCACCCCCGGGCCCCTCGGCCTGATCGGCAATGCGAGCACGGATATGATGCACTTCCACGTCGGGCCGACGGGCGACCACATGCAGGCACAGTGGGGTCGCGTCATCCTGGAGCTCGACGGGGAGAGGATCATCGACGACGGTAAGTACGTACCCGAGTGGGATGACGCCAAGCTGCAAGAAACAGTCCGTCGCTTCGGCCTCGAAGACTGGAAATAGGCCCTCCAGCCCATCATCACTCAATCGCGGATTTCTTGCAGGGCCTTCACGAAGCAAGCCGCCAGGCGGACTCCCCACGGGAGGGGCTGGCCACGCGTCGAGAAAGGAGCGTTTCATGGCATCCCATGAGCACAAGTACGAGTTGCCAATGCTGTCCGGCGCCGAGCGAGAGGGGCGGTGGCGCCGAGTCCGCCAGCAGATGAGCCAGGCCGGCCTGGACTGCCTCGTCGCCTACGGGGCCCCGGGCAATCTGAGCGCCCTGTATCTGACCCAGGTCGACATGGAAGGGCTGGCCATCTTCCCGCTGGAAAGCGATCCCATCTTCCTGTTGCCCTCGGGCGAGCGCTGGCTCCATTGGGCGACCGATTCTCAGCGCTGGGTCCGCGACGTGCGCCCGGTCAGCGATCTGGCTGGCGCGACAGGGGAGGCGCTCGAGCAGCTGGGCGCCAGGCGAATGGGCCTCGTGGACTTCAAGGGCATGGGCAGCGCTGGCTACACTCAGCTGATGAACGCGGTGAGCGATTACGAGACCCAGGACGCATCGCAGCTCGTCTACAAGCTGCGGCTGATCAAGAGCGAGGAGGAGCTCGCCATGATGCAGCGCGCCGCCGCCGCCGATGCAATCCAGGCGCTCCGTACCATAGCGCGCCCCGGCGTGCGCGAGAACGAGCTGTATGCCGAGATGTTCAAGACGCTGCTGGCGGGCGGCTGCGAGCCGGCCTCTGGTCTCTCGATGGAGTCTACCCCACGGCCCTTCCACCCGGTGCGGAAGCCGTCGGTGCGCGTGCTCCAGGATAGGGACGTCGTGCTGGCCCACATCAACCCGCGGTACGGCGGCTATTACGGCCACCCTCACATCTGCCTGACGGTGGGGGAGGCGCAGCCCGAGATCAAAGAGATGTTCCGGGTGTGTGAGGAGGCGTTCGAGACCTTCAAAGCAAACGCCAGGCCCGGCGTCACGCTGGGCGAGGTGAGCCGCAAGACCCTCGGCGTGATCGAGCAGGCCGGGTACGACTGGGTGAAGGAGCCGCTGGCCCACTCGATCGGGCTCGCCCAGCAAGAGCCACCGGTCAGCGGTGTGCAGCCCAGCCCGTACCCGGACTTCGAGCTGATGGAGAACCAGACGTTCGGGCTGCACCCGTGGGTAGGCCGCATGGCGGAGGGCATCGGCATCGACTCGGGGCGCGCGGTGCGGATCACCAAGGAGGGTGCGGTGCCCTTCGGACCATCACCGGGCGTCGAGCTCATGACCGTCTAGCGGGCGAAAAGAACGCGCCGAGATGATGGTTTGAACCTTCGACACCGCGCCGGCAGCGACAGATCGGGCGGCGCGTGTAGCCCGCGGATATAGCTGACCGCAGTTACCCCTGGTAGGCGAGCAGGTTCTCGAGGTGCGGCGGTTTCGGCTACTATGCACGGCGTGCCGTCTCACTCATCCAGTAAGCACGGGGGCAGCGGTGAGAATTCCTGTCTTCTTATCATGTCCGAGCCTGCTAGCACCCGCTCAGGACGCATCGCGAAAGCTGATCTTGCGGGAGCTCACTCGACAAGGGCTCGAGCCGCGAGCTCTTGGTCGCTCAGATTACCCGACAGATCTACCGCTTCGAGAAGTGCTGGTCATTGCGAAGCACTGCGCCGGCGCGGTCATCCTCGGGTTCGAGCACTGCCACGTGACGGCAGGATGCTGGAAGCGTGGCACGACCGAGGAGCGGGAGGTCGTGGATCCTATTGCATTCCCAACGCCCTGGAATCAGCTTGAGGCGGGCATCCTGTTCGGGCTGCAGCTGCCGCTCTTGGTCTTCCGACAACCCCCCGTCAGCGGCGGGATTTTCGACAATGGCGTCACTGACGTGTTTATCCACCAGATGCCAACTGATGGGATGTCGCAAGGCAACAAGACCGCGTTGGCCGAGGTGTTCCGCAAATGGCAAGCCAGAGTGCGTGACCGGTACTACCACGAGACCTGGACCTAGAGGGTCAGTTTGTCATGGTGAGAGCCATTGGGTGGTGAGAGGGAATGTGCCCGCAGCGGCAAATAGGTCGGCCGGTATGCCCGCCGGAGGCTCCCACCGTGAGGCGGCCTAAACGAGGCCGGTGATCGCTGCGTGCTGGACCGCTGCGATCTTCTGCTCGCTATCTGGGACGGCCTGGCAGCGCAGAGGCAGGGCGGCACTGGCGCGATCGTCGCCGAGGCACGCCGACGTGGCCTGCCGCTGGCCTGGGTGCATGCTGGCAACCGCAAGCCGGGCACGACGGAGCCGACAACGCTGGGCGACCAGCAGGGCACGGTGACCTACGAGCGGTTTCCGACCAGCTCACCCACCACCGCGGAGCAGCACACTTGAACCGGGGACGCGCCAGACAGCGGGCACTTCGCGCTCGACCTATACTTGGGGCCGATCGCCTGAGCCACTGATTCCGAGGTCCGTGGCAGGGAGGAATTAACGATGGCCTACGACCTGTTGATCAAGGACGCCCGGGTGGTGGACGGCTCCGGCATGCCGGCCTATGCAGCCGACATCGCGGTCCGGGACGGACGCATTGCCAGCATCGGTCGGATACAAGAGAGCGCAAAGCGGACCATCCACGCCGACGGCCTCACGCTGGCGCCGGGATTCATCGACCAGCACACGCATATGGATGCACACTTGCTCTGGGACCCGGTGGCGCTGCCACTCCCGGAGCACGGCGTCACCACGCTGGTCACGGGGAACTGCGGCCTCAGCCTCATGCCCGCGCGCCCCGGCGACGAAAGCGCCCTCATCGCCAACTTCGTCCGCGTAGAGGCCATCCCCCGCTCCATCCTTGAGACCCTGGACTGGCGCTGGAGGAGCACCGCGGACTACCTGGCCGCGCTGGACCAGCGGCTTGGCGTAAACGTCGCCTGCATCGTCGGCCACAACGCCATCCGCCAGTTTGTCATGGCCGACGAGGCCACCGAGCGGGAAGCCACCCCCGAAGAGATCGCGTCGATGCAGGAAGTGATGCGAGGAGCCATGCGGGAAGGGGCGATCGGCTACAGCATCAACCGCAATCCTTCCCACTATCGTGACGACGGCAAGCCGCTGCCCAGCCGAATGGCGACCGAAGACGAGCTGCTTCAGGTGGCCAGCGTGCTGTCGGAGTTCAGCGCGGGTGTGGTGCAGCACTCCAGCATGGGCGGCCGGCGCCTGGAGGACATTGACTGGATCGCGCGCCTCGGGGCGGCGTCCGGCCGCCCCGTTCTCTGGACCGGCGTCACCTTCCAGCGGGACCAGCCCGACATCTGGCGGAGACAGCTCGCCTACCTGGAGCCGTACTTTCAGAGAGGGCTGCGCCTCTTCGGCAACACCAACATCGTTCCCTTCGCCATCCGCATTTCGCTCAGGACCACCCAGTTCTTCGACGGCCTCCCCACCTGGCGCTCCGTGATGGCGGGGCCCATCGAGGAGCGAACGGTCGCGCTGGCCCGCCCGGAGATCCGCTCCGCCCTGCGAGCGGAGATGGACCCCGTGTTCGCCACCCGGCTCGCTCGCGTCAAGGTGCTCCGGCCCCACCTGCCGCGAAACCAGGCGCTGCGGGGCACGACCGTCGAAGAGCTCGCTCGCCTCCGAAGCGCGCCGGGCGCGCTGGACGCGCTGCTCGACCTGGCGCTCGAGGAGGACCTGGAGACCGTTTTCCTGGCGAGCAATCCCATCGAAGACGAGATGGGGGAGATCGCCCGCAGCCCCTACACCATCGTCGGCCAGTCCGATGCCGGTGCCCACGTTCAGTTCATCTCCAACTTCGGCGTGTGCACCACGCTGCTGGGGCATTACGTGCGAGAGCGTCGCCTGCTCAGCCTCGAGGAGGCGGTGCGGCAGCTGACCTTCAAGGTGGCGTCCGTCTTCGGGATCAGAGACCGGGGGCTGGTGTGGCCGGGTTGGGCCGCGGACCTGGTACTGTTCGACCCGGACACGGTGGAGTCCGGGGATGTGGAAGAGGCCAACGACTACCCGGGAGGTTTCACGCGCGTGCTCCAACACGCTCGCGGGGTCCACTACACCATCGTAGGCGGCGAGGTGCTGATAGAGGGTGGCGAACACACGGGGGCTTTTCCCGGTCGGGTCATCCGCAACGCCTGCGCCGGCAACGTGGAACCGGCAATGGCACGCTAGCGCAGTCGCAACAACGAGGCTCCCTGTCCGGGAGAGGTGGGAGGAGGGCAATGCGAAGGCACCTACAGTCCGGGATGCTATGGCTTACACTGATCGCTTTCGCCATCGGGTGTGCGGCCCCGTCCGGGCGCGACCAACAGGCTCGCGGCCAGGACGCGCAGCCGACAGCCAAGAAGCGCATCGCTATTGCGATCCTCGGCAACCCCACGACGCTCAGCGCCAAGCTGAATTCGTCCGGGACCGGCAACATCCCGGGCGTTGACGCCCTCGAGGAGCTGGTCCACGCAGGGCTCGGCCGCTTCGACGACCGAGGTGAGCTTCGGGCGCTCGTGGCCGAGGCTATCCCCACGGTCGAGAATGGTGGATGGCGCCTGCTCCCTGATGGACGCATGGAGACCACGTGGAAGCTCCACCCCAACGTTCTCTGGCACGACGGTACTCCGTTCACGGCGGCGGACCTCGGCTTTAGCGCGCGCGTCGGGCGGGACACAGAGATCGCGCTCGAAGCGGTGCCCGCCTACGACTCCGTCGACCGGGTTGAAGCCGTTGACCAACACACGTTCACGATCTTCTGGAAAAGACCCTATATCGAAGCGAACGCCATGTTTACGCGCGCCGCGGGCGCAGGGCGGGCCCTGGCCCTGCCCCGGCACGTGCTCGAGAAGTCCTTCGAGGAGGACAAGGCAAACTTCACGCAGCACCCGTATTGGACGCAGGAATACGTTGGCGTCGGTCCCTTCAAGCTACGAGACTGGGAGGCGGGGAGCCACCTCGTCGTGGAGGCCAACGACCGCTATCTGCTCGGCCGCCCGAAACTTGACGAGATCGAGGTCAGGTTTTTCGCAGACCCTCGGGTGCTCGCACCCAGCATCTTGAGCGGGGCGGTAGAGGCCACCATGAGCCGAGGGCTCACGGTGGATCTCGCGGTGCAGATTCGCGATCGGTGGCAGGACGGCCGGATGGACGTGCGGCCGTACACCTGGACGGTGATGTTTCCCCAGTTCCTCAACTCGAGCCCACCGATCGTCGCCAACACGCAGTTTCGCCGCGCGTTGCTCCACGCCACGGACCGCCAGCAGCTCGCCGATAGCCTGGTGGCCGGCCTCTCACAGGCCGCGCACAGCTTCATTCCCCCGGACGATGCCCTCTACAAAGAGGTCGAGTCGAGCACCGTGCGCTACGAGTTCGACCCGCGCCGGGCAACGCAGCTGATCGAGGACCTGGGCTACACGCGCGGGGGCGACGGCATGTTCCGTTCCGACGCATCGGCGCGCGACGGCGCCGGCGAGCGCCTATCGGTAGAGATCCGGGCCACGGCGGGCGATGACACCTCTGAGCGGTCGGCGCTGGTCGTCGCAGACTACTGGCAGCGGGCAGGCGTGGCTGCCGAGCCCTTCATCGTCCCCGCGCAACGCGATCGCGACCGCGAATTTCGCTCGACCTTCCCTGCCTTCGACATTCGGCAGAATCCGAATGAGACGGGACGGCTGTTCCGTTTCCACAGCACACGCGTAGCGCTCCCCGAGAACCGGTTCGTCGGCGAGAACAACCCTCGCTACATGAACAGGGAGCTGGATGCTCTGCTCGAGCGCTACTTCCTGACCATTCCACTGGGCGAGCGGAATCGCATCCTGGCGCAAATCATGCGGCATTTCACGGACAACGTTGTGCTCATGGGGCTCTTCTACACGATGGAGCCCACCCTCGTGTCGAACCGCATCAAGAACCTGAAGGGCCGGCACCAGGGTTCGACTCAGGCGTGGAACGCGCATGAGTGGGACGTTCAATGAAGGGGGAGCGGCAGATGATCTTGCAGCTAGGACGGGCGTGGTCGGCCCCATTTGCGATCCTATTGCTTGCCGTCACCGCCTGCGGGCCGCAGGGCGGCGCTCAGAGCGCGGGCGGGCAAGCGGTCCAAACCGTGCGCAAGGTCCTCACGGTAGCGATCCAGCGGGAGCCTAGCAGTTTCCACACCAGCATCACCGGCGCCGCCAGCCCGACGGCTGGCGGAGCCTCCAATGCCCAGGAGATGGTGCACGACGGCCTCTATTACGAGGCGGAGCTGGAGCGGTACGAGCCTCTTCTAGCGACTGAGCTACCGTCGCTTGAGAAAGGAACCTGGCGAATCTCTCCCGACGGGCGGATGGAGACTATCTGGCGGCTCAAGCCCAACATCAAATGGCACGACGGGGCACCGTTCACCAGTTCGGACCTCGTGTTCTCGTTCACTGTGGCCCAGGATCCTGACTACCGCATCCGCGGCCCGGCCCGGGCGCTCATGGAGTCGGTCGTAACCCCGGACCCGCTGACACTGGTCATCAACTGGTCCGGCACCTGGGTGGAGGCGGACAGCACCTCACCCGGCAGCATCATTCCAAGACACTTGCTCGAGGAGCTATTCACCAGCGACAAGGCGAATTTCGGGAACAGCGCGCGATTCACGACGGATTTCGTCGGGTTGGGCCCGTATCGGCTCGCGCGGTGGGAGCAGGGCTCCCACATGGAGCTGGCCCGCTTCGACGACTACCACCAGGGACGCCCTCCGCTCGACACCGTCTTCGTGCGCTTCATCGGTGACCCGAACACGATGGTTGCCAACATCCTCTCAGGGACGGTGGACGTGGTGCTACCCACAGGTGTCGACGTCGAACAGGCGCTGGAGCTGAAGCGGCGATGGGAAGGCACGGGCAATCAGGTAATAGCCGACCCGACGGGCCGGCTGCGCCAACTGGAGCTGCAGCATCGCCCCGACTTCGCACGCCCTCGAAACGGACTGACCAACGTCACAGTACGCCAGGGCTTCTCCCACGCGATCGACCGGGCGTCCATGGTAGAGGTGATGACGCAGAGCCTGGCGCCGGTCGCCGATAGCTGGTATCCGCCGAATCACGGCCTCAGGCGCGACATCGAGCAATCAATCCCCCGCTTTCCCTACGATCTCGCGCGTGCGCAGCAGCTGGTTGGCCAGGCGGGATGGGCGCGCGGATCGGACGGCGTGCTGGTCCACCAGCCCAGCGGCGAGCGCTTCGAGGTGGAGATCTGGGCCAATCAGGGCCAGGGAACCGATAAGGAGCAGAAAATCGTGGCGGACGGCTGGAAAGCGGTTGGCGCCGAGGTCACGCCATTCGTCATCCCCGCCGCCCGGCTGGGCGACCGCGAGTTCGAGTCCACCCATCCGGGCCCCCTCATCACGAACCCCTCTGGGAGCGCCTTCTATGAGGACCGCCTGCACAGTAGCGCCCACACCTCGGCCGCGAACCGATGGACGGGGCGCAATCGCGGCGGTTACACCAACGCGCGTGTGGATGGAGTCCTCGACCGCATGTTCGTTACCGTCGATCCGCGGCGGCGGCTCGACCTCCATCGCGAGCTGCTGCAAGAGGCCATGGGTGACGTGGCGCTCATGCCGCTGTACTGGGAGATCGTCCCGATTCTGGCGGTGAAAGGCGTGGCGGGACCTAAAGTCGTGCGCAATGAGGCGACGCTGAACTTCTTCCGCTGGCAGAAGGAGTAGGGCACAGCCAAGAGCAAACCCGACCGGCTCAGCTCAGCTCCCAGTCCACAATGTTCCATGCGACGAGCCCGCTCGTATCCGGGCCTACCGGCACTGGCCCGCGCAGGGCAGCGACGTGGGGGACGGCGCCCAGGTCGTAGTAGAGCGAGATCGCCGGTAGCTCGTCGCTCAGGATTCGGGTCATCTGGGCCATCTGCTGAATGCGCTCGTTTCGGTCCAGCGTCGCGTTAAAGGAGTCGGCCAGTCGGTCGTACTCCGCGTTTGACCAAGCTCCCCGATTGTTCCCGAACCACCGGGTCTCCACTCTGGGGATCGACGACGTCATGAAGTTGGCTAAAGCCCCCTCCCCGAGCCCCGTGCTGAAGCTGTACAGCCCGGGGAAGGTGGCCCGCGCCTGGCCGTCCTGGGCCTGGGCCGCGGGCAGCGCCGCCTCGCTGACGTCGAATCCGGCCTGCCGCCACCCGGACGCCATGATGGAGCGCTCGTTCTCATAGAGCGCCGAGGCGTTTACCTTCAGCTCGAACCCCAGTCGTCCCTCGGTCGAGCTCGTGTACATCCCGTCCGACCCCCTGCCGAATCCGGCTTCGGCCATCAACTGCTCGGCGCGACGCGGGTCGTACGGATACTTGCTGATGGCGCGATCGATGGTCGTGTGGTAGTCGACTGTCGGTGGCAGAATGGTCTCGGTCATGATCCCCTCGCCCTCGTAGAGCGTGTCGTTCAACACCTGCTTGTCCAACGCGTGGACGAGCGCCTTCCGCACGCGGACGTCCACGAGGGCGCGTGGGCTCACCATCTCGGGCCGGAACTGTGCATAGGTCGCACGGTAGAGGTCTGTGGTGACCAGCAATGTCCCGCCATTGCGAGGGGCCCACTCGCGCTTCGCCGTGATGCCCTGCTGAAAGAAGACCGCGTTGTCGGCGGCGACGTGGATCGCGCCCGACAGCAGATTGGCGAGCGCTGTGTTCGAATCCGGGGTGAACACTAGCCGGATGCGCTCGATCTTCGGGCGCCCGCCCACGTGGCCCGGGAACGCGACGCCCTCGATGGACGCCCCCGGTTCCCACCGCTCCAGGCGATACGGGCCCAGGCCAACGAACTCCCGCGTCCAGTAGGGGTGCGCGGCGAAGGCCTCCCACTGGCCCTCGTCGTATGCGGCCTCGAGGATGTGCCGGGGGAGGGCTGGAAACTCGGAGAGCCGCCCGGTAGCCTGCAGCACGCCTGCCTGAGGGTATGGGCGCCGCCATCGGATCACGAGGGTTCGCTCATCGGGCGCGGTGGCCTCCTCCATCAGGCTGATGGGCGGGGCGGCGGCGGCGCCCAACTCAGGAGTGGCGTAGACGCGCCAGGAAAACGCGAAATCCGCGGCAGACAACGGGGCCCCATCGTGCCAGGCGAGATTCGGCTTGAGACGATACAGGGTTTCCATCCGCCCGTCGGGAAACACGCGCCACGTCTCGGTGTTGAGCTGGGGCAGGTTCTCGGCGAGGTACGGGCGGGGGATGTTGCGGTCGTCGATGAGGTCCAGCGCGGCGTTGAAGATGCGTCCCGACGCCTTGATCGCCACGGCCGGGCTGCCCAGCGGTCGGGCGGCGATGGTCTGAGGCTCGACCCGCAGCGCCATGATGAGCGTCCTCTCGACCCGCGGCGCCGCGGCTTCCTCAGCCGACGTGGGGGCGGTGGTGCCTGGCCGCGCCGGCGAGCAGCCGACCAGTGAAATCAGCGCGAGCAGCCCGAGCAGCCGAATCGGAGCGCCCATGGTGCCTCCCGACACGAAGTCAAGATTAGCGTAGCGCCCAGGGCGACACACGGTCAACGCTCCGGTTCAGCGTTCCTCGCCACGGACCAAGTTGGCAGCTTCTGGCAGAGAACTCGCCAGCTTTTGGCATTCGCGCGGGAGTGTGTGGCAGTTGGAGGGACTTAGGCTGCCCTCGAGCGAGCCGATCGGGTGTGGCGTCGGGCCACAGCCCAGCCGCTCCGAAAGGAGGCAGCCATGCGACTCACCAGGATCCTCGGTCTCATCATCGTTCTTCTGCCGGCCATGCTTCTCCCGGTTCCGGCGGCCTTCCCCGCGGCTCATGCCGCACCCGCCGCTCTTTCCGAGGCGGATGTGGCCGAGCTCGTTGCGCCCTCTGTCCTCCGGGTGGTCACCTCGGGCGGCATGGGGTCAGGCGTCGCGATCAATCGCGGCGTGCTGACCAGTGCGCACGTAGTGGAGGACGCCGAACGCGTGGAGGTCGTGAAGGGCGACGGCAGCCGCGCGCCCGCGGTCGTCCGTCTCACCGACACGACTCTCGACCTGGCTATCCTCACCACGGAGCTAGACCTGCGTCCCGTGGCAATGGAACCGGCAAGCCGCCAGCGAATGGGAGAGACCGTGATCGTTCTCGGCTATCCCTACGCTGAGCTGCTCGGCGAGCAGCCGACGATCACCCGCGGGTTGCTCTCCGCCGTCCGCGAGATAGATGGCGTCGTTTTCGTGCAGACGGACGCCGCCATCAATCCGGGGAACTCGGGCGGCGCCATCGTAAACATGTCGGGGAAGCTCATCGGGGTAGCGGCGTTTCGCCTGCGCGGGAGCACCGGGCTCAACTTCGGTGTTGCCACCGAATCGATCAACGCTTTTTTCGCCCCTGTGCCCGCCGACGGCTACGAGCCCGACGACGCTGCGCAGCATGCACGTCCGATCGAGCCGGGCGCGCCCGGGCAGGAGCGCAACCTCCACACTCCCGGCGACAACGACTGGGTGACCATCCCGCTGCAGGCCGGCGAGAGGTTTCTGATGCTCGCGGGGTCGTCCTCCTGCCCCACTCGCCTCGCTCTCTACGGCGCTGATGGCGAGTCCACACTCGCCGAGGACGACGGCAATGGCCCGGACCAGAGCTCGTTTGTTCGGTTCACGGCGCGCGAAGCCGGGACCCACTACGGCCGCGTCCGCCACCTCTACGAACGAGTGGGGGTCTGCCGGTCCTATGAGATCCGGGCAACAGTCCTGCCGGGCCTTACTCCGGACAGCTACGAGCCGGATGACTCGATGGAGGAAGCACATGAGCTGCAGGTGGATGGCCCAGCGCAGGAACGAAGCCTCCACATGCCCGAGGACAACGATTGGCTCTTCATTGCCCTGAATGGCGGCGATCGGGTGGAGGTGTTCACCAGTGGGCGGTCGTGTGACACCTACCTCTACTTCTATGGCAGGGATGGCGCCTCCGTGCTTGTCGAGAATGACGATTATGGATTCAGCGTGACCTCTCGGGTGGAATACCCTGTGGCAGAGAGCGGGACGTACTACGTGCGAGTTCGTCACTTCGACGAGAATGGCGCGTGTGACTCGTACCAAGTCGGCGCCAGGCTCCTCGCCTGATGCCCCCAGATTGCGCCCGGCCTATTTGGCCGGTGACGGTCAATGCCACCAGGGGCGCGGCCGGGCAGGCCGCGCCCCTGGGTTGTCATGCGAGTAGTGCTGGGGGGACACGCGGTCAACGCTCCGGTTCAGCGTTCCTCGCCACCTCGGCCTCCGGGGGCGAACGGTGCATGTACAGCCGGACGACCAAAATGTGCATCGCTCCGTGTGTTTTTGCGGATGACCATGCGGGTTTCAGGGCCGTACGCTGCCCTCAGGCGGAAGCAATCGAGCGTGGCATCGGGCCACAGCCCGAGCTCCGAAGGGAGTCGGCCATGCGAGTCGCCAGGATCCTCGGCTTTGTGATCGTGCTGTTGCCGGCCCTGCTCCTTCCAGTTCCCGTGGCTTCCCCCACAGCTCACGCTGCGGCTGCTGTGCTAACCGAGGCGGATGTAGCCGAGCTGGTCGCGCCCTCTGTTGTCCAGGTCATCACCCCGGACGGCTCCGCATCGGGAGTCGCGATCCATCGGGGTGTGCTCACCAATGCCCACGTTGTCGACGACGCCGATCGCGTGGAGGTTGTGAAGAGTGACGGCAGCCGCGCGACCGCGGTCGTAAGCCTCACTGACTCGACCCTCGACCTGGCCATCCTTACCACAGAAATGGACCTGCGCCCGGTGGAGATGGAGCCTGCACGCCGCCAGCGGCTCGGAGAGAGCCTGATTGTTCTCGGGTACCCCTACAGTGAATTACTCGGCCAGCAGGCGACGATCACTCGCGGGCTGCTCTCCGGCGTCCGGGAGATAGACGGGGTCGTTCTGGTGCAGACGGACGCCGCCATGAATTCGGGGAGCTCCGGCGGAGCGGTCGTGAACATGTCGGGAAAGCTCATCGGGGTGGCAAGCTTCAGCGTGCGTGACAGCATCGGGCTCAACTTCGGCATCGCAACCGAATCGATTCAGGCCTTCTTCACCGCCGTGCTCGCCGACGGCTACGAGCCCGACGACTCGCCACAGCATGCGCGTCTGCTCGAGCCCGGCGCGCCTCCGCAGGAGCGCAACCTCCACGTTCCAGGCGACAACGATTGGGTGACCATCCCGTTGCAGGCAGGCGAGAGGATTCGCCTGCTCGCCGGCTCTCAGGCCTGTGCCACCCACCTGTACCTCTACGGCCCTGACGGCGTGTCGATTCTCGCCGAGAACGACAGCAGCGGGCCGAGCCTGAGCTCGATCATCAGAACCACGGCCCCAGAGACCGGCACCTACTATGGCCGCGTGCGCCACCTGAATGAACGAGCCGGGGTCTGCCGCACTTACGAGATCAGCGCAACAGTCCTCGCAGCGCTGGCCCCCGATGACTACGAGCCGGACGACTCAATGGAAGGGGCCTATGAGCTGGAGGTGAATGGCCAGGTGCAGGAGCGCAATCTGCACATGCCCGGGGACAACGACTGGTTGTTCGTTGCGCTGACTATCGGCGATCGCGTCGAGATCTCCACGAGCGGACGCTCCTGCGACACGTACCTCTACCTCTACGGGGAGGACGCCGTCACCTTGCTCGTCGAGAATGACGATCATGGATTCAGTATGAGCTCCCTGGTCCGGTACACGGCCGCCGAGAGTGGAACGTACTACGTACGAGTTCGCCACTTCGACGAGGACACCGGCACGTGTGACTCGTACCAGGTCGGCGCCAGCCTCCTCGCCTGATGCCGGGACCAGCTCGCGCGGTCTGTCCGTGCGCTGATCTCATTCGGCAGAGGCGCCCGCGGGAACTGGCCTCGCCCCCGGCATGCTGAATCAGCCGAATAGTCCAGAATCGCAGAAGTTCGTGACCCCCGACCCGGGGTCACGAATTTTGCACGACGTTGTACTAGCGCGTCCCTTGCTCGAAGGCATCGGCGATCATCGCGCCGATGGCCAGCGACGACGTTGCCGCGGGCGAGGGCGCGTTGCGCACGTGGAGCACACCGCCCGCTCGGTCCACCACGAAGTCGTCCACGAGTGAGCCGTCCGGCGCGAGGGCCTGGGCGCGGACGCCGGACGGCCCAGGCAGCAGATCGTCAAGCTGCAGCTCCGGAACGAACACGCGCCCCGACGCCAGGAACGCAGCTTTGCTGACGTCTCGCCACATCTCGGCAAGGCCTGTTCGCCAGTACTTAGCCGTCAGGCGGCGGAATCCCCGATAAGCGATGACCTCCAGCAGGTCGCGCGGGACGACGTCCGTACGGCGGTACCCCTCGCGGGCGAAGGCGAGGACGGCGTTGGGGCCCAGCCATACCTCCCCGCCAACCGTTCGGGTGAAGTGCACACCCAGGAACGGAAACGCAGGATCGGGCACAGGGTAGATCAGGCTTCGCACGAGGCCGCGCCGCTCCGGGCGGAGCACGTAGTAGTCCCCGCGGAAGGGGACGATGCGTGGCGTGGCGGGCGCGCCCGTCAGGGCTGCCACACGGTCGGCGTGCAGCCCTGCGCATGCGATGACCGCGGCAGCCGACACGTCACCGCCGGTCGTCTCCAGCACAGTGGCCTCTTCATCCCGGTGCCAACCGATGAGCTCATGTCGCGTGAGGATCTCGCCGCCCGCGGTCTGCACGTCCCGCGCGTAGGCCAGGGCCACCTCGCGGTAATTCACGATTCCGGTGTTGGGCGACCACAGTGCGCCGACACCGACCAGGTGCGGCTCGATCTCGCGCAGCCTCTCGGGGCCAATCATCTCAATACCGGGAACGCCGTTGGCAAGGCCGCGCCTGTGAAGCTCCTCCAGGCGAGGCAGCTCGTCTTCACTGGTGGCGACGACCACCTTCCCGCACCGCTCGAAGTGAATACCTCGCTCCTCGCAATAGCGATAGAGCTGGGCGCCCCCGGCGACGCAGGCTTTCGCCTTCAGCGACCCGGGCGTGTAATAGATGCCCGAGTGGATCACGCCGCTGTTGTGCCCTGACTGGTGGAGGGCGACGTCGCTTTCCTTGTCGAGGACGGCCAGGCGGGCCCCGGGACGCCGCTGCAGGAGCTCCCGGGCCGTGGCGAGCCCGATGATCCCGGCGCCGACGATCACCACGTCGTAGTGTGCAGCCAACCGCTCTCTGCTCCGAGCTTGCGGTAGGATTCGGGTCAGCGGGGCGGTGAGCAGCGGGGCGGAAAGCCCTGCGCCTCACCCCCGGACCGTGCGTGGAGAATACCCGATGGGGCTCGAAGCGGAATGCACCGTGCATTACGGCGAACGAGTATCAGCGGGGCGGGCCTTGCTTGAGACGAGCGAGCTGCTCTTCCGGGGCGATCTCCGGCTCGCGATCCCATTTGCGGACATCGCGGCCGTCGAGGCGGCCAGGGGACAGCTCAGCGTGACGTTTCCAGGCGGAACCGCCGTCTTCGACCTCGGGCGGCGGGCGGAACAGTGGGCGCTGAAGATCCGCTATCCGAGCCCTCTCCTGGACAAGCTCGGCGTCAAGCAGGATACGCACGTCACGGTGGTTGGCATCGACGCTGCCGACTTCGACGCGCAGCTGCGCCGCCGCACGAAGGAAGTGGCGACGACCAGAGAAGCCAGGGACCAGGAGATCGTGTTTCTCGGGACGATGAGCGTGGACGACCTGGGCCAAATCGAGGGCCTGATCCCCTGCATCCGACGGAACGGTGCGATCTGGGTCGTCTACCCCAAGGGCAAGCAGCACATCCGAGAGGCGGACGTGATGGCCGCGGGCAAGGCGGCGGGCCTCGTCGACGTCAAGATCGTCAGTTTCTCAGACACGCATAGCGCGCTGAAGTTCGTCATACCTCTAGCGGAGCGCTAGTGGGCGCCCACGATAGGGGGGAGGCCAGCTAGCGGCGTCCGACCGGGGGTGATACCCTTCCGCCACACGCCGGGCTTCGGTGCCCATTTTGGGATTGCACCATTCCGGCACCTGCGAGGTGGCGAACCTCAGCGTCCGGGAAGAGAGGTGACAGTTATGGCCTGGCGACACCTTGCAGTGGGGCTTGTGCTCGTTCTACTGGTGGCGATCCCCGCGGTCGCTCAGGAGGACGAGGAGACGGCTGTTCCCGAAACATCGACGGAGCCGACGGAGGAAGCCGTCGAGCCCACGGCCCTGCCCTCCGAGGAGCCCACGGCGGTGCCGACGGCGACGACGACTCCGTTCCCGGTCGTCACCCCAACGCCCCCCATTGGAGGGTCGCCGACCCCTGGCGCGACGGCCACCCCGGGGGCCGGAGCAGGCGCGATCCTCCTGGCGGACAACTTTGACAATCCAGCCTCGGGCTGGCTGCCCAGATCAGCCACTCAACCGGGGCAGCGCTTGAGTTACGTCGATGGAGAGTACATGGTCCAGAAGGACCCCGAGGCGGCGGCTGTATTCATCCAGCTGCCCGGCGCCTATCCTGATGCCTCCATGGGCGTCGACGTTCGGCTCATCGGATCGGATTCCGACCTGGGCGTCCAGCTCTGGTGTCGATTTCAGCGCGAGCCCCCGGTGCGTGCGTACGCCTTCGTCCTGCGTCCCGACCTTCGCTCGTTCAGGCTAGCCCGGCTCGATCCGGGGAGTTCTGTGGTGCTGGCGGACTGGCAGCCCTCGGCTTCCATCCTTCGCGGCAACGAGACCAACCGCGTGGAGTTGAGATGCGCAGGGAGCACCATCTCCGCGACAGTGAACGGCGTTCCGGTCGTGTCCGTCAGCGACAGCACATACCAGGGAGGGGGCTTCGCCCTCGTGGTCGCGGCGGCAGGAAGCGCGGCGGACGTCCGGCTCGACAACCTCATTGTGACTCAGCGCTAGCGCTTGAGGACGGCAGGGGTTGAGGCGCTAATCGGCCCCCGAATCGTCCGGCAGGCCGATGTTGTTGGCCTCCAGCAGCTTGACGTAGTACTTCCAAGCCCAGGTCTCCACGCCGGGGAGCCCTGCCCAGCCGCCGCGCTGGCGGCTCTCGCCGCCGCTCGGGCGCGTGTATTGAGCCATGTCCTCGGGCGGGATGTTGTCGGCTGTACGGCCCGAAAGGGCGATCTGCCACATGATGTTGGCCACACTGTCGAATTTGATGGCGAGCGTTGTCGCGGCCTCGACCGTCGGCCCGTACACGGTGATGCCATGGCCCTTCATTAGCACGACGTCGCGGTCGCCCATGGCGGCCAGCATCTCGGCGCCGAGCCTGGCGTTCGACACGGTGACCGACCGGGGGAAGACCGGGACGCCCTTTAGGATGATGCTGAGCGCCGATGGGTCGAAGGCGCCGAACACGGGCTTGAGCTCCAGGTTCGTCACACCGCACAACAGGGCGTACGGCGGGTGGGCGTGGACGACGGCCTGCGCCTCGGGCCGCGCCCGGTAGATCTCCCCATGAATGGCGGTCTCGTTGGGTGCGCCGTGGGCGGTACCGAGACCCGGTCCTTCACCGTCGAAGTTCAGGCGTCGGACGTTGTGCAGGCCCGTGAAGGTCAGCCCGCACTCATCCCCTCCGCGGCACCGGATCCACATCTCGTCGGTGCCCGGGATGCGGGCGCTCACGTGGCCCGTCGACTCCCGAACCAGGCCCAGCATGCCCAGAACGCGGCAGGCCGTCGCCACCTTGAACCGCAGCTCGTCAACCGAATCCGTCATTGCCGAACCCCGCTGGCCATTCCTGGGTGCCTGTTGCTACCGAACGTCCCACTGGTGGGCGTTCCACGTCTCGTCGGATGACGGCGCTCGCACCGTATTCACGTTCAGAAGCCGGTGGTTGATGAGCATCGGCTCGGGTCCGTAGAAGACGCCCAGGGCGACCACGCGGTCCGACATGTGCTGGAGCATCCCACCGAGGATCTGGAGGCGCTCCTGCGTCGGAATCGTGGTGAAGTAGCGGTCGATCAGGGTGTCCAGTTCGGCGTTCATGTAGCGCGTGCGGTTCTTGCCGCTGAAGCGGTTCTCCGGCAGCGCAGCCTCTGACCCGTGGATGCGCTCCGGCTCGAACGGCTGGCGCACCAGGTCGAAGCCGGGGAACGTGGCGCGGTACTCGCGGTCGGAAGCGCGCTGGCGCGGCGTGAGAACCGTGTCGACTCCGACCCCGATAGCCTTCCAGTAATCGGCGCCCACGAGCAGCATCTTCTCCTTGAGGTCGTCACCGGCGTTGGTCATGCTCTGAATGACGAGCTGCTGGCCCGCCCCGTCGCGGAAGAAGCCATCCGGCCCCTTCGCATAACCCAGGTCCTCCACGAGCTGCGATGCCCGCCGCGAATCGTAGTCGTACTTGACGATGAAGCGTTCGACGTCGCGGTAGTCGCCCGCGCCGATCTCATACCACGAGTGGGCCACGGGCGCTTCGCCGCCCTGCAAGCTGTCCGACATAGCCTTCCGGTCCAGGGCATGCAGGAGAGCCCGGCGGAAGCGGACGTCGCCGATGATCGCCGGATTCGGCGTCAGCAGCTGGGGGTAATGAGCGATCCAGTTGGCGGGCTTCGACTCCATTTTGCCGTCGGCCCACTGCGCGGCGACCTGCATCGCCTGCTCCAGGTTGATGCCACGCCCTATCGTCACCTGCACTTCGCCGGCGAGCAGATTGGCGATCAAAGTGTTGGGATCGGAGATGAAGCGCACCACGATCTCGTCCGCCTTCGGTCGGCCGAGAACGTAGTCGTCGAAAGCCTGGAGCACCATGTGGCTGTTGCGCACGAAGTCGCGGACGCGGAAGGGGCCGGCCCCGACGTAATCCGTGGTCCAGTGAGGGATTTCCAGGAACGCCGCCTTGTCGGTGGCGTACGGACCTTCGAGCACGTGTTTGGGGAAGGGGAGCGCGAACTCGTGAGTGAACAGGCGGTCGGCCTCGATGAACGGCCGCCTCCACTTCACCGTAGCGGTTCGCTCGTCCGGCATCTCGATCGACTCGATGGACGTGTATCCGGGGTAGGCGGCGAGCGCCAGGTCCTTGTCCTGGCCAACCATGAGCGTAAATGACAGATCCGCTGACGTAACTGGCGTTCCATCATGCCAGCGTGCGTTGGGCCTGAGCTTCCAGGTTGTCTCCATTCGCCCGTCAGGGGACACCCGCCACCCGCCGTTCTCCAGCGTCGGTACTGCCTCGGCGAGCTGTGGCTGGAAGACGCCCTGCGCATCGGCGATCGCGGTGCCGGCGTGGATAAGCTTCTCCGCCTCGCTAACGCCGCGGATGGACCCTGTGCCCGCCGCGTTGATGGCTCGGCTCAGCGTGTATGGGTCCCCCAGGATTCCCGCCAGGATGCGTTTGGGCGCGCTGGGCCTCCCGGTTTCCCCATCCTGCAATGTCCTCGCTCCCGGTGGAGCCGCGCAGCCCGCCGCCACCACCGCCAACATAGACACGATACCCACGCACCTCAAGATCCTGATTGCGCCACTCATCATGCACCTCCTATTTAGCCCGGCGGGACCGCCAGAGGGGGCGGCCGCATCCGGCTTGCGTTCGTTACAGTGTAGCCCCGCAGTAAGGGTCGTGCAGGGGGATCGCGAGACAGTCAGCTAGGTTCGTGCCCCCCACCCCAACCCTCCCCCGCAAGGGGGGAGGGGGTTTCTTCCCTCCCCCTCGGCGAGGGAGGGGGTGACGCCAACCCCGGGGGTCACGAATCTACGCGACTCTGTTCCGCGGCGGCCATGACGGCCTCGATGATCTCGGTGTAGCTGGCGCAGCGGCACAGGTTGCCCGCCATGTACTCCTTCACGTCCTCGACGGTGGGGGCGGGGTTTTCCCCGAGCAGGCAGACCGCCGTCAGAATCATGCCGGGCGTGCAGTACGAGCATTGAAAGGCGCCGTGCTCGATGAAGGCGCGCTGGACTGGGTGCAGCTCGTCGCCCGTGGCCAGACCCTCGACCGTCGTAACGACTCGCCCGCCGGCGCGGGCTGCGAGGTAACTGCATGAGCTGACGGGAAGGCCGTCCACCAGAACCGTGCATGCCCCGCACAGCGACATCCCGCAGCTCTCGCGCGCGCCGAACAGCTTCAGCTGGTCTCGCAAGGTCTCGAGGAGCGTGCGGTGGCTGTCGACGACGAGGCGATGCGCCCGCCCGTTGACGGTCAGCTCGATCTCGTGTTTCATGTCTCGACCCCCTCACCCCAACCCTCTCCCCCTGCCCTGGTAGGGGGGAGAGGGGAAGCCCTCACTCCAACCCTCTCCCTGTCAGGAGAAGCCCTCGGCACGGCCCTCTTCGCCGTGGGCGGAGGGGGACGCCTCGCGCATGGCGCGCAGCACCTTCTCGGGGGTGAGCGGGAGGTCCATCACCCGTGCGCCCACGGCGTCCGCCACCGCGTTCGCGATAGCTGGAGCGATGGCGAAGATCCCCGCCTCGCCGATACCCTTGGCGCCGTACGGGCCGTCCGGATGCGGCACTTCGACGATCAGCGGTTGCACCCGGTCCGGCAGGTCCATGAATGACGGGATCTTGTAATCGACGAAGGACGCGTTCAGGGCCTGGCCGGCATCGAGCAGCATCTCCTCGAATAGCGTCGGCCCCGTGCCCTGGACGCTGGCGCCGCCGATCTGCTGTCGGCAGGCGAAGGGGTTGATGGCTTTGCCGACGTCCACCGCTGTGGCCAGGTCCACCACTCGGACCTGGCCGGTTTCCGTGTCCACTTCCACCTCGGCCGCGGTGGCCCCGCAGAGCCAGTGCGCCGTCACGTTGTCGCTCTGGCCCGTCTCCAGGTCCGTCGGTCCGTGGACGGTCTCGACGCTCCCGCTGCCGACGATCGTCCCAGCCCGAGCGCCGAAGCGGGCGAACATGATCTGCCCCAAAGGGAGCGAGCGATCGGACGACGACGACGCCCAGACGCGGCCGCCACGCGCGACGAGCTCGCCCGGCGCGGCGTCCAGCAGCTCCGCGGCCGTCGCCCAGAGCTGGTTGCGGGCGTCGATGGCGGCCAGGCGGACGGCGTTCGCCATGTGGAACGTGGTACGGCTTCCCGCCGTAATGAGGTCGTAGGGCGTCACGTCCGTATCGGGATGGACGATTGACACGTCCTCCAGACGAGCGCCCAGCTCTTCAGCCGCCACCTGCGCGAGCTGGGTGTCCGATCCCTGGCCCATGTCCACGCTACTGGCCAGCACAGACACGCTGCCATCCGCATGTACCAGCACAGTTGCGGCGGAGGCCGAGGGTGTGATCACGGCCTTCATGCTGCAGGCGATCCCCTTGCCACGCGCGACCGGGGCCCCCTCCCCTTCGCCCCTCCCCCAGAATTGGGGGAGGGGGTGAGGTGGGAGCCCCTCCCCCAGAATTGGGGGAGGGGTTGGGGTGGGGGCCGAGCCACCCATTCCCACGGCCGCTGCAACGGCCCGGATCGACTCGTCCAGACCCAGGCTGTGCACCACTGTTCCCGTGGCTTGCTGGTCGCCCTCGCGCAGCACGTTCTTGAGTCGAAACTCAACAGGATCCCAGCCCATGTCCCGGGCGATGATGTCCATCTGCGACTCGTACGCCCAGCACACCTGCATGATGCCGAAGCCTCGAAAGGCGCCCGCGGGAGGCTTGTTGGTGTAGACGCTGAAGGAGTCGATGCGCACGTTGGGGATGTCGTAGGGACCGGCGCTCGTATACCCCGACTTGTGCGTGACCCGCGGACCGATGTCGGCGTATGCGCCGGTGTCCCACATGATCTGGCAGTCTCGTGCGAGGATGCGGCCGTCCCGCGTGACGCCCGTCGTGAGGGTGGTCGTAACCCCGTGCTTGGTAATGGTGAGGAACTCCTCCTTGCGGCTGAGTCGGACCTTCACAGGCCGCTCGGCCACGCGCGCCAGCAGCGCGGCGATGGGCTCGAGCTTCATGTAGAGCTTGGCGCCGAACCCGCCTCCCAGGTAGGGCACCATCACGCGCACGCGGGATTCCGGGAGGTGGAACATGTTGGCCAGCATGATGCGCACGTAGGAGGGGCTCTGGGTCGCGGACCACATCTGGAGGTGGTCGTGTGCGTCCCACCGGGCGATGGAGCAGTGGTACTCGAGGTCGGCATGCTGGGTGGCGGGATTCGAGAAGGTATGCTGGAAGACCCGATGGGAGCGGCGCAGGCCATCGTCTACGTCGCCTCGCCGCAGCTTGTACTGGAAGCACGCGTTGCTGGTGGCCGGCACGTCCTCGCCGCCCAGCAGCTCGATGAGGTCGGCGAATGTCCTTGCCGGCACCAGGCGCTCACAGATGAGCGGCGCACCTGGCCTCATCGCCTCCACGACGTCGAAGACGGCGGGTAGCTCCTCGATCTCGACGTCGATCAGCTCCAGGGCCTCCTCAGCGGCGTCGCGGTCGACGGCTGCGACGGCGGCGATGGGATCGCCCGCGTAGCGGACCTTCTCGATGGCGAGAGGCGCCTGGTCCTTGAAGGCCGGCCCCACGTACGGATCGACGTTCATCTGGAGCAGATCGGCGCCCGTGAGCACGGCGTACACGCCGGGCAGGCGCTGGGCGCGGCTCGTGTCGACGTGGATGATGCGCCCGTGCGGTATCTGGCTGCGGAGCATCATGCCGTGCAGCATCCCGGGCAGCTCGATGTTGTCGGTGAACTCGATGCGCCCTGTGACCTTCTCCCGCCCCTCCAGGCGCCGCACGTCGGTCCCGACAATCGAGAGATCCATCGTCTACTGCCCCTCCGCTGTTATTGCAACATCACTGAAGCGCGTACCCCCCACCCCACCCCTCCCCCGCAAGGGGGGAGGGGGTATCTTTCCTTCCTCTCGATGGGCGAGAGGGGGCAATCCTATCTTCCCTCCACCTCGATGGGCGAGAGGGCAACCTTCCCCTCTTCCATGGGGGTGGGGCTATCTTCCTGCCCCTCGATGGGCCAGGGGGGTTGCTTCCCTCCCCCTCGATGGGGGAGGGCGAGGGAGGGGGTGACGCCCCGGCCGGCGCGAGGATCACAAAGCTAAGCGCGACGATGCTACCCTCCGATACTCAGCCCTGCCCTGGCGGCCGCGGCCTCCACTGCTCGGCGCACGTAGACCTCTGTGATCGTGCGTTTGTACTCGACCGAGCCGCGCACGTCCGCCAGTGGCTCGGCTGCCGCTGCGTAGCGCCGCGCGACCTCGGTAAGCGCCCCTCGGGTCAGCCGGTCGCCTCGCAGCAGGGCCTCGGCCTCGGGCAGCCGCAGCGGGCGCTCCGAGACCGAGCCCACGACGATGCGCACGTTGCCGGCGCGGCCATCGGCGGGCTCCCCGCCGCTGGCCTGCCTATCGTCGGCCTGCCCATCGTCGGCCTGCCGGTCCTCACGTTGCCCATCCCCACCCTGCCCGTCCCCATCTTGCCCATCCTCACGTTCAATGAACGCCGCCACGCCCACCGTCGGCCAGTCATTGGGCGTGAGCGAGCAGTACTTGAGATACACGCCGCGCAGCCTTGCTGGTGGCGCGGGAATGCGCACCGACACGAGCATCTCGTCAGGCGCCAGCGCCGTCTCGTAATAGCCGACGACCAGCTCGTTGAGGGGGATGCGCCGTTCTCCGCCCGGCCCGCGAGCTACCACGGACGCCTCGAGGGCCACGAGGACCGGAGGCAGGTCGAGGTGGATGTCCGCCTGCGCGAGGTGGCCGCCGATAGTCGCCACGTTGCGGACGCGCACGTTGCCGACCAGGCGTAGCGCCTCGGCCAGGACAGGGTACCGCTCGCGCATCCGCGCGGAGCGCTCCATCGCGCCGAGGGTGGCGGTGGCGCCCACCGACATCCCGTCAGCGTCGGCGGATATGTCGTCCAGTCCCGCGATGTTCAGGACGCTGATCAAGTAGCGCGGATCAATGAGGCGCTCGCGCAACAGGATCATCAGCATGGCGCCGCCACCGATGAGCCGCGCTTCGTCGCCGTGCTGGGCGATCAAGCCCACCGCCTCCTCGGCACTCGTCGGCTGGAGCAAGTCAAATGGACGCAAGTGAGCTCACTCGCGCGCGCCGGTCGCTCGGCCCCGCCCGCCTGGCGATGGCTCGTCCGGCCTCTCCCCCAAGGGGCGAGGCGCAGCAACTGACCCCCTCTCCCCCTCCGAGGGGGAGAGGGTTGGGGTGAGGGGGTCGGTCCTTGCAGGCTGCTGAAGAAAACCGCTCACCCTGAGCTTGTCGAAGGGCCCCATGTGTTTCCACAGGATCACCACGAGCGGAGACCGACCTCCTTCCGCAGCCTGCTTGCCCTCACGCCCTTACGCCGACAGGGTCGAGCGCGAGCTCGCCGCTTGCCTCGCGCTCCCAGAAGTTGCGCCATTCCACCGTCCGGGGGAGCACCTCTTTGCGCGCGACGATGTGTGAGAAGTCGTTGCGGGCCGCATCGCGTACGACGTGGGGCGGCTCTCGTCCTTCCTGCACGTCGCGAATCGCTCGCAGCAGCATCCTCCGCGCCGCGATGATGGCGGTGTCCACGTACCCGAGGTGTTCCTGCGAGCGATCCTGAACGGGACCCGCGCCCTCCGTAACGCAGGTGTCCTGCGCCTGGAAGTCGAAGCCCAGCCCACTGAACGTGCGACTCGCCATCTCCTCGCGGTCTTGCTGATAGCGGTTCGCCTTGTTGCGGATCAGGCGGTAGTCGGCGGTCATCGGCGAGCGCCCGCCGGCTCTGGCCTGGTGGTCGAGCGGGCCGGACCGCCGGAACGTGACGTTGTACTTCCAGTGGCGCGTATCGTCGATGGGCACATGCCAGTTCACGCTGTAACCGTCGCGGTCTCCGGTGATGGCGCTCAGGTTGGGCAGCACGAAGTTGGAGACCTTGACGTAGTGCCGGTCCCCGGACGCCCTGCGCACCGCGTAGACTCGCACGCCGAAGTCCGTCTCTTCGGCCTCGATCAGGGGAGCGCGGTCGATAGCGTAGAACGACCAGCGAGTGTCGTCCTCAGCCCCCAGTCGCAAGTGCAGGAACGAGTGGTGGGTCGGGTCGATGTTGCCCTCGTTACCCTGAAGATAGTTGCAGTCCTGAAACACCCTGGTGTTGAAGCGCCGATCGTCGGGGGCGGTGAGGAAATCGTAGGATGGGACCAGCGGCGGCTCGTCCGGGCCCATATAGGTGAGGATCAGCCCCCCCACCTCGCGACAGGGGTAGGCCGGGTGGTGGATGCGCTCGTGGAATGTGCTGCCCGCCGGCTCTCCGGGCTGCTCGAGGCAACGGCCGTGGACATCGTAGAGCCAGCCGTGGTAGATGCAGCGCAGGCCGCCCGCCTCGAGACGTCCGTAGCTCAGGTCGGCGCCGCGGTGCGAGCAGTGGAGCCCCAGCAAGCCGGGGCGGCCGCGCTCATCGCGAAACAGGACCAGGTCTTCGCCCAGGAGGCGAATGGGGAGTGGCGGGCCCCCAGGCGGCAGCTCCTCGCCCAGGGCCGCCGGCTGCCAGTAGCGGCGCATGCGCTCGCCACACGGCGTCCCACGTCCGGTGTGGGTGATCAGCTCGTTCTCTTCACGGCTCAGCATGCACTCCTCCTTTACGGGTTCCGAGTTCCGAGTTCCGAGGGGACGGAACTTCGAACTAGGAACTCGGAACTTCAGTCGATGCGCAGTACGGCCTTGCCGACGACGTTTCGGTCGCGGAGGGCGTCGAGGGCGGGCCGCGGGTCACGCCAACTCCCCTCGTAGCCGATCTGCGGATCGAGGTCGCCCGCTGCGATGAGGGACGCCAGAGTCCCCAGGTCTTCATCAAAGGTTGGTCGATCTCCCGAGCCATAGACGTGGAAGCCACACACATGGGCGTCACCGAGATTGCGGAAGCTGATGGGCGTCTCCTCGCCGGAGGAGTTCCCGAAGACCACCACCGTCCCGCCGTGCGCGGCGCAGCGGATACACGCGGCCAGCGAGGCGCCGCCGACGGACTCCAGCACCAGATCGAACGGCCCCTCCAGGCCATCCGTGCCGACGACGACGCGGGCGGCGCCCAGCGCCCCGAGCCCTTCGCCGCGCTCCGGGCGCCCCACGATGGCCGTAACCGTGGCCCCGGCGCGCGCCCCGAGCTGCACGGCGAAATGGCCGACGCCCCCGGCCGCGCCCGTCACCAGTACCCGACTGCCGAGCAGGGACCCGCCGAGGCGCAAGGCGCGCAGGGCGGTGAGCCCGGCGATGGGGAGGGTGGCAGCGGCCTCGAACGAGACTGCATCGGGAAGCACCGCCAGGCGCGACACGGGCGCCGCGACGCGTTCCGCCCACCCGGCCCCGTCGACGAGGGCCACCACCCGCGCCCCGTCCGCGGGCCCGCTGCCATCGGCAGCCCGCTGCACGACGACGCCGGCGATGTCCTGGCCCGGCCGCCAGCCCTCCGGCCGCCCCGCCAACAGCCGCAGCTCACCGCGGTTGATGGCCGCCGCGCGCACCTCCAGAACCACTTCGTTGGAGGCCGGTGTGGGCTCCGGCACGTCCCGAATCTCGGCCGGTTTCGACGAGTTCGCGGTATTGACGAGCGCTCTCATAAGCACGGCTCCTGATGAATGAGGTTGGCGAAGGTGGGGGTGCCAGGCGGCGGGACCCGGTTTAGCCTACCTGCTACTCCAGTTACTCTCGGTCGATCCTATTCCGAGATTCGAGCTTCGGCGCAAGCTTACCTCGCGGCGCCGCACGCGCGCGAGCGGGCCGAGGAGAAGCGGAGCCGCGAACACTACTTGTGCCAATAGAATATATGATCTATATTAGCTGTGACTCGGCTGTGATTGCGGGCCAGCGCCGCCCGCTGTAGCCTCCGGCAATGGCCGGGACTACGGGGCGGCCGATCAGGGTGGGGGTGCAGATGACCAGTCTCCCCGCTGACAAGGACACCCAGAAACAGCTGGGCGCCTGGTACACGCCGCCCGAAATCGTCCGGATCCTTGTGGACTGGGCGGTTCGATCTCCTGACACGCGGGTCCTGGACCCCGCGGTGGGGGACGGGGACTTTCTACTCAAGGCAGCGGAAAGACTGCTCTCCCTTGGCCAGCGCGCCCCGGGTGGCCTCCTCTTCGGTGTCGACGTCAGCGCAGAGGCGGTCTCTGCCACGGTCGACGTACTTTCTGACGTCGCCGGCCCCGCCGCGAGACTCCTCGTGCGTGATTTCTTCGAGCTCGACGCGCCCGGCTTGTGGCCCTCGGAGCTTCCTCGCGTCCAAGCTGTCGTCGGCAATCCACCCTACGTTCGGTACCAGCGCTTTGCGGGGCGCACGCGGACCTTTGCAGTCGGTCGGGCGCGCGACGCGGGAGTTCGTCTGTCAAGGCTCTCCTCCTCCTGGGCCGCCTTTGTGATTCACGCAACCAGCTTCCTTTCGAGCGGCGGACGTCTCGCCTTCGTTCTCCCTGAAGAGCTTGTGCATTCGGCATACGCCGCGAGCGTCCGCGCGTTCTTACGCCACACTTTTGAGAGTACGGCTGTGATTGGGTTCGATGGATACCTGTTTCCACGCTCCCAGGAGCGGGTAGTCCTTGTCCTTGCTGAGGGAAAGGGTCTTTCGCAAGCGGGTCAGCTCCGCCTAGCGAGCGTGTCGCATCCAAACGACCTCGCTGATCTGGAGCGTGTCCTGCGGTCGAGCGAGGCATTCGCAGCGTCGGAGCATCCCGAAAAGTGGCACGTTGCAGCGACAGACGCGGCGACGGGGCTGCTGGACCAACTTCTCGCAGCGGGACGGCTCGTTCCGCTTCGAGCGCTCGGGAAGCCCGGGATCGGCTACGTCAGCGGCGCCAACGATTACTTCGTGCTCAAGCCCTCCGAGGCACGTCGGCGAGGATTCCCGGACGAAGTGCTGAGGCCCACCGTCGTGGCAGCTCGCCAGGTTCCCGGGGCTCAGCTGACCCCAGCGGACTTCGCAGCGGCGTCGAGCCGCGACGAACCCTGCCTCCTGTGGACGGGACGCGGATCGGAGAACGAAGCCGTCGCACGATATATCCGCGAAGGGCACGAACGCGGCATCCCCGAACGATACAAGTGCCGGATGAGGGAGCCGTGGCACGTTGTGCCCGGGGTAGTGATCCCGGACGCCTTTCTCACCTACATGTCACACCAGGTTCCTCGGCTGGTGCTTAATACCGCTGGGGCCACGTGCTCCAACAACCTGCTCTGCGTCCGGGTCGATTCGTCGAAAACCTGGGAGATGGGCGGCGTCGTCACGTCCTTCTACAACTCCGCCACGATGCTTTCCGCGGAGCGCTCCGGACGCCACTATGGCGGCGGCGTACTCAAGCTAGAGCCTTCGGAGGCAGGTCGCATCTTGCTTCCCAGCCTGTCTCCAGCAGAGCTCGTGTCTCTGTCGCCCCTGCTTGAGGATGTAGATAGTTACCTAAGGGCGGGCAAGGCGCGCGATGCCATTGCTCTGGTCGACGATGTTGTGCTTCGAGGGTTCATGGGGCTCGATGCGAGCGAAATTGCCGTGATTCAGGACTCATGGGCTCGGCGACAGCGGAGCCGAGCCGGCTTGCGGCTCTCACTGCCGCTCAGCGAGCGGGGCATGCAGAGGGCTCTTGCCGCGCACGTTTAGCAACAGAGTCGCCACCAGTCCGGGTTGCGCCCCGCTTTGGGAGGCGTTTATCCGAGCCCTGAGCGAGCCCTGGTCAACGTGGGTCCACGCCGAATCGAGCTTCCTGGGCGCGTTATGGAGGTTCGACCAGAACTTCGCGCGCGGAATCGCGGACCAGGGGGACAACCAGAACTGCAAGGGGGACTTCTTCACCGACCTCATTTGCGTGTTGCTCGAACGGTGCTCCAGCAAGCAACTGGAACACCGTCCGGGCGTGCACGGTCGCATCTTCCGCAACCACAATCTCGACGCTGCGTACCCCGCTCGCGGACCCCTGGAAGTGCTAATCGAAACCAAAATCGCGGGTGCACCGAAAGGCGTGCGGAATCCGAGGCAGCCAAACCCGCTCGGGCGGCGCGGCAGCGCGGACCTCGACAAGCGGATCAAAGAGGCAGGGCTCAAGACGATAGACTTGAAGGCCGAATCGGCGCGGACAGCTGGCCAGGGAGGCGGGCCCACAGGTGATTTCCTCAGCTGGCTGAAGCGCTCGAAACCCTCGTGTTACCTTCTGCTGGCGGTCAGAGTGATCGACGCGAACGATCTTCGGGCAGCGGTGCGCGTCGCTGAGGCTGCGGACCACGTCATGGACGCATGCGGATTGGTGTGTTACCAGCCTGCCGGAGATCACTATGAGCCTCGCGACGTGCCGACGCACCTGGAGCTAGACCGCGTGCTGAGTCGCATCTGCGACCAGCTGCGAGATCTCAACTAGCGCGCTGCGAGGAGCGGCTTTGTCGACAGGCACAACGACGCCAGACGGCTGGGGTGGAACGGGTTGCCCGTTTTGCGGCAGCGACGACGTCGCAGGCGGGGGTTGGGACTCCGAGGCTGGCACGGCGTGGCAAAGGGTCCAGTGCGACGTCTGCGGAGCGAAGTGGAACGAAGTCTACGAGCTGGCGTTCGCGGAGGCTCGCCTGCCTGATGGTGAGCTGGGGGAGCCGATCCCAGTCTCCCACCTGGCTGCGCCGCAGCCCTGACCCCGCGGCACATGGAGACTGAGCGGGGAGGGCGCTTTGCGACGCTCAGTCCTCAGCCCTTAGTCCTCAGTCGTCGCCGAAGCGCCTGCCGTCGATGGGCTCGGGCGGCACCGACGCCCGCTGGTTCTCGCTATAGCGAACGATGCCCTGCTCGTCGTTCTGAGCCGAGGCCAGGAACCGGAGGATCACCAGGTTCTCCCCCGACGTGCACTCGTACCAGTACTTTGTCCGCCGTGGGATCAGCATCCCCTCGAAGCGATGGAGCACTGCCGCGACCCGGTTGCCTTCCGTATAGAACGTCGCCTCGCCCTGGAGCACCACAAAGATCTGGTCTTCCCCGGCGTGAGCGTGGAGGAAGTTCTCCCCTCCGTCCTGCGCCACCTGAACGTAGCTCGCAAGGATGTCGCTGGCCGCCAGGGGCGTTGTCTTCTTGCCGCTCGCCAGCAGCGCCGGGTTGACGCGGAACCGCTGAAACGGCTCCGTCCGACGGGCCTGATGTTCGGTGCTTGTCCTCGCTTCAGTCATGCTCAGTCCCCGCCCGCAGTCCTCAGTCCCCGGGCTGCTATTGTAGGGCAGTGAACGCCGGAGCCGAGGTCCCGCCGGTGCGCATCATCATGCATGTGGACATGGACGCCTTCTACGCCGCCGTGGAGGAGCACTACACACCGGAGCTGCGCGGCAAGCCTGTAGTCGTTGGAGCGGACCCGAAGGAAGGCCAGGGGCGCGGCGTAGTGACAACCGCGAACTACCTGGCGCGCAAGTACGGAATCAGGTCCGCGCTGCCGATCTCCCGCGCCTGGCAGCTCGCGCAGGCGGCGCGCCGAAGGGGTGAGCCCGAGGCGATCTTCGTGCGGGGCGATCACCGGCTCTATTCGGAGGTCTCCCACCGCGTCATGGGGCTGCTCTCCGAGGGCGCCGATGCGTTCGAGCCGGCCAGCATCGACGAGGCCTACCTCGACGTCTCGTCGCTCGGCGGGTTCGAGGCCGTTGCCGACCGAGCCCGAGCGCTGCAGGCCGACATCAAGCGGCGGGAGGGGCTGACGTGCTCCGTCGGGATCGGTCCCAACAAGCTCGTCGCGAAGATCGCATCCGATTTCCAGAAGCCCGAGGGGCTGACAGTCGTGCGGCCCGAGGACGTGCAGGGCTTCCTCGATCCGATGCCGGTCCGCGTCATCCCGGGCGTGGGGCCCAAGACAGAAGCCCTCCTCCGGAATCAGGGGATCCGGACCGTTCGCGATCTGCGGGGCATGGACCCGACCCGCCTCCTCGAGCGTTTCGGCCGCTGGGGCCAGGACATCCTCGCTAAAGCCCAGGGGATCTCGGAGAGCCCCGTAGGGAGGGAGCGAGAGGCGAAATCCATCGGCGAGCAGGAGACCTTCGAATACGATACCCTGGCAGCAGCGTTCATCCTCGAGCGGGCGGAGCACCTGGCGCACGAGGTGTTCCAGCGCCTGGGCGCCCACGGGTTCCGCTCATTCCGCACGGTGACCATCACCGTCCGCTTCGCCGACTTCAGGACGCTGACCCGGTCGCACACTCCTCCCCAGCCGGTGGCCACCGAAGCGGCGCTGTGGCGCGAGGTGATGCGCCTGCTCCTGCCGTTTCTAGACCGCCGCGAAAACCCGCGCCTGAAGCTGCTCCGCCTGATCGGAGTGCGCGTGGAGCGCCTATCTCGCTCGAGTGAAGGGATTTGAAGCCGGCTTGACGGCGGCCTGGGCGAGGGCCGAAGATTTCTCCAGCCAAATGATCTCCATTGTGGAGGCGCACCAATGCGACGACCGTATCGCTGCATCTCGTCCGATGCCCACCTCGAAACCAGCCCCAACCGCTGGCGGAACCGGGTTCCTGAGAAACACCGCGAGCGCGCGCCACGGACTGTCCGGCTCGCCAACGGCGGCGATGCGGTTCTCTCCGAGGGAAATCCCCTCCTGAAGCTGCATGCCCACAACGCCGGGTTCGCGTTCGAAGAGTGGGGCCCCGACCGACCGATGACCTATGACCAGGAGCCGGGGTCGGGCTCGGCCGAGCAACGGCTGCGCGAGCAGCACCAGGACGGCGTGGACGCCGAGATCTTATTCCCCGGCGTCTCAGGACGTGGCCTCTGGCACGGGATCGCCGACGACGAGGCCTACCATGCGGTCGTGCGCGCCTACAACGAGTTTCTGGCGGAGGAGTATCAGGCCGTCAATCCGGACCGTCTGCTTCCCATGGGCCTCATCCCCGATCGCGGGATAGACCGGGCCATTGACGAGCTCGAGCACTGCGCCAGGCTCGGCTTCAGGGGCATCAACCTCAACCGCTACCCATCAGGCAAGCCGATGCCGAGCCCCGACGACGACCGCTTCTGGGCCGCCATCGTCGGGATGGACATGCCGGTCACTGTGCACACGGAGTTCGCAGAGGGCGGGCGCCAGCGCGTCGACCGCGACCAGCGAGGCCTCGACCTCGGGCGGCGCATCTCCACATATGGCGTCAAGGCGGCGACGATCGCCGCGCGGCTGGCCGTCGCCGGCGTTTTCGAGCGGTTCCCGAAACTCCAGGTTTTCTTCGCGGAGAACCAGATCGGGTGGCTGCCCGTCTTCCTGCAGCAGGCGGACATCATGTATCGGCGCCACCGCTACTACCACGAACGGCTCCAGGGACTGAAGCCGCTGTTACGCGCGCCCGGCGACCAGATCCGCGAGCATTGCCTATGGGGGTTCATGGACGACCCCGTTGGCGTCGAGCTGCGCCACTACATCGGCGTCGACCAGGTGATGTGGTCCACCGACTTTCCGCACGACCCGTCCGACTGGCCGAACTCCCAGGCCACGATTGAGCACATGTTCGCGGAAGTGCCTGAGGACGAGAAGCATCAGATGATCGCGGGGAACGCCATCCGGTTCTTCCAGCTGAACGACACGTTCGAGGACGGACGGCAACCGGGATAGGAAAGGCAGGAGGCGCGGATACCAGAAATGCGGATGGAAAGTGTCATCCTGAGGGCGCAGCCCGAAGGATCTGGGGCAGATAGCAACTACAGCTGGTCACGTGTCACCGACGGCAGACCCTTCGCCTTCGGCTCAGGGTGACATCTCCGTATTGCCTAAAGGTAGCCTTGTTCCCGCCAGAACGCCTCGGCCGCGGGGTGGAGCGGCGTCGTCAGCCGGCCATCGCGCGTATCGCGGCACATCTGGTCCAGGGGCAACGGCCCCTCGCCATACCAGGGGATGCGGTCCTTGCGCGCCTCCAGCGCAGCGCAGAAGGCTCGCACGATGCCGTCGTCCAGGTCCTCCCGCACGAACACGGGCCAGCCGCTGAAATCGACGGTCCACACGTCCTCGGCGAGCGCCGGATACTCCTCGCGGGTTATCGCCACCCGCTGCAAGCCGATCTGCTCCAGCTGTGTCAGATGCGCCTCGTCCAGCCGCAGGAAGCGCATGCCGATATCGAGCGCCCTCGCTCCAAACGTGGGCATCGCCTCGTCGAAGATGGCGTCGATCTCGCCTCGCTCGGCGGCGCCGAGCCTGTCCCGGCCGCTGGGCAGCTGGCTGGTGTAGCGGACCTCCCCGCCCCACGCCGTAATGTCGGCCAGGGAGAGACCCACCGCGGCCAGCACCTGGTTCACGATCAGATGCACCGAGTGGTCGCGCTGTCCCCGCAGCGACAGCCGTAGGGGGTAACGTCGCTCGGCGAGCTCCCGTAGTGAGGTTAGGCCGGTGCGCCCGGCCACTGCAAAGCCCAGCTGATCGAACTGCGGGATCACCGTGATGGCTCGGACTGGGAGGGGCTCAGGGAACGGGCCCGTCCCGCGATAGGCCATGGCGAGCACGGCGCTCGGGTTTACGATCCCCACCTGGACGTCACCTCCCATGACCTCATCGATCGTGCCGGGCGCGTCGCTGGCGAAGAGCGACAGCCCCCAGCTTTCGCCCCCCTGCTCCCGGAGTTGAATGCGCGCCTGCTTCATGGGCCAGTCGTACCGGCCAACCAACTCGGCGGCCACCTCCAGCATGAGTCCGGATCTGACCGTCGCGGCTCGCAGATTGTCGTAGGACCGCATGGCGCACTCTCCTTCTCAGTAGTGGTATCGGGCCTGTAAGAAATCGATGTGATCGCCCGTCACCATATAAACCAGACGATGCTCTTGCGTCAGCCGCCGAGACCACGTTCCAGACGCCAGGTGCCTCAGAGGCTCGGGACGGCCGACCCCTTGGAACGGATCTCGGATAATCGCTTCGATGAGGTCTAAGACCCGGAGCGCGATGCGACGGTCAGTCGCGACCCAGTAACGTAGATCCTCGCGAAAGCGGGGGCGGAAAACTGCATACGGCGGCGGCTCGCTATTCAGGAGACCCGAGGCCGAATTCGCGGCGCAGTTGATCGACCGTCTGCGGCTCCCCCGGATTCGCCAACGCATCGTTAATGGCCTCAAGGAGGCGCCGCGCGTTTTTAGGCGACCGTAAGAGGTGGACCGTTTCGAGCAGACCCGACAGCTCGTCCGCCGCTATGAGGGCCACATCCGGTGCCCCACGTCGCTTGATAATGATGGTCTCGCGGTCCTGGGTGGCGCGGTCACATAGGCGGGCGAAGTTCGCACGCGCATCGGTATAGGTCGTTTGTACTGTCATGGTTTACCCCGCTTTCAACGAGAATCGTACAGAATTGCTGTACGACGCGCGCCGCGGCTCATGCGATTACTGGGAGCGGCGCACCTGAAGCGCGACGGTCGTGAAATATACTCGGGCCAGACGAAACGAGGGAGGAGGCAAGGATGGCCGAGTTCCCCATCGTTCCCAGCAAGACGGCGATGCTGTTCTTCGACACCCTCAACATCTACCTCCACCCCGCGGACGCCGAACGGCAGGCGGGCATCGACGCTACCGGCGTCATCCCACGGATGATGAAGCTCAACCAGGCCTGCCGCGACGCGGGCATCGCGGTCTTCTACGGGCAGGCGGACCACCGACCGGACGGACGGGACTTCGCCCCGCAGGTCGTGGGGCTCGGGTACGACGGGAGGCCCGGCGAGCCGCCACGCGTCTCCCGCCGTCCGGGCGCAGCTGCCGGCAGTCCGGAGGCCGCGATCATCGCGGAGCTGGCGCCCGACGCGGGCGACTACGTCATTAAGAAGCATCGCTGGAGCACGTTCTTCCAGACACACCTGGAGCTGAGCCTGCGCACGGCGGGGATCGACACCATCATGATCGCCGGCGGGGCCGTTGAGATTGGGGTGGCGAGCACCGCCTACGCAGCCCGCGACCGCGATTTCAACCTGATAATCCTCAGCGACGTGTGCACCTCCGGGCGCCCCAACGTCCACCGGATGTTCATGGAGGAGGTGTTCCCCATCTTCGCCCGCGTAATGACGCTGGATGAGGCCATCGCTCTGATCGGGACGCCTGCGGAATCCGGTACGGCGCGCTCTTCGTAGCGGCCAGCCGGAGAGAAGGTCCAGAGGGAACAGCCCAGTAGTGAAGGGATTTGATGGGAAAACTTGGCGGTCGTGGAGGCTGAAGACAGCCCAGGTAGGCGCGATGCATGCATCGCCCGCGGGCTCGGCATGCCGAGCCCCTACTTATCGAACGAATCTCCGTCACCGGAATCAAAGGAGACGACTCATGGCACTGACGGAAGCGACCCTGTGCGCCATGCTCGAAGAGGTGGCGGGCATCCACCTGGGCGACGCCGAGATCCGGCGCCTGCTGCCCCTGGCGGAGCGGCAGCTCGAACGGCTGCGCGAGCTCCGAGAGCTCGACCTGGGCGGCGAGGACCCGCGGACCACGCGATTCATCAACGACTGGCGCCTTTCGAAGTAGCGTAGCCGCGACGCAGTTGGTCGCAGGTTATTGACGGTCGCTGCCGACCGGTGCGTGCCACCCGTAGGGGTTGGGCATTCCCGACCCGTGTCCCCCGACATGGTGGCCCGGGCGAGGCATGCCTCGCCTCTTCGGGAATGCCCGCCTATCTCCGGGCTGAAACGCTCATCACCTGACAACCCCTCCCAGAACGGGGAGAGGCCACCTCCCCGCCGCATCCATACCAAATCGGCATGCATCTTGCCCAGGGCATACTGCGCAGGTACGCTTGTGGTTCATCAAAGAAACAGCGTGTTCCGTCCACGGGCACGTTGCGTACGTGAGGGTTAGCTATGGCTCGTCCCACCCATTTCCGACCTGTATTCACGATCGTGATGTTCTCCGCGCTGAGTCTGGTGCTGGCCGCGGTCGCCTGCGCGCCGTCAGTCACTGGGGCCGAGCGGCCGCCGACGCTGCGGGTCGGGCTCATCCCGAACCAGGCCCCGGATCGCGTGCGCGCCCAGTACGAGCCCTTCCGCGAATACCTGGGCCGAGCGATGGGGCAGCCAGTAGAGACCTTCGTCGCCACCGACTACGCGGGCGTGGTCGAGGCGATGGCATCGGACAAGCTGGACATCGCCTATTTCGGTGGGCTCACGTACTTGCAGGCGGAGGCGCGCGCCGACGTCTACCCCATCGTCACAGAGATCGACCGTGAAACCAACACCAGCAAGTACTACAGCGCCATCATCGTGCGGGCGGACAGCCCTTACCGGCGGGTCGAGGACTTGAAGGGTAAGAAGTTCGCCTTCGGGGACATCAGCTCCACCTCGGGCTCCCTTTATCCGCGCTTCATGCTCGACAAAGCCGGGTTCAGCGACTTCACCAATCCGAGCGTCTACGTCTATTCCGGCGGGCACGACGCGACGCTAGCAGCCGTCGTCAACGGGTCGGTGGAAGGGGGCGGCATCGAGAAGCGGATCATGGAGCGAGCGTTCGAGGCAGGAACGCAACCTCGAGACCAGATCCGCATCATCCAGGAGACACTCGTGCAGGGGTATCCATGGGTCGTGCGCGCGAAGCTCGACCGCGAGTTCGTCGACCGGCTCACCGACGCGTTCCTCAAGATCGACGACCCGGAGCTGCTCAGGCTTATGCGGGCGGTGAAATACATCAGGGTCACCAAGGACGATTACGGCGAGCCGCGCACGGAGGCCACGCGGCTGGGCCTGCTGCGGCGATGAGTCCGGCCCCGGCGGACCCGGCCATTCGCGCCCGCAACGTCGCCAAGCGCTACCCGAACGGAGCGACGGCGCTCAGGGGCGTAACCCTCGAGATCAACCCCGGTCAGCTCGTCGCGGTAGTGGGGCCTAGCGGCAGCGGCAAGACTACGTTGTTCCGGCTCTGCAACGGCGCCGTCCGCCCCACTTCTGGAGAGTTGGACGTGCTCGGGGTATCGATGCCGAGCGCCCGCGGGAGTCATCTGCGCCAGCTGCGCCGCCGTGTGGCGTTCGTCTACCAGAACCACAACCTGGTCGGCTCGACGTCGGTGCTCCAGAACGTCCTCATCGGCCGGCTGGGCCGGGTCGGCCTGCCAACGGCCATCAAGGGCGCGCTCTTCCCCGGTGATGGCGAGCGCCTCATGGTCTACGGGCTGCTGGACGAGCTGCGCATCCCCGACAAGCTCTACAGCCGAACCGAGGACCTCTCGGGAGGGCAGCAGCAGCGGGTGGCCGTCGCGCGCGCGCTCTTGCAGCAGCCGCGGATCCTGCTGGCCGACGAGCCTGTGGCATCCGTGGACAGCGAGACCGCCACGGTCATCCTGGACCTCCTCGCGAAGACGGCCCGGGAGCGGAAAACCACCGTCCTGGTGAGTTTGCATCAGCGGCAGTACGTGGAGCAGTATTGCGACCGCGTTATCGAGTTGCGCTCCGGCGCGATCGTCCGGGACGAGCAGCTCAGAAAAGGCTCGGCTCGCGAGACGGAATTCGCGAGGGTGATGGCATGAGCTCGCAAGCCACGTCGCGGCCCCTGCCTGCGGCACCCTACATGGGCCCGCGTTTCAGTTGGACGAACTCGATCCTGGTGCTCGTGGGCGTCGCGGCTGTGGCCTGGAGCATCAACGGGACCGGGTTCTCTCTCCTGGTGCCCTTCGAGGCGAACAATCTGAAATCGGTAGCTCGCTTCGTCGGCGGGCTGTTCCCGCCCGAGTTGGCGCCGGATTTCCTGCGCTCGATTGGACGGCTGGTGATGGAGACCATCCAGATCTCCATCCTGGGTACGTTTGTGGCCATCGTCCTGGGATTCCCGCTGGGCATCCTAGCGCTCCGCCAGCGGGGTGAGGAAGTCAGCCGGAGCGCGCTGGGCTCGCTCGGGTGGGGCCTGCATTGGGCCACGTACTACGCCAGCAGGACGGTGCTCAACGTGTTGCGCGCTGTGCCAGAGCTGGTGTGGGCGCTGGTTTTCGTGGTCTCTGTCGGGCTCGGTCCGTTTCCGGGGGTGCTGGCCCTGGCCGCCCACAGCACCGGCATCCTGGGCAAACTGTACGCCGAGCTGTTCGAGAGCGTGGACCAGCGCCTGGTGGAGGCCGGCCGCTCGACGGGCGCGAGCTCGGTGGCCGTACTGCTATTCGTGCAGCTTCCCTCGATGCTGCCGGTCCTCCTGAGCTACACGCTCTTCCGCTGGGAATGCAACATGCGCGCGGCCACGCTGCTGGGCTTCGTCGGCGCCGGCGGCATCGGCTCCCAGCTCATCATCAGCATGAAGCTGTTTCAGTACAACGAGGTCCTGACCCTGGCCGCCAGCATCCTGCTACTGGTGATCCTCGTGGATCTGGTCGGCCAGGTCATCCGGACGCGCGTGCTGGACTCTCGCAGTGTGGCCTGCCCGCCCCCGCTGGTGGATGGCTAGAGCAGCCAATTTCCCGTCTTCGTGCCGTTACCCCGGACGTGCGAGATCACGTCAGCCGCCACAAGCTGACACAACCGGCTGCCTCGTGACCGTGTCAGGCCCAGAACGCTCCACTCGGTGCTCCGGCACTCCCAGATGATCTACCTCGCGGCGGGCGACCGTCCGTCAGCGGAGGCGGTGTGGCGCGACCTGGACGAGCTGGCCTCGCGCACTCAGGACGCCGAAGCGCTCATGTGGCCCCTGCAGCTTCAGGCGCTGCGAGCGACGCTGGACGGCGACCTCCAGGCCGCGGTTGCGGCCGCTGCGTCTTTCGGGGAGCGGGCTGAGGAGCTGGGGATGGCAGAGCGCGGCCGACTGTACGCCATCGGCCTCGCATTCCGGCCGCTGCTTTACATGGGTGATGTTATACTTGACACAGAATGGTGCGCGGGGGTGGCCTTACCTTGGATGCGAACCGCACCCGACCTTGGGGAATATTCCCGGCTCCGCTCGCGTTGTAGCGGACGGCCGCGCCGCTTCGCCGGCGACCGCCGCGCTGCTGCATGGGAATGGCCCCCGTCTACTAGAACATAGTTCTATAGAACTAGCGTACTCTGTACTGATATAAACTAAAGTGTGGGAGATCAACCACAGTTTGATCACACTTAGCGAAATATGATTGGGGGTTTGCAGAGCAAGATTAATGGCAGGCGTTGATTGTGGCTTCGCAAAGTCACAAATATGGAGGAGGCAACGCCTGCTTAGGAGGAGGAGGACACCGAAAATGGCTCTAGCACTCGAAATTATCCTAACCGGCCGCGCCACGCGGAGGGATGGATATTGGGCGGCTATAAACGACCAGTTCAAGATCACGACATTTGGCGCTACGCGCGATGCGGCGATAGAGCGCCTTAACACTGCGGTGCGTCTTGTATCAGAGCGCCTTGCTGCACGGGGCGTAGAGAGGGTACGGGCACATCTCTCTAGGGTCGGGATTCCATCACGAGATGTAGATGCGTCTGCGTCTGGACCAGAGCCCAATTACGAACCGTCCACCATGAATTTCGAAACCGTTTGGAGGGTTGGGGGCCTGGTGACCGCTGGCCTCTAAATGGCTAGGCACGACGAGGTATTGCGAATCGTTGAAGCGTTGAAGGCTATGGGGGGAGAGGTGACTTACGAGGTGGCTGGTCTGATTCGCGTCGAGTGGGATAGCAGTCAACCCGGCTTCTGCCCTACCCCCGTCGTTTTCGACGTAAGTCAGGAATCAGCGTCGCTTGACGATGTCTGGATACAAATCGAGCAGGCTGGTATTGATCTCAACGTGCTGCGCACGAACATGGACACGTAAATGGTCAAAGCCGATGACTAAGAATCGACAGATCGAACCAAAGGGACCTAGCGTCTCTCTCTATCCGCTGTCATTCGAGGAAGCGGTAGAACGCATCCTACAATCCCCACCTCCTCCCAAGCTCGAAAAGAGCAAGCGACCGCGCCGCGCTCCGCAGGCTAAAGGCATCCCAGCCCATGAGTCAGCCGTAGGTTAGCCGCTTCCCCGCCGTCTTGCGGATCGTTAGCTCGGTCCGATCTGCGTCCACCATCTTCCGCGAGGAATACCTCCAGTCGAACTCAGCTAGATAGCGGTCTAGGTGCTGCTCGGTTACATGGTGGTGGGTCCCATCGACTGATCGCTTCAACTGGGAGAAATAGCCCTCAACTGTGTTTGTGTAGACGGAGCCCCGCACATATTCGCCGGCGCTGTGGTCTACAGTCTCGTGGCTCACGAATCGCTTGCCAGCATCAACGTAGACACTCGCTGTGTCTGTCATGAACGCTGCCGCAGGCGAGATATGCTCATGGAGTACCTTACCGATGTTCTCGCCGGTGACTCGGCGCATGACGCGAAAACGTGCGCGCCCGCCCCGCTCGACCAGGGTGACCACGGCTATCTTGTCTACGGAACCACGCCCCGTAATCCGCCGGTCGCGATCTGCCTTGTGCATGAACTTCGCAGCCCCGCCGAAGTAGGTTTCATCGGCTTCGACCACGCCTGCGAATTTGTCGAAGATCGACGGCATTTGCATCGCGTAGCGGATGCGGTGACCCATGAACCATGCTGACTTAACCGTGATTCCGAGCTGCCGGCTCAGTTCGTGAGCTGCTACGCCGTTCTTGCCCGAGCACATAAGGTGGATCGCCATAAGCCACTTATGCACCGGGATTTTGCTGTCGGAGAAGATCGTATCGACCAGGACGCTGTACTGCTTCTTGCAGCCGCCGCAGGTGTAGATGCGGCGGTAAGTCGTGGTCTTACTCTCGCGCCCCTTGCGCTCGACAGTCCGAGCGCCGGTGCCGCTCTTTGGCTCGATGTAGTGCGCGGCCTGGCTTTGGCAATGAGGGCAGACGGGGCCATGCGGCCAGCGCTTCGCCTCTAGGTACTCGTAGGCCTCTGCCTCATTATTGAATACCCCTGCAATCTCTGTGAGCGTTACACCCATCGTATCCACCGCCGCCTGTTGTGCTATGCTCAGTATAGACGGTGGACCTGGTCTGTGTCAAGTATAACATCACCTTTACATGGGGCGTGCCGAGGAGGCCTCGGCCCCGGCTACTTTGACAGCCAACCATGAAGCCGTACGCCTGGCGTACCTCGGCCGCGCGACCGAGGCGCTGGCCGCGCTGAGCCCATCCCTGTCGGATGCCAAGGGCCCGTCGGGGGATCAAGCGCCCGCGTCTGGTCTCGCGTCGGGTCTAGAAATCGCGGTCCTGCTGGACGAGCGCGAGACCGCGGCCCATCTGGCGCCGATGCTGTCCGGGCTCGTCGCGACCCAGTCGCTGTACTTTCTTCATAATGTCGCACGCCACCTGGGCGGCGCGGCCAAGCTGCTGGGCGAGAGAGCGGCTGCGCGAGGTCACTACGAGCGGGCGCTCGAATGGGCCACCAGCATTCGATTCCGCCCCGAGGTGGCCCTCACCCGCCTCCAGCTCGCGGAGCTGCTGCTCGACGAGTCTCAAGTCTCGAGTCCCAGGTCCCAGGGGGCTCGCAGGGCGCGTGCACGCGGAACGGGGAACCAGGAGCTCGGCACTCGTGAGGAGGCGTTGGCGCACCTGGACTTCGCCATCGGCGAATTCCAGGCCATGAAGATGCAGCCGGCGCTGGCTCGCGCCCTGCGGCACAAGGCGCTGCTGACGGCATAGGCGACAGGCCCCTCGGCCGATAACCCCGGCGGCAGCCGAGCCGCTGCGTGATAGCATGCACGGCGCACGATGCGAGCGGAGGCATGCATGGTTTACGAGATCCTCATCAACCAGGTGGCACCCGAGCGCCGCGAGGCCTACATCGATGCCCACAAGACGACCTGGCAAAAGGTGCATCGGCCCGGCTGCCAGGGGGTCCGCTACCTCTCCGGTATCGAGAACCCGGGTCGGGTGATCATCCAGATTGCGTGGGACAGCGTCGAAGCCCACGAGAACGCTCGGAAGATCCCCGAGCACGGCACGATCCGTGAGGTCGCGGCGGCCTTCGACGTGAAGGGCGAGGGCGCCGCCCACTACACGATCGACGACCTCTAACCTCAGGGCCTGCGCAGGGTCCTGGGTGGGGCTTCCCCACCCGCGCTGTCCCCCGTAGCGAGCGAGCCCTCAGCGGGCCACCGCGCCCCCAGATCTGCGATGTTCTTTGCCAAGGCGAGCGGGTTGGCCTCGCAGTCCTCAGCCGGCCGCCTCGAACAGCAGCTCGGCCCGCGCCGAACGCCGGCTCGCAGGCGCTGTAGGTGATACGATAGCCTGGTGAAGCAAAGTGCTACACTTGACAGCTCGTTCTGGATCAACGCCCACAGGGCCGGCCTGTTGTCGCACGTTCTGGACCTCTTTGATCTCCGCTACGCGCCCGCGGTGGCATCCGAGTTGAGCGAAGACTTCGCGAGCGGGCGAGAGTTTTGGAGGCTCGCCCGAGACGGCATCCTGATGGAGGCGACCCCGAACCTTACTGAGGTTAAGGCCTTCGGCGCCGGGGAACGTGCAGCGATGAACCTGGCCTTGGAGCACACAGATTGGCTCCTGCTAGTCGACGATCGCAGGCCGCTGCAGGAGGCTCAACGCCTGGGGCTCAGGACCATCTGTACACCCGTCCTCATCGTGAATCTGTTTCATGATGATCGGTTGGATATCAAGGGGGCCATTCAAGCTCTTGCCAGGCTGGCGTCGATGCAAACGGTGAGCCCAACCCTGATACAAGCAGCCCTCGCCCAACTAGAGGTCGAGCGGCGGCGAAAGGCGAAGTGACATGCCAACTAAGAAGCAGACCATCTCGGTGCGGCTCGACGGTACGGCAAAGCAGCGGGTTGAGCGTGCCGCGAGGCTTTTGAAGCAGTCTTCAGGCGCCTTCCTCGAGAAGGCGGGCGAAGAGCAAGCGCGCCAAGTCCTTGTTGCGTGGGCCGTGGACCGGTACCGGCACAAAGAGGCGAGCTTCTCCGAGTTGGCTGCGGAAACAGGGCTCGCGATCGAGGAGATCATGCTGGCTGCCGGCGAGGAGAACCAACGCGAGGCGCTGGAGATGTTTCTGGCTAGCTGTCGCGCTGTGGCGACGGCCAGCAACGATCCGGACTTCCTGCTCTTGGGCGAGGAAGCAGTAAGCATGGTGCAGCACGCCCAGCAGAGCGGGTAGGGAACGCGGCAAGAGATCGACGAGAGCAACTCTCGCCTCGACGTCTGTGGGGAAACCGGCGCCTCGAGTTTGCCCGCGCACGTTCCCTCGCAGCGCCCTCATCCGGGCGACCGCGCCCGCCGACCGAAACGTTGGTGGCGCGGGCGACCGGGCCTCGCAGGAACCCCTCAGCCAGCCACTTCATGTAGCAGCTCGGCCCACGCGGCCCGCTCGCCGGCAGGCTCGAACGTCGGAGCCAAACGCTCGCAGCGGGAGCGCAGGTCGGCCATGAACGCGGCGTCGTTCTCGGCCCGCTGGAGGAGGCGCGCGAGCTCCTGGGTGTCGCCCACGTCGAAATAGGCGGGGTAGTCCTCGCCCAGCAGGCCGATGGAGCCGGAGATGCGGGATGCCAGCACGGGCACGCGCGCCACGATAGTCTCGCCCAGCGCGTTGGCGCCGCCTTCGAGCTTCGACGAGAGCACACTCAGCTGGCTTCGCCGTAACACCTGAAAGACGCGCCAGCGCGGCTGCTCGCCGAGCCAGCGGTAGCGCGGGTTCGCGCCCATCTCGGCGCGTGCCTGGAGGCCCCAGCCATCCTCCAGCTCGCCGCCGATCTGGAGCACCCGTATCCGAGACGACGAGGGGAGCAGCCGAGCCGCGAGGGCCGCGCGCAATGGGTCCTTCACGTCGCGCAGGTGGCCGATCACGCACACGTCGAAGCTGCGCCGCTTGCGCGCCGCGTCAGCCTCGGCGGCCGTCGCTGGGCGCATGGCCACCGACTGATAGATCACGCGCGCTTTCTCCTGGAGGTCCGCCCTCAGCTCCTCTATCCCCTTCGGCTGCAACAGCACGAGCCGTGAGGCCAGCTCCAGCGATTCCTGGGCCTCGCTGCTGGTGCGGATGTCCTCGTAAAGGTCCGTCCCTGTCAGGGTGACGATGAGAGGCGCCCGCGGGCGCTCGCCGTGGAAGCGCGCAATGGCATCATGGCTGCGCCGTGCGTGCAGCGCGACCATCACATCGTACGGCTCGCCCTGGTAGTCTTGCTCGAGGCGGACCCGATGGCCCAGCCCGCGCAAGATGCGCGCCCACCGCAGGGCGGTGACCCGGTTGCCGTACCGCGATCGGGGCGGCGCCGGCGTGACGATGCCAACGTGCATGCTAGTGGGCCAGTTCCTCTATGGATGTCGGCATCACGGTCACCCCCACCCCCACCCTCCCCCGTCGAGGGGGAGGGGGAAGAGAACTGGTCACGATGGGAGAGGGGTTCGGAGCCCCTCGACGTGGTTCTCGGCATGATAGGAGCTGCGCACGAGCGGGCCGGCCTCCACGTTTTTGAACCCCAGCGCGAGGGCCGCGGCGCGCAGGGAAGCGAACTCCTCGGGCGAGTAGTAGCGCTCCATTGGCAGGTGCCAGGCGGAGGGGCGCAGGTACTGTCCGATGGTCAGCACCTCCACGTCGGCCGCCCGCAGGTCCCTGAAGACCGCGAGCAGCTCCCCCTCCTCCTCGCCGAGCCCGACCATGACGCCCGACTTGGTGATGGCAGCCCCGTGCATTTCCCTCGCTCGCCGCAGCAGCTCGAGAGAGCGCGCGTACACCGCTCGCGGGCGCACTCGGCCGTACAGCCGCGGCACCGTCTCCATGTTGTGATTCAGGACGTTCGGACGGGCGCCCATGATGGTGCGCAGCGCATCCCAGTTCCCAAGCAGGTCCGGTATGAGCACCTCAACGGCGCAGCCCGGGCAGCGAGTCCGAATGCGCCGGATGGATTCCGCGAAGATGCCGGCCCCGCCATCGGGCAGGTCGTCTCGCGTGACCGACGTCAGGACAGCGTGGCGGAGGCCAAGAGCCTGAACTGTTCTCGCCACACGCTCGGGCTCCTCCGCGTCGAACGTCCCCGGTCGTCCACTCTTGATGGCGCAGAAGCCACAGGCGCGCGTGCATACGTCGCCCAGCAAGAGCAGCGTAGCGGTACCCCGCTCCCAACACTCGCCGATGTTGGGGCAGTGCGCCTCCTCGCACACCGTGTGGAGGCGCTCGTCACGCACCAGCCGCTGGAGCCGCATATAGGTTGGCCCGCCGGGGAAGCGCACCCTGAGCCATTCTGGCTTGGGGTCGCGTGCGGCGGGCAGGCCTCTGCGGGCGTAGGTGGGAGGGCGGTCCATGTGGGCGTTTATAGCATCGCCCCGCGCGCCGGGGCCACACCGCGGGCGGCCGCAAGAACAAGCAGCATTGCTGCGACTACGGTGGCGATGGCCATGTGAGCGGCTCTCATCGCGCCTGCACAGCTGGCCGCGGAGCTGCCCGCGGCCGAACGGGGCACATGGGTGGTGAAGCCGGACGGCACCATGGACGTCACCTGGAAGCTGCGCCCAAACATTCGATGGCACGACGGGACCCCTTTCACCAGTCGCGATATGGCGTTCTCGTTCCAGCTGTACAAGGACCCCGAGCACTCCAGCTCCTATACAGCCACGCTCAACCAGATGATCTGGGTGGAGACGCCTGATCCGCTCACCTACCTCGTGCACTGGTCAAGGGCGGACTCACGCTCGTTGCAGGCGGAAGGGCTTACTCCGCTCCCTCGCCACCTGCTCGAGCCGCTCTATGTGACCGACAAGCCGAACTTCATCAACAGCCCACGGTTCAGCAACGAATGGGTCGGACTCGGGCCTTACAAGCTTGCCCGATGGGAGCCGGGTCTCATATGGCGCTGGAACGCTTTGACGACTACTTCCTCGGCCGGCCACCGCTGGACCGCGTGATCATCCGTTTCTTCCTCGACGCGAACATACTCAGCGCCGCGATGCTCGGGGAGGGGATCAACGTGGCCATCCCTGGAGGCATCGACTTGGACGGCGCAGTGGCAATACGAGACCGCTGGGGGGCACCGACCACACGGTTCGCATCGAGCCGATCCCACGAATCACCGACACGGGAGATCCAGTACCGGCCGGAGCTAGCCCGCCCCGTGAACGGGCTGCGGGATCGCACCGTGCGTCAGGCGTTCTACCAGGCCATCAACCGGGAGGAGCTGTCCGAGGTGATGACCTTGGGCCTGGGGGCCGTCGCCGACAGCTGGTTCATGCCGAATGACCCATCGCGACCGGCGGTAGAGGCCTCCATCCCCCGGTACCCCTACGACCCGGCGGCCTCTTTGCGGCTCCTCGCGCAGGCAGGCTGGATCCGCGGCGCCGACGGCGTGCTGGTCCATCAGCTCAGCGGTGAGCGGTTCGAGGCGGAGCTCCGGACCATTCCGCAGTACGGCGTGAAGCCGGCCGCCGTGATCGCTAACAACTGGAAGGCCATCGGGGCAGACATGAGCATCTGGGCCATTCCCCAGGCCCGCGCCTCGGAGCGCGAGCTGAACGCCAGCCAGACCTTCGCCAAGGTCAACGGGAGTGACCTGAACGCCCTCTTCGACCGACTGGACAGCCGCCTGGTCGCCTCGGCGGCCAACCGCTGGACCGGCCGCAACCTGAGCGGCTGGGGGAATCCGCGGTACGACGAGATCCTGGACCGCCTGGCGGTGACGATCGATCGCCAGGAGCGGTTCAGCCTGCTGCGCGAACAGATGCTCATCGTGATGGGCGACCTGGCTCGGTATCCGCTGTACTGGGAGCCACGCCCGGTACTGGCGCTGAAGAGCGTCAAAGCGGACCTTTACCCGTACAACACGAGCTGGAACGTCTTCGATTAGGACAAGCACACCTAGTCTAGTGGGTCACTTCGCATGGATATCGCCATTGCGTCGGTTCCGTCGTTCGGTAGTAGGGCGGGGGCTTGTCCCCCGCCGTGGGGCTCTGTGTGCGCTCGCCGGGCGGGAGGGGACGAGCCCCTCCCCTACCGGACGCGAAGGCTACGTCCGCAGGAACTGACCCACTAGGGGAGAGGGGCGCGCTCGCCAAACCTCCTGGCTGGTAGAATAGTCGAGAGTGCCATAGATCAAAAATATGGCATAGAACCGAGGTGAACCGTGCAGCACGAGAAGGCGAGATTGGATGAGGCGGGCAGAATCGTGATACCCGCGAAGTTCCGAAAGTTGCTGGACATGCGCAAGGGTGAGCTTATGGTCCTTGAGCTTGATGAAGACGAGCACGAGTTGCGCGTCTATCCTGTCCGCGAGGCGATTCGGCGCGCGCAAGAAATGATGCGCAAGTACGTCCCCGAGGGCGTCCTGCTGTCGGACGAGCTGATCGCCGAGCGCCGAGCAGAGGCGGCCCGCGAGGCGGTCGGTGACTGACGCCGTTCTGGATGCGTCGGCGGTGATTGCCCTGGTTCAACACGAGCCCGGATGGGAGGTGGTGGCTGCCATCGCTTCGACGGGGGGAGCCACAATTGGCTCCGTGAATCTCTCGGAGGTCGTTGCTCGGCTGGCGGACCTGGGTGGGTCGGAACTCGAGATACGGGAGCGAATCGACACCGTGGTTCTCGACAGCGTTCCTTTCGATAGCGAGCTGGCTTACGAGACCGGCCTGCTGCGGCCTCAGACCCGATACGCGGGGCTATCGCTGGGCGACAGAGCCTGCCTCGCCCTGGCCCGCCGCCTCGGACTCCCAGCCGTCACCACCGACCGAGCCTGGGCCGGCTTGTCGTTACAAGTGGAAATTCAAGTGATCCGATGAGGAAGCAATGACCGAGAACTTCGAATCCCCACGCCCCGCCACCATTCGCTCTCAGCTCGTGCTCGAGGTAGCGTCGGAGCTGGCAGCTCGGCGCGACTTCCCGTATCAGCAGGCGCGAGCCCAGCTGCGGCCGCAGGGTCCCGGCGACTGGAACTACACGCTCTTCGGCAGCGACGCGCCGGACGCTATCCACCAGGTGGCCCAACGTGAGGTTGACGTGGCCATCATCAATCCCAGCAGCCTCCTCACCGTGGCGTACCGAGGGGCCGGCCCATTCCCAGAGCCGGTCCCCGTCCGAGCCGTCGCCGTGATTCCTTCTCTGGACTGGCTCGGGTTCGCTGTGCACGAGTCCACGGGCCTCACTTCTCTGGCCGACGTTAAGCGGCAGCGCTACCCGTTGCGCGTCTCCCTGCGCGCTCAGCGCGACCACTCGGTCCAGGTGTACGTGGACGAGGTTTTGAAGGCTTACGACTTCACGCTTGCGGACATTCTCGCCTGGGGCGGCCAGGTGTCCTACGATCCGGGGACCCCAGCCGAGGGACGAGTTGACCGCGTGGAGCGGGGTGAGGTCGACGCGATCTTTGACGAGGCTCTGACCCGGTTCATTCCTCTCGCTGTGAAGCTCGGCATGCGCCTGCTGCCCCTCGAGGAGCCCATCTTGCGACATCTCGGGGACATGGGGTTCCGACGCTCCGTCATCCCCAAGCAGAAGTTCCCCATGCTTCCGGCCGACGTGCCGGCACTCGACTTCAGCGGATGGCCCGTCTACACGCACGCCGAGGTAGCCGAAGACTTCATTTACGACTTCTGTCGCGCCCTCGACGCCCGCAAGGCGCGCATTCCCTGGCAGCAGCCGGGGCCCCTCCCGCTCGACGTGATGTGCCGCGACACAGCCGCTGGGCCACTCGACGTGCCGCTGCACTCCGGCGCCGAGCGCTACTGGCGCGATGCCGGATACCTGTAGAGCTGCTTGACATTCCCGCGCCGGGAACGATGATCGGGGCGCCGCGCCACCATGCGCCCCCCTCCCTCTGGGAGAGGGCACGGGTGAGGGCGATCCCACAATCCCCAAACGCAGGGAGGCATCCATGAAAGTCTGGTTGTTCGACATCATGCAATGGCCCTATCGACAGTCGGAGATCCCATATCCGATGCCGGGGTACATGTGGGATCGCGAGCTGGGCAAGGAGCTGTACGAGGGCCACCTCGCCCTCTACAAGCGGGCCGACGCGCTGGGATACGACGGCGTCTGCTTCGCGGAGCATCACTACGGCACCAACAGCGTCGATCCGTCGCCCAACCTGATGGCGGCCGTGGTTGCGAGCCACACCGAGAACGCCAAGATCGTCGTCCTGGGCAACTGCCTGCCGCTCCACGGGCATCCCGTTCGTGTGGCCGAGGAGCTGGCGCTGGTCGACGTCCTCTCGAATGGGCGGCTGATCAGCGGCTTCATCCGCGGTGGAGGGCGCGAGTACTTCGCCTACGGCATCGACATCAAGGAGGGCCGGGAGAAGTTCGAGGAGGCGTGGGAGCTGATCGTGAAGGCCTGGACGGAGCCGGAGCCGTTCAGCTGGCACAGCGAGCACTACCACTACAACACGGTTTCGATCCTACCGCGGCCCGTCCAGCAGCCGCATCCGCCCATCATCTCGGCGGCCAACACGGCCGAGAGCGTCGAGTGGGCAGCCAGCCATCACTCGCCGCTCATCACCAGCTTCTCGACCACGGCCCAGATCGCCGAGACCCTCGGCTACTACCGCAAGTACGCCCAGGAGGAGTGTGGCTGGACACCCCGGCCAGAGGACACGGGAGTCAGCCGCCAGGTGTATGTCGGCACCAGCGATGCGAAGGCGAGGGACGAGGTCGAGGACCACGCCGTCAGCTTCTACAACAACCTGGTCGCTGGCCACGCCGCGGATGTGATGGACCAGCTCAACCGCGACCGCCTCACCGATCGCAGCTTCAGCTATAAGTCCCAGCCCCACCGGGCGATGCCGCGCGGCGGCGACGCCACCTTCGAGCGCGTACAGGAGGACGGCTACCTCATCACCGGGGGCCCGGACACGGTGACACGCAAGATCAAGGAGCAACAGGAGGCGCTGGGCGTCGGCCTCTTCCTCACCTACCTCCCGTTCGGCACCATGGAGCCGCCCCAGGCGATGAAGAGCCTGGAGCTGTTCGCCCAAGAGGTCATGCCGAACCTGCGGTAGCCGCCCCTCACTACGATCCGCCTCGCTTGGCTCTGATCCGCCCCACGGGCGACTTGGTGGTTTCTTAGCTCCGCACGTCCTCGTGGGCGTATCGTGTCTACCCGTTCCTGGCAATCGATCGCGTCGACCAACGCCCGACGTAACCGCTCGTCGGCGACCACGGCCGGGTGCGGGTCGAGAATCGGGGGAGAGGATCGGATGGTATGATTGATATGGCATTTAAATCATACTCGGAGTAGGTATGACGGCGACGAAGGTTACGGTGACCCTTCCAATGGAGCTTCTGGCGGTCGTGGACCGCTACGTCGCCGAGCACCGCGGCACCACGCGGAGCGGTCTCTGCGCCGGCGCGTTGCGTTCGTGGCTCCAGCAGATCCAGGAAGAAGAGATTGAGCGCTACTACACCGCCATGTCGGACGACGAACGCGCTGAAGATGAAGCGTGGGCCGATGCGGCCGCCCGAAGTGCTGCGCAGTCCTGGAGTTGAGTGGCTGAGTGATAGCACCGTTTCCGCACCGCGGCGAGATCTGGCCGGTGTTATTGCCGAATCAGCCTGGTGACACGCATACGCCGCGCCCCGCGCTCGTCGTTTCGCTCGACGTTCGCAACCGACTGGCGGGCGACGTGGTCGTGGTGCCGCTCTCGACGAACCTACGGCCACTGGCAACCCACGTGCTCCTCGGCACCGGCATCGGTGGCTTGCCCCAGGACTCCATGGCCAAGTGCGAGCAGATGACCACGCTGGATAAGAGACTCCTCGGCCGCGGCCCCCTGGGGGGACACGTGCCGGATACCGTGCTAACCGATGTCGTGCGAGGGATACGCCGCGCAATCGGTGAGGTGCTCGCGTGACCTGCCGCTGCACTCGTCGACAGCAGAACATCATCGTGGAGGTGCCCTTACGGCCCAGCCTGACCACCAAGCGAGCATGGCAGCCGCCAGCAGCGGTACCCGGCTCCTGGCAAGTTACGGGTCGCAGGGGTGCCAGGAACGCGGAACTCGGAACTAGAGAATGCCCGCCTGCCTGCCCTTCTGGACGTAGTGCTCCCACACCTTCCCGGCTCGGTAGTCTGACTTCCCGTAGCTGGCCCTGAGCTCCTTCACTTCGTGCTCAGTGAGAGGGAGTAGCGGCCCGAGCGTGCTGGCGTACAGCGCGCTGCGCGCGGCCTCCTCCAAGTCGAGGCAGTCCATGAGCAACTCCTCGACGCTGGGCGCCACTACAACCGTACCGTGGGCGCGCAGCAGGCACACCCGGTGCTCGGCCAGGGTCTCGGCGACGGCCCGGCCTTGCTCCTCCCTGCGGATGTGTGTCGTGTCCTGATGGATGGGAAGCTGTCCCGCGAAGCGATAAGCGAAGTTGCGGACCGCCGGAAAGGGCCGATCGACGGTGGTGAACAGCGTGGACATGGTGGGGTGCCCGTGGCACACGGTCACGGCGTCCGGCCGCGCTCGGTAGACGCACGTGTGGAGCACGACCTCCGTGGGCGGCGGCTCATCCCCTTCGAGCACAGCCCCGTCGAGGTCGACCACCAGGATGTCGTCTGCCGTGAGGGCGGCACGGCTGGTGTCGCGCGGCTGGATTAGCACGCGGTCGGTGCCGGGGATGCGGGCGCTGACGTGGCCGCTGAAGTCCATGACCTCCTGCATCACCAGCAGGCGGGTGCAGGTCGCGAGCTGCTCGCGCAGGCGGTGCGCATCGGTATCCGGCATAGAATGCTCTCCCAATTCGTGCTAACCGTGGGTGGTGGCAGGCCACCATTCAAAAGCGTCCCGAGTCCTGAAAACGAGGTGTAGCGGTGGCAGACGACTATAACGTCTCCAGCTTCCCCTTCGCGCCGACGCGGTATGACAACGTCGACTTCCAGCCCGACCTGCGCGTCGGCATGGAGGCGCCCGACTTCGATTTGCCGGAGCTTCTGGGCCGGCGCGTTCGCCTCAGCGAGGAGATCGCGAAGGGGCACGTGGTGCTGCTGTTCGGCTGCATCACCAGCCCCGTCACGGCCACCCACCTGCCCCAGATCAACCGCATGTGGGAGTACTTCCACTGGCGCGGGGTGCAGTTCTTCTTCATCTACACCCGGGAGATCCACCCCGGGGAGCGCTACCCCCACCACACCAGCTTCGAGCAGAAGCTCGCGGCCGCTCGCGAGCTGCAGCGCATCGAGGAGATCCGCTTCCCAGTGCTGGTGGACGGCCTCGATGGACACGTCCACCGCGCGTATGGGCCGCGGCCCAACCCCTCGTTCGTCGTCAGCCGGGATCGCCGCCTAGTCTACCGAACACCGGCCGTCGACCCGCCCACACTCCAGGAGTACCTGACCCACCTCCTGCTCTGGGATGAGGTGAAGCAGAGTCAGCTCCAGACCCATTTCGTCTACATGGAGCAGCTGCGCTTCCAGCTCCCGGATGGCCCTATGCACGAGAGGGTGCTGGCGCGCGCCGGGCCGAAGGCCCTCCGCGAGCAGGAAATCGCCCACGCACCCACGGGGCAATAGCCGTTGCCTTCCCGTACAAGAGGTGGATACCCCTGATGGCTCCAGTCTTGCGTGCGATCGGCGGTGACTCGGAATGGCAAGTGCTCGCTCTGGCAGGCCACGTCCAAATCCGTAGGCGCGCACACAACCGGGATCGCGAGTCCAGCGATCGTACGCCCGACAGGACCCGCAGCCATAGAAGAGTGGCTTTCGTGGGCACCGCCTGGGGCGGCTGGTTAGCCGGCCGGGTTGCTCGCCCCAGGTCTGGCCGCCCGGGCTTGCGCCACGATTTCCTGGATGCCCGGCTCCGACGCCTCGCCGAACCGACCCACCACGTCGTCGTAGACGGCTATCTCTTCCTCGGTCCGGCCCAGCGCCCCGAGCGTGACCCCCTTGTTGACCAGCGCCCTCGCCACCTGTTCGCGCAGTGGCGTAGACTGACAGAGGGAGACTCAGCGGAAGCGCGATGGAGGTGCAGCGGATGCGCTGGGGGAATTACCTGGTGGGTGTCGCGGGTGTCGTCTTGACAGTGGCGCTGGCCAGCGCGCTACTTCTTTCAACCACCATAGAGACCGTGGACGCGGCCGAATACACGGTGAACATCCGGGACTTCAGCTTCAATCCGTCGAGCTTCACCTTACAGGTGGGCGATGTCGTGCGCTGGGAGAACACCGGAGCCGTCCCGCACACGGCGAGCAGCGACACAGGTGTATGGGATTCGGGCACATTGAGCCCTGGCGGCGTGTTCTCGCATCAGTTCCTGACACCGGGCACCTTCCCGTATTTCTGCCGCATCCACCCGTCGATGATGCGCGCGACTATAACTGTTCAGGGCCCAGCACCAACGGCGACTGCTGTTCCGTCGCCTCCACCAACGCAGACGCCTGCACCCCCACCTCCTCCGCCGCCGACCGATGTGCCCGCGCCGGCGCCGACCGGTGTGCCCGCGCCGCCGCCGACCGCCGTGCCCGAGCCGCCGGCTGAACCGCCGCCTCCACCCCCCACTCCGCGGGCGCCGGAGCTGTGGCTTGCCGTCCTCGAGGCGACACCCGCGTACTCGATGACTGACGATGTTCTGTGGATCGCCTCGCCGGGCGAGTGGTATCGGGTCCTGGATCAGGATGCAGGCTGGGCGCTGGCCGTGTGGGAGTTCGATCCGCCGGACCTCACTGTGTGGATGGAGCTCGACGGACGTGTGGAGGTGGCTGTCTTCTAGGCCGCCGAAGCTGGGCCCTCGAGGCGCGCTATTCCGAGAGCGTCGGCGTGATGTCGCCCATGGAGTGGTGGCCAGCTGCGGCCTAGAGGAAGGCGCGCTCGATGACCTGGTAGGCCCGCTGGAACTGCTCCTCGTGCCAGGCGTGCACGCGGCCCCAACGCTCATGGGTGCGCGCTGGCAGCGCCTCCAGCTCGGCGGGCCGCTCGCGCTCGGTTTCGAGCCGGCCCGACCACCTATCGTTGTGGCGGGTGGTCGAGTACGGGCAGCCGAACCCGATGCCCTCGACCGGCGCCCACGCCTGGAACTTCGTGCCGATGAACCGCGAGCGCTGGACGAGGATGCCGTCAAGCATTACCTGGTCCTGGTTGGTCTGCGTCGGGGTCGCCATGGTCGCCACCTCCGTTTTCAAGGTGGCGCATACATCGCTGGATGGAGCACGTGGCTCGTTCCTTCACCACACACCATGGCGGCATCGTGGGGGCGGTTGGAAGTCGCCCAACCCTGACTCGGTAACCTGACTCGGTAAACTGAAGCCACGAAGCCATTCGAATGAGAACGCTTCGCCCCACGTGGGCGTAGCGTTTTTTTTATGGCTTCGAGAAGGGAGGCGTTACTTACGCCACCATTAGTTAGCAGAGGTAACCGCAAGTAACCCCGTAGGCACGGATTCGATGGTTAGCAACTACGAGGAGGTAATCTCGGCCAGCAGCGCTGCCCGACTGCGGGATCTTCTGCCACCGGGTGGGCCCAGGATGGCTCTGTCCCCAGTGCGATGAGCCCGTCGCGCTGGCGGACCTGCGGCCTTGGCCGGAAGGAGGTGAGGCCGCACTCCCCTGGCGCCGTGGGGGACTTTCGCTGTCGACACATGGGCATAGCTCCTATTCGACGTCAGTGGGGACTTTCGATGGCGCGGTGGGGACTTTCGCTGTCGCCCAACTGGGGACTTTTCATGTCGCCGGGTGGGGACTCTTCAGTGGCGCTTGACAGTTGCGGAGCTAGTTTGCCGAGTAGCCGGGGGCTGCAATGCCCCCGGCTACTCGGCAATTTAGTTCAGGCGCAGGAACGTCGCGCAGTTGTCGCGCACGATCTTGCGCTGCTCGTCGTCGGGCACGCCGGCCATCTCCCGGCCCAGGATCGCTTCCGAGTCGGGCCACGTCGAGACTACGTGCGGGAAGTCGCTTCCCCAGATGATGTTGTCGACTCCGATCTCGTGCCGAAGCTTGATGCCCACAGGGTCGTCGAAGAATCCCCAGATCGCATGCGCTCGGAGGTATTCGCTCGGCCGTCGTTGCAGCTTCTGCACGCCGTACAGCTGCTCGGCCCAGTAGTGGTTCCTCTCCCACTCCAGGTCCATCTGCTCGAAGTAGAACGGCAGCCATCCGATGTTGTTCTCCGCCCAGTAGATCCTCAGGGTGGGGAACCGATCGAACACGCCGTCGATCACCATCTGCGTCGCCTCGAGCGCCCCACAGTGATGATTGCCGTGGCGGTAGAGCCGTTGGAGGAAGTCGTCGGGTGGCAGATCCCCCTCCGGACGGCGCGGGTAGTTCAGAAGCACGCCGCCACGGCCGGCCCCGCCCAAGGACGTGTGAATGGTGAGGGGCATGTCGAGGTCGAGCGAGGCCGCCCAGAAGCGGTCGTCATCCGGAGTCGGGAACCCCTTGCCACCGGGGTAGCGGCCCACGACCACCGTCTTGAAGCCGAGCTTCTTGCAGTGCTCCATCTCCCGCAGATCGCCGTCGAGCCCACGATGGGGGAGGATGCCGACCCCGATCAGGCGGTCCGGCGCATAGGCGCAATACTCCTCAGCGAGATACTCGTTATACGCGGCGATGACGGCCTGGTAGGCGTCGTTGCTCGTTATGCCGCGGGCGACCTTAAAAGCCGTGTTGCTGGGGAATAGCAGCTCACCCTCAACGCCGTCGGCGTCCTGCTCCTCGAGCCGCTGCTGGGGCGGCCCGGAGCCCACCGTCTCCGCGTACTCGATGGGAACCATCGGATTGAAACTCTCAGGGGTTTTCCCCGAGTAGTGGCCGGTCCCCCCGTAGCAGATCGGCGCGTTCTCCCCCACGACGGCGTCGCCACCGTCGGGCAACTTGATGCGCCGTGGCGCACGGTCTCGGTACTTCGACGGCACCCGTGGCGTCCACCAGTCGGGCGGAATCTCCAGGTGGCTATCCCCTGAGAACAATCGGTACGTTGCTGCCACGCGCCCTCCCTCTCACCTCGCACAACTCTGACGGGCCACGTCTGGCCCCTGGCCCCTGGCCCCTGGCCCTGGCCCTGGCCCTGGCCCTGGCCCGATGGTAGAGGCTCGCTCCCGTGGGGTCAAGCGCGCTGAACGCCGGCATCACGCGCATTGACGGCGATCCAGATGCCGAGTAGCATGCCGGCCGGCGGACCGGCGGGAGTGCAGCGCTGGTACGCACCTTCGGCACAGGCCCGCCCGACTCCCGGCGAGCGGGTCGTCCGGGTATCCGGAATGAGGGGTTCGATGGACGAATCTGGGCGGAGCCAATCTCTTTTATCGGGACGCTAGCATGGAAACCATAGGCATCGTCGGGGTTGGCGCCATGGGCAGCGCCCTGCTCGAGCGCCTGAGGCTCGCGCGCGTCGAACCCGCCGTCTACGATATCGATCAGGCCGCGCTGGAGCGCGCGCAAGGCGCCGGTGCTGAGGCAGCCGCGTCCGCCGCCGAAGTCGCGCGCGCCGCCACGATCGTCGATGTCGTCGTGCGGACCGACGACGACGTGCTGGCCTGCACCCTGGGCGAGCGGGGCGTGCTGGATGGCGCGCAGCCGGGCGCGCTCGTGTTGCTGCACAGCACGATCCTCCCACAGACCACCCGGAGCGTGGCCGAGGCTGCTGCTGCGCGCGGCGTGCACGTCATCGACGCCTGCATGCTCGGCGTCCCCGACGCCGTGCGCCGGGGCGACCTCACGTTCGTCGTCGGGGGGCCCGCCGACATGGTTGAGCGAGCCCGCCCGCACCTGCTGTGCATGGCGAAGGCCGTGCGGCACGTCGGCCCACTCGGTACCGGCAATGTTGCGAAGCTCATCCGGAACCTCACCTCCGGCGCTGAGACGCTCGTCCTCCACGAGGCGCTGCGCCTGGCCGAAGCGGGTGGAATTCCCTACGTTCAGGCCCTGGAGATGCTGAGGGAAACGCAGGGGTCCTCCCTTCTCGACGGATGGCAGCGAACCTTCGACCCGACCGGAGCGAGCCCAACGCCGCGCGTCGGGCGCAACGTCATGGCCAAAGACATTCCGCTGGCGCGAGAGCTGGCACACCGCTTAAGCATCGATCTCCCCATCATCGAGCAGCTGGCAGCGGCGGGACTGCGCCTTGCAGAAGCTCAGACCGAGGCTCGCGGTTAAAGCAGCCGGGCCGGCTCAGCGTCGCGTCTTCTACGGCTGGTACGTCGTCGCGGCCGGCTTCATCGCCAACATCGCCTACGCCGAGCAGTTCAGCGCGCCCTACGGGGTCTTCATCCAGCACATCGGCGCCTCCACCGGTTGGAGCCGCACGGCGCTAGCCGGGGTGAAGACCGTCGGGCGACTCACTGAGGCGCTGCTGGCGCCCTTCATCGGGCCCGTCATCGATCGCTATGGGGCCCGATGGCTCATGGCTGCCGGCGGCCTCGTCGCGGGCGTCGCCCTCATCGCCATCGCCGCGGTCGATGAGCTCTGGAAGCTCTACCTGCTCCTGGGCATCCTGGCGCCCCTGGGTGGGGTTTGCTTGGGCGGATTCGTGGTGAGCGTAACGATCGCCAACTGGTTCATCGCCAGGCGCGGACGCGCTATCGGCCTGGCGAACATGGGCATGTCCTTCAGCGCAGCCGCGCTCCCCCTGGGGGCGAGCCTGCTTATCGAGCTATGGGGGTGGCGGGGCGCCTGGATCGCGATGGGCGTGATGACTATCGTGCTGGCGGCTCCGGCCGCCGTGATCTTCCGTCGCAGGCCCGAGGACCTGGGTTTGCTCCCCGATGGTGCGCTTGGCCCCGCGCCCGCGAGCGCTCCCCGCGGCACACAGAGCGCGCGCCATTCTGGCGAAACCCCGATCGGCGACGTGGTCTGGACACAGCGGGACGTCCTGCGGAGTCAGGCCATGTGGGTGCTGGTCCTGTCGTGGGGTTTCGCTCAGTTCGCCATGGCCGGCACCGTGCTGCACATGGTCCCCTTCTTCCAGGATCTCGGCTATCCGCTGGTGCTGGCGGCGGCGGCCCTGAGCCTTCGCTCGGGCGTCGCCCTGGCGGGCACCCTCGTCTGGGGCTTCGCCCTCGAGCGACTCCCCCTCAGGCCCGCCGCGTCGCTCCAGTTCATCCTGACGGGTCTCGGAGTGGGAATGTGGCTGCTGCCGCCCGCGCAGTGGAGTCTGCTGGCAGGGATCCTCTTTTTCGGCATGGGCGCCTCGGGGAGCCAGGTCGTCGCGGAGCTCATATGGGCGAGCTACTACGGCCGTCTCAGCCTGGGCACGGCCAGGGGCATCGCGTACCCGATCCAGACCGTCTTCGCCGCGTTAGGCCCGCTGGTGGTTGGCCTCCTTTACGACGTCTCGGGCAGCTACCGGTCGTCGTTCGCCATCATGGTCGTCGGCTGTCTGACGTCGGCGGCCCTGATCCAGCTAGCCCGGCATCCCGTCCATCCGCGAGGACCCAGCGCCTACGCCGTCAAGACACCGGGCTGACCGCCGCTCTCGCCCACCATTTCCTTCAACCGCAGCGCGTTCCTCGGCGCGTGGCCCGCCTGGTCGTTATCAAAGTACACGTAGATAGCCTGCACCGTGCGCCGCCAACCGTCGATGAGCGCCGCCCAGCCGCTAAGGGTGTCTTCTGTGTAGCTTCCCTCGTAGGCTCCCTCGCCGGGCCCATGCAGCCGGACGTAGGCGAAGTCCGCCGTCACTTCGTGAGGCGATTGATACCCTGCCAGGTGGTAGATGCAGAAGCCGACGTTGCGCCGCCGCATCGCCTCATAGACGGCCTCGTTATGCCAGGTCCTGTCGCGCAGCTCGAGGGCGTAGCGGTGGCCGGGCGGCAGCGCCGCGAGAAAGGCGCTGAGCCGGTCGAGATCGCATCCCCAGCGAGGTGGGAGCTGGAACAGCACGGGCCCTAGCTTGTCGCCTAGCCTCTCGGCCCTCTCGATCAGACGCCCCAGGCCCTCTTCGGGGTCCCTCAGCTTCTTCATGTGGGTCAGGAACCGACTGCCCTTGATGGCGAAGGAGAAGCCCGCCGGTGTGGCGTCGCGCCACGTCTCGAAGACTTCAGCAGTCGGCAATCGGTAAAAGCTGCTGTTCACTTCGACGGTATCGAACCGGGTGACATAGAAGGGCAGCATGCCCGCCGCCCGCGTCTCGGGCGGGTAGAGCGGGCCGAGCCAGTGCCGGTATTGCCAACCTGACGTGCCGATGCGAATCTCGCATGGCATGCCGGGGGCGGCTAAAGAGCTGTCATGTATAAACGGCTTCATTTTTTGACGGCAACGCCAGAGCCCGGGGAGAGCTCCAATCCCCGCGGACGCTCAGGTGATTTCACGTATGAGCCAGAGAAGCTCCGACCAGGTGACCTCCCCGGTCGGGATGTGGGGCTCTGGCGAGGTCCTGGCGGCCAACCGAAGCTCCGCTTTCGAGGTGCAGGTGAGGCTTGGTTGGCGGCTGGAGGGGGTGCCAGTGGTAGACGATGATCTCCCTGGCGTCGGCATGCTCGAGCGCATAGTGGTATCCGGCCGTCAGTACATGGTTGTGCGCAGTAGTGCCGAACGACAGGCTGTAGGTCGCGCGTCACACGAGCGGGTCGGCGGAACCTAAGCGCGTAGTGGGGCTCATCCCTGCGGCGGGACGCGACGATCGGCTCTTGCGTGAACCGTGCCAGTTGCCGATTGATATCCGCGATGAATGCTGCAGTACCTCGCCCTCATTGGTCCTGGACACGTGGACGAACCAGGGGGATCAGCATCACCACGCTCATCACGCCTTCGTGGACATCCGGATCTGGGTACTCGCCCGCATCCCACTTCCGCAGGAAACGCTTCCCGCTTATCCGGAGATACCGTCTGGATGCCTCGTCGAGGATCTTCCACGCCTCATCGTCCGTCAGGTAGTGAGTCGTTGCAAGGTCTGTAAACGTGGTGGACGTCGTACTTTCCTTCGCCCCATCACCGAAGTCCACCTCGACGGTGCCCCTCCGAGCGCAGAAGCGGAGTCGACCGTCCGGATCTCGAACACCTCGCCTTCGCCAAACATTTTCACAATCGTTTGACCTTCGCCTTTCGGTCGAGGACGCGACGGGCGGCGGCTGCTATGCTTTCGGCCGTGAGGCCGTAGCGGGACAGCAATTCGTCGGGCTCGCCACTTACGCCATAGTCGCGCGCTGCCACGAACTCGACAGGTGCCGGGCTGGTCTCCGCCAGCACACGAGCCACAGCCTCGCCAGTGCCGCCGGCGAGAAAATGCTCCTCCGCCACGACGATAGCACCCGTGTCCAGAGCGGCTCGCTCGATCGCTCCGCGATCGATGGGGACCACCGTGTGCATGTCGAGGACCCGAGCCTGCACCCCGTCTGCCGCCAGCTCATCGGCGGCCTGGATCGCCGCTGCCACCATCACTCCGTTGGCGACGATCGTGACGTCGCTGCCCTCCACGACCTCCACGGCGCGACCGATCTCAAATCGGTCGGACGCATCGTACACCTTCATGGCCTTCGCCCGGCCCAACCGAATGTAGACCGGCCCGATATGCTCGGCAGCTGCATGAGTCGCCCAGCGGGCGGCGGTCTCGTCAGCCGGAACGATCAGGACGACGCCGTGAAGCGAGCGGACCAGGGCCACGTCCTCGAGGGCCTGCGCCGACTTGCCGTCGGCCCCGGTCGTGAGCCCCGCGTGCGTTGCGGCGATCTTGACGTTGGCCCCCGGTTGGGCAACCACGATGCGCAGCTGGTCGAAGCACCGGCCCGGAGCGAAGACCGCGAACGTGCTCGCGAAGGGGATCTTCCCACAGGAGGCGAGTCCCGCCGCGATGCCGATCAAGTTTTGCTCGCACACGCCGACATTGACCCACCGGTCCGGGTGGTTCTCTGCGAAGCGGCCCGTCATGGTCGACTTGGAGAGGTCCGCGTCGAGCACGACGACGCGGGGATTGCTCGCTCCGAGCTCGACGAGCGCGTTGCCGTAGCCCTCGCGCGTCGCGGCGCCAGGGGTGAGCCTGCGAAGGCGCTCTGAAACGATCAACGCTGACTTCCTTTCAGCCCGCGCGCCGCTCAACGGAGGCGACGACACCCGGGGCGATAGCGGGGGCGCAAAATTCTAACAGCTGCGCGGGGGAGAGGGGATCAATCGATGATCGAGAGACGCGATAATTGATCCCAAGGAGGCGATGCTATGGCTCAGGAACGAGAAGACGATCTGGCGGCCGCCGGTCTCCCGGCGCACCCCTCGGCCGTGCAGGCGAGCCGCACGAATCGAAACCTCTGGCTGGCGTTCACCGAAGAAGCGAAGGCCAATCGACTTTACGTTGCCTACGCCATGAAGGCTTTCGAGGAAGGCCACCCCGAGGTGGCCGAGGTGTTTCTGGAGGTGAGCGGCGCCGAGACGGCGCATGCTCTCGCCCACTTGCGGGTTCTGGGGGAAGTCAAGTCTACGCGTGAGAACCTGGGCCGCGTCATCGAAGAGGAGACGCGCGAGTCGTCAGTCATGTACCCGCGCATGGTTCGCCAGGCGGAAGCAGAAGGGCGGTCCGATGCTGCCGACGCATTCCGCCTCGCCTTCGAGGCCGAATCGCGCCACGCCCGGCTGTTCGGACAGGCGTTCGAGAAGCTGCGCAACAGCCAACGGATCGTAACCACGCCAGTTGCGCCACAGCCGGCGCCCGTGCCCGCAACGAGAAGCGACGAGGCGACGCCACCGGTACCCTACGAGCAGGTCCAGGGCGAGCGGGAGCGGGTGGCGGGCTTGCGGCGCATTCGCGAGGTCGTGTTCGGGGCCCAGGATGGCCTCATCAGCACCGTCGCCATCGCCGCTACCGTGATGGCCGCAACTCAGAAGCCGCAGATTGCAATCCTGGCCGGCGTGGCGTCAGCCATGGCCGGCACCATCTCGATGGCCGCCGGGACGTACCTCGGATCCCGCGCCGCCAGCCAAATGGAGGAGGCCGAGCTGGACGTCGAGCGTCGTGAGCTGATCGCGCACCCCGACGAAGAGCACGCCGAACTGGTGGCTGCGTACCGCCACGACGGTTATTCGCTAGAGGAGGCCGAGGCCCTGGCCGACCGGGTCATGCAGGACCGAGATCTGGCGCTGAAGGTGCTGGCTGAGCGCGAGCTCGGGATCACGACGGAGGTGGCGCTGGATCCTCGCAAGGATGCGGTCGTCATGGGGGCCTCGTATGTCGTTGGCGGGCTCATTCCTCTCGTCGCATACGTCCTTCTCCGAGATCTCACCGCCATCCCAGCTTCCATTGGCTTGACGCTCGTCGCTCTCGCGGGCGTTGGGGTCGCCAAGGCTCGCACCGCCCATCGAAGCGTGTTCCTCTCAGTCCTCGAAGTAGTGGGCATCGGTGGGGCAGCGGGCGCCCTTGGCTATCTCCTGGGCGACTGGCTCCCGCGCATCCTCGGAGCGTAGCTGCGCTGCAACTCTGCCGAGGAGTCATGGCCTTCGGCCCGCCCCGAACCCATGAAAGCCGCTCATGGTGAGCTTGTCGAACCATGAGGCGAAGGTTGCCGACCCCCAGGCTCGTCCTTCGACAGGCTCAGGACGAGCGGTATTTTCATGGAGCGAGCCTTACACGGCCGCCCATCCCGACGGGGCGTGGTGGATCACAAGGCCGTCAATGGGGGCGCGCGGGAGAAGCCAGCTATGCTATGATGACAGTCACTAAACGCCGCCACAGTCCTTGCCGAGGGCCACCCTGCGCATGGTGTCGAAAGCTCGCTTGCTGCCTCGTCCGGGGGTCCTCTCGAGGGCCGCGGTGCTCCTTGGGTGCCTGGCCGCTGCTTTGGCAGTATGGCCCGCCGGCGCGCAGGAGACTAACCCCGTTCCAACCGCCCGGGGCGAGATTGTGGCTGCTGTCCTCACGCAGGGCTTCACGCCCTGGTGGGTCCTAAGCCACTCGCCCACCGACGTCTGGTCTGGCCCCGGCGCAGACGCTCTCTCCTTTGGGCCCACCCCGTTGGGGACGCCGTTTCGCGTGTTGGCGCCTCAGGTTAGCGGGCGCTTGTACGTCTACAATCCGCGGACCGACAATGTGGGCTGGGTGGACGCTCCGTCTGTGGGGCCGATCCCCGCGCCAACGGCCGAGGAGCTCGCAGCCCTGCTGGCTCCACCTCCTTTCGAGCCGTGGTGGGCAATGACGCACAGGCCCGCCGTGGCGTGGTCGAGCCCCCACGAGGACGCCTTCCCCTGGAACCGCATTCCCCAGTGGCGCTACCTCGAGGTCGTTGGCCCCGAGGAATCAGCCCGCGTGCTGACCGTTGATCCTCGGAATGCTGCCTATGCCTACGTGGAGACAGCTGCGCTCGGCCTCGTGGGGCGACCGCCGCAGAACTACTTTTCGGCGCCACCGCCCGACGATGAGACGCTCGCTCTACCCGGCCGAATCGTCGGATCTGGTGTGGACAGCTACGAACGGCCCGACAGAGAGCTCTACTTCTCAGTGGACCGGCTCGAGCACAACTCGCCCGTCACCGTTCAGGGCATCGTGGACCGCGGTGAGGCGGGCACGTGGTATCGCGTTGGCCAGGCTTCCTACGTCCCCGCCGAAAGGGTGCATGTCCCCAGGCTGCCCAACCGTACCTTCCCCGGCCGTTGGATCGACGCCAATCTGAGCGAGCCCGTGCTGGTGACTGCCTACGAGGGTGACGTGCCCGTGTACGCCGCGCTTGCCGTCAAAGGCACCGTCGCGTTCCAGACACCGACTGGCGTGTTTCGGGTGCTGAGGCGCGTGGAAAACGAGACCATGGACAGCGCCACGATCGGTATCCCCCGGACGGCTCCCACCGGCTACTACTTGCGCGATGTCCTGTTCACGCAGTATTTCACCCCCGACGGCGCCGCCCTCCACTACAACTACTGGCGGAGCAACTGGGGCTACGCCGGTAGCCACGGGTGCATGGGCATGAACTACGACGACTCCCAATTCTTCTGGAACTTCGCAACCATCGGCACTGTCATCTACGCGCATCTCTAAGAGCTGCCGCTGGCGCCAAGCTCACGCGATCGTCGCCAGGCGAAGAAGCGGGGCTTCCGACACCGCACCTCCGAGCGCGCATCGGGGCGCAATGCTACACTGCCCGCATGAAATTCGCCCACTTCTCACACGTCTGGAACAAGCCCGGCATGACGCCGGCGCAACGCTACCAGCAGCTTTGGGATGAGCTCGCTCTCTGTGACGAGCATGGCTTCGACTACGCGTTCGCAGTTGAGCATCACTTTCGCCCGTACGAGGCCTTGATGCCCACGCCGTCGGTCTATTGCGCCGCGGCGGCAGCCCACACCAAGCGCCTGCGGATCGGGCCCATGGGCTACATCGTGCCGCTCTACGACCCGCTGCGGATCGTTGAAGAGGCGGCCGTGCTCGACAACGTGATGGGCGGCCGGCTCGAGCTGGGGCTCGTCTCGGGCATCGCGCCAGACTACTTCGAACCGTACAAGGCGGACTTTCAGAACCGGCGGGCAATCACCCACGAGGCGCTGTCCTTCGTTAAAACGGCGTTCAGCGCGGAAGGCCGCTTCAGTTTTGAAGGCGAATTCCACCAGTACCACGATCTCCAGCTATCGGTGAGGCCGCTGCAGAAGCCGCATCCGCCGATCTGGATCGAGTCGCGCGACCCACAGACGTTGGAGCTGCTCGCCCGCGAAGGCGTTCACACCGGCTACGTGTTTTTCGCGCCCAGGCAGGAGATTGCGCCCCGCTATCGCGAGTATCTGCGCCTATGGCAGCAGGCCGGCCACCCGGACAAACCGAACACCAGCTATTGGACGCTGGTGTACGTCGACGAGACGGACGAAATCGCCATCGAGAAGGCGAGGCCGCATTTCGTGCACGCCTTTTCAAGCGTGTTTGGCGTCCGCGAGGTGGACGGTGTGCTGAAGCCCATGCTTGCCGAGAACGCCGAACGGCGCGGGGACTTTGCCGCCGCCGAGATCGCTCGCCACCTCACCGAGGTCGATTACCTGCTCGACCGCAACCTGGTGTTTGTTGGATCGCCCGAGACTGTCGCGCGCAATATTCGGCGAGCTGCCGAAGAGGGCATGTTCAACACGCTGCTGTGCGAGCTGAACTTCGGCGCCATGAGCGACGAAGACCTCACGCGCTCGATCACGCTGTTCGGCACACAGGTGATCCCCGCCCTGCGAGCCGTCGAGCCTTTCTAGCTTGCCTGTCGCTGGCATCGGATATGGTGCAGGCGAATCCACGACCCTGTGGACCTATCAGGCCAAGCCTGGCTAAGATAGGCCCGTCGACGGTGAAGCGGAGATGATACCTGTGAGCGATCTGACCACCTGCGAACCGCTGCGTTTCGGACTGTTCCATGGCCCACACCACGCCACGAACCTGGACCCAACCTACGCTTTCCAACGCGATCTGATGCTCATGGAATACCTCGACCGGCTGGGCTTCGACGAGGCGTGGATCGGCGAGCATCACTCCGGGGGCTTCGAGATCATCGCCACTCCCGAAGTGTTCATTGCCGCCGCGGCGGAACGGACGAAGCACATCCGCCTTGGCACCGGGGTCAAGTCCCTTCCTTACCACAACCCCTTCATCGTCGCCGAGACCATGGCCCAGCTCGACCACATGACCCGTGGCAGGGCCATGTTCGGCGCCGGGCCCGGCGCCCTCCCATCAGACTCTCAGATGTTCGGCCTACGCCCCGCCGATCTCCGCCCTCGCATGGAGCAGGCGCTGGAGGCGATCATGCCGCTGCTGCGGGGTGAGACGGTCTCCATGAAGACAGACTGGTTCGAGCTCAACGAAGCACGCCTCGGTGTCGGCTGCTACTCGCGGCCCACCATCGAGACCGCCATCACCAGCGTGCGTTCCCCGGCTGGCGTGGTGGCAGCGGGACGCTATGGAGCCGGCGTGCTGGTGCTCGGTGGGATCGACGACGCTGCCCTTAAGGTCCACGCCGAGCACTGGCGAATCTACGAGGAGACGGCCGCGCAGCACGGCCACGTCCCGGATCGCGCTTCGTGGCGGATCACAATGTACATTCACCTGGCCGAGACGCGTGAGCAGGCCTGGAAGGACTGCGAGTACGGCCTCGAGAAGTACATCGGCTACGCGAACGACATCGTGCCCGCACCGAACCCGATCCCGCGCGGCCTGCCGGACCCGGTCGGCTACATCAACGATATCCAGCGCGGCATCGTAGGCACGCCGGAGGACGCGATCCGTGAGATAAGTCGGGTCCAGGACGCGCTTGGTGGTTTCGGCGCTGTCCTCCTCTTCCAGCACGATTGGGCAAACTGGTCTGCCACGCTGCGTAGCATGGAGCTGATCGCCGAGGAGGTCCGTCCGCATTTTACGCAGGCCAACCGGCTGCGCACCGACAGCTACGAGAAGCACGCGCCTCACCACGAGCAGAACGTTGCGCTCGCCCGCATCGGCGTTGCAGAGGCGGCCGAGCGTTTCGAGGCCGCGAGGCGGGGTGACACACCGGAAGGCGCAAGCAGGAGCGACCGGTGAGCCTGGGGGTCGGCCTTCGCTCTGGCATGTTTCCTCTTCCCAGACCGCAGCTCATCCGCGAATGTCCTGCAGGCCTCGCGCCCATATGGTCGACCCAGCATCTCGCGTTAAGATGGGTGTGCCTCCGACTTACGCCTCGTTGTGGCGACAGTCAGAGGACGCCACCGTAGGGTTTACGGGATGCGCCACAGGGGTTACCTCGCCTGGCGTATAGCTGCGGTCGTCGCGGCGGCGGCGGTCGCAGGTAGCGCATTCCAGTTGGCGCTCATCGCCTGGCAGGCGGCCTCCCAGCCCGACGCATCCCTCAGCCAAGCCGCTCCGCCGCTCATAGCCGGCGTGATCGCCGCCCTCGCCCTCACGCTTGGACTCGCGCTGCCCGGATGCACATTCGTGGTCCGCCGGGTGCGCAACGAGGTGGAGAGTCTCGCCACGCGGGCCAGGCAGATCGCCCGCGTCGGCGCTCCGGACCGGTTCGATGCCGACGATGGCAGCGGCATCGCGGACCTCGAATCGGCCGTCAACGATATGGCCCAGGCTCTAGGGGCGCAGCTGACTGCAACCGAAGCCGAGCGTGCCCGTCTCGCAGCCATCCTCGCCACGATGGCCGACGGCGTGATCATGGTGGACCCCACGGGCCGGATCGTCCTGATCAATGCCGCCGCCGCCGAGCTGCTGGGCACGACCCCATTGCAAGCGGAGGAGCGAAGCCTCGTGGACGTAGCGCGCGACTACGAGCTGGCCTCCGCGGCGCGCGAATGCCACCGAGGAGCAATACCCCACCCCCGGCTGATCGAGCTGGGCCAGCCCCCCAGGCACGTCCAGGTGCTCGCCACGCCCCTACCGGCCGGCGTTCCAGGCCGCAACCACGCCCTCCTGGTTCTCCAGGACGTGTCCGAGCTGCGCCGAGCCGATACAGTGCGACGCGAGTTCGTCGCGAACGTGTCCCACGAACTGCGCACGCCGGTCGCAGGCCTCAAGGCGCTGGCGGAGACCCTCGACGCTGGCGCCCTCGAGGACCCGCAGGCCGCGCGCGGGTTCCTCAAGCGCATGCTCGTCGAGAGCGATCGACTGGCGCAGCTTGTGGAAGAGCTCCTGGAGCTTGCCCGCCTGGAGGCGGGGCGCGCTCCCACCGAGCAGGAACCGATCGACCTCGGCGCTCTCGTCGCGCGTACCGCCGAGCGCCTCCGCCCGCTCGCCGACCAGCGGAAGGTGACCCTCATCGTGGAGCCGGAGCCCGGCCTTCCCGTCGTGGCGGGGGACCCCGTTCGGCTCGAGCGAGCGCTCGTTAACCTGGTTGACAACGGCATCAAGTTCACCCCGGCCGGGGGTCAGGTCCGCGTGGGCTGCCGCCAGAGCGATGGCGACGTCGTCGTTTCGGTGGCCGACACCGGCGCGGGCATACCTGCTGACGACCTGCCCCGCGTTTTCGAGCGCTTCTACAAAGCAGATCGGGCCCGCACCTCCGAGGGGACAGGCCTCGGACTCGCTATTGCCAAACACACAGTGCAGGCACAGGGGGGGAGAATATGGGCGGAAAGCGTCGAGGGTAAGGGTTCGACCTTCTTCTTCAGTTTGCCGCTACGGCGGAGTATGCTGTAAGCGGAAATTAACGAGGCCGAAATGACGCGAACGCGAAGTGGATTCGACAGGGAGATTCAGCTGCTTCAAGAGGAGCTGATCCTCATGGGCAGCATGGTTGAGAAGCAGATCGGGCGCGCCATCGCGGCACTAAAAGCGCTGGACCACGACGCCGCGCGGCGCGTGGTCGAAGCCGATGCCGAGGTGGACCGCATGCGCTATCAGATCGAAGAGCATGCCATCCAGCTCATCGCCACACAGCAGCCCATGGCTTCCGACCTGCGGACCATCGTCGCGGCGCTGAACATCATCGTCGACATGGAACGCATGGGGGACCATGCTGAGGGGATCGCCAAGATCGCCCTTATGCATGGCGACCAACCCTTACTCAAGCCTCTCATCGACATCCCACGCATGGCGGACCGGGCGGCCGGCATGCTCCACCGCGCCCTCGACGCGTTCGTCGCGCGCGACGAAGCCGCCGCCCGGCGCGTTGAGGACGAAGACGACGAGATGGACACCCTCTACGACCAGGTGTATCGCGAGCTGCTCACCTACATGCTGAATGATCCGCGCACGATCGACCGCGCCACCTGGCTTCTCTGGGTTGCGCACAACCTGGAGCGCATCGCCGATCGCGCGACGAATATCTGCGAACGCGCCGTCTGGATCACGACCGGGAACCTGCAGGAGAGCATCACCACCGGCGCGGGCGCGCCGAAACATGAAGTCAAGCGGCACGACCTCGACCCCGATGTCCGCCCGCATCAGACAACCTGAGAAGCGTCCTCGGTGCTAGCGACGGCAGGCGCCAGGCTGTCACGGCAGAACGGCTAGTACAGTTCGGCGGAAGTGAGTCATGGGGTTGCGCTCAAACGCCCGGGTGCGGTCAGCCGGATCCCTCTCCCATCGGAATGGGAGAGGTTAGGTGAGGGCCCCCTCCCGAACCCTAATATCATCGGCCATCGAGGTTTGCCCTCACCCCACCCCTCTCCCG
>CAYQJS010000004.1:137050-164613 GCA_964417895.1 uncultured Chloroflexota bacterium | reverse complement strand
ACGCCGGGATCCGTGGAGGGGGCGCCCCGCAAGGGGCGTCCCTACTCCGACCGCCGTGACCCTCGCTGAGGCCACCGCAGGCGGCGGGGGACAAGCCCCCGCCCTACCGGACGCGCAACCGACCGCAACTGACGTGAGACCTGCGCCGAGCTGTACTGGATGGGGCTCAGGCGCGCTGTAGCGGCGCGTAGGCCGCGGCCAGCTTCTTCACTCCCTTCCCTTCGAAGGCCACCGTGACCTCCTCGTCCCCTCGCACCAGCAGGCTGCTCACGACGATGCCTGTGCCGAATGTCGGATGGAACACTCGATCTCCTGGGTGGAATTGCTGCTCCATGGCCGAGGCGGGCGGGGCTTCAGGACGACGAACTGGGAGCTGAAGCGCGGAGGCGCCCGAACCTGCCAGCACAGGAGCGGCGGCCCGCGGCGCTCGGCGCGCCGCGGGTCGCTCGGTCCGGCCGAAGGGACGCACGACCAACTGGTCGGGGAGCGCTGCGAGAAAACGAGAGGGCTCGTTTTCCATCGCATTGCCGAACAGCATGCGACGGAAGGCGTACACGAGAAACAGCCCACGCATGGCCCGCGTGATGCCGACGTACACGAGTCGCCGCTCCTCCTCCATCTGAGCTGGATCGTCCATGGAACGCGAGTGCGGGCAAAGACCCTCCTCCATCCCGACGATGAAGACGTAGGGGAACTCGAGGCCCTTCGCGGTGTGCAGCGTGATCAACGTTACCCCGTCCGAGGTCGGATCGAAGGTATCCACGTCCTGCACCAGCGAGACCTCTTCGAGCAAGGCCTCGAGCCCGAGCGGTGGAACAAGGTCGGCGTAGTCGCGCGCCTTGCTCCTCAGCTCGAGAATGTTCTCCCAGCGCTCGTCGCCCTGGTCCGTACCGTCCCGCACATGGGCCGAGTACCCCGACTGCTCCAACAAGAGGTCGAGCAGCTCGAGGGGGGGAAGCTCCTGGCTCCCTCTGTGCAGCGCCCGCATGAGGTGGACGAAGCCACGAACAGCGTTGCGGGCGCGGCCCTGGAGCGGCTGGCTCAACCCATCCTCCCCGTCGGCGATCGTTTCGAGCGCACCCATGAGCGACAGGGCGTTGCGGCCAGCCCAGCGCTGCACTTCCGCCAGAGTCCGATCGCCGATCCCCCGCGGTGGGACATTCAGCACCCGAGCCAGGCTCACGGCGTCCGCTGGATTGTCGGCCAGTCGAAGGTACGCGAGGACGTCCTTCACCTCTTTGCGCTCGTAGAAACGGGTGCCGCCCACCAGCTTGTAGGGGATGCCGTGACGGACAAAAGCATCCTCAAGTGGACGGGACTGGGCGTTCGTCCGATACATCACAGCGGTATCGCCGAGGCGATTCCCACTTCGAACAAGGCGCTCGATCTCGCGGACCACGAACTGCGCCTCGTCCTCCTCGTTGTAGGCTTCGTGCACCACCACGGGCGCACCCGCCTCGTTCTCCGTCCAAAGACGCTTGTCTTTTCGCTGCTGGTTGGCTCTGATCACGGACTGCGCCACGTCGAGAATGGTCTGTGTCGACCGATAGTTCTGCTCCAGGAGGATCACTCGTGTCTCCGGGAAGTCCTTCTCGAAGTTCAGCAGATTGCGGAAGTCGGCGTGGCGCCACGAGTAGACGCTCTGGTCCTCGTCGCCGACGACACACACGTTGCGGTGCTCCTCGCCCAGGAGCTTGACGAGCTGGTACTGGGCAACGTTGGTGTCCTGGAACTCATCCACCAGCACGTAGCGGTAGCGGTTGCGGTGCGCGACCAGCACCTCGGGCGCATCACGAAAGAGGCGCACGGTTTCCACGATCAGGTCGTCGAAGTCGAGCGCGTGGTTTTCGCGCAGGGCGTCCTGGTAGCGCTGGTAGACGGTTCCAACGCGCTCCTGCCAGTAGCCGTCGGCGCGTCTGGCGTATTGCTCAGCCGTGACCAGCTCGCTCTTGGCCGCCGAGATGCTGCCGAGAAACGACCGCGGCGTGAAGCGCTTTTCGTCGATCTCCAGGTCGCGAAGCACCTGACGTACGAGCCCCACCTGGTCGCCATCGTCGTAAATAGCGAAGCGCGGGTCCACCCCAACGACCGCTCCGTGGCGCCGCAGGATGCGTGCGCACTGCGCGTGGAACGTGCCGACCGCGAGGCCCTCCGCGTTCTGCTCCAGCAGCCCGTTCAGGCGCTCGCGCATCTCGCGAGCGGCCTTGTTGGTGAACGTGACGGCCAGGATGTGCCACGGGGCCCCGCCCTCGGACAGAATGAGATGCGCTATCCGATGGACGATAACCCGCGTCTTACCGGAGCCCGGGCCTGCGACGATGAGGACCGGTCCGTTCACGGCCAGAACCGCCTCGAGCTGGGCCGGGTTCAGACCTTCGAGGTGGTCCACTGCGCGCCTCCAGGGGATGGGGCATTATAGGGTTGGAAAAAGGCCCGGGCCTTGAACGCCGGGGTGGTCGAGGGTTGTCGATGCGGGGCGCGGACCCCCCGTCCTACGGGGTGATCGGCGGAGGCATTCTGGGATTGACGGCTGCCCTTCGCTTCGTTCAGGCCGGCGTGCGCGTGACCCTGATCGAGCGCGAGGACCGCGTGGGCGGCCTCGTAGCGTCGTTCCAGATCGGCGGCAGCCACCTCGAGCGCTTCTACCACCACCTGTTCCGCTCCGACGTGGACGTCCAGCGCCTCATCGCCGAAGTTGGCCTGGCGGATACCATGGTCTGGCCGATGCCCGACACAAGCTCGCTGTACGAGGGCGCCGTCTACGGCGTGGATTCGGTGACCGACGTGCTCCGCTTTCCCCCACTCACGCTGCCCGGTCGCGTCCGCATGGGGGCGTGCCTCGCGTATCTGAAGCTCGAGCGGAACTACCGCCGGTTCGAGGGCCAGACGGCCGCTGAGTGGGTCAGGCGCTGGATGGGCCCCGAGGTCTACCGGGTATTCTGGGGGCCCCTGTTGCGCGCGAAGTTCGGCGACTACGCTGAACGCGTGGCCATGCCCTGGTTCTGGTCCCGAGTGCACCTGAGGAGCCAGCGCCTGGGCTACCTCCGCGGTGGGTTCTATCGCCTGTACGCCCGGCTCGCGCAGCTTCTGGAGGAGGCTGGAGCGCGTCTGCTGCTGAGCACCGAGGTCCGCTCCATACGTTCCGAGGACGACAGGGTCTCCGTTGACACGTCTGCCGGCGAGCTGGTCTTCGACCGGCTCCTGTCCACTACCCCGACACGGGTCTTCATGCGCCTGGCGCAGAACCTCCCCGAGGACTACCGCGCCCTCTACGATTGGGGCGACTTCTACGGCGCCCATTCCGTGATCCTGGGCCTCGACCGTCAGCTCATGGACGGTGTGTACTGGCTCAGCATCCACGACCGCGACTTCCCGTTCCTGGCAGTCGTGGAGCACACGAACTACATGCCGGCGGCGGACTACGGGGGCCTGCACGTCGTCTATCTGGGCAACTACCTGCCCATGTCCAACCCGCTGTTCCGTCGCTCCGACGAGGAGGTGCTCGCCGAGTTCCTGGCGGCTCTCCCGCGCATTAATCCGGCGTTCGATCCGAGCTGGGTGAAGGAGTCCCACGTTTTCAAGGCCCCATTCGCCCAGCCCATCGTCACCGTGGACTTTCACCAGCACATCCCTCCGCACGCGACGCCACTCCCGGAGGTCTACCTGGCCAACATGTTCCAGGTTTATCCCGAGGACCGAGGCCAGAACTACAGCGTGCGGATGGCGAACCGGGTGGCGGCGCAGATGCTGGGGGAGGGCGGCCACCGGAGGACGCCTTAAGGCAACGCCAGCACGTGAACGATCCACGCCTCGAGGATGTCAGCCAGTTCAGCTGCGTGTTGCGTGAAGCCATGGTCGGCTCCCTCAACGTAGACCAGGTCCGCCTGAGGGGAGCCGACGGCCACCTCCTGAGCCAGGGCGGGCTGCTGAACAGCCGACAAGATGTCGCGCGTCGCGTGAACGATGAGCACCGGCAGATCGAGGTAGGGGAGCCATCGAAACTGGTCCGAATTGGTGTCCGCGCCACCGTTGCTGATCAGACTCCAGGGCGTGAAGTAGAACCTCCCAAGTACGCCGAGCGGCACCTCCACGAGATCGTCTGCGCCGTCGTCCTCGGCTATGCGTCTTTCTGCCTCCGCCAGCGCCTGAGCCCCGGCGCCCGTCATGTCGAAGGCGAGGGCCACGCGATGCGCGTTTCCGACCCCTGCCAGCAGCACGAGGGCACGAACCGCGGGGTCTCCGATCTGAGCGCGGTAGTACGTCACGCCGTTGGTCCCGAGACTGTGTCCAGCGATGACGATCCGCGTGGCGCCCGACTCCTTGAGGAACTGCACGCCGGCATCGATGTCGGTCGCGTTGTCCTCGAAAAGGCTCGTGAAGGTGCAGCAGCCGGCGTCGCGCATGTTCAAAGCCAGCGTGGAGAACCCACGCGCCGCGAGCAGGTCAGCGAGGAAGCTGACCGGAGGCCCTTCGAAAGTGCCGCCGAGTCCATGGATCAGCAGAAGGCCAACATCTGATCCGGCGCCACCTGAACGATGCACCCCGTCGAGCCGCGCGCCGTCGAAAGTTGTGAGACTCAGGCGAGTCGACTCGATCGACTCCCGATGGGAGGCGGAGAGCACTGCCGCCGGCGAGCGGTCCGCTGCGAGGTCAGGGCACGCGAGACCGGAACCCGCCAGCAGGAGCGGGACGACCACCAGATGTTTCACTCGGCGGATGAACGCGGCGCAAGCAGCGCGCATCACCCGTGCTCAGGCCTCAGCGGTAGATCGGGCGCGCCGAGTCCCGCAGCCACATCTCCACCATCCCGGCGTACACCTCGCCCTGGGCGACGCCGATGCTCACCCCAGCAAGCTCTTCATCTGGGGCCTCGACCGCCACGCCATTGCGAATCAGGAACGCCAGCATGAGGGCTAGGGCCGTCTGCGTGTTGGCGGTGGCGAAAGGCTTGTCGCGGATCAACCCGAACAGCAGGAACGCGGCGAGGCTGACGACGTCGGCGCGCTGGCCCTGCCCCATCTGCTGAGCGCGCTCGAGAGAGGACCGCAGGCCGGCCTCGTTGACCGCCCCCGATGCGTCGAGCCCGAGGCGCGCCATGAGCGCCCGGTGGAAGGCGACCGCCTGCTCTCCATCGGGGAAGGCTGGTGATGGGCGCCGCTCACTCACCCGCCATCTCCAGCGCTGGTCGATGCCACTCCAGCACGGCGTCCAGCGCGCGCTCCCACTCGACCGAGAACCACGACCCGACTCCGATGGGCTTCAGCAGGATGCCGTCGTCGGTGGGGATCACTTCGACCTCGACGTCTGGCGCCAGGTGGTAGCGGTCCGCCATTTCCGGAGGCATGGAGAGGCTCAGCCCCTCACTGCTCTGGAAGACTTTGCTCAGCACGGTAGCCCCTCCTGGCCGCTACGGTAGCAAGGCGAGGATGGCGGCCAAACGACAGCCCCACAGACGACCAGTTGTGACCAGTGGTGGCCGAGCGATGCTAAGTAATGCTGGTGCCGAGGGGCGGGGTCGATCCGCCGACACCGCGATTTTCAGTCGCGTGCTCTACCACCTGAGCTACCTCGGCCAGGGAAAACGCAGCCGGCGGTGGGCGAAACAGGGCTCGAACCTGTGACCTTCCGGGTGTAGGCCGGACGCTCTCCCAGCTGAGCTATTCGCCCCGGTTACGCCCATCCACCAGGTGGTGCCCCGGGCGGGACTCGAACCCGCACGGACTTTCGTCCACGGCCCCTCAAACCGCCGCGTATACCAATTCCGCCACCGGGGCTCGACCACGTGTCGGTCCCCAGTATTATAAACACTGCACGACGAGCTGGGTGATGGAGACGGTTCGCGCCTTTCCACATAGATGCGTGAGTGATGAGCCCCCGCCGTCCACGCGGCTGCCCGGAGAAGCCTCTCATCGGCCGTCTGCCACGCCTCATCCGAGGCCGCCCGGCCGTCACCATCTTCCTCGCGCTGAGCGCCACCCTGATACCGCTGCTCCTCTATAGCCTGCGCAGCGCGTCCCTTGACTCCTCACAGCTCCTGTGGCTGGGCATCGCAACCCTCGCGCTGGCCGCCATTTCAGCCCGGATCATTGGCACCATTTGAGCGGCTGGACGGAGCGCTCAGCGGCTCTCACACGCTAGAGCCCGCGCTGGCCTGGCGGCGGCTCATGAAGGCGACCCCCATGAGGGCCATCGCTATGAGCATGAGCACCCGTGTAATGCCGATAAGGTCTGCCAGGCCGCCGATGAAGAGCAAGGGGATGATAGACAGCAGGTTGGCCAGCATGAATTGCACGGCAAACACGCGGCCTCTGGCACGCGCGGGGGCGCGCTCCTGCAGCAGCGTCTGGGCGGCCACCACGATCGCTGCGAAGCCGAAGCCCGCCACCAGGGTCGTGATCATCACGGCCCCGAGCAGCGCGACATCCCATTCGCTCAAGACGTGCACCTCCACCCACTCCGGCCGCACCAACCCGGCGACCCGACCGAGCGCCGGGAGGGCAGCGGCCACAAAGAGGGATAGTGACACGACTACGAGTCCGCGCCTGATTATCCGCCACCGGTCCGTTAGCAGCCCCGAACGACGGCTGAGGACGAAGGCCGCGCTCAGCATGCCGATTCCAGCGGGCGCGAGCACGAAGACCGCGTCGGCGGCGGCGATCCCCAGCACCTCGACGACATACCCGGGCGCTAGCATGGCGACCACCAGGGTCAGTGTCCCGCCCAGCGTCAGGTAGCCCATGGCCCCGACCATCTCACGGTCCCCGCGGAGGAGCTGCACCACCTCGCCGAGCTGGGAAAGCCGCTGAAAGTCGGGCTTCCCGCTCGCGCCATCTTTCCCTTCCTGCGCCTGCGATGGCAGCCGCAAGACGAGGCCCGCGGAGATGCCGTAGAGCACTGCCATGGTCACGAAGAAGCTCGTCGTGCCGAGGAGCTTGACGATGAGCGGGCCGAAAAATACAAGCCCGAGGAGCTGCGAGGCGGTGAACGTCAGGTGAAAGAACGAGTTGGCCTGCATGAGCCGCACACGGCCGACAATGGCCGGAATAACCGCCACCTCCGCCGGGGCGAAGAACTGGCAGATCACCGAGAACACGAAGCTCACGGCGAACAGCAGCGCCAGGGTGGAGCCCACGAGAACATAGCCAAGAACGACGAAGCACCGCGCCAGATTGGTGGCGACGAGTACGGCCCGCTTGTCCCACTTGTCTACGTAGATACCGGCCGGCACGCCGAACAACACCGAGGGAAGGACGACCGAGAGAATGGTGATGCCGAGCGCGGTCCGCGAGTGGCTCGCCTCTTCGACAATCACCAGGAGCGCGTACCAGATTGCGTTCTGCGCCGTCTGGGTTATCGCCTGGGCGATCCACAGCCGAAGGAACGCTGGATTCCTCCAGACCGGTGGGTCGAGCTGCGAAACGGCGCTCACGCGCGCTCGTCGACAGGCGCCTGCATCGCCTCCAGCGCTTCAAGGCCAGCGAACGGATCTGCTGGCACAGCGCGTGAGAGGAAGGCTTTGAGCCGCCGATCGGCCTCGCTCCGACGCAGGAGCACCCGATGGTTGCACTTCAAGCACCGCAAGCCGATGTCCGCTCCAATCCGTACCACGGTCCAGTCGTAGCCGCCACATGGATGGGGCTTCCGCAGTCGCACGACGTCCCCCACGTGGTAGTCAACCGGCACGGCCAACTCCCCTCACGCCGGCACCGCGGTGCGCATGGCATCGCGCAGGGTGAGTGCCTCTCGGCGCGCGGCCTCCTCCCAGTCAGGCCCGGACGATGCGTACAGCACCTGTCGGCTGACACTAACTACCGCGAGCATGCCATCGGCCGCCGCGCCGAGCCGCGCGCTCTCAGCGGCGTCACCCCCCTGTGCACCAACCCCGGGGATCAGCAGCGGAAGAGCGGGCGCCAGCCCCCGCACACGCTGGAGCTGGGACGGATAGGTGGCGCCCACAACCAGGCCAACGTTGCCGGCGGCGTTCCACTCCGCCGCTTGGCGGGCGACCACCTCGAACAGGGGCACACGCTCTCCCCGAAACTCGACCATGAGCTCCTGGAAATCGTCGCTCCCGGGATTCGAGCTCTTGCACAGCAGGAATGCCCCCCGGCCCGGATCGGCCAGATAGGGCTCCACGCTGTCGCGTCCCTGGTATGGATTCACGGTGGCGGCGTCGAACCTCAGCACCTCAAACAGGGCGCTGGCGTAGCGCTCGGCCGTCGTGCCGATGTCTCCACGCTTGCCGTCGGCGATGGTCAGCACGCCCGGTGGGACGGCATCAAGCGTGGCTCGCAACAGGTCGAAGCAATTCGGTCCCATGGCTTCGTAGAAAGCCAGGTTTGGCTTGTAGGCACAGACGAGGTCCGCAGTCGCTTCAACGATACCGCGGACAAATCGCTCAAAACCTGCGCGGTCGGCGGTTAGGCCGGAGGGCAGCCGGCGAGGATCGACGTCCAGGCCCACGCAAAGGGCGCTGGCTGTCCGCCGTTGAACGTCCCGGAGGCGATTCGTGAAGGTCGCTGTCATACCCTCGCCGTCACGTTGCTCTGAAAATCCCCCGCCTCTGACCCGAACGTCGTCGCATTTTATCCGACCGTCACCCCGCCCCCGAGCGCGCCACGACGATCATCCGTTCACTGCCGTCCTGGAATGGTCCGAGCTGGTAATCGCCCCCCACCGTCTCCAGCTCCAGACTAGCGGCCTGCAACAGAAGCTCGATCTCGTAGCGAGCGTAGTAGCGTAGGCGCGCCGAATCAGTCAGCCTCGTCAAGGAGCCATCGCTCCAGGCCAGGTCATAGAAACAGTCCAGTTGGATCTCCTGGGCGGAAGGGAGGATCCGCTGGACCATCCATTTGCTCACGTCCGCGCCGATCGCTTCGTCGTGTCCCGACCGCTGAAGCACGGCCAGCCCCTGCGGCTCGTCCCAGAGCGGTGCGGCGTGGACGAGGTCGAGGATCACCAGCCCGCCCGGCGAAAGCATCGCGCGGATGCGGCGGAGGAGATCGACCTGGCGGGCCGTCTCCTGAACGAAACCAAATGCGCTGAGCGCGAGCACGACGAGCGCGAACGGCCCGGGGGGGAGCTCATCATGCAGATCGCCCTGGACCAGCCGAACGCGGCTCGACGCAGCTTTCAGCCGACTGCGCGCACGCTCGAGCATCTCGGGTGAGCGGTCGAGTCCCACCAGCTCGAGCCCGGAGCCCAGGAGCCCCTCCAGCACTCGCCCCGAGCCGCAAGCGAGCTCGAGGATGGGCCCGCCTGTGCGGAGCGCGAGAGCTCGATACAGCGCAATGTCGTCCTGGAGCCCGTCGTGCTCCCAGTCATACAGCTGCGCCAGCAGTCTGGCCCTCGGCCAGGAGCGGGCGCGCGTCCCTCGGGCGTCAACCTCGTCGCTGGCCCCGCTCATTATCCCCCGCTTGCCTCGCCAGAAACTCGAGGAAGATGAAGGCTGCCGCCAACAGTACGATGTAGCCCGGCGTGAGCAGGCGCAGCGACTGTAGCCAGAGGGCGAACTCGGCAATCACCGCGAAGCGCATACCGGTGCCGAGGAGAGCGGTCGCTGGCCGCCTTGGGCCCCGACCCCCGGCGCGCGCGAGATACAACTCGTAGACCAGCGCCGTGGAGCCGGACAGAGCAACAAAACCGGCGGCATAAAAGACCGCCTGGCTTCCGGCCGAAACGGGAAGCAGCACGACGACGTATGCGAGCACGGCCCACCCGACCAGCGTGAGAGCCACGACTCCAGCGTCTGTTAGGCGATCGGCCACTGCACCCCCAAATCGCGCCCCGCCCTCACGCTCCTCACATAGCGTTGCAGTATAGCCACCACCTATACTCCAGGCATGAACAGCCGTAACAACAACCTGTTCATCCTCTTCATCGGCATCCTCGCCGTCGTGTCGCTCATCGTGGTCTGGCCGCAGAAACCCGAGAGCTACCTGCCTTCGGTCCTGCCATGGCCGGGCAGCGACGGCGTCCACATCGACGTCATCGACTTCCACCGTCAGGGCTTTCGCCTCGGCCTCGACCTCCAGGGGGGCACCCACCTCGTGCTTCGCGCCGACACCTCCAAGGTTCCGCCCGGAAGCGACCCCAGTGCGGCTGTCGATGGCGTGACCAAGACCATCGAGAAGCGCATAAACGCCTACGGTGTCGCGGAGCCCATCGTGCAGCGGCGCGGCGCGGATCGCGTCATCGTCGAGCTTCCCGGGATCCGCAACATTGAGGAGGCTAAAAGCCTCATCGGCAAGACGGCGCAGATGGACTTCCGCGAGCAGAAGACCATCGAGGGCCAGCAGCAATGGGTGGTGGCTACCGCCAAGGGCAACGACGACGTCGAGAAGGAGCTAACCGGCCGCTACTTCAAGAAAGCTGAGGTGGGATTCGAGCAGGGGTCGAGCAAGCCGATGATCCTATTCGAGTTCGATAGCGAGGGAAGCAAGCTCTTCGGCGAGCTCACGACGCGCCTCAAGGGCAAGGAGCTAGGGATTTTCCTGGACGGGCAGCCGATCACGACGCCGAGGGTGCAGGAGGCAATCACCCAGGGCCGGGGGCAGATCACGGGGAGTTTCACCCTCGACGACGCGCGCAATCTGGTGATCCAGCTCAATGCTGGCGCCCTCCCCTTGCCGGTGAGTATTGAAGAGGAGCGGAGCGTCGACGCCACCCTGGGCGCCGACTCGGTGAGAAAGAGCGTCGTTGCCGGCGAGATCGCGCTGCTGGTGGTCGCCCTGTTCATGATCCTCTACTACCGGATGCTGGGCGTCGTGGCGGTGAGCGCCTTGTTCGTGTACACGCTCACGGCGCTGGCCATCTTCAAGCTCATACCGGTCACCCTTACTCTGGCCGGCATCGGGGGCTTTATCCTGTCCATCGGCATGGCGGTGGACGCCAATATCCTCATCTTCGAGCGCATGAAAGAGGAGCTACGATCAGGGAAAACCATCGGCGCGGCGATCGAGGCCGGCTTCTCGCGCGCCTGGCCGTCGATCCGGGACTCGAACTTCTCGACCCTCATTACCTGCGTCATCCTCTACTGGTTCGGCTCGAATCTCGGCGTGAGCATCGTTCAGGGGTTTGCCTTCACTCTTTTTGTCGGCGTACTTGTCAGCATGTTTAGCGCCATCATCGTGACGCGAGCGCTCCTGCGCACCGTGCTCGGGGGGCGCGCAGCGCTTAACCCGGCGCTGTTCGGTATGCCCACGGCTCGCCAGCGCCTGGAGCCCGCGGGCTTGCAGGGCTAGCGCATGTTCTACGATCTGGTCGCCAGACGCTATTGGTTTTTCCTGGTTTCCGCCGTCATCATCATTCCCGGGCTCGTATCGCTCCTGCTTCCCGGCGGTCTGCGCCCTGGCATCGACTTCACCAGCGGGTCAATCATGACGTTGCGCTTCGATCGACCTGTGCAGCAGTCGACATTGCGCGAAGCCTTTGGAGAGTTCGGCCACCACGAGGCGATCGTGCAGCAGGCCGACGACGGCACCTTCATCGTGCGCACACTTCCGCTTGCCGCTGAGGCGCGCACAGAGGAGGGCGAGGTTCAGGCGGCGTCTGAGCGCCAGAGAGTCGAGGACGAGCTGGCCCGACGCTTCGGGCCCATCACCATTCTCAGCTTCGATCAGGTGTCGCCGCTCGTAGCCACGGAGATCGTGCGCAACTCGGTGCTCGCCGTCATGGCCGCTTGTGCTGGGATCCTGCTCTATCTGTGGTTTGCGTTCCGACAGGTGCCCGAATCGTTGCGCTTCGGTGTCTGCGCCGTCGTCGCGTTGATCCATGACACACTGGTCGTCGTGGGGATCTTCTCGATCCTGGGGCGGTTGTTCGCCATTGAGCTCGACGCTCTCTTCATCACGGCCGTTCTCACGGTGATCGGCTTCTCCGTCCACGACACCATCGTGGTATTCGACCGCGTTCGCGAGAACTCCATCCGCCACCAGGGCGAGCCATTCGAGGACGTGGTAAACCACAGCCTGATGCAGACTATGGGACGGTCGCTCACGACGTCCCTCACGGTGCTCCTCACACTGTTCACGCTGTTCCTCTTCGGCGGTGTCACGGTCCGGAGCTTCATCCTGGCGCTCCTGGTGGGGATAACGACAGGCACCTATTCGAGCATTTTCAATGCGAGCATGCTTCTCGTGGTTTGGGAGAAAGGGGAACTGGGGCGGCTGATCGGGCGGCGACCCGCGCGGCCAGCCTTCGCACGGGCGTAGGAGGAGCTCATGGCGACGAAGTTCACGGTGATCAGCGACTTCATCTGACCCTACTGCTACGTCGGCCAGGCTCGGGTCGACAAGCTCCGCGACGAGTACGACCTCGAGGTCGAGTGGCGCGCGTTCGAGCTGCACCCGGGGATCCCCCCCGAGGGGGCAGCGATACCCTGGGACCCGGAGGTGCGGGCCGCGCGGCGCGCCAACTTCGCCCGCCTTGCCGATCAGGAGGGCCTGGAGCACGGGGACCGCGCCCATTGGTACGACTCGACTCCCGCCCACGAGGCGGCGGAGTGGGCCCGCGAGGCGGGCGGCGGCGACGCGCTGCGGCATGCGATCTTTCGCGCCTACTTCGTGCACGATCGCAACATCGGGTCAACCGACGTCCTCTGCGACGTGGCCAGTGAAGCGGGGATCGATGCGACGGATCTGCGCACCGCTCTCAACGAGGGACGCTATCGCGATCGCGTATCGGCTCAGTACGAGGAGTCGCGGGCGATGGGGGTAACGGGCGTGCCGACGTTCGTCTCAGGCCGCTACGCCATCGTAGGCGCGCACCCGTACGAGAACTTTCTCAAGCTCATGGAGGCCGTGGGAGCAACGCCAAAGTAATCCCCTGAGCCCTGAATCGACCTGAAACTCGCACATGCCGTGCCGCGTTTCCTTGACGAGAACCTCGGGCGTCGTCAAGATATAAATGGCGTTGCCGCGCATCGAGAGGGAGGGCCCCATGCTCCTCAGGCTCCAAATCGTCGCAGTACTCAGTCTTGCACTCGCCGCCTGCGCTCCGGCGAACCCAGCCGGTCAAACCTCGCGGGGCGAGGGCCAGGGCGGGGCGCCCACGGGCCCCAAGTTCCTCGTTGCTGCCATCAACGAGGACCCCAAGAACTTCTGGGATGGCATCAATGGGGGCGGCGGCAGCGGCGTCCGGCAGCTGGGGCACCTGGTCAATCAGTATCTCGCCGTCGTCACCTCTGACGGCTCGGTCACACCGCGGCTGCTGTCGGAGCTGCCCTCCGTCGATAAGGGCACCTGGAGGATTTTCCCTGACGGCAAGATGGAGGTGACGTACAAGGTCCGTCCCCGCGTCACGTGGCACGACGGCACACCATTCACCGCCGACGACATAGTCTTCTCGCTGGATGTCGGGCGCGATCCGGCGATTCCCAATGGGAATGCGTCCGCACTGCGGCTCATGGAGGGGATCGTGGCGCTCGACGCCCAGACCGCCGTGGCCACGTGGCGGCAGACCTACGCGTTCGCCGACCGCCTGGAGCACCGCGAGTTCTTCCCCCTGCCTAAGCACATCCTGGACGGCCCATATCGCGACAACAAAGAGAACCTGATTGCGCAGCCCTACTTCAGCAGCCAGTACGTCGGCACTGGCCCCTTCAAGATGGTGACCTGGGAGCATGGAAGCCACATGGAGCTGGTTGCCAACGACAACTACTTCCTGGGTCGGCCCAAGATCGACCGAGTGCGCATTCCGTTCATCGAGGACTCCAACACCGGGGTTGCCAACATACGGGCTGGGACTATCAACATCTTCCTACCGACCGGCTCGCCCGACTACGACCAACTCCAGACGCTCAGGCAGGAGTGGCAGACGACCCGGAAGGGCGAGGTGGTCGTCGAGCGGGTGCGCTGGCAGTTCGTGGAGCCTCAGAAGGGGCCGCTGGCGCAGCCGGCCGACCTGAGGGACGTGCGCGTGCGGCAGGCGCTGCTCCTGGCCATGAATCGCGAGGAGCTTACCCGCAGCCTGCAGGGCGACCAGGGCGGGGTAGCGCACAACTGGCTCCACCCGAGCTTCTCCAACTACGCACAGCTGCGGGATGCCATCATCGAGGTCCCGTTCGACCCACGGCGCGCGGCGGCTCTGTTGACCGAGGTGGGCTGGACCACGGGCCCTGACGGCATCCTCCAGAAAGGCGGCCAGCGGTTCACGATGCAGATCCGTCCCGGGGAAGCGCGCGAGAAAGAAGCCACCATCGTGCAGCAGGACTGGAAAGCGATCGGCATCGACGGCCAGCTAGAGATCCTGTCTGACGCCTTGCTGCGCGACGCCGAGGCCCGCGCGACCTATTTCGGTGTGACCGTGCAACAGAACCCCATGGGCGGCGTCAGCGCCGTACGCCGGTTCGCCGGGGACCAGACCCCGACAGCCGCCAACCGATGGGCCGGCACCAACCGGGGCAACTTCTCGAGCCCTGCGTGGGACGACGCCGGGCTGCGGCTGCGGACCGCTCTGGATGACGAAACGCGGATCACGTCCGAGCGCGACATGCTCAGAGCCTTCCACGCTGAGCTACCGGCGCTAGCGATTCAGTACGAGCTCCAGGCTGTGGCGGTCACCGGATTCACTGGGCTGGTACCGATTACGGGGATCGCGCACACGGGCAACATCATGCACACGTGGAACGTGCACGAGTGGGACATGCCCGCCCGGGGGTAGCCGATCCATCATCGTGAGAGCAGCGAAAGGGTCCTCCCCTCGTGGGCGCATACTCCCTCAGAGCAGGGCCGACCGATCCGGATCCGCCTGCAGCCGCTCCACCAGTTCTTTGACGCGCTCGGCGTGGTCCGGGTGGCACACGAGCAGCACGTCGGGCGTATCCACGATGACGAGGTCCTCGACACCTATGGTGAAGACCGGCTTGCCTGACCCGTAGACCAGGGTCCGCCGCGTGTCGACGCCCACATGGTCGCCACGCGCGACGTTCCCGCTGGCATCCTTCGGGGCGATCTCCAGCAAGACGGCCCAGCTTCCGATGTCGGTCCACCCGAAGTCGCCGGGGACCGTGGCGATGCGCTCAGCGCGCTCCATGATTCCGTAGTCGATAGTCTGCATCGGCATACGAGCGTAGGCATCCGCCAGCGCGCGTTCGGAACTGGCGCTGTCAAGAGCCTCTTCCACCTCACGAAGCGGGTCGCGCATCTCAGGCAGCAGCCGAGCGAACTCATCCAGGATCACATCCACGCGCCAGATGAAGTATCCCGGGTTCCACAGGTACCCTTCGCGCACGAATCGTTCGGCAGTCGCGGCATCCGGCTTCTCGACGAAGCGCACCACACGGTGGGCCTCGTACCCCTCGAAATCGCCGATAGCAGGGCCAACCTCAATATAGCCAAGGCCGGTGTGGACAGACGACGGTCTGACTCCCATCGTTACGAGCCACGGGTCCGACTCGGCCACAGCGAAGGCGGCCGTCAGCACGCAGCGGAACTCCTGAGGACGCTCGACTGCGTGGTCAGCGTGAAGCGAGACCATCGTCGCGTTCGGATCGCGGTGAGCAATGACCGTCGCCGCCAGGCCGACGGCTGCGGCGGTGCCGCGCCGCTGCGGCTCGACGATGACGTTCTCAGGGGGCAGCTCTGGCAGCTGTGCCCTGAGGACGTCCGCGTGCGTGGCCTCGGTCACGACGAGGATGCGCTCAGGGGCGACGAGCGGCGCTACCCGGTCCACAGTGGCCTGAATGAGAGAGCGGTCGCCGACCAGCGGCAGGAGCTGTTTCGGACGATGTGAGCGGCTGAGGGGCCACAGCCGCGTGCCGCTCCCGCCGGCCAGGATGGCGGCGAAGCGGCTCACGCCGGCTGCTCCATAGCCATTGCCTCCCGAATCCACTCAACCGTGCGGCGGAGGCCCACATCCAGCGGCGTCGTCGCCTCCCAGCCGAGCCCGGCGCGCGCGCGGGCGGGATCCAGCGCGATGCGGAACACCTCACCCGGGCGTGGGGCTGCGAAACGCGCATCGCCCACGTGACCGGTCAGAGCCTTCAGCTGTTGGTAGAGATGGTTCACCGTGAGCCCACGACCTGTACCGATATTGAACGTGCTCCGACTTCCGCCCTCGAGCACGCGCAGGTTCGCGTGCACGATGTCCCCAACGTAGACGAAGTCTCGCTCCTGCGCGCCGTCTCCGAAGATCGTCGGCTGGCGGTCGGCCAGCATCAACCGGGTGAAGATGGCTACCACCTGGCCCTCTTCCGTGTATGGATGCTGCCGAGGGCCATAGGCGTTCGCATAGCGGAGGATCGTGTAATCCAGCCCATGCACGCGGCTCATCGTCTCCACGTATATCTCCGCGGCCGCCTTGGAAGCCCCATACGGGCTGATGGGTCGAATGGGATGGTCCTCGTTGCAGGGAACGACATCCGGATTCCCGTAGATCGCGCCGCCGCTCGAAGCGTAAATGAACTTTCTGGTCCCCACTTCGACCGCCGCCTGGATAAGCGCCAGCGTCCCGAGCACGTTCACGCGCGCGTCGAACGTCGGATCGCTCACCGACCGGCGCACGTCAGCTTGGGCAGCGTGGTGGTCAACCACCTCGGGCCGGACGTCCGCTAACACATCCGCGAGGGCGGGCGACGTGAGGTCCATCTCTATGAAACGCGCACCAGCCGGAACGTTCTCACGCCGCCCTGTGGACAGGTTGTCCACGACGACCACCTCGTGCCCGCGCTCGAGGAAGGCGTCAGCCACGTGGGACGCAATGAAGCCAGCGGCACCCGTCACGAGGATGCGCATGAGGAGCTACGCCCGCGTCTCTTCGGCCACCTCAGCCGGGGCCGTTACCCGGGCGGCGCGAGCCAGGCACGCGCCGATGAAGCCACGGAACAGCGGATGCGGACGGTACGGCCGCGAGCGGAACTCGGGATGGAACTGGCTGCCCATCATCCAGGGGTGCCCGCCGATCTCCGCGATCTCGACGAGCCGCCCATCGGGCGAGAGACCGCTAAAGCGCATGCCGGCCCGCTCGAACGGCAGCCGATACTCGTTGTTGAACTCGAAGCGGTGCCGGTGTCGCTCGAACAGGATCCGCTCGCCGTACGCCTCCAGCGCCTTCGTGTCCGCTTGGAGCTGGCACGGATAGAGGCCGAGGCGCATGGTGCCACCCTTGTCGGGCAGATCGCGCTGCTCGGGCAGCAGATCGATCACCGGATGGGGCGTAAACATGTTGAATTCGCTGCTGTTGGCCTCCTCCAGCCCCAGCACATTCCGCGCAAACTCGATGGCCATGATCTGCATGCCGAGGCACAGGCCCAGGTACGGGACCGAGTTTTCGCGTGCGTAGCGGGCGGCCCGGATCATCCCCTCGATGCCGCGATGGCCAAAGCCGCCCGGCACGACGATTCCATCCAGGCCCTCCAGGACGGCCTCCGCACCCTCCGACTCCAGTTGCTGGGAGTCGATCCACTCGATAGCAACGTCGCGTTGGAAGTCCCAGCCCGCGTGGTAGAGGGCCTCGCGGACGCTGATGTAGGCGTCGCGCAGCTCCATGTACTTCCCCACTAACCCCACACGCAGGCAGCCCTGCGGGTCCTGCACGCGCTCAACAAGGTTCCGCCACTCGGCAAGGTCCGGTTGTTCGGCATCGAGCCGCAGGCGCTCGACGATGTACTCACCCAGGCCGGCGTCCTCCAGCAAGAGTGGCACCTGGTAGATGCTCGGCATCGTCCGGACCGGCACCACGGCGCGCTGGTCGACATCGCAGAAGAGGGCGATCTTTTCGTTGAGATCGGCCGACACCGGCTCATCCGAACGGCACAGGATAGCGTCGGGCTGGATGCCGATGCTCCGAAGCTCCTTTACGCTGTGCTGCGTGGGCTTCGTCTTCAGCTCCTTGGTCGCGGCGATGTACGGGAGGAGCGTGAGATGGATGTAGAACGTATTCTCGCGGCCGAGATCGAGCCGCATCTGGCGCACCGCCTCGAGGAACGGCAGGCACTCGATGTCGCCGACCGTGCCACCCACCTCGACGATCACCACGTCGGCGCCGCTCTGTCGCGCGGCCCGCACGATTCGGTCCTTGATCTCATTGGTGATGTGCGGAATGACCTGGATAGTGCCGCCCAGGAAGTCGCCGTGCCGCTCGCGCGCGATCACAGCCGAGTACACCTGACCGGTAGTGACGTTGGAGACGCGCGACAGGCTGAGGTCGATGAAACGCTCGTAGTGCCCGAGATCGAGGTCCGTTTCAGCGCCATCGTCGGTCACGAAGACCTCGCCATGCTGATAGGGATTCATCGTGCCGGGATCGACGTTGATGTAGGGGTCGAGTTTCACTACGGAGACATTGACACCACGGCTCTTGAGCAGGCGGCCGATCGACGCCACGGTGATGCCCTTGCCGATCGACGACACAACCCCGCCACTCACGAAGATGTACTTTGCCAACCTCAGCCTCCTCAGCTCCGATCTAAGTGTAGCGCGCCGATACGGCCATGAGAGCGGGGGCCACGGCAAGGGCGGGGAGCATGTTCGCCACCCGTATCCGAGACAGCTCGAGGATGTTGAGCCCGATCCCCACGATCAGCAGCCCCCCGACAGCCGACATCTCGGTGATCATCGCGCCAGTCAACAGGCCGCGCAGCAGACCGGCGCCGAGCGTGAGTGCGCCCTGGTACAGCAGCACTGTGCCCGCCGAGAGGAGCACGCCCCAACCCAGAGTCGAGGCGAGGATCGAAGCCGTGAACCCGTCCAGCGTCGCCTTGAGCGCAAGGGTTTGAAACGTACCCGTCAGACCCTCCTCGAAGGAGCCGAGGATGGTCATCGGGCCGACGCAGAAGATCAGACTCGCCGTGACGAAGCCCTGCGCCACTGGCGTGGCAGGCGCCAGATCCTGAGCCCCCTCTCCCTCTGGGAGAGGGTTGGGGTGAGGGCGTACGTCCCGTCCCTCTGGGTGAGGGCTGCTCCCCCCGCCGCTCCACCGATCCACGGCTCTCTGCGCTAACTCACCGATCCGGTCGAGCCCGTCGTGGATGCGAAGCAGCTCGCCGAGGACAGAGCCGAGCACCAGGCTCGCCAGCAAAAGCAGGACGCTGGAGGTGGCGAGGATGCCCTGGATGCCAATGGCGAGGGTCGCCAGCCCAATAGCCTGCATCAAAGTCCGGCGCAGGCCGGCGGGGAAGCGCGTGCCCACGAAGGTACCGATGACTCCGCCCGCGAGCACGTGCCCACGTTCAGCAGAGTCCCTAGCACGCTACCTCCGAGAGGAGGGCCTCATGCGGCCACCTGATGGGGATTCTAGCAGCGGACACAAGGGGCTCAGGGTACGAGGGCGCGGGGGGGCCGAATCACGAAAGCGACACAGTAACGAGAACGCCCCAGGATCAGCCGCGGGGCTCGTCAGTTGCGGCTGCTCGCCCTGAAGAGCACGCGACCGACCTCCTCCCAAACCGCTAGCTCCACTGCGGCGATCGGCTGTGTCGCGTCGATCACCCGCCACCGGTGGGGCTGCGCCCGCGCCATCTGGAGGTAGGCCGCCCGGACACGCTGGTGGAAGTCCAACTCCTCGTCCTCAAACCGATTCCAGTCCAGCGGCAGCTGGATCTCCTCAAAGAACGAGAGCTGCGCGCGTGGCACGGCGCCAGCCGAAGTGCTGGCGCGCAAACGCCCCAGACCCACGTCCGGGGGAACATCCAGGAGCAGCGTCAAGTCCGGCTGCAGGCCGCCAGTGGCCATCTGAATCAGCAGCTCCAGCTGATCTACCGGGAGGCGACGACCCGATCCCTGATAGGCGAGCGTGGAATCGGCAAAGCGGTCCGCCACCACGATGGCGCCACGCTCCATACTCGGCCGAATCACCTCGGCGACCAACTGGGCGCGGCAAGCGGAGAACAGGAGCGCCTCGGCGCGCGGATCGATCGGCGCCCAACCTCGCCTGACCAGCAGCGCGCGCACGTCGGTCCCCAGCTCCGTTCCACCGGGCTCGTGGATTGGAACAATGTCGTGCCCATCCGAGCGAAGCCTCTCCGCTAGGACGCCGGCCTGCGTGGTCTTGCCCGCACCATCCGGACCCTCGAAGGAGAGAAACACGCTCAGCCCACGGACCGGGAGATTTGCACCCGGCGTAACGGCTCTCGGCCCGTGCTGCGGGAGGCAAGGTTGTAGCGTTCGGCGATCTGGTGCTGAAGCCTGCGGATGTAGGCATTCTGCGGAGTCAGCTCCACTGATGGCAGCAGGCCGTTCAGTACGTCGTGGGCTGCATCCTCCACCTCCTGGAGCGCCGCCGTGGGCACAGGGCCCGATTCCGACGGCGCTATCTTTCCGATCCCCTCTTCAATCTGTGAGCCCGTGTTGCTGCGCAGCACGTAGATAGGGATGCTTGCTGCCTCGGCGTCGCGCAGTGGCTGTGGCTTGCGGCGGTAGTAGTTCTTTACCGTCATAACGACATCCGCCTGGCTGACATCGAGAACAGCCATCGCAGGCGCCTTCAGTTGCCGAATCGCCTGCTCGAGGCGGGTACGGTTCACACCGTAAGCGAAGATGCGGACAGGCTTCGACTGCGCCACGGTGGGCTCGTCGTTAGCGCTCGCCGGTCGCGGGGCCGGGGCTCGCTGGCCGCCGGTCGGCCGCCCGCGTGACTCCGGCCGATACTCCGCGGGGCCGACGTCGAACGGCCAGTAATCGACCGTCCGTGTGCCGGGCCGCCGCTCGTTCCAAGCGCGCCCCCCTCCCCGATCCACCGTTGGGAGCAAGGCAAACCGAGGAGCCTGGGCGGGGGCCACGCGTATCTCACCGCGCTCGTCACGGTAGCGAATGGTCGGGGAGATGGACTCCCCACGAAGCAGCGCGTCCACGACATCCGCCACGTTCTCGTGCACGGCCACCCGCTCCCGATCCTGGATCTCCACCAGGACGTCGAACGTCGGAGGCGCCTTCCGCTCTAGCACAGACTTCTGAGTCCCCCGTCGCCGCGCCTCTTCGTCCCCGAGAGTCACGGTTTGAATGCCGCCGATCAGGTCCGACAGTGTAGGGTTCAGAATGAGGTTATCCAGTGTGTTGCCGTGCGCTGTCGCCACGAGCTGGACACCCCGCTCGGCGATCGTCCGCGCCGCGGCTGCCTCCAGCTCATTGCCAATCTCGTCGATCACGATCACTTCGGGCATGTGGTTCTCCACAGCCTCGATCATGATTTGATGTTGCATGGCCGGGGTGGGTACTTGCATGCGGCGCGCCCGACCGATGGCCGGGTGCGGGATGTCGCCGTCGCCCGCGATCTCGTTGGACGTGTCCACGATGACGACGCGCTTCTTCAAATCGTCGCCGAGCACGCGAGCGGTTTCTCGGAGCATGGTGGTCTTACCCACGCCGGGACGTCCCAGCAACAGGATGCTGTGGCCCGTCTCGACGATGTCCTGGATGATGTCGATGGTCCCGAACACGGCCCGCCCCACGCGGAGTGTGAGGCCGACGATGCGGCCGGCCCGGTTCCGGATCGCAGAGATCCGGTGCAGCGTCCGCTCGATGCCGGCGCGGTTGTCGTCCCCGAAACTTCCGATTCGTTGGATCACGTAGTCCAGGTCCTCTTCCGAGACCGGCTTATCGCTCAGGATGATCTCGGCCCCGGGGAAACGAGCCTCCGGCTCGCGCCCCAGATCGAGCACGACCTCGAGGAGATCGGGCCGCTGGACGTGGCGGTCGAGGGATTGGCGGATGTGTGGCGGGATCCCCTCCAGGAGCGCGGTGAGGTCGTCGACGACTACGCGTTCACCCCGAAACTCACGACGCTGCGCCATTCATACCCTCCTGAGGGGATAGGTTACAGGGGACAGGTTACAGGTGGGACCTCGGGACGCTGCTAGCACGGCCCGGCGCAGCCGGCCGTCGCTCCTGTCCCCTGTCACCTGTTCCCTGTCACCTACGCTGGGGCGCGGGCAGCGGCAAGCTTGGGCTCAGCCACCCGAGCGGCCAGTTGCCGAACCCAGACATTGTAGGCTTCATGCGGCTGAAAACCAGCGAGCTCCAGTGTCCCCCGCACAGCCGCCTGATAGTCGCGGACGTCGATCACGACCGGCACTTTGGTGCTCATCTGTATCAGCGCCCAGCGAACCATCCGCTCCGCATAGCCCTCATGTGAAGGATGGATCAGGAGATCGAGGAACTGGCTGCGCTGGCCGAAGACCACCCGCATCCAGCCGGCAATGCGCGTTCCCATCTCCCACACGTAATCCTGCCGGGTCCCGAGAATAGCGGGCGTCCAGAGTTTTCGGCCCGGGTAGAGGGCGGCCCACTCCTCGTGGGTCATGGCCTCCACCGCCCGTACATTGGCCGGCACCACGGTACTGTAGAGCTGGAACAGTGGCGCGTCGTCCGACCTCAGGCGGGGTCTAGCCGGGAGCGCGTCTGCGGGATCCCTCGGGAAGCCCGACGGGATTCGATAGGTCACCCCCTGGCTGTAGCGCTCGAACCGGGAGCGCCGCGCGGCTTCGGCCCCGCGGCCTCCATCGGGCGTGTCGAGGAAGACCCGTCTGGCACGTGCTGTCAGCGCGCGCTCGCACGCCCAGCCCAGCAACTCCGCGCCAACCTCCAGGTGATCGGTTAGGAGATGCTCGACGTCCCACACCAGCCCGCCGGCTCGGGCGCGGGCAACGATCAGGCCCCGCACTGCACCGTCACGCGTCACGACGCCCGCCTCCTCCCCGGCCCGTGCTGATAGGAGCAGTCGGCCGAGCAGCCCGAGGAAAGTAGGGCGACGGCTCTCGGGCGGCGTCCTCGGCCAGGTCTCGGCCGCCAACTCAGTAGCGCCTGGCCTTGCTTCGAACATGGCTACCGATACGGCGTCGGTGAGTCGTATCGCCCGCGCCACAGCTTCCCCTCACGCACCTGTACTGGCAGGCGCTTCTCTTGCAGCCACGACATTCAAAAAGTACTGATGGAAGCGGCGATCGTCCGTGAGCTCAGGGTGGAACGAGATCCCCACGACGGAGCCCTGGCGGACGCCAACGACGCGCCCATCGTCGAGCCGAGCGAGCACCTCGACCCACGGCTCTGCAGCCTCGACGACGGGTGCGCGAATAAACACACCGTGCACCGGCTCCGCACCCAGCTCAGGCACCTGCAGGTCCATCTCGAAGCTGTCAACCTGGCGCCCAAACGCATTGCGGCGCACGTCCACATCCAGGGCGTCAAGCCCGTCGATCGGATTACCATCCACACGCCGTGCCAGCACGATCAGGCCGGCGCACGTGCCGAGTACGGGCAATCCCGAGGCGATCCGGCTGCGCAGCGCGACCGCCAGCTTCGACTCAGTCATGAGCATGCGGATGGTTGTGCTCTCCCCGCCAGGGACTACGACTCCGTCGAGGCCGTCGAGCTCCTCTGCGCGGCGCACTTCGATGGCTTCCGCGCCCAGGCTCCGCAGCGCGCGGACGTGCTCCCGGAAGTCGCCCTGGAGGGCGAGCACGCCGATGCGCACGGTCTACCAGCCACGGGACGCGAGCAGCTCGTCCGGCCGCAGGGTGGAGAGCTCGATGCCACGCATGGGCTCTCCCAGCCCACGCGATACCTCGAGTATGACGTCCGGGTCGTTGAAGAAGGTCACAGCCCGCACGATGGCGCTGGCACGCGCCTCCGGGTCCTCGGACTTGAAGACGCCAGATCCGACGAAGACTCCTTCCGTCCCGAGCTGCATCATGAGAGCGGCGTCGGCGGGCGTGGCGATGCCACCGGCGGCAAAATTCACCACGGGCAACTTCCCGGTGCGTGCCACGTCGCACACCAGCTCATAGGGCGCTTCGAGCGCTTTCGCCTCCGCCATCAGCTCGTCGTCCGCCATCCCGTGGAGCTTGCGGATCGCACCCATCACGTTCCGGATGTGGCGGGTGGCTTCGACAACGTTGCCCGTCCCCGCCTCGCCCTTGGTGCGGATCATGGCAGCGCCTTCGCCGACGCGGCGGAGAGCTTCGCCCAGATCTCGGGCGCCACACACGAACGGCACGGCGAAGCCGTGCTTGTTGATGTGGTGGCGCTCATCAGCCGGCGTCAGCACCTCACTCTCGTCGATGTAGTCGACCCCGAGGGACTGGAGCACCTGGGCTTCCACGAAGTGGCCGATGCGGCATTTCGCCATGACCGGGATCGTCACCGACTTCATGATGCTCTCGATCACTCGGGGGTCGGCCATGCGCGCCACGCCGCCGGCAGCGCGGATGTCGGCCGGCACCCGCTCCAGAGCCATAACCGCGACGGCGCCCGCGTTTTCCGCGATCTTCGCCTGTTCGGGTGTGACTACGTCCATGATCACGCCGCCCTTAAGCATCTCGGCGTGCCCCGCTTTGACGGTAAATGTGCCGCGCTCCATTCGGCCCTCCATGCAAGACTGCCCCACGCCAGGCAGTAGCAGCCGCTCAATTCTACCTGCCGGTCGCACGTCCGTACAGAACCGGCCGCGCCCCCGCGGTCTCTCGCGCGAACAAGGCGAAAACGCAGCCGACGAGGCCAACGAGAACGCCGTTGGCCACGACCGAGCCACCTTGCGTCCAGGCCACGGCGAATGCGCCGAGCGCCATCGGCCCGAAAAAGCCCGCGATATCGCCCACGGTCCGGTACAGGCCGATGCTCATACCTCGGACATGCGGGGGTGAGATATCCGCCAGATACGCGGCCGGCGCCAGACCGCTGATCCCCGCTACGACGGCATAGAAGGCGACAGCCGCCAGGAAAAGCTCCGTCGTGGGGGCGAGTCCGAACGCGGCCACCGCCGCACCGGTAAGCAACATGCCCGGGACAATGAGCGCCTTTCTGCCGTACCGATCCGCTAGAGACCCCGCCAGAGGCAACAGAGGGAGGTGGATCAGAGCTATGCCGCTCGCCACGAGGCCGTACTCGCCGGGGGTCATCCCGAGGGCGTAGGCGAGGATAGGAAGCATAAAGAACAGCGTTCCGAAGCGCGTGAAGAAGGTGGCAAAGGCCACAAGGGCGATCATCGCGTAGTCCCGATCGGACAGCATCGTCCTCAATGCTTGCGGCACAGGTACGCGCGTGGCGGCTCGCTCGGCGAGGTGAGCCGTCATCTCCGCATTCCAGCCGCGCGTCTCGGGGAGCCGCAGCGCCGCCCACGCCGTGAGCAGGAGCGTCAGAACCCCGGACACAAAGAACGGCACCCGCAACCCGAGCGAGTCTCCGAGAAGTCCGCCCGCGGCCGGCCCGAGAAACAGCCCCAGGCTGACGACGCCCTCGCTGAAGCTCATCATCCTCCCGCGGTTCGCTCTCGTGGAAATGTCGATCATGATGGTCGACTGAACCGTCACGGCGATGGCGCCTCCGGCTCCCGTGAGGAATCGGAGCACGACGAGGTGGGAGAATTCGTTCACCAGACCGGAGCCGATGGATGCGAGGCTGACCAGCAAGCCCCCGGCGAGGAACACGCCCCGACGCCCGACCCGCTCGGTGAGGGCGCCCGCTGGGAAGTTCAAGAAGACGCGCGCCAGCGTGAATGCGCTGATCAGCAGGCTCACTTCGGCGATGGTGACGCCGAAATCGAGAGCGAACCGAGGGAGCACTGGCCCCACCATGTGCCAGTTCATGAAGACCATGGTGATGCAGCAAGAGACGATGATGAGTGGCTCGTGGGCCTTCCCCCGCCGCCACGCGCGCGCCAGCATGCAACCGCTCCACCGCTGCTCAGATGGCGCACCACGGCACCGATGGCCGTTGTATGTAGGTGCGGGACGGCTGATGCTAGCAGGCTGGGAGCCGTGGCAGCCACTAGCGCGAGGGGGGGCGCGTTGCGCCGCTCATCTACGTCGACATGCGCCGGAGCGTTACCATTTTCTCGATACCATCTTCATTGACACGCCGTGGGCGCGGCGCTAGAATCGGGGCAGGGCTCAACTGCTGAGCTCAGCCCTTTCGGCCAACGGCGTCACTGGAGGGGCACCTCCCAAGCTCCGGCTACTCGAAGCTGGCGGTCGGATGCACGAGCCGAAAAAGATCCTCGTCCTCGTCAATGGCAACTCGACCGACTCCGCCATGGTGGCATTGGCTTCCAACACCGCCCGGCGCGCCAAGGGCCGGGTCTATGCCATCCACGTCATCGAAGTGCGCCGTACGTTGCCGCTCGACGCCGATCTACCGGAAGAGCGCCGCCAGGCCGATACCGTGCTGGACCTGGCGGAGCGCACCGCCGAGGAGCTGGGGATCGAGATCGAGACCGAGATCCTCCAGGCCCGCGACGTCGGCACTGCCATCGTCGAGGAGGCCATCGAAGCACAGGCCGACCTGGTCATACTGGGAGTGCCCTACCGCCGCAGGTTCGGCGAATTCGACCTCGGGAAGACTATTCCTCACGTCCTGAAGCACGCACCCTGCGAAGTCTGGGTCTGCCGGGAGCCGATTCCCGGCCGGTGAACGCCAGCCCGCTGAAATCCTCTCCCATCGGAGTCATCATGTTCGTCATCATCATGGGTTGCGGCCGAGTCGGCGCTCGGCTGGCCTCTCAGCTCGCCCGCACGGGCCACGAGGTGACCATCCTCGACCTCGTGGCCAGCGCCTTTCGTCGTCTGGACCCCGATTTCAACGGGACGACACTCGTCGGCAACGGCATCGACAGCGACGCGCTCCGTCGCGCGGGCATCGAGCGAGCGGACGCCTTCGCCGCAGTGACGCAAGGGGACAACCGGAACATCATGGCCTCGCAGATCGCTCGCCACATCTTCCACGTCCCGAAAGTTACGACGCGGATCTACGACCCGCTGCGCCAGGAGACGTTCGAGATGTTGGGCCTCGAGGCTATCTCCCCGACAGTGATCGGTGCAGACAAGTTCCTCGAGATCATCGACCCGGCCGCTCTCAGCGCACGGCAGGAGCCGGGCGACCGACCGCGGGCTGCCGCTCCCGCTGAGCAGGGCGGGGGTTAGCGATGTTCATCATCGTCGCCGGCGGAGGGAAGGTCGGGTTCTATCTCGCGAAGGAGCTGGTGGAGCAGGGCCACGAGGTGGTGATTATCGAGCAAAATGCTCAGCGGGCGGCCGAGATCGAGGCGGACCTCGGCGCCGTCGTCATGGCGGGAGACGCCGCCGAGACCACCGTCCTGGGCGCGGCCGGGGCGGAGCGGGCGGACCTCGTCGTGGCAGTTACCGGCGACGACGAGGACAACCTCGTCATCTGTCAGGTGGCGAAGGCGCGCTTCCACTGCGATCGGACGATCGCCCGCATCAACAATCCCAAGAACGCCGAGATCTTCCAGCACCTCGGGATCGACGACACTGTCGGCGCGACCGACGTAATTCTCTCCGTAATCGAGCAGGAGATACCGCCGCAGCACCTCGTCCCCTTGTTGCGGCTGCGCAACACCGACGTCGAGATCGTGGAAGCCATCATCGAGGACGGGTCCGCGGTAGTCGGACGCCGCCTGCAAGACATCCGCCTGCCCACACCGTCCACTATCGCCGTAATCGTCCGCAATGGGAACGCCATCTTCCCGCAGCCGGACACCACGGTCCTGAGCGGCGACGAGGTGGTGGCCTTCACCACGTCGCAGAACGAGACGGCCCTCAAAGAGGCGCTGCTCGGGGTCTAGCGCGCTGCTCAAAACCGCTCACCCTGAGCTTGTGGTTCGACAGGCTCACCACG
>CAYQJS010000004.1:0-136950 GCA_964417895.1 uncultured Chloroflexota bacterium | reverse complement strand
AGCGGGAACCCCGTTTCATCCTGAGCTTGTGGTTCGACAGGCTCACCACGAGCGGGAACCCCGTTTCATCCTGAGCTTGTGGTTCGACAGGCTCACCACGAGCGGAGCGGAACTCAACCCTCTTTCAGCAGCCTGCTGCTAGCGCCAGGTCAGAACAGCTTTCGGTCGTCGACCAGCGGTATGAACTTCCGCCAGGCTTCATTCCCGTCCAGGTAGGTCTGGAACAGGTACTGCGGGGTCGCTCTCGGCTCGAAGGGCGAGTGGTGCAACGCCATCTTCGCCTCTTCGATGGTCTTCCCGCCCTTCCGGTGGTTGCACGACTGGCAGGCGCTGACGAGGTTCTCCCACAGATGCCGGCCGCCACGATGCTTGGGAACCACGTGATCCAGTGTGAGCTCTTTCGTCCGCGCGCCGCAGTACTGGCAGGTAAACTGGTCCCGAAGGAAGACCTCCCGCCGCGTGAGCCGCACTCGGGGACGTGGACGCTTCACAAGATGGTTCAGTCGAATCACGGAGGGAATTCGGACGCTCCGGGTTGGAGACCGATAAACGAGCCCGTCGACCTCCAGCACCTCGGCTTTGCCCCCGTCGATGAGCACGATGGCACGACGTGGATGGCACACGTTCAGCGGCTCGTAGTTCTGATTGAGGACCAGAACGTGCGTCACAACGCCTCCGACGCCGGACCCATCGGTGCGATTACTGGCGGAATTGTAGCATGAGGCAGGCGCTCAATCCGTGGTCAGAGAGGCCGCGTACACCTGTCAGCGAGGGCTGGGAGCGATGATGGACATAGCCACGACCACGGCGAGCAGCGGCGCGGAAACCGTCGCCGCTGATACGGCGCGCCGCCAGGACTCGCTGCTCCAGGGCGCTGTAGCTGCCGTCATCGCGACCGCGGGCATGCTGGCGGTGAGCCTTGCTGCCGAGCACCCGAGCATCGCTGAGACGGTGGCGGAAGCCATCGCCGCGGTCACGCCGGTGGAAGTGATCGAGGTGATGACCTCGACCTTCGGCTCCTCCGCCAAACGTCTGCTGTTCGGAACCGTGCTTGCGGGCGAGGTCGCCTTCGGGGCTGCTCTGACAGCGCTGTACCAGCAGCGGCGCGGAACACCCCTTCAGGGCATCAGCGCGCTTGCCGGCATTGTTGCCGTTGGGGGTCTCGTTGGCCTGCCTCTGCTGGGGGCGGGTGTCCTGGGCGCCAACACCCGGGCGGGTGTCGGCGCGACCGTCGCGAGCCTGCTGGTGACCGCGCTCCTCTTTGGCCTGGCGTACGCTGGAGCAGCGCACGTCTTTAACCCCGGGGGGACCTTCGCGGCCGAAGAAGCCGCCTCCCGCAGGGTCTTCCTCCGGCGAGCCGCGGTGTCAGCCGGCGGTCTTGTCCTCGGGATCGGCGTCTTTCAATGGCTCGCGCAGCGACTCACCCCGGAAGAGCCTGGCGCGACCGCGTCCCTGGAGGCGGCCCAGACCACTGCCGCCATGGCCGGCGCCGGGGACCTTGTCCAGGCCATCGTCGACGGCGTACCCGGTCTGTCTCCCGAGATCACGCCCAATGACAAGTTCTACACCGTCTCGAAGAACGTCTTCCGCGACCCGGTCGTCAACGAGCAGAACTGGCGTCTCGAGGTGGCTGGGCTGGTGGATCGGCCGACGACGTTCACCTACGAGCAGATCAGGGGGATGCCGGCCGCGAACCAGTACTTCACACTGCAGTGCATCAGCAACGAGGTGGGCGGGAACCTCATCGGCAACGCGGAGTGGCGCGGCGTGCCACTCGCGGCTCTGCTCCGGCAGGTCGGGGTCCAGGCCACGGCCGAGGACGTGATCCTGCGGGCGGCCGACGACTACGCCGACAGCATCCCCATCGAGAAGGCGCTCGAGCCCGGGACCATGCTCGCTTTCGAGATGAATGGGGAGGTGCTCCCGAAGAACCATGGCTTTCCGGTCCGGGTTCTCGTGCCGAACATCTACGGCATGAAGAACGTCAAGTGGCTGACCAAGATTGAGGTGGTGGAGTACGACTTCAAGGGCTTCTGGCAGACCCGCGGCTGGAACGATGTGGCGATCGTGAACACGACCTCACGAGTCGACCTGCCGAAGAATCGATCCAACCTGAGACCCGGCCTGAACTACATTGGTGGGGTCGCGCTGGCCGGCTCGCGTGGCATCCAGAAAGTCGAAGTGAGCACCGATGCCGGCAGAACGTGGGGCCCGGCAGCGATCAAGCCTGCGCTGGGCCCCAACACCTGGGTGCTCTGGCTCTATGAGTGGGGGCTTCCTGGCGACGACTCGGAGGAACGCCGGCTCATGGTGCGAGCGATCGACGCGACCGGAACACTGCAGACGGCCGTGGCTCAAGAGCCGCTCCCCAGCGGAGCCACCGGGTACCACGCCGTCCTCGTCAAAACCGCCCAGGTGTAGCAGACTGCTGAAAACCCCGCTCACCCTGAGCTTGTCGAAGGGCCCGATGTGGTTCGACAGGCTCACCACGAGCGGAACTCAAGCTTTTTTCCGCAGCCTGCTCCCGTCGCCCTCTGAGCGAGGGTCAAGGGTGAGGGCCCTCCCTCCCGGCGCGCTGTCATCCCCCCGCGGTGTCGGGAGACGACGTGGACAATTCTGAGCGAACCGAAGACTCCGTACCTCGTGCACGCGGAACGCGCGACCTCATCGCGAGGCTCTTCAGTTCCACGGGAATGCCAGCGACCAACAGGTATACGGCGTCTGCCTCTTCAGCAAGCCGCTGGTTCGCCTCGCCCAGGAGATCCCGGTAGCGGCGCCCGAGCGGGTAGGGCGGCACGATCCCCATCCCTACCTCGTTCGATACGACGATCACATGGGCTCCGCATGCGCGGGTCGCCTCCAGCAGTGAGGCAAGCTCCTCTTTCAGCAGCGTCGCGGCGTCCGCCCTCTTTGGCGCGCCATCTGCCTGAGAACGATCGGCCGCCATCAGGCAGTTGGACACGAGGAGTGTCAAGCAGTCCAGCACAACCACGCCTCCCCCCGCGGTCTCTACTCCCGCCTCGCGGACCGCTGCACCGACGTTAAGTGCAGCTTCGGCGGTCCGCCACGACGAAGGTCGAGCTTCCCGGTGAGCGGCAATCCGCGCTGCCATCTCCTCGTCCGCAGGCGATCCCGTGGCAACGAACAGGACGGACTCGCCGAGCTCCGTGGCGAGCTGCAGCGCGAAGGCTGACTTCCCACTCCGTGCCCCGCCGAGAACGAGGGTGACCGTTGGCGCGTCAGTGGCCATGCTCAGCCTGCTCGAGCGCCCCGCGTTCAGCGGGGCGGTGGCGCTCATCCCGCATAATCGCCTGCACTCGCTCCACGGCCTCCTCCAGGCGTCCATCGGCGTTGATCACCGAGTGGTCGAACTCCACCTCGTGCGCCAGCTCCGCGCGGGCGTTTTCCAGTCGATCTTTCAGTTCGTCGCTCGCCTCGGTCGCCCTGTCCGCCAGGCGCCGTTGGAGCGTCTCGAGGTCCGGCGGCTTCAGGAACATGAGCACCGCGTCCGGCAGCTGCGCCCGGATGCTGCGCGCGCCCTGCACGTCTACTTGTGCGAATACGTCCTGCCCGCGACTCAGGGCTTGCTCCACTTGATTCCGCGGTGACCCGTACAGGAAGCCCGTGCCCGGCGGAATGCGAGCGCATTCCAGAAACTCGCCGCGATCCATGCTCCGCAGGAAATCGGCTTCGCTGAAGAAGTAGTAGTCCACGCCGTGGCGCTCGCCTGGCCGTGGGCTCCGGGTCGTGGCCGTGATCAGGTAATGGACGTCCGGCTCGCGCACTCGAAGCAGTCGCGCCAGCTCGGTCTTCCCGGCCCCCGATGGGCCTGAGAGCACGAATACGCGTCCCATGTCTTTGAGCAATGGCTGGGGGCTCTCGGATCGCCCTGCGGCAGCATCCAGAGCCCTTGGGTGGGGCCAGTATACTCGCGCTCGTGACCTACGACGCGCTGACCATGCATGCCGTCCGCGACGAGCTAGAGTGCCGGGTGCTCGGCGGCCACGTCGACCGCGCGGTCCTCATCGACACGCGGCGCGTCGCACTCGAGGTGTTCGCGCATGGCATGCGCCTCTCCATCATTTTCGCGTTGGACTCCGGCGAGAGCCGAATATTTCTCAGCGAGGACCGCGCCCGACGGGCAACGGAGCGCGTTACTCCGTTCTCCCTGCTCCTCAGGAAGTACGTCGCGGGAGCTGAGATCGCTGCGATCGAGCAACCTCGCCTCGAGCGGCTCATGGCCTTCCAGTTGGTGAGCCGGGTCGAGAAAGGTCCGCCCCGCCGGATCTCGCTCGTAGCCGAGGCTATGGGTCGTCGCAGCAACCTCACGCTGGTCGACGAAGACGGGACCGTCATGGACGCTCTGGTGCGCGCGCCCCCGTCCATGAACCCTCGGCGGCCGATTCTTCCCCACCTCCGTTACGTCGCTCCGCCTCGTGAGGCCAAGCTCGATCCCATCGATGATCGCCTCGTGCGGTCGCTTGAGGACGAGGCGCGTCGCCATCCTGAGATGGCCGCCAGCGACCTGCTGGTGCGAGGGGTCGCGGGTTGTTCGCCCCTCGCTGCCCGTGAGGCTCTTGCCCGCGTCGCAGCCGCGACCGATGCCACGGCCTCGGCGGTGTCGTGGACGGACGTTGTCGATGCTCTTCGAGTCCTGGTAGCGTCGGTCGAAACGCGGCTGTGGGAACCTAGCGTCGCACAGCGCGATGGGCTCCCGATAGACTACGCGCCCTATCGTCTCACCCAGTTCCCCGCTGCTGAGGTGGTTGCCTTCGGCAGCATAAGCGAAGCGATTCGGGCCGTGGAGGCGCGACCAATTTCGGCCCAACCCTTCGACCTGCTGAAGCAGCCCTTGCTCCGGGCCCTCGAGGAACGTGCCGAGCAGGCCCGGCGCAAACGGAGCAGCCTGGAGAGGACCCTGGCCGAAGCGACGCAGGCGGACGACCTGCGTGAGGCGGGAGAGGCGATTCTCGCCAGCGCCCATGCCCTAGAGCCAGGGGCGTCGGCTCTTGATTGGGACGGGCGACGCATCGACCTGTACCCGACGCTCTCGCCCGCTGAGAACGCGCAGTCCTATTTCCGTCGTTACGCCAACGCGCGAGACGCCAGAAAAGTCGTGCCGCCATTGCTTGCTGGGGTGGAAGCTGAGCTCGAATACCTCGACGAGCTGGCGCTCCACGTCCGGCTCGCGGCGAGCCAGAGCGACATCGCAGCGCTACGCGCTGAGCTACAGATGGCGGGCATCCTCCGCGACGACCATGGACGGCCGAGGGGCCCCAAGCGCGACAAGCTAAAGGCCCGCTCTGGCTTGTATCGCACAGTCTCCGTCGACACCGCCCAGGTTCTGGTGGGCGCCAGCGCGCTGGGCAACGAGACGGTCACGTTCGCGCTGGCGAGGCCGGACGACCTCTGGTTCCACGCGCGTGGCGTACCAGGCGCCCACGTCGTCCTCCGGACACACGGGAGCGCTCCCGGGGCCGACCAGGTTTCGGCGGCCGCCGGCCTGGCGGCCGCCCACAGCGCAGCCCGCGACGCGACCCGAGTGGAGGTCGACTACACCCGAAGGAAGTACGTCAGGAAGGCTCGCGGGGAACCGCCGGGCCGGGTGACCTACGCCAACGAATCAACGATCTCGGTAGCTCCCGCTGACGGGGTTGCTCGTAGCCGCAACTAGACGTTTCGGGACAACTGAGCCCAGAGCTTCTGCTTGGGCACGTAGCCGACGATCCTGTCGACTTCCTGACCGTTCTTGAAAAGGATGAGGGTGGGGATGCCCGCGATGCCGAAGCGGGGCGCCAGAGACGGGTTGGCGTCGACGTCGATTTTCGCGACCTTGAGCTTGCCTTCCTGCTCTCGAGCGATCTCCTCGACGACCGGGGCCACCATGCGGCAAGGGGCACACCAGTCCGCCCAGAAGTCGACCAGCACCGGCTCGGTAGCCTTCAAGACGTCGTTCTCAAAAGTCGCCTCAGATACGTGTACGGGTGCTCCCACTCTTTTCACTCCAGCACTGGTTTGGCGCCCCTGGGGCGCCTCCACTAAATCTAACACAGAGCGCACGGCCAGAATTCCCGACCGCTACCTCGCATGCAGGCATCCCGCGTGACGGCCCGCGCAGTAGGGGCGGGCGCCCCCGTTCTGGGCGCGCTCGGACTCCTGGCGTTCGGGCTCGCTTCCCTGCCCCTCGCAGCGGTCGGCTGCGGCGCCTATGCGGCGGCCGTGGCCTCCCGCCCCTGGCTCGCGGTCCCTCTCATCGTCCTGACGCTCCCGTTTCATCTGCAACCCCGCGCCTTCTTAGGCATCGAAATCTCCGCCGCAGAAGCCGCGATCCTCCTGGGCGCCGCCGCGGTATTGGGCCGCGGTGTGATCGATGCTTCCCTCCCCCCGCTGCGGGCGAGGGTGAGGGAGGGGGGACGCCCGCCCCATCCCAGCCTACCCCCGCGAGGGGGGAAGGAGGAAGTCTCGCCCCACCCCGCTGTCCGGCTCCCCGCGCCCTCTCCCGTGGATTGGGCGGTGGCTGCGTTCCTCCTGGCGGGGCTTCTCTCACTCTTGGTCACTGAGTACCCACGCCAGAGCCTCCGGGAGCTACGGTGGCTAATCGTAGAGCCCGTCCTCGTCTTCTATATCGTCAGAGCGACGATGGCCGGCGCGGCGCAGGCGGTCGTTTCGCTCTGGTCCATCGTCGCCGCCGGTTTGGTGGCAGCGGCGGCAGCACTCGTCGGCCTTGGCACGCAGGGTAGCCTTCTCGACCCGTTCGCGCGGGCTGCATTCCCCTATCTGTCCCCGAACCACCTGGGCCTGTTCCTGGGGAGAGCCGGCGCTGTAGCTCTGGCCATCGCGCTTTTCTGGCCGAAAGGCGGCTCCCTCCTTTCGAGTGCCGAGCGGGGCAGCCACGCCGACTATTCTTCCGCGCAGGGCTGGGAGGACCCGGAGCGGGCGCGGCCGAACGACCGTGTGCCAGCCCGCCCTCTGGGCTGGATCGCGCTCGTAGTGCTCCTGCCAGCGCTGGCTAAGACGATCTCATTTGGCGCATGGTTGGGGTTCGGGGCGGCGGCCCTGGCCGTCGCGGGCCTCGTGGGCCGCCGCTGGGCCGCCGCGGTCACAGCCGGCCTGGCTGCGGCGGTGGTGCTCGCACTCGTTGCCCTCCCGGCCGAGCGGACCACCGGGCGCCTCGACCCGGCGAGCGGCACCGGGCTGTTTCGCCTCCAAATCTGGGAGGCTTCGATGCACATTCTCGCGGACCATCCCGCACTCGGAATCGGACTCGATAACTATCTGTATCAGTACCGCGGCGCGTACATGCTACCGGAGGCCTGGGAGGAGCCCGATATCTCGCACCCCCACAACTGGGTGCTCGACTTCTGGCTCCAGCTCGGGGCGCTCGGGCTGATAGCGGCTCTCGTGATGCTCGGGTGGAGCACGGTCGTCGCCGGGCGGCTGCTGGCTCGCCGCGCGTCGCCCGCGGACCGCGTGATTGGCGCAGCGGCGGTGGGCCTCCTCGTCGATACGCTAGTCCACGGGGCCGTCGACAACTCGTATTTCCTGGTCGACGCGGCGGTGCTGTGGTGGATCACGCTGGGGGTGCTCGCCGCACGATCCAGTAGAATTGCCCCGGTGACGGCGATCGAGACCCCGGTGTGAAGGCGGTCGTGGCGGGCGGTGCGGGCTTTGTCGGCTCGCATCTGTGCGACCGACTCCTCGATGAGGGCGCGAGCGTAGTCTGCGTCGACAACCTGATCACCGGCGCGCGAGCCAACGTCGAGCACCTCCTGGACCGCGCCGGCTTCGTATTTCTCGAACACGACGTCGTCGAGCCGCTAGATTGCCCGGCAGACGTGGTTTTCCATCTGGCCAGCCCGGCGAGCCCGAACCCAGAGAGCCCGCGGAGCTATCTGGCGCACCCGATCGAGACGGCGCTCGCCAACTCTCAGGGCACCTACCAGCTGCTGGAGCTGGCCCGCAGAAGTCGGGCCCGTTTCATTTTCGCGTCGACATCCGAGGTGTATGGCGACCCCCTCGTGCACCCGCAGCGCGAGAGCTACTTCGGCAACGTCAACCCGAACGGAGTGCGGGCGCCGTACGATGAGAGCAAGCGCTTTGGCGAAGCTCTCACGATGGCATACTTCCGCAAGCACCAACTGGAGACCAGAATCGTCCGGATTTTCAACACGTATGGCCCCCGATGCGATCCCGCCGACGGGCGGGTCGTTCCCAATTTCATCGCGCAGGCTCTGGCGGACGTGCCCATCACCGTTCATGGCGATGGCTCCCAAACCCGGAGCCTGTGCTACGTGTCAGACCTGGTAGACGGGCTCCATCGCGCTATGTCCAGCGATCTGGCGAACGGCGAGGTGCTGAACCTCGGAAACCCCGACGAACATACCGTGCTGGAATACGCCAATATCATCCGCGGTCTCTGCGAGTCGGAGTCGGCGATCGTGTATCGTCCCCTGCCGCCGGACGACCCGACGCGCAGGCAGCCGGACATTTCGAAAGCCAGATCGATTCTCGGTTGGGAGCCACAGGTTGGCCTGGAGGATGGCCTTCAACGCACTATCACATGGTACCGAGCACAGCTGAAACGCGATCGTTTCCGCGATCCGTCCCCCTCCCTCTAGCCGGGAGCGGGCTCCGGTGGGGTGGCGCGGTTGTCGTCCTGCTGGCCGCCGCAATGCTCGCCGCGCTGGTCGGCGCGCTTCCGCTGGTCGTCTCTGCTATCGGTGTCACGGCCGCCGTGTTACTAGTGGCGTCATTCGCGGTGCCGCGCGTCGCTCTAGCGCTGCTGGTCATCTCCATCCCATTCTCGTCGTATACGAAGGTTTCGCTCGGCGCCTTCGACCTAACCGCAACGGACATCCTGGTCGGGATCGTCATGATGGGATGGCTCGTCCCAGCGCTGGTGGCGCGGCGTCTGGAGCTGCGCGTCGGTCCGACGGTTGTCACTATCTTCGCTCTGCTTTCGGCCATGCTCTTGTCCAGTGTCACGGCTCTCGACTTCCCATCGGCCGTCGAAGAGATGATCAAGCTTGCCGAGGTCGCAGCCGTCGCCCTGTACGTCGCCTCCCAGATCCACACGAGTGGAGACGTAAGGTTCGGACTGCTCATGCTGCTCGCGGCGGGCGCGGCCGAGGCCTGTGTGGGACTCTTCCAGTTCGCGACAGGTCGGGGGCCCGAGACGTTCGCTCTCGGCCCGTTCGTTCGGGCGTACGGAGATTTCTCGCAGCCCAACGCCTTCGCCGGCTATCTGTCGATGATCTTGCCCTTCGGCGTTGCGATGATGCTCCAGCCGAGTCGAGAGCGCCCGCTGGTCACGGGCGCAACACTGGTGGTCGCGGCGGGGATTGCTGCCAGTCTGTCGCGCGGGGCCTGGGTGGGGGTCGCGATCGCCCTGGCGCTGCTCGCGCTCGTCTGGAGCCCGACAACTCGCCGCACCCTCGGGGCAACGACGGCGGTTGGACTGGCCGCTGTCGTGCTCGGGGTCGTGGGGCTGGTGCCGCGAGAGGTCACCGAGCGGATCGGCGTCCTCTTCGAAAACTTTCTCGCCTTCGACGCATCGAGCGTGGAGCTAACGCCGGCGAACTTCGCGCTCGTCCAGCGCGTCGCTCACTGGCAGGCCGCGTGGGCCATGCTACTGGCGAACCCGATGCTGGGCGTGGGCCCTGGCAACTTCGATGCCGCGTACGCTCTCTACCACTTGCAGCGCTGGCCAGATTCCCTCGGACACGCCCACAACTACTACCTCAACACGCTGGCTGAGGGCGGGATCGTGGGGTTTGCTGCGCTAGTCGGCTTCATGGCCGCTATCTTCGTCCGCATCGGTCAGGCGATTCGGGGGGCTGCCTCCGGCCCGGCGATTTTTCGCGCTGCCAGCGTCGGGGCCCTCGGCGCCGCGGTCGCGCTGAGCGCCCACAACGCGTTTGACAATATGCTCGTCCATGGAATCGGCGTGCAGTTCGGGCTGGCGCTGGGGATCGTGGAAGGGATCGCGTTTGAAATGGGAACCGTACGTGCGCATCGCGATTGACTACACGCCGGCCGTCAACCAGTCCGCGGGGATCGGCCGCTTCGTGCGAAGCCTCGTTCGAGCTGTCGTGGAGATCGACCATCACAACGAGTATGTGCTCATCCACGCCGCCCCAAACCCCGGCCGCACCGTCGCGGCGCCGTCCGCTCCCAACGTGAGCACGCGGGAAATGCGTTTTCGTGAGCGCGTGATGTCGGCGCTCTGGCACCAGCTCAACCTACCGATTCCCGTCGACTTTCTTACCGGACCCGTGGACATCTTTCACGCTCCGGACTTCGTCCTCCCACACGTCTTACGCGGCATCAGCCTCATCACCGTGCACGACCTCGCCTTCCTGGTTCACCCAGAGTGCGCAGACGAGCGCCTACGCCTCTACCTCGAGCGCGTGGTTCCGCGCTCTGCCGCGCGCGCCGATTTCATCATCACTGACTCCGAGAACACCCGGAACGACGTCATCTGCCTGCTCGACGCCGCCCCAGAACGCGTTTTCGTCGTGCCGGGCGGTGTGGACCCGTCATTCGCGCCCGCGAAGGAGGAGGAGGTACATCGAGTGCGGTGCGCCTATCGCATCCACCATCCTTACATCCTAGCGGTGGGAGTCATCGAACCTCGCAAGAACTTCCCCAGGCTGATCGACGCGTATAGCCGCTTCAGGGTTCGCACGGGGGCCAAATACGATCTGGTGATCGCCGGTAGCAACGGATGGCTGAGCGACGAGACCTACTGGGAGGCAGAACGCTCGGCATTTGCCGACGACGTGGTCTTCACCGGCTACGTGCCGGAAGAAGACCTCGCTGCCCTGTACAGCGGAGCGGAGGTATTCGCCTATCCGTCACTGTACGAGGGCATCGGGCTCCCAGTCCTCGAAGCGATGGCCTGTGGCACAGTCGTGGTCTGCTCCAACACGTCGTCGTTGCCGGAATGCGCAGGGGACGCGGCACTCCTCTTCCCGCCGGAGGACCCTGAGGCTATTGCCGTGGCGCTCGAGTCCGCGTGTGGCGAGCCGACGCTCCGCGGGGAGCTCCGCCGCCGGGGTCTCGCGCGGGCGGCCACGTATGACTGGGGCCGCTCGGCCCAGCAGCTGATGGACATCTATGAACGAGTGGGCAGGGCTGAGGGCTAGCGAATGACTGGCGAGCCGAACGGGTCCGCTCGCACCGCCGCGACATCGCCCCCTGCGTCCGCTGAGCCCACCGCACTCAGCTCTCGGCACTCGTTCCTCGCCGAGCGCGGGCGGTGGGCCTTCGAGCACCTGCCAGGGAATGTCGAGCGGTTGCTTGACGCCGGCTGCCACGACGGAGCGATCACCGCCGCGCTGGCTTCGCGGGCCCGGTTCGCGGTGGGGATCGACGTCGACGTTCTCGCCTTGCGCGCCGGTCGCGCACGGCACCCGCACATTCCGTTTGTCGCCGCTAGTGCCGATGCCCTCCCCTTCCCCACCGGCGCATTCGACTGCGTGCTGTTCAGCGAGGTGCTGGAGCACGTTCCGGCCCAAAAGGAGGAGCTGTGCATCGCTGAGCTGCGGCGCGTGCTTCGCTCCGGAGGAACGCTGCTCCTCACCACCCCACACCACGGCACGTTCTGGTGGCTCGATCCGCTGATGCTAAGAACCCACGCTCGCCGTCTCGCCGGGCTGCTGTCAGGCGCCGCGCCCACCTGGAAGGGGCATAAGCATTACACGGTCCAGGATGTCTGTGGTCTGCTCGGCCCCTACTTCGAGGTCCAGACCATCGAGCGTCGAGGCTGGCTGCTCTATCCGCTGGCCTACTGGGGCCACCTCACGCCTTTCGGCGTCGGCCCCGCGCTGGGCCAGGCATGGCGGGCCCTCATGGACTTCGATTATTCGCACGAGCACGGCGACGCTGCTTATAACCTGTGTATCGTGGCGCGCGCCCGGTAACCCTCGTTTTGGTGAGGTCGCAGCCTGGTGAGGTCGCAGTGCGGATCGGCGTGAACGCGCTCTTTCTCCAGCGGCCCCAGACGGGAATGGGGCAGCACCTGTTCCACCTCCTGAAGGGGCTCGACGAGAACGACAAGCAGAATACCTACATCCTGCTCAGCCCCCGCTTCCGTCACACCTCCGTTGGGCGATTTCCACAGCTCTCGGAGCGATTCCAGAACATCGAGGTCGTGAGCGCGCTCCGTCGGTTTGGCGAACGGTTCGAGGCCCTCTGGTGGGAGCAGGTGGGCATGGTGCGCGCCTGTCACAAGGCGGGCGTCGACCTGCTCCACTGCCCGTACTTCGCCGCTCCGTACTTCCTGCCGGCGCGTACCGTCGTCACCGTACACGACGTCATCCCGCTGGTGATGCCCGAGTATCGGGCGCGCGCGCAGAGTCGGATGTACACGAGTCTCGTCGCCTTCACGGTACGGCGCGCCGGCGCCATCATCACTGTGTCGGAGTACTCGAAGCGCGACATTATGCGGACGTTGCGCATCCCGGAGGACCGCATTCACGTAATCGGCAACGCGGTCGACGCCAGCTACCGGCCCATCACAGATGCCCGCGTTATCGAAGCGGTGCGCGAACGCTACGCGATCGGCCCCAGGTACATCCTCTATTTTGGCGGGTTCGACGTACGCAAGAACGTGGAGAGGCTGCTGGATGCCTATGCAGCCCTACCGCGGGCAACCCGCAAGGAGTACCCCCTCGTCATCGCCGGACGCTTGCACCCGCTCGGGCATCCACTCTACCCGGATCCGCGCCCCCGCATTCACCAGTTGGGGCTGGATGAGGACGTGGTCGTAACCGGTCAGATTCGCGAGCAGGACAAGGCGCCGCTCTACAGCGCGGCCACCCTGTACCTGTTCCCCTCGCTTTATGAGGGGTTCGGCATGCCCGTGTTGGAGGCAATGGCCTGCGGAGCGGCAGTGATCACCTCCAATCTGTCGGCACTCCCCGAGGTGGCGGAGGACGCGGCACGGCTCGTCGACCCATACGACAGTGGCGCGATAACAGCCGGCATCGCCGAGCTGCTGGAGAACGCCGCCATGCGCGATGACCTGCGCCAGCGGGCGCTGGCGCGCGCGCAGCACTTCAGCTGGAACCGCGTCGCACAGCAGACGCTCGAAGTCTACAACCAGCTCGCGGCCTAGGCAGCCCGCCGAAAGCTTGTCGGAGGTGAGCACGAAGGCGATCCTCGCAGGCCGACACCCTCACCCTCTCCCCCTGCGAGGGGGAGAGGGAAGACTGGCAGGAGGCGCCCGGTGAAGATCCTCATGCTTTCCAAGGCGCTGGTCGTGGGCGCATATCAGCGCAAGCTCGAGGAAATCGCCCGGCACGGTGAGGTGGACCTGGTCGCCGTCGTGCCACCATCGTGGCGGGACCGCGCCTACGAGATGCGCCTGGAACGCGTCGATGCTGATTGCTACGAGTTGGCCAGCTCGCCGATCGTGTTCAACGGCAGCTACCACCTCTTCTTCTTCCCGCGTCTCGGCCGGTTGCTTGAGGACTATCGACCGGACATCCTCCATATCGACGAGGAGCCCTACAACCTCGCGACGTTCCTCTCCGTGCTGGGAGCGCGGCGACGCGGTATCCCGGCGCTCTTCTTCACCTGGCAGAACCTCGTGCGCAGCTATCCCCCTCCCTTCAACTGGATGGAGCGCTACGTCCACCGCCATGCCACGTGGGCAATCGCCGGAACGAACGCGGCGGGCGAGGTGCTTCGAGCAAAAGGCTACCGTGGCGCCATCAGCATCATCCCGCAGTTCGGCGTGGACCCGGACATCTACCGTCCTGGGGAGCGATCTCCCAGACCCTTTACTGTTGGGTTCGCCGGCCGGTTAGTGCCAGAGAAGGGCGTGGCGCTGCTGGTAGACGCCTGCGCTCGATTGGGCCTGGATTTTCGCCTTACCATCGCCGGAGCAGGGCCGGCGGAGGGCGCCATTCGGGCCCGCATCGCGGTGCATGGGCTGCAGGATCGCATCACGCTGGAGGGCGCCATTCCGTCGGCGCTGATGCCTGAGTGGCTCCGGGGGTGCGACCTGGTGGTTCTCCCCTCGGTGAGTCGGCCGAACTGGGTCGAGCAGTTCGGGCGAGCGCTAGTCGAAGCCATGGCATGCGGCGTCGCGGTCCTGGGCTCGACATGCGGCGAGATCCCCAGGGTGATCGACGACGCAGGCCTCGTCTTCCCTGAGGGCGACGCGACGGCTCTGGCATCTGCCCTCGATCGGCTGGCTCGCGCACCCGAGCTCCGGGCCGAGCTCGGGGCTCGGGGCAGGCAGCGTGTTATCGAGCGTTTCACGCAAGATCACGTCGCCCGTGCGACGATCGAGGTCTATCGCGCGATGCTCAGTGAGGCAGGTAACGCTCCAGCTCGGAGCGCGTGAACACTGCCTTCATCTCGAGGCCCGCTGTGCGGAGCGCTTCGGCGGCCCCTTCCTCCCTATCGATCACGCCGATCACCCGTGTGACGCGACACCCGGCCTCCGCAAGAGCGCGCGCGGCGCTGATGGCCGATCCCCCGGTTGTCATCACGTCCTCGACGACGACGACGGAGTCGCCCGAGTCGTAGGGACCCTCGATGCGCTTGGCAGTACCGTAGGTCTTGGCCTCTGCACGAACGAAGAGAGAGGCGATGCCCGACGCGAGAGAAGCTGCCGCGACCAGCGCAATTGCCCCGAGCTCAGGGCCCGCCAATCGTTGAGTTCCTGGCGGCACGAGATCGGCGATGAGCTCGGCCACCGGAGCCAGCAGGTCGGGACGAGTCTCGAAGCGGTACTTGTCGAAGTAGTAGCGGCTGCGCCGCCCCGAAGCGAGCACAAAGTCACCCTCGATGTAGGCGACTTCCACCAGTTGACGACCCAGAGCGTCGCGATCGATTCCAGTCCGCTGCATTTCTCCCCCCTGCGGAACTCTCGACGGGGGTGGCGCCCCGAGAAAGAGGCTCTTGTTTATACTCAGGACGATGCCCATCTACGAGTACCGCTGTAGCTCCTGCGGCAGGCGACTCCAGCTTTTCTTCAGGTCGTTCGGCGCCGCCGAGGGCGCTCGCTGTCCCCATTGTCAATCCGCAGACCTGGCTCGCCTCCCGTCCCGCGTAGCACAGGTCCGCTCGGAGTCGGCTTATCGCGATTTCCTCAGCGACCCCTCCAATTTCAGCGACGTGGACTACGAAGACCCCCGGTCAGTGGCCGAATGGGCAAAGAAGATGGGCGAGGCGACTGGAGAGGATCTGGGCACCGACTATGAGGAAATGGTGGAGCAAATGGAGCGCGGTGAGGATTTCGGTGAAGGCGCAGGCGCGGACGACCTCGGCTCCGACGACTGGTAGCGACTGACGGCTACGAATCCGCGAAGGCCTTGAGCTTCTTGCTCCGGCTCGGGTGGCGCAGTTTTCGGAGCGCCTTCGCCTCGATCTGACGGATGCGCTCCCGTGTAACCCCCAACTCGCTGCCGATCTCGTCCAGCGTATGCTGACGGCCCGATTCCAGGCCATAGCGCAGGCCGAGTACCCTCCGTTCTCGTGGGGTAAGCGAGCCGAGCACGTCTTCCATCTGGTCCCGCAAGACCGCTCGGGCCCCCGCCTCTTCCAGTAGCGGAGCATTGTGATCTTCCACGAAATCGCCCAACATAGCATCCTGGTCGTCGCCGACGGGAGTTTCCAGCGAGATGGGCGGCGGCAGTATGCTCGTGATCTCCCGCAGCCGATCGGCGGGCATCTCCATCACCTCGCTGATCTCGGCGAACGTGGGTTCCCGGCCGTATTGCTGCTGGAGCTGAGCCATAGTCCGCGCCAGCTTATTGATAGTCTCCACCATGTGGACCGGAATGCGGATAGTCCTCGCATGATCCGAGATGGCCCTCGTCACGGCCTGCCTGATCCACCACGTGGCGTAGGTGCTGAACTTGAACCCGCGCCGATAGTCGAACTTCTCGACGGCCCGAAGGAGGCCTATGTTGCCTTCCTGGATGAGGTCGCCGAGCGGGAGGCCACGATTCATATAGCGCCGGGCCACGGCGACAACGAGGCGCAGATTCGCCTCGGTGAGGCGCCGGCGGGCGGCCGCTCCCGCTTCAGTCTGCTGCTTGAGTTGCGCCACTTCTATTTCGGATAGCAGGTTCTCTTCTTCATCCAGGCCTTCCTTAGCAGCAATCCCCGCCTCGATTGCCTGCGCCAGCTCCACCTCCTGAGCCCCGGTCAGGAGCGCAACGCGTCCAATCTCTTGAAGGTACAGCGGGAGAGCCTCACCGACTTGCTCTAGCTGCTCGCGAACTGGAGCTTCGGGGACAGTCGAGAGCTCATCCTCGGTGATCATCTGATCATGTCCTTGCATCCGACCCAGTCTTCTCTTCTGACCGCCTTGCTGGCCGCCTTCAGAATGGTGTCCAGTCTAACACCCGAAGTTACCACTGACAAAAGCCCGCGCCCTCAAACCGACGGAGCCCGGAAAGTCGGAGGGGCGGTCCGGTCACGCCGGCCGAGGCACCTCCCCTTCGAGACTCGCCACGACAGCACCGCTCAGCGGCTTGGGGTAGAAGTACGTCGACTTCTCCGGCATCAGATCGCCCGCGTCCGCAACGGCCGTCACTTGCTCGATTGACGTGTCCCGGACCAGAAAAGCAACTTGGGCCTCACCTGCTCCGAGCGCACGTTCAACTTCGGCGAGAGACCGAGAATACATCAAACTGCCTGACTCCGAAAGCTGTGTGGTCCCTTCCGGGTAGATGCGATCGATGGCCAGCAAGTGCAGAGCTGCAAGGTCGAGCCGCCGCCAGGCTGCCGAGTGGCCCCGTGCGAGATCCTCGGGCACCTCTGGCTCCTTCAGGCGGGCAACGCTTGCGATGCCCAGCCGTGGGGCCCAGAGGGCGAAAGCCGGGCCGGCCCGCTCGAGCTCCAGGTCGGCAAGCAGCGCGGATATCGGCCGACCGGGGATGTCGATCAGATCGAACGACTGGCTCAGGGTGCGCGCGATGTCCTCCGCCGCTGGGGGCTGCGATGACCGAATCATCCGGTGCGTCCCGAACACCACCAGCCCCGGGTCGGAGACCTCCACCAGATACGCCATCGTGAAGTGAATGGCGGAGTCCTCCGAGCATCCTCCGTTGGCGCAGCGCGTCGCTTCATAGTGCAGGGCCGTCTCGTAACGATGATGCCCGTCCGCGATGTAGCAGTGGGCGCCCGCGAGCGCGGTGCGCACCCCCTCCAGGAGGTCGGGTTCAGCCACGACCCAAACCTGGTGGCGAACGCCTTCGGCGTCCGTGGCCTCGAGAGTTGGTTCGCGACCGGCGAGCCCACCCCAGAAACGAACACCTGCCCCCGTCCTATCCTCATACAAACCCCAGACGGGACTGAAGTTGGCGTTGCACGCCCGTAGGAGCTCGAGGCGATCGCGTTTCGGGCCCGCGAGCGTCCGCTCGTGGGGCCGCACGATGCGACGCTCCCAGGGCTCAATCCGCAGCGCACCGACTATTCCGCGTCGCTCCCGCTCACGGCCGTCGAGCGAGAACCGTTGCCGATACGCGTAGAAGGCAGGCCTCCCCTCGCGCTGGAAAATGCCATCGGCGAGCCACCGGCCATACGTCTCGGCTGCACGCTGGTAACGATCCGCGTCCGCCGCGTCACCAGGCTCATGCCGTGGAAGCTCGAGCCGAACGAAGTTCCGGGGGTCGCGCTCGAGGAGAGCGACATGGTCCGCGGGCGCGATCACATCATAGGGAGGGCACAGGAGATTGGAGAGGTCCAGCCCGAATCGCGACGAGTTGTATCGAATCCCTCGGAACGGCCGGACCTCGGTCACAAGCCGCCTCCCCACTCGCGCAGCCGGAGTCGATTGAGCGGCACTATATCAGCACCGGCAGCGTGGCCCATCGGCCGAGGGGCGCCCGCGCCACCGTGGCTATAATCTCGGGCACCGCCATGGAGAACGTGATGAGAGGAGCGACTTGCGCCCTCTTTCTCGGGTTTGTGACCTTATTGTTAGGCGGCTGTGTACGAGAGGAGCCGCCTCGCACAGCGACCGCGGTAACTGTTCCCGCAGCGGTCACGCGTCCCGCTCTGGCTAGCCCGATCCCGTTGCCGTCTCCGTCGCCGTCACCTCCGCCATCAGCGCTGCCGGCGGAGCAGACGTACACGGTACGAACCGGTGACACCTTGTCATCGATCGCCGAGATGTTCTACGGTGATGCGACCGACTGGCGGCCTATCTTCGAGGCGAACCGCGATCGTATCACCAGCGCCGACTCGCTACCGGATGGAGTCACGCTCCGCATCCCACCACGCCCGACGCCGCCCACCGAAGCCCGGTGAGCGAGACGGCGACGCCTCCTGTAGCCAAACGCGGCCGATCCGGGTAGTCGCCTCATGGCTGGCGCTGGCGATCTCGCTGATGCTGACGTCGCTAGTCGGGTGCGGCCAAAACGCGCGCGCTCAGACCGCCACACCGCCGCCGCAGCCCACAGCAGACAAGACCGTGGACGCGGTGGTGCGGGGCTTCGTAACCATCGTCGTTCCGACGGCCACTCGTCCCCCGGCTGCGACGACAGCTCCCCAACGCGTCGAGCCAGTGCGCCCGACCCAGACAGCCGCGTCCGCGGCAGTGGCACCTGCCACCCGCGCATTGGCGCCGCCGGCAGCCAGCTCGACAGCGCTCGATCAGCGGACGGCGACGCCCGGCGGCGCTCAGGCGGAGCCAACGCTTCAGCCCCGGCGCCTGCCAACCGAGGAGGGACGTCTCGCAGGAACGGTCGCGGCAACCGTGGCGCCCGCGGCCACGCGCATCGCCCCGCCTGCCGCCGCCCTCAGCGCCACAGCCAGGCCGGCTGTCGAGCCCGCCACGGCTAGGCCCGGCCCCGCCGGGAGCTCGACTGGTCGGTAGCTCGACTCTCGGCGAAATGGGACTCCAAGTAGTCCACCGCCGCTTCCACGGAGTCAACCGTGACCACCGCTGCCGATTCCCACGGGTGCATGGGCAGGCTAGCCCGTAGGACATCGATCACGGCCGACCAAGCTGGCCCAACGACGACGAGAGGTTTCCGCGCGAACTCGGGAGACTGCAGCAGATTCCAGGCGAGGCACAGCTCGAGCAGCGTACCGATGCCGCCTCGGAGCGCCACGAAGGCGTCGCCCAGCGTCACGAGCTGGTCGAGCCGAGCAAAGAGCGACTCGGCCACGATCTCCTGGTCGAGCCAGACGTTCTGATTGGCAGCACGGTAAAGCGCTAGCGACACGCCCAAGGTGTTGCCACCGGCCTCCTTGGCTCCTTTTGCCGCCGCTTCCATCGTGCCGTCGTGGCCGCCATTGCACAGAGTCCATCCGCGCTCCGCAATCGCGACCCCCAGCCGGTGGGCGGCCTCGTACTCCTCGCTACCCCTCTGCGCTCGGGAGCTGCCGAAGACAGTCACCACACGAGCGGAACGACGCGTGGTGGAATCACCCATGTTGCCTCCGGGTTGCCTGTGGTATCCTACCGAGAAGTATCTACGTGGCGCAGCGCGTGTCTGGCCCTTGGCCTGCGAAAACTGGAGGCACTACATGGTCGACATCATCGCGCGCCGTGGTCTGGAGTCCCGGGTCAAGCGGATTCTCTTTGTCGAGCCGCAGAGTGGCTACTCCACCGGCTTCAACGACACCGTTCGCGTCGAGACCCTCGGGCCCGAGTACCTGGCCGCCTCCGTAAGCGACGTCGCCCAATGTGAGTTGGCCGATCTTCGATGCCCGGGCACCGACCTCATCGCCCATATCGATCGCTTTGCCCCAGACCTGATCGCCATGAAATGCGGGTACACGACCGACGTCCCGGTGGTTATCGACCTTGTCCGGCAGATCAAGCGACTCGACGCCAGCCTCCCCATCATTGTTGGCGGACATCACATTTCCCTCGCACCTCAGGACCTCTACATCCCCGAGGTTGATGCCATCGTCTATGGCGAGGCAGACGAGGTTTTCCCCGTCCTCGTCAATGAAATCGGCGGCGAGCGTCGCCTGGACCGGGTGCCGTACCTCCACTACCGGGACGAGAACGGCGAGTTCCGTGCTACCGTTCCGGAGATCAAGATGGACAACCTGATCCTCCACAACGATCCGACCATGAACGCGCGACCCGAGGTCGACCGGGCGCTATGCGACCCGTACCGCGAGCACTACTACTTCCTGTATTACCCCGGGCCCTACTCGATTGAGACGGCGCGCGGCTGCCGCTACCGATGCTCGTTCTGCTCTGTCTGGCAATTCCACCACGGCACATACAAAGTCGAGGGCTGGCAGCGCACGTTCGAGGAGATCTCGCGGATTCCGAACGGCTCCTACGTGAACATTGTGGACGACCTGGCGATCCAGGTTATGCCCAAGGAGAACTACCGGCAGTCCGACGCCTGGCGGCTGGCGAACGCCCTCATTGAGAGCGGCAACCGGCGCAGGTTCTGGATGCAGTGCCGCGCGGACAATATCGTGCGAAATAAGGAGCTATACACCCGCTGGGCCGAAGCGGGGCTGGACATGATCCTGGTGGGCCTGGAGTCCGACGATCCGGCAGAGCTCAAACGGGTGAACAAAGGCTCACGTGTTAACGTCAACGAGGAGTGCATTCACTTCCTGCACAGCATCGGGGTCAAGCTGTGGGGCGCGCAGATCGTCTTCGCCGACTGGCTCGCCGACAAGTTCGACCACCTGATGGAGTACAACCAGCGGCTGCACATTGAATGTCCGCAGTTCACGATCCACACGCCCTTGCCCGGCACGGTCGACTGGCAGACGTACAAAGACCAGCTCATCACGCACGACCGGCGGTACTTCGATTTCCTGCACCCCGTGCTCCCCACCGCGCTGCCAATCCAGGAGTTCATCGAGCGGTACGTGCAGCTGTATCGCGAGTGCCACATGGGGCTGAACGAGCTGCTCCAGATGGTGCGCGACGGCATCGTGCCGCACGCGGGTGTCAGCGCCTTCCTGCGGAAGTTCAAGCACATGCTCGACTTGAGCAACTACCAGAGCGCGATCGACCTCCACGAGCGCGTTCTCGGACGTCGTGCGCACGCCGTCGGGAGCGCCTAGCCTGGGGTCGCGTTAGGCCTGAGCCCCGGCCCAACGCTGCTCACCAGAACGTCGCGGGCCACTCATCGGGTCTAACCTACCGAGAGACTTCTTCCAGCAGCCGACCCCGCGTCTCTTCTCCCAGGAGCCCCACCACGAAGGCGCCGCCCGCGAGAGCGGCGGCGAACACCGCAAAGATCGGGAAGAGCGATCCGGCGCCCAAGACGAGCAGGCCGCTCACCGTTGGCGGGGCAAGAATGGCGGCGATGCGACCGAAGGACGATGCCATCCCAACACCGGTCGCTCGCGCCCGCGTCGGGTAGAGCTCCGGCGTATAGACCAGCCCGGCGCTGTAACCGCCCATAAAGAAGGCGCTCATCGCCGCGCCGACAAGTACGGCGATGATAGCGGTTTCCGCCACCAACCCGAACACGAGCGCCGCCAAGCTGGCCGCCCCCAGCCCGACGACCAGAAGGGGTTTGCGCCCGACCCGGTCCACGAGCATCGCGGCGACGAGAGTTCCGGGGAGCTGCGCCAGCGTGATGAGGACGAGCGAGAAGCGGGCATCATGCGCCGTCTGGCCGACGAGGATCAGCAGCGTCGGGAGCCAGGTGAAGACTCCCCGATAGATGAACACCAGGACGAACCACAGGCACCACAAGACCAGGGTCCGCTGGCGGTACGCCGGAGACCACAGCTCGCGCAGCCGTCCGGCCACGCCGAGCGGGAGCCCCGGGCGCGCTTCCGCCATAGGAAGCGCCACGTCGACGCCCCAACGCACCGCCAAGCGGTCGCGTAGAGCGAACGCATCGGCAATGTACCCCCGAGCAACCAGGAAGCGGGGGGATTCCGGGATCGACCCCCGCACCACCCAGATGTACAGCAGTGCCAGGGCGCCCAGAGCCATCGCCCCCCGCCAGCCCATGAGCGGGATCAACAGATAGGCGCTGATCGCCGCCAGTAGGGTGCCGAGCACCCAGAATGTCTCCAGCAGCGCAGTGAGGCGTCCCCTGGCCCCCGTCGGCGCGATCTCGGTGACAAGGGACGTCGCCGCGGGCGTCATACCCGTCACACCGGCGCCCAGGATCATCTGTCCCACAACCAACCCACCAAGATTGGGTGCGCCGGCGCTCAGCAACGTCCCCAGGGCGCACCCCGCGATAGCGATCTGGAATACCCCTCGTCGACCAAAGCGGTCGGCCAGTTGCCCACCCGCCGCGGAACCGCAGATTCCGCCAATCGCCGAGGCCACCATGGGTAGGCTGAGCTGCCAGGGTTCCAGCGACCATGCCTCCCGCAATTCCGCGAGCGCGAAACCAAGCCAGCTCAGGTTGAAGCCCGCGAGGGACATGGCCGTCCCCCCCAGGACAAGCACGAGCACGTGGAACGGCTTCAGGGCCGAGCGAGGTTCGGCGATGGCGATGGCTCACCTGCGTGTTTGCTGCGCGACCCATCAAGAATACTGGCAATCGGGCTCTTTGGCCTTTATCCGGCACTTCGCGGTTTGCTACGCTGTGCGAGAAAGCCGAAAGGGGGGCTTGTGGCCGCCAGAGCGCCGGACAAGTTCATCTCTCTGGGGCATCCCAGCTACGTCTGGCGCCGCGGGCAGGATCGACGGTTGGACCTCATCCGTCGCCACGTCGCCCTCGAGGGGAGGCGCATCCTCGACGTGGGGTGCGGAATCGGGACCTATGTGAGCAAGTTCCGCCAGTTCTCTCCGTACGTGTACGGGATCGACGTCGACGATGAGAAGGTACAGAGCGCCGCGCGGAAGCTCCCCAACATCGTGCGGGCGCGGGCGGAGGCTCTCCCGCTCCTCAACGAGACCTTCGACGTGATCCTTCTGCACGAGGTTATCGAGCACGTCACCAGCGATGAAGCTACCGTGCGAGAGGCGGTGCGCTGCCTTCGCCCCGGGGGCGAAGTGGTTATCTTCGCCCCAAACCGGATGTACCCGTTCGAGACACACGGCTTCTTCATCGGGAAGCGGTTCATCTTCCGGCTCCTCCCGATGGTCAACTACATGCCCGACCCGATCCGCAACGTCTTCTGCCACCACGTCCGCGTCTACACACGACGGGGAATCAAGAAGCTCTTTCACGGTCTCGACGTGGAGTTCACAGCCTGCTCCCACATCTACCCTGCATTCGACAACGTCGCCGAAAGGCACCCCCTGGTCGGGCGCTTGCTCCAGAGCGGCACAGAACTGGCCGAGCGGACAGCTCTGCGGGCATTGGGCATCTCTCATTTCATCGTGGCACGCAAGCGTTACGCGCCTATAGCTGAGTGAGCCAGCTTCGGGTGAAGAGGGCACGACATGAAGCCCACACTGGAAATCGGCCATTGCACCGACGTGGGTCGGCGCCGCGAGCACAATGAGGACTGCCTCAGCATTCACGTTCCGGATGTCGAGGGGGAGATCGACAGCCGCGGGATGCTCCTCATGGTCGCCGACGGCATGGGAGGCCACGCGGCGGGGGAGATAGCCAGTCGGACCGCCATAGCAGCGGTTCTGGACTCGTACTATGGGGACCTTTCTGGGGGTGTTGAGGAGGCGCTTGGTCGCGCGCTCCATACGGCGAATCGGGCAGTCATCGACGAGGCGGGCCGCTCGTACGAGCGCGCCGGCATGGGGACAACGCTGGCGGCCGCTGCTGTGCACAACGGCAACCTGGTAGTCGCGAACGTGGGTGACAGTCGCGTCTACCTGATTCGCGACGGTGGCATCGTGCAGCTCTCGCGGGACCACTCCTGGATCGCGGAGGCACTGGCCGCCGGAAGGATCAACCCGGAGGACGCGCGGCGCCACCCATGGCGCAACGTCGTGACGCGATCGCTGGGTGGTAGCCTGGAGCTGGAGGTCGACGTCTACCCCCCGCGCCGGCTCCACATTGGGGACGCCATTCTGGTCTGCTCTGACGGGCTCTGGGGGATGGTCCCCAGCGAGCGGATGCTGCAGATTGTGGAGTCTCGGTCCGCTCAGGCCGCCGCTGATGGCCTCGTGAATGCGGCCAACGAAGCGGGTGGCCACGACAACATCACGGCCATCGTCTGTCGCATTATGACCACCGCGCAGGTGGATTCAGACCAAACCCTGGAGCGGGAGCCCGTGTGGCTTCAGGACGCTGCGGAGCGTCCGGAAAGCTGGCGCGAGTGAAGGATACGGCCCAGGCACGGCGGCGTGGGACCGCTGCGGAGTAGCCGGCTGATGACGGGGCGTCTCGCCTTTGTGCTTCTCGCGCTCTTGCTGGTCGTCCTGGTGGTCAGCCCGGCAGGACGCGCGGCTGTGGTCGCCGTGCTCCTCCTACCCCACTTCTTCCCCGGCGATGTTGCGCGCCCCCTGCGTCTGATAACCCCGCAGCCCCAGCTTACCCACATTGAGGTGCCCGGCGCCCCCGGCCGCATGGTGGCGGACATCTACCGGCCCGGCGGACCCGGGCCACACCCCGCGATGGTCCTGTTGTTGGGCGTGAATCCTTTGCCCCGCGGCAACCAGCAGGTGGTCACGCTGGCCGAGGGCATCTCGAGAGCCGGGATCGTCACTGTCGTCGCGGAATCGGACGCCCTGGTGGCGGGCGAGATCAGGACTGAGGAGATCGACAATCTCGTCGCCCTCTTCACCTATCTGGAACGGGATCCAGGAGTGGACCCGCGTAGAATCGGCTTCTCCGGTTTCTGCGTGGGCGCGATCCTGGAGCTGCTCGCGGCATCAGACCCCCGCATCGCGGACCGCGTCGCGTTCGTCAATGCTTTCAGCGTCTATGCCGACACGCTCGACGTCCTCCGGGCCATCCTCACCCAGAGCATGCCGACTCCTGCGGGGCCCGTGAGTTGGGTTCCAGCTGACCTGACACGAACCGTATTCCTGAAGCACGCCATCTCTTCCTTGCCCGAGCCTCAGGACCGCGCGCTACTGGAGCGCGAGCTGCTCGAAGCGACTCCCCTCACCGCCGGCGAGGCGGAAGCCCTGACTCCCGATGGCCGCCAGGTGCGCGAGCTGCTGACCACTAGGGATCCAGCGCAGATCGATGAGGCGATCAGCGCGCTGCCGGCCGACGTCACGCGCTCGCTGCGAACCTTATCCCCCATGGCAGTAATCCACCGCCTGCGCGCCACGACCTTCCTGATGCACGATCAGAACGACGGGTACCTGCCCGTAGCGGGCGCACGCCAGCTGGCGTCCGTCTTACCCCGGGAGGCCCACGGAAGCTACACTGAGTTTCGGCTGTTCGCGCACGTCGTACCGGAGGGCATCGACGACCCCGTGCTGTTCGTACGAGAGATGCTTAAGCTCGTTCGCCATATACAGAGCGTCTTGATGGTCGCCTGGAGTGGCCGCCCCGCTTCGTCCTGAGCCAGGGGTGCCCGCGTCGTCCTGAGCTGGAGCGGGCTCGATCAATGGTGCGCGCTGAATGTTGCATTGACTACCCTGTCCTCAGCATGACCGGGCGGTGGCTGGTGCTTTCGTTGCGCCGCCCTCACCCCTGTGCTACCATCGGCCACCTCGTTCTCGTTGGGAGGCGCGACGCCCGAAGGGGCACAATTGCCTATGGCCACCATCATCGCTGTCGCTAACCAGAAGGGTGGGGTCGGCAAGACGACGACGACGGCGAACCTTGGCGCGTCTCTGGCGGAGCTCGGCCAGCGGGTACTCCTGGTCGACATCGACCCTCAGGGGAACCTGACCGCCGCCGCGGGGCTCGACCGGCGGACGGAGGGAACCATTGCCGACGCGCTGCTCGACCGTGCCTGCCCCATGCCTATTCTTTCAGTCGACGGCCCATCGGCGTTCATCCGTCTCGTGCCGTCCTCTATCCCCCTGGCGACGACAGAGGCAGCGCTGATGACGAAGCTCGGACGCGAGCTGCGCCTGCGCGACCAGCTCCTTCCCGTCGCCAACGAGTTCGACTTCGTGCTGATCGACACGCCGCCATCGCTGGGACTGCTCACCATCAACGCTCTGGTGGCCGCGAGTCGCGTCATCATTCCCACGGAGGCACGATTCTTCTCGATCCAGGGGCTGCAGATGCTCCAGGACAGCATCGCGGAGATCCTCTATCTGAACCCTTCATTGAAGGTATTGGGCATCCTCCTGAGCAAGCTCGATCGGCGCCTAAGGGAGGAGCGCTCTGTCTCGCAGTACCTCCGAGAGCGATGGGGCGACCTCGTGTTTCAGACTGAGATCGGCACCAACAGCAAGATCCTGGAGGCTGGATCAGCCGGCGCCTCGGTGTTCCGCTACGCCGGGGCCGAAAAGGCCGCCGAAGCGTACCTCCAACTCGCGCGAGAGGTGATGGACCGTGTCTAAGCTTTCGACGGGCTTCGATCCCGAACGGCTGCAGCAGCCCTCCCGCCGCTCCGAGCCCGTTGTGGAGCGCATTCTCGACGATCGCGTGGGCAGCGGCGCGCGAGGATTCACCGAGGTGAAGATCCTCGGCGTTGGGGGCGGCGGTAACAACGCAGTCAACCGAATGATCGACGCTGGCGTCAAGGCCGTCGAATTCGTAGCCCTCAATACCGATGCTCAGGCCCTGGGCATCTCGGCCGCCCGCCACAAGCTCGTGATCGGCCAGAGACTGACGAAGGGACTCGGAGCGGGCGGTGATCCCTCTGTGGGGGAGAAGGCGGCGGAGTCCAGCGAAGAGGAGATCCGGGCCATCGTGCGCGGCGCCGACATGGTCTTCCTCACTGCTGGCATGGGCGGCGGCACCGGCACCGGTGCGGCGCCCGTCGTCGCCGACATCGCGCGGGACGAGCACGCCCTCACTGTCGGCGTCGTGACGACTCCCTTCACGTTTGAGGGCTCACGACGGATGCGGGTCGCCGAGAAGGGCGTCGAGATGCTGCGGGAGCGAGTCGATGCGCTCATCGTTATCCCGAACGACCGCCTGCTGGCGCTCGGCGATCGCAATCTACCGGTGGTCGAGGCCTTCAGGCTTGCCGACGACGTGCTCCGCCAGGGCGTGCAGGGCATCTCCGATCTGGTCACGATGACAGGCCTCATCAACCTGGACTTTGCCGACGTGAAATCCATCATGCTGGGCGCAGGCACCGCTATGATGGCGATCGGCGAAGGAAACGGGGAAGGCCGAGCGCTCCAGGCCGCCCAGGCGGCTATCAGCAGCCCGCTGCTGGACGCATCGGTGGAGGGCGCCAGAGGCATCCTCATCAATATCACTGGTGGTAACGACCTCACCCTACTGGAGATCAACGAGGCGGCGCAGACGATTCAGGACCTGGTCGACCCCGACGCGAACATCATCTTCGGGGCCGTCATCGTGCCCAACGCGAAGCCGGAGGTGAAGATCACTCTCATCGCAACGGGTCTTCAGCCTGGTCTCCGTGGCATCCGCACTCGACAACCTTTCAGCTCATCGGCCACTCCCGGTATTGCCCAGCCCTCCCCCACACCCGACGGCCCCCGCTTCGAGCCCCCCGACGACATTGACCTCCCGTCCTTCATGCGCCGCAGGAGATAAGCCGCTTTCTCTCGCTGGAACTGGGAGAGCCAGGGCCGGATCCTTCTTGATCCCCGCCCTAGCGACGCATCCGCTCCGCCACAATATTGGCGAGGCGCGCGGCTTCTCCCTGGCTGCCGCTGCCCTCCAAGTGGACCGTGCCGACGAGAGCGAAGTCGCTGCGCACCGCAAAGCCGACCATGTTCACCTCTGTACGCAGAGTAACGGCACCACTGGTCTGCGTCGTCGTCGCACGCAGCCAGTTCCTTACGTCGCCGACTGGCGGACCGCTGACCCGCATAGCGGTCCCACTGCCAAATGACTCGACTAATGCCTGGCCGAGCGCGTCGGTCAACGGCTCGAGGAAAGCTTGCGACATGGGTGGTGCCGGCGGAGCCGAGGGAAACAGCAAGTTGAAGACGACAATGGGCACGGATGCGCTAATCGCGGAATTCACGAAGACCGCACCATACGCTGGGGGCTGCTGCTCCAACGGCGTCTGAGTGAAGCCGGGCAGGTCGGCGACGGTTAGCGACCAGGATGCAGGGTTCCTCGCGCCTGGGACTGACGTCGCAGGCGCCCCTGGCGTCTGCGTAGGTCCCCCTGGCGTCTGCGTAGGTCCGCCCGGCGCTCCGGGCGCCGGCGTGGCTGTTGCAACTGCCGTAGGTGTCGGCGTCAGCGTGGCCGTTGCCGGCAAAGACGTCGGCGTGGGCGGGGGCGTTGCGGTCATTTCCGGAACACCCTCTTCCGCCATCTGGGGCACCAGCTCGACCCTCGAATCGAGCCCGACCCATACCAGCTCGCCGGTCTCGGCGTCCCCGACGACCAGGGCCATATCGCCTTCCACGCTGACGACGGTGTACGCCTCGCCAGGCTCTGCCATCCAAAGGAGCTCATCCGTCGTGGAGTAGACCTCCGTTGGCTCCAGCACGACCACCTGGAGCTGGCCTTCGACGGTTGACTCCGTCCCATCCTGCGCTATCGCCCGGGTCCCCACGGCAAGGATCAATACCACCGCTACGATCGCAATCGGCCGCGTCAGCATGGCTGCCTCCCCAACAACTGCGCTTCGGAATCGCCACTAAAGAAGTAGTACGAGCCCGCGCAGAGCGTAGGGCGCCACTATACAACGATTGAACGATAGGGGCGGTTTTCCACCGCTAATCGCAGAGGCAGATCCCCAGGGCCCGGGCTGTCCGCACGTGCTCGCCATCGGCCGGGACCATCTTCGGAGCCCGGATGGCGTCGGAGAGGGGGATGCTCACGACGTCGGGCCCGTGGTAGGCCACCATTCGGCCAAACCCGCCGCCGGAGATCAAGTCGACGGCCGCCGTCCCGAAGCGAGTGGCCAGGATGCGGTCGAAGGCGCTGGGGCTGCCACCGCGCTGCACGTGCCCCAGCACGGTCACTCTTACCTCGTGGTTCGTTCCCTCAGCCAGGCGGTCCCCCAGCCAGTTTCCTATACCCGCGTAGCGGGCACCAAAGCCGGAGGTCCCTTCGACTCGCATCTGCTCGCCGCCCGAGGACACCGCTCCCTCGGCGACAACCACGATGCTGAACTTGCTCCCCGCCGCGTCTCGCAGCCTGATGGCATCCAGCGCTCGCTCGGTGCGGAAGGGGATTTCCGGGATACAGATGATGTCGGCTCCCCCTGCGATGCCGGACTCGATGGCGATCCAGCCGGCGTTCCGGCCCATCACCTCGAGCACCATGACACGGTGGTGGCTCTCCGCGGTGGTGTGGAGCTTGTCGATGGCCTCCGTGGCCGTCACAACGGCGGTATCGAAGCCGAACGTCACGTCGGTCCCTGAGAGGTCGTTGTCGATGGTCTTGGGGATGCCAACCAGGCGAACTCCCATGCTCGTGAGCTCCTGAGCGATGGACAGCGTCCCGTCGCCTCCGATTACGATGAGTGCGTCGATGCCCAGCCGTTTGACGTTCTCGACGACCCGCTCAGACATATCGACCGGAGGCAATTCGGGCGCCGCCTGGTAGAGGAAGGGGTTGCCGCGATTGCTCGCGCCGAGGATGGTGCCGCCCCGCGGCAGGATGCCGCGTACATCCTCAGGAGTGAGTAGGCGCGTGCGCCCGGTGTCGATGAGGCCGACGAACCCCTCCTCGATGCCGAGGACGTCCCAGCCGTGGAGGGTATGGCTGGCCTTGACGATCGCGCGGACCACGGCATTCAGACCCGGCGCATCCCCGCCACCGGTGAGGACACCGATGCGAGCCATCAGCTACCAGCCCTCAGCCATCAGACGAAGCCTCCAGCGGTCAGCCATCACGTCAGCCAGGAACGGCCAGGCGACGAGGGCGCCGGGCCACTGAAGGCTGACGGCTGATAGCTGGCAGCTAATCCGAATGGCGCTCCTCTGCCCACGGAGATCCTCGCATATGGTAGCCGTAGCTCTCCCAGAAGCCAGGGCGGTCACGATTCATCAGCTCGACGCCACGGATCCACTTGGCGCTCTTCCAGAAGTACAGGTGGGGCACGACGAGGCGCACCGGGCCGCCGTGCTCTGGCGCCAGGTCGGCGCCGTCGGCGCGATGGGCCAGCATCACACTGGGGCGCCGCAGATCGTCGAGCGACAGGTTGGTGGTGAAGCTGTTCTCCGCGTGGATCATGGCGTGGGTGGCGTCGGCCTTCAGCCGGATGAGCTTCAAGATGTCTGTGACGAGCACACCTTCGAACTGCGCACCCAGGCGGCTCCATCTCGTGACGCAATGAATGTCCTCGGTCATCGTCGTCTGGGGCAAGGCTAGCAGATCGGTGAAGCTGAGAGTCACGGGCTCTTGCTCGATGAGGCCGAAGATACGAAGGCTCCATTTCTCCTTCGCGACCGCGGGGACGCGGCCATAGTGCAGCACCGGCCATTTGTCTGTCACGTGTTGGCCGGGAGGAACCCGCGCGGCGGTCTCCGCGTCCAATCGCGACTTCGACCTGAAGATATCGAACGCCACTGCTACGCCCTCGGTGTCCCGTCCTGGTGAGCCCGTCCCCGGTGGGTGAGATTGTAGAATAGCCGCAGCCCCAGGCCCCCGGGTCCAACGTACGAAGTCTAGCCCGCACCTGGGACTTTGGACACGGGACCTGAGACCGATCGTGAGGAGCCCTATGCAGACTGAGCAACGCACGCGCGTCGAACGAGACTCCATGGGCGAGATGGAGGTCCCGGCCGACGCCCTTTATGGAGCATCCACACGGCGAGCCGTCCTGAACTTCCCCATCAGTCAGCTGCGATTCAATCGCCGCTTCATCCGCGCGCTGGGCATGATCAAGCTCGCGGGCGCCGAAGTCAACCGCGACCTGGGCCTGCTGGAGGGTGAGCGAGCGGAGGCCATCATCTCAGCCGCCCGCGAGGTGGTGGACGGAAAATGGGACGAGCACTTCGTGATCGACATCTTCCAGACAGGCTCCGGCACCTCCACCAACATGAACGCCAACGAGGTGATCGCCAACCTGGCTATCGAGCGGCTGGGGGGCGAACGCGGCGCGCGCGGCCTGGTCCACCCCAATGACCACGTCAACATCGGCCAGTCCTCCAACGACGTGATCCCGACGGCCATCCAGCTCGCTGCGCTCACGGGCCTGGAGGACGACCTCATCCCCGCCTGCGGGGAGCTGCGTGAAGCCCTGATGGAGAAGTCCAGGGAGTTCTGGCCCATCATCAAGACGGGACGCACCCACCTCCAGGATGCCACGCCAATCCGACTGGGCCAGGAGTTCCTGGGCTACGCGGGCCAGATGGACCATGGGATCAGGCGGCTGCGCTACGCCCAGCAGGAGCTGGGCGACGTACCGCTGGGCGGGACCGCCGTTGGCACGGGCGTGAACTGTCATCCCGAGTTCGCCCAGCGGGTCTGCGCGAGGTTGTCAGAGATGGCCGGCGTCAAGGTTTGGGAGACGGACAACCACTTCCAGGCGCAGAACACACTGGACGCGCTGGTCGCCGCCAGCGGGATGGTCCGCACCGTGGCCGTGAGCCTGTTCAAAATCTGCAACGACATCCGCTGGATGGCGTCCGGCCCGCGCGCCGGGATCTTCGAGCTCCTTCTCCCGGAGGTGCAGCCTGGCTCCTCGATCATGCCGGGCAAAGTGAACCCCGTCATCCCCGAGTCGTTGGTGCAAGTTGCCGCACAGGCCATCGGCAACGACACGACCGTGATGCTGGGGGGGATCTCCGGGAACTTCGAGCTGAACGTGATGATGCCGGTGAGCGCCCACAACCTGCTTGAGGCCGTCGACCTGCTGGCGTCAGCGATACAGAACTTCACCGCTCAGTGCATCCGCGGCATCGAGGCGACCGACAACGGGCCGGCAATGGTGGAGAAAGGACTGGCCATCTGCACAGCCCTCGCGCCCATCATCGGCTACGATGCCGCTGCGAAGATCGCCAAGGAGGCCTTCGCCACGGGGCGCACCATCCGGGAGGTGGCGCGTGATCGCACGGACCTGTCGGACGCCGACCTGGCGCGCATCCTCGACGCTGAGGCGATGACGAAACCCGGTCTAGACGGGCCGGGCGGAGGGTGAGCCATGGAGCGACAATCGGGCGGAGCGAGCGTGGCGCGAGCCAACGCTGTGATCCAGATGGCGCTCGGCATGTCCCAGGACCGGTCCAATCCCTCGCGACCCTACAGAGACATCTGCATTTCCGTCGGAGCCGTCGAGGATGGGGCGTTCCAGCGGCGGCTCTCGTTCGCGACGGGCACGCCGGATCTCGCCTTCGCGGTCGCTCGCGGCGAGATCGACGTGGCCGCGATCAACCCGTCGGCATTTCTCACGATGGCTCATCGCGGGACGGGTCCGTTTCCTCAACCGCTCCCGCTGCGTGCCATCGCCGTGATGCCGTCCTGGGACCGGATGGCCTTTGCCGTGTCCGAGCGGACGGGGCTCACGTCGCTGGGGGATCTGCGGGATCGACGGTACCCGCTGCGCGTGTCACTGCGGGCCAGCGAGGCGCACGCGACGCGCTTCGTCATCGATCAAGTATTCGCGGCGGCCGGTCTCTCGCTGCGCGACGTCGAAAGCTGGGGCGGAACCCTGCAGCTCGTGACGACGCCCAGCGAGGCGTCACGGTTAGAGGGAATGCGCGACGGATCCATCGAGGCCGTGTTCGACGAGGGGATCAAGGGCTGGGGCCCACTGGCGCTGCAGAGCGGGATGCGCTTCCTGCCCCTCGGGCAGCCGGCGCTGCAACGCATGGAGCACCTGGGATGGCGCTGCGGCCCGCTCCAGGCTGACCGCTTTCCGGGGGTGTCCCGAGAACTCGCGCTGCCCAGCTTCAGCGGCTGGCCCATCTTCACGCGCGCGGACCTCTCGGATGATGCTGCCTACGTTATGGCGCGGGCCCTCGACGTGGCCCGCCCGCAGATCGCCTGGGACGCCGAGGGGCCGGTCGAGCTTGCCGACCTGTGCCAGGATAGCGACGCGACCGATCTGGACGTGCCGCTGCACCCGGGCGCGCAGCGCTACTATAGGGAGCGCGGCGCGCTGGGGTAGAGGGTATGCGTCCGCGGTCATCCTGAGACGGACACCTGTCATTGTTCTGAAAATCCCCTCGCCCTCTGGGAGAGAGCCTGCCCTGAGCCTGTCGAAGGGGTTAGGGGTGAGGGCGCTCCCTCCCGGCGCGTTTTCATCGTTCGTGGTGCCGCTCGGCGGCATGAACAATTCTGAGACCGCAGGGCGAAGAATCTCGCGGGAGACGCGACTGCGGGAGATACCTTCGGCGCTCAGGGCAGGCTCTTCGCCTGTGGCTTAGTTAGGATGACATCCTGTGAGGATGGAGGACCGAACCGAATGGACGGCATCATCGACGCGGATACCCACATCCTCGAATCGGAGGACATCTGGCGGCACTTCGACCGGGAGATGTACCACCGCAGGCCCATGGCGGTGATACACGAGGACCCTGAGACGGGGCGATCGCGCAGCCGCTGGGTGATCGACGGCGCCCTGGTGCCCAAGCCTGACGGCAAAGGCGGACAGGCCCTGCTCACTCCGCCGGCGGACCCCGCTGAGGCCTGCAGCCGGAGCTGGCGAGCGAAAGCGCTGCTCGACGTCGAAGCGCGCCTCGAGGACGCCGACGAGATGGGCGTCGAGGTGCAGGTCGTCTTCCCCACCCTGTTCATCGCCCACCTGACGTTCGATCCCGCCCTGGACGTCGCGCTCGCGCGCGCATACAACCGGTTCATGGCGGACGTGTGGGCCAGAGGCAAGGGCCGGGTGCGCTGGGTCGCCGTGATGCCGTTCCATGACCTGGGCGCGTGCATCACGGAGCTGGGCTGGGCGCGCGATCGGGGAGCGGTGGGCTTCATGGCGCGGGGCATCGAAGGCGAGCGGTCGCTGGCCGAGGAGTACTTCTTCCCGCTGTATACGGAGGCCAGCCGACTCAACATGCCCATGTGCGTGCACACCGGGCCGGGCTGCCCGGCCCTCACCGACGTGCTCGACAACCGCATCGGGGGCTCCTTCCCCGGCGTGCGCCTCCTGCCGCTCATCGCCTTCCAGCACCTGGTGACCAATCGCATCCCCGAGCGGTTCCCGGACCTGCGCATCGGGTTCATCGAGACGGGCGCATCCTGGGTGCCCTACGTGCTCCACTACGTGGAGCGCGACTGGCGGGGGAAGCGCCAGCTGGATGTACCGCACCTGGGTCCCAACCTGTTTCGGGACGACCGCATCTACGTGTCGTGCGAGTCCGACGAGGACATCCCCTATCTCGCGGCGTACGTAGGAGAGGACAACCTGGTCGCTGGCTCCGACTACGGCCACCACTTCGACCAGCTGCCGACGCTGGAGCCGATCTCCTTCACCAACCGGCTCCGCGGCGGCGACCCGTCCGCCGACCTCGCGCTGGTTGGGACGCTCCGCGCCCGAGAGGATGTGCCTCCCAGCGTGCTGGACAAGATCCTCAAAGACAACCCGCGCCGCCTCTACGGGATATAGATCACATTCCGCGTTCCCCAAGGGCCCGCGAGAGGAGGGGGCGAATCCCCTCAACTCCTGGCAGCGCGGCGTAGGGCAATTTTCCCGCCGCAGGCGCTATCATTAGGTACGGTCGCCAACCTGGCGCCGACTGGAGGCAAGGTGGACGTCTTCGACCTCAGCGCCATCTCCGAGAACGACCAGCTCACGACGGAGTTGACCCGGCGCGCCGAGATGATCGCGCACTTCTACCGAGCGATGGTCGACGGAGGCCTGCCCACCGAGTTGGCCGGCACCATCGTCGTAGAGTGGGCGCGCGCGGCCATCCAGCCCAGCACAGAGCCGATGTGTGGCTGCGACTGCGACGTCTGCCGGGGAGAGACGACCGGCTAACCATTACCTGCGCTCGACCCAAAAGGGCCAGCCGCGACGGCTGGCCCTTTTGTTTGGGCCCGCCGGATCTGCTGAGAAGGCGCCGCCGCCTATTCCCACACCCCTCGAATTTGAACGTGCCGGAAGAGCGCCGAGAGGTGCGGTCGGTGCTTGCGAGCCCGAGCCAACTGGCGCCGCTTCAGTTCGGGGAGCTTCATTACGAGGCCCCCCAGGGCCGCGAAGCCGCGCCGGGAAAGTCCAACATAAACAGGCCTGCTCGGCCCGACAGGCTAATTCAGTCCATTAAGCCTACCCGTGGACAGTGGGCTGAGACCGGGCAGGTTGCGCACAACGGTCGCGGTGCGTGGCACCAGTTCCGGCCGATATACCACAAGGGCGCATCCACAGCGCCGGGGTATGTGGGCAATGCTCGAACGTTTTGGAGTGATGGTGGCCGCTGGCGAAGGCATGCCACCCAAGAGAAGCGCCGTCTCGAAGCATGGGAGTCTGAGTTCGTGCTGGGTGACGGTGAATTCGGCACGTCCGACTGCCCCGGATGGGGAAAATACATCGGTCCACCACCGGGAAGGCCCTCGGACCAGTAATCCTCGCCCCCTCTTGACGAGGACTCAGGCGGACGGAGCTAGGCTCTGGACGAAGAGCAGCCTCCTCTCCTCTGTGTCGAACATCGCCAGCTTCATCAGCTGGTTTTCAGCGATCTCAGGACGTAGCAACCGAGCGGCCCGTTCGAGTCGCCTGATTCGAACACCAATTGGGAGCTGCCGCGAGACAAGGAGGCCAGCGTGCCTTCGGCCCAGCTTCTGCCACTCATCGTGGAGGGGATCGAAGTCGCTCTGATTTTGGCTCGCCGGGACTGCCCCCAATTCCGTGGCTCTAGCGAGGTGCACGTCATCATCTGCACCATCTAAGCCAAGCTCAGTCGTCACGTAAATCAAGTGGCCCGCCGCGCGAAGCTGACGGGCCACTTGCCTGGCGACCAGACACTCATCAAGATACAGGGGTACTACGGCGAGCCTCCTTCGCCTTGCGGATTGCTTCCTGCCGGGACCGCTCGCCCTCCTCGATTCCCTCAATGGCGATCTGCCGAAGGTGTTCGGGGAGTCCAGCAAGCCACCGCTCCTCGGCCTCCTTATCCTCGCGGGTAATGGCTTCCATTTCGTCAAGTGGACGCCGTTAGTCCTCGCCGATGATTCAGCCCTTGATCTCAGACAAGGTGGATGTACAGTTCGCGACGAACGCCTAACCTCGTTCCCGCCGGAGTTCGGGTTCCCGCCAGAGTTTGGCGCGTCGTGCGCGGACCGCAGCCACCGAGCGGCCAAGCTTTTCGGCCTTCTCGCGATCAGTGCCCCGCCCCAAGAGCACGACCTCATCCTGCCACGGAAGCCAGCGTTCGTTGCCCTGTCGGGGCGTGGGAGGCGGTTCATCAACGCTCACGGCCTTCCCTCCAGGGCGCCTGAGGTAGTACGTCATCCACCCCGCTCGAGGCCCCGGCCGCCGGCGCAATTGCTGCATTATTTGCTGCACTCCAGGAAGAAAGGCCGCCGAGATGCTAAGCTGTGCTAGTGGGCTAGGAACATTTGCCTAGTAATGCTGGAGGCGACGGGCGGATTCGAACCGCCGCATAGGGGTTTTGCAGACCCCCGCCTTAACCACTTGGCTACGTCGCCCGGAGGCTTCCGGCGCCGCCGGTCAGCCCAAAAATTATAGCAGCGTCCTCGGCGTAGCCCGGGCGCGCGGCGCCCTATTGCCCCGCCGTGCGTCGCGCCTCGCCGGCCGTCTGCTTCCCCAGCGCCGGCCAGTTGGCCACAGTGAGCAGCAGGCCCGCACCAACCGCCACCATCGAGCCGAGGTACATGCCTCCGTAGCCGAAAACCTCGATGAGCCAGCCGGCAATGGGCGCGCCCAGCCCCATCCCAAGTTGATACGACGCGGAGAACGTCGCCATCGCCGCCCCGGGTCGTCGCGGGTCGGCCAGGTCGATGGCCACCGCCAGCAGCATGGTGCTCAGGATCGAGAACCCCAGCGCATAGATAGCGCCCGACAACACAACGAGCTCCAGACCCGTGGCCGCCCACAGGATCACCAGCCCCAGGAGCGACAGGCCGAACCCCAGCACGAGCCACACCCCTCGGCTTCCCCGGTTGAATAGCCGTCCCAGCGCGATGGTGGCCAGGATGCTCACTGCCCCGCTAACCGCGAAGTAGGCCCCGCTGTTTTGGATCCCCAGCTCCCGGGCGTAGAGGGGCACGAACGCTGTGGTGGCGGGGCTCGTCAGTGTCAGGCAGAGCAGCAAGAACGACGCCAGCAGGACCCGCCGGTCAAGGAACGATGCCAGCCGCAGGCCGCTCCCCCTCGGCCCGGCGCGCGTCTCCCGCGCCGCACCCTCGGCGGTCAGCAAGCGAACAACGAGCGTCGCGCCCAACGCCGCGACGCCGGAGAGCACGAACACCACGACGTAGCTGCCAACCGGCGGCGCGATGAGCCACAGCGCCAGCACCGGCGCGAGCGCCGTCGCGGCGTTGGTGGTGACCGTGTAGTACCCGGAGGCCTCGCCCCGCCGCGACGTCGGAGCCACTCGCACGAGGAGCGTGTACCCCGCCGTGTTGATGGCAGCCCAGCCGATCCCGCGTGCCGTGTTGCCGATGAACAAGAGCCACAACGCGGGGATGGCGAACAGCGTGCCCGTTACGGCAAGGATGGCGGTCCCCACCGTGAGCACACCAGGCTGGCTCCAGCTGTCGATCCAGTACCCAACGACCGGCCGCATACCAAAGCCCGTCACGCTGAACGCGGCCAGCACGAACCCCGCCACGAGCACGGACGCCCCCAGGTCGTGCACGTACAGGGGCAGGATTGCCATCTGCAGCCACTGGCTCACGTAGCAGAGGAGGATTGCCAGCAGCAGGAGGAAGTATGGTCGGGTCCAGAGTGAGGCGTGAGGCGCGGGCCGTGAGGCCTGAAGCGAGGCGTGAGCCGTGAGGCGTGAGGCCGGAGGGGTCGGATCGGCGTCGCTGGCGGCGCTGGCATCGGATCTGTGGCTTACTCTCGCGCTATCCCTTTCCTCCCTCACGCCTCACGGCTCACGGCTCACGGCGTTGGGCCGGGCTGGAACGCGCGCGCTCCCGCCTCCGACCTGCTGGTCCTGCTCGGCTGCCGCTCCGCTCACGCCCACCGCGCCGAGCACTTTCTCGCCGTCCATGAGCCGCGAGGCGCCGAGCGCCGCCACGAACCGGCCGCCGGTCATCTGGATGAGGGAGCTGACGAACGCCGTGTTCGTGGCCATCTGGGCCAGCTGCGGCCCGTCGCGCCGGAACGCGGCGCAGCCGTATGCCTTTCCCCACGCGATCTGTGACGTGAGGATCGCCGCGCCGTCCATCCGTTGAGCCGAGATAAATGTCCCCGCCGCGTCCACCACGACGATGCTGAAATTTCGGCCGACGGCCCGCCCCTCGACGATGCAGGCCTCGATCACCCGGTTCGCCGCCGCCAGGTCAAGCTCCATAGCTCCCTACCTCACCGCGTCCACGCCCGCCTGCGCGATCTCGTGGTCCTGCTCGCCTGAGCCCCCGCTCACGCCCACGGCGCCGATCTCCTGTCCATCTCGACCAACGCGCATCGAGCCCAGCGCAGCGAAGAAGCGCCCGTGGCTGGCGGCCGCGAGCGAGCTGACGAACCCCGGCGCGACGCGCCCGAACTCAGCCACCTCCGTGCCGGTGCGATGAAAGCCGATGCAGCCGTGGGCCTTGCCGAACGCGATGTCGACGGTTAGGAAGCGCGCGCCATCCATGCGGGCGGCGCCGACGATGTGGCCTCCCTCATCGACCACGACGATGCTCACGGGCACGCCCATGGCAGTGGCCCTTTCACGGCAGGCGGCGAGAACACGGTCGGCGAGCTCAAGAGTCAACATGGCGACCCACTGATACCTCCTTGTGTTCGCAGTTCCGAGAATCCCTCCTATCCCGATCCCCCGGAACGGGCTCCCATCATTCGCACCCTGGGGAGCAAAGTCCGCGCCAACTCTTCGGCGCTCACGGCCTCGGGCTGTGCCGCGACCCACCGCGCGAGGGACTCCGCCTCGGCGATCAGCCGATTGACATCCACGCCTTGACATGCAGGTGAGAACCAGCGCAAATGGTTCAAGCCTCGCTCCAACAGCCGAAGCGCGCCGCGCTGGTTGCCGCGCTCCAGATGGTGCAGGGCCACTCCGATCTGCAGCACGCCCTGATACATCTCGCGCAGCGGACGACTCTCCCGCTTCCACAACGCTTCCAGGGTCTCGTGGCACTCGAAGTACTGCCCGTCGTTGAACTGACGTACCCCCGCGATCAACCCCGGCGGAGGCGGCTCGTCGCAGCCTACGCAGCGCTCAACGGGTGCGGGATTCAAGGACCACCCTGCGCGCGACTGGAGAGCGTGCGCAGGCTACTCCTCCCAGACGCTGATCGCCTGCGTTGGGCACTGCCGCATGGCCAGCATCGCCTTGGCGCGCAGGTTCGCTGGAACCTCATCGACCAGCACGTCCGAGTTCCCCTGCTCGTCCACGCTGAAGATCTCGGGCGCCACGCGCGCACACACGCCGTTCCCCTCACACTCATCCCAGTTGATGCTCGCCTTGATGGCCATTGGTCTGACCTCCTGTCTGTTGTCATGCTGAGCGGCAGCGAAGCATCTCGCGGGAGATCCTTCGCGTTCAGCTCAGGATGACCCTTGGCTACGTTGCAGCCGCCTCAGCATGCACGCCGCGCCGGTCGGCTTCCACGTTCAGGGCATCGAGGCCCCCGCAGATGACGTGCACATCCGCATAGCCCGCGTTGAGAAGGGTGAGCGCCGCACGCGACGCCGCGGACTCATCCTCTCAGGTGCAGTACGTGTAGATGGCCCACTCGCGCGGGAGGGCCAGTAACAGCGGGTCATCCGACTGGCGGTGCACCGCGCCCGGGAAATGGCCCAACTCGTACTTCTCTGGCTTCCTCGTGTCCACGACGAGCGCGTTTCCACGGTCGAGGGCGTCGAGCACGTCGGCCGCCTCGACGTAGTCCAGGCGCGCCCAGTCGACGCCCTTGTCGTTCAGGCTCCTTTGTTGAGCCTCAGTCAGCATCGGCCCTGCTCCTGACGTGATGTCGGCCAGCGAGCCATTGTACCCGCCGCCCGAGCGGAGCGGCGTCCCCAAAACCCAGGCGAGTCGGGGGACAGGTGACGCACAACCGCCTAACAGGCTGCCGAAGAAACCGCTCACCCTGAGCTTGTCGAAGGGACCCAGGTGGTTCGACAGGCTCACCACGAGCGGCCCCAAACCTTGTTTCAGCACCCTGCTACAGCCGCAGTGGGAGCACCGGCGCCATCACCGCCTCGGGCCGCTCTTTCCAGATCGCGGGCTGAACGTCGATGTACAGCTCGATCTCGTTGCCGTCCGGGTCCAGGATGTACAGGCTGTGCGTCACCGTGTGGTCCGAGGAGCCCACGATCCTCACGCCATTCGCCTGGCACGTGGCCAGAGCCTCGCGCAGCTCATCGTCGCTTTCGCCGACCTTCAACCCGAAGTGGTACATGCCTACCCGCGGGCCAGCCGGGATCGGCGCGGCATCCGGGCCGACCTCGATGAGCAACAGCTCGTGGTGGGTGCGGCCGGATGAGAAGGCCGCGGCTCTGCCGCCGAACGCGCCCCCGATCTCGCGCCAGCCCAGAACGTCCCGGTAGAAGCGGCGCGACCGCTCCACCTCGTGCACGTAGAGGACAACGTGTCCCAGCTCTTTGATCTCCATAAATTCCCCCGCGCGAGTCTTATCCCCTCCCCCTCGACGGTCCGAGTAGCCGCGGAGCGGCTTCGGACTCCGCAAAGCGGAGGGGAGGGTGAGGGTGCAGCCCACGCTCAAGGGTCACGGATATTACGCGACACTGTGCCTAACTATACCGACGCTGCCCTCATGCTATACTCCGACGCGAAGGAGATAGAAAAGAACAGCGCAGAGCGGCACACCGATGCGTCGGAGTGCGCGTAGGAGGGGAACGGATGCCCCTGGCCCCTGAGACAAAGGGCGCCATCATCGAAAAATATCGTGTGAACCCGAAGGACACCGGTTCATCGGACATCCAGGTAGCCGCGCTTACGAGGCGGATCCTGGACCTGAACGGACACCTCAAGGAGCACCCGCACGACCACGCCTCACGGCGTGGTCTCCTGATGATGGTGGGCAAACGGCGCCGGCATCTCAATTACCTCAGGCGGCGGGATTTCGAACGCTACCAGCAACTCATTAACTCCCTCGGGTTGCGGCGCTAGCGTCCCCACCGCCGGGCACTGCCTCTACGCTTCGCTAACCGGGTTCTAAGCAGGCCCCGGTCACTTCCCGGAGTCGCCCTGCGGCGGAGGATTATCCATGCCAGAGACCGTATCCATCGAGTTCGCCGGGCGGACGCTTACCCTCGAGACGGGGCGCCTCGCCGGCCTGGCCGACGGCGCCGTCCTCGTCCGATATGGCGACACCGTCGTCCTGGCCACCGCGGTCAGTTCGGGGTTGCCACGCGAGGGGATCGACTTTTTCCCGCTCACGGTGGACTTCGAGGAGAAGATGTACGCCGCGGGCAAGATCCCGGGCGGCTTCTTCAAGCGTGAGGGGAGGCCCTCCGAGACGGCGATTCTGAGCGCCCGGCTCACCGACCGGCCCCTGCGTCCCCTTTTCCCGAAGGATTACCGCAACGAAACCCAGATCGTCATCACAGTGCTCTCCACCGATCAGCAGAACGACCCATCGTCCCTGGGGATCGTCGGCGCCTCGGCCGCCCTCAGCATCTCGGACATCCCCTTCCACGGGCCCGTCGGCGCCGTTCGCGTTGGGTACATTGGCGACCAGTTCGTCATCAACCCCACCCTCTCCGAGCTGGCCCACAGCCGGCTCGACCTGTCAATTGCGGGGACGGCCGACGCCGTCATGATGATCGAGGCCGGGGCCCTGGAGCTGACCGAGGACACCATGCTTCGGGCAATCGAGTTCGGGCACGAGGCCATCAAGGAGCTTGTGGCGCTGCAGACCCGCCTGGTGGAGCGCGTCGGCAAGCCCAAGCGGTCGTATCCGACGGCAGAGACTAACCACGAGCTAGAGACCGAGGTCCGCCAGTGGATGGGTGACCGACTCCAGCGCGCGATGTTCAACCCCGACAAGGCGCAGCGCGAGAGCGATGTCGCCGCCGTTCGCGCTCAGCTGGCGGAGGAGTTCAAGAGCCGAGGATACGAAGAGAAGCAGGTCGCCAAGATCTTCGACGGCCTCGAGAAGGAGACGGTCCGCAGCGCGATCCTCGAGCGCGGCCTTCGGCCCGACGGCCGATCACTCACGGAGATCCGCCCCATCACCTGCGAGGTGGGCGTCCTCCCGCGCACGCACGGCTCCGGGCTCTTCACTCGGGGCCAGACCCAGGTCCTCAGCGTCGCGACGCTGGGGACCGTGGCCGACGAGCAGATCATCGACGGTATCGGCGTCCAGGAATCCAAGCGGTTCATGCACCACTACAACTTCCCGCCGTACAGCACCGGCGAGACTCGACGCATGGTGGGCCCCTCCCGCCGCGACATCGGCCACGGCCACCTGGTCGAGCGATCGCTGCTCCCGGTGATCCCCGATGAGGACGAGTTCCCCTACACGATCCGCCTCGTGGCGGAGGTGCTCTCATCCAACGGCTCCACGTCCATGGGAAGCGTATGCGGAGGCATTCTCGCCCTCATGGATGCCGGCGTCCCGATCCGCGCGCCCGTTGCCGGCGTGGCCATGGGCCTGATCACCGGCGAGGACGGGACTTACCGCATCATGACCGACATCCAGGGCGTCGAGGACTTCCTTGGCGACATGGACTTCAAGGTCGCCGGCACGGCTCAGGGCATCAACGGCCTCCAGATGGACATCAAGGTGCGGGGCATCACGGCGCAGATCATGCGCCAGGCCCTAGCCCAGGCCCACGAGGGCCGCATGTTCATCCTGGGGAAGATGCTCGAGGTGATCGACCGGGCTCGGCCGCAGCTCTCGCCTTACGCGCCGCGCATCACCAAACTGACCATCAACCCCGATCGCATTCGAGACATCATCGGCCCCGGCGGCAAGATGATCCGTCGCATCACGGAAGAGACGAAGTGCACCATCGACATCGACGACGATGGGACCGTGCTGATCGGCTCGACAGACGCCGAGAACGCCCAGAAGGCGATCGACATCATCAACGGGCTCACACGCGACGTGGAAGTGGGCACGGTCTATGCCGGCAAGGTGACCCGCATCATGGCTTTCGGCGCCTTCGTGGAGATCCTGCCCGGCAAGGAAGGGCTGGTCCACATCTCGGAGCTAGCCGACTACCGCGTCAACAGCGTCGAGGACATCGTCAAGATCGGCGACGACGTGAGCGTGCTGGTCACCGAGATCGACCGCCAGGGCCGCATCAACCTGTCGCGTCGAGCCCTGCTCGCGCCTTCGAACGGTGAGCAGACCCCCCCTCGGCCACTGGGCGCGGGGACGGGCCGTCCGCAGGGTGGCTTCGGCGGCCCGCGAGGCGACGGCGGCCCACCGCGGGGCGACGGGCCACGTTTCCGCGACGAGAACCGCCGCCCCCCTTACCGTGACGGCGGCGACCGCCCGCCCTTCCGCGGTCCCCGCTCGGGTCCCGGCAATCGAGATTTCGGCCCCAGACGCGAGCCGGCCCGCGGCGACGACGCCGGCGGCGCACCGCAGGGCGGCGCACCGCAGTAGGAGACAGGGGCAGAGCGGTACGGAATACCGACTGTTCGGCACCACCGACTTGAAGGTGTCGCCGATGGGCATCGGCTGCATGGGCATGTCCGGCTCGCGCGGCCAGGCCGACGACGCCGAGTCTATCGCCACGCTTCATCGGGCCTTCGATCTGGGCGTCAACTTCCTGGACACGTCAGCGAGCTACGGCAACGGGCATAACCATGAGCTGATCGGCAAGGCTATCAGGGGGCGCCGAGAGCGCGTCGTGATCCACTCCAAGTCCGGCAGCCCGCGTACGCCGGACGGCAGCGGGGATCGCGGCGGTGGCAGCCCCGAGTACTTGATTCAAACGTGTGAGGAAAGCCTGCGCCGTCTCGGCGTCGATACGCTCGACATCTTCTGCATGTCCCGCGTCGATCCAAACATCCCCATCGAGGAATCCGTTGGGGGCATGGTGCGCCTCGTGGAGCAAGGCAAGGCTCGCTACATTGCACTGTCCGAGGCCAGCGCCGCCTCCATCCGCCGAGCCCACAGCGTGCACCCCATTGTCTCCCTCCAGATCGAGTACTCGTTGTGGACGCGCGAGCCAGAGGAGGCGGGCAACGTTGAGGCCTGCCGCGAATTTGGCATGGGTCTTATGGCCTACTCGCCGCTAGGCCGCGGCTTCCTGGCGGGCGCCTTTCACCACCTCGAAGACCTACCCGATAGCGATAACCGCCGCGACCACCCGCGCCTTCAGCCGGGCAACCTCGAGCACAACCTGAAGCTTCTGGCCCAGATCGAGGAGATGGCCCAGGAAAAGTCGGTTACGCCGGCACAGCTGGCGCTGGCCTGGTTGATGGTCCAGGGACCTGACATTATCCCCATCCCAGGTATCAGGACGCGGCAGCACCTGGAGGAAAACCTGAAGGCGATAGACGTCAAGCTCACCGGGGAGGATCTCGCCTGGATCGATGCGATCATGCCACCCGGGGCGGCGGCGGGTCCCCGCACCCGTGACATGCACCGGGTCAACCTCTGATCTCGATGGCACATGAAACCTCCGCGCCGACCCCCGACCCCCGACCCCCGACCCCTATCCGTCTTGTTATCTGCGGCGTCAACGGGCGGATGGGCGAGGAGATGGTCCGTGGGCTCTCATTGGACCCGGCAATCACCCTGGTGGGCGGCTGCGACCCGCGGCCGCGCGCCGATGGACCAACAGCGGAGCTTGCAACGGCCCCCGACCTGGCGAGTTTGCTGGATGCTGTCGACGCGGACGTGGTTGTGGACTTCACGACTGCTGAAGCGGCGCGGGCAAACGCCGCGGTAGCGCTCAAGCGCGCCGTCCCTATCGTCATCGGGACGACGGGACTCACCCAGCAGGACCTGGCAACCATCGACGATCTCGCGCGAGAGGCCGGCGTGGGCGCGCTCGTAGCCCCCAACTTCGCCATCGGCGCCAACCTGCTCATGCAGTTCGCGAAGATGGCGAGCCGATACCTCGATGCCGCCGAGATCATCGAGATCCACCACGACGCCAAGATTGACTCACCCTCCGGCACAGCCATAGCCATTGCCCAAGCGATGCGCCAGGGGCGGGACGCCCCGTTCGCTGGCGATCATGTGAGCAAACACGTGGTCGAGCACACCCGCGGCGGCGTGGTTGAGGACGTCCACATCCACAGCCTGCGCCTGCCGGGCTTCGTCGCGACGCACCAGGTCACGTTCGGCGGGCCCGGGCAGTCGCTCACCATCCGCCACGACTCCATTGGCCGCGACTCGTTCCTCCCGGGCGTGGCCTTCGCCGTGAAGCACATCCGGGAGCACGTCGGGCTGGTCTACGGCCTCGACGCGCTCATGGGGCTGTAAGTCGGTTCCGAGTTCCGAGTCCCAAGTCCCAGGTCCAGTTCCCAGCTCCCGAGCAACCAGAGCGACTCCCCGAGGAACTCGGAACTCAGAACGCGGAACTGTGGCGAGTGTATAGTCACGCCTGATGCCCCCTTGTGCGAGATCGCGGAAGCTCGGCGGGCAGGGAGGATAGGTGTCACACAGGGTGAACGTCGCGGTGGTGGGCGCAACGGGAGCGGTCGGCCGCACGTTCATGCAAATCCTCGAGGAGCGCAGTTTTCCGGTCGGTGAGCTGCGACTGTTTGCATCCCCCAGCTCGGAGGGGAAGACCATCCGGTTTCGCGGCGAGGGCGTAGCGGTCCATGCCGTAAGCGGCGACTCGTTTGACGGCATTGACTTCACGCTGATCTCTGCCAACGACGCTGTTAGCCGCGAGCTGGCGCCTGTCGCTGCCCGAGCCTGCGATGTCGTGATAGATAAGAGCAACGCCTGGCGCATGGATCCCGACGTCCCGCTGGTCGTCCCTGAGGTGAACGCCGAAGACGCCCTCACACACGGCGGTATCATCGCCGGTCCCAACTGCTCGACCATTCAAATGGTCGTTGCGCTAGCCCCTATCCACCGCGTCAACCCCATCACCCGCATCATCTGCGACTCGTATCAGGCAGTTTCGGGGACCGGCGCGGCGGCGATGCAGGAGCTAGAAGATCAGACCCATGCCCACGCCAGCGGGGCAGACATCGATCACACTGTGTATCCACACCAGATCGTCTTGAACGTGCTGCCGGAGATCGGCTCTTTCAGCCCGAATGGGTATTGCAGCGAAGAGATGAAGCTGGTGAACGAGACGCGGAAGATCATGCATGCTCCTGACATCGCCATCTCGGCCACAACCGTCCGCGTTCCCGTCGAGATTGGCCACTCGGAGGCGGTCCACATCGAGCTGACCCGCCCCATGAGCGCTGCCGACGTGCGCGACCTGCTCGCGTCGGCGCCGGGCGTTTGCGTCGTGGATGAGCCGGCGGAATCGCGGTACCCTATGCCTCTGGACGCTGCCGGCCGCGACGAGGTGTTCGTCGGCCGCATCCGCAACGACATATCACATCCACACGGCGTGGCGATGTGGATCGTGTCCGACAACCTGCGCAAGGGCGCGGCGCTCAACGCTGTGCAGGTGGCCGAGTATTTGATTGCTGAGGGGCGACTGTAGGGAGTAGGCTTGTCAGCCTGAGGAGTCATGGGGCTTTCGGCCCGGCCCGCCCCGAACCCATGAAAACCGCTCATGGTGACCTTGTCGAGCCATGAGGCGAAGGTTGCCGACCCAGGCTTGTCCTTCGACAGGCTCAGGACGAGCGGTATTGTCATGGGAGGGCGACGCCCGAGGGATCCCGTCGAAGAGCCGGATCGGCGTTCGTCGAGAGATTCTTCGCTCCTGGCGGCCCCTCAAGATGACCGTTAGAGGTACAGCGTGAAACCGTTCGGTCGTCTCCTGACGGCTATGGCCACACCTTTCGCCGATGACGGGTCCGTGGACTATCCGCGCGCTCAGCAGCTCGCCGAGGCGCTGGTAGCATCCGGAACGGAGGGCATCGTCGTCGCGGGAACGACGGGTGAATCGCCAACGCTCACCCACGACGAGAAGCTGCGCCTGTTCGCGGAGGTCAAGGAGGCCATCGGCGGCCGCGCCGACGTCGTCGCCGGCACGTGCGGCAACAATACGGCCGAGAGCGTCCAGTTCAGCCGCGAGGCCGCTCACCTGGGAGTCGACGGCATTCTCGGCGTGGTGCCCTGGTACAACAAGCCGCCTCAACAGGGGCTCGAGGCGCATTTCCGGGCGATCGCCGACGCCATCGACCTACCGCTCCTTCTGTACAACATCCCGAGCCGGACGGCGATCAACATGGCGCCGGAGACAACGGTCCGCCTCAGTGAGGTGGACAATATCGTTGGCATCAAAGAGGCCAGCGGCAACCTCGAGGCCATCGGCGCCATCATCCGCGACGCCCGCCCGGGCTTCCGCGTCTGGAGTGGGGATGACGCCGTTACGCTGCCCATGATGGCCATCGGCGCCTATGGCGTCGTCAGCGTCGCAAGCCACCTGGTGGGTCGCCAGCTGGCGCGGATGATCGACGCCGCGGTGGAAGGCTCGCTGGAGGAGGCGACCCGCATCCACAATCAGCTTGCCCCCCTGTTCGCGGCGTTGTTCGCGACCACCAGCCCCATCCCGCTCAAGTACGCCCTTGCCAGGTGCGGCTTTCCGTGCGGCGGCCTCCGCCTCCCGCTCGTCGAGATCGACGCGAAGTCCGCCGCGATCATGGACGTCGCGTTGCAGTCGGTGGCGATCGACCTCCCGTCTCCCACGCCAGCCGCCTGAGACACGGTCGTCAGGGCCGATATTCCAACTGCCATGCGACTCTGGCCAGCAAAGTGAGCGCCCGATTCGTGCCGTCGAACGCGAAACTGCTCCCTCCCCTTTGCTACATCGGAGCCATCTTCGGCGCCAATTGGGCGATTGCGACATTTGGAGTTGTGCCAGTAGGCTTCGGATTGGTCGCGCCGGCCGGCGTCTACTTCGCCGGTTTGGCCTTTAGTCTTCGGGACTGGACACAAGAGGCGCTCGGCCGGCGATGGACGGTGGGCGCGATCTTGGCGGGCGCCGGCCTTTCGGCCTTGGTAAGCCCACAGTTTGCGGCGGCCAGTGGATTTGCATTCCTCGTCAGCGAATTCGCGGACTTTGCCGTCTACACCCCGTTGCGAGAGCGCGGCTTGACGGTGGCCGTAGTCGCATCCAATGTGGTCGGGCTCGTGGTGGACAGCGCTCTTTTCCTCTTCCTGGCCTTCGGCTCGCTGGATTTTCTGGCCGGCCAAGTAGTGGGAAAGGGCTGGATGACGCTCCTTGCAATCACGGTTCTGTGGCGATTCCGGCGGCGCCGCATGTGGGCCTGAAGGGAATCCGCCGCTTCGCTCCGCCCATGAATCGCCAAGAATAACACGAATAGGGCTTCGCTCAGCGTGGCGAGCCGGCCACCTCGGTGTAGATGCGGTCGCCGGTCACGCTGGTCGCGGCGCTGCGCGCTCCCTGAAGGCGCCGCCTGAATTCCGCTCCGAGCGACACGCCCGCGGCGGCCTCGGTGCACCGGATCGCTCGCGCTGCGTAGGCGAGGTTGTTGCGCATCTCCAGGCGGTTGAGGTCCTCCCAGAAGAGCCCACAGCTCGTGTGCATACGCTGGCCGAACACCTGCCCTTCGAGAAGCTGACCCGCCACCGATCGCTCCTCCGGGCCGAGCGCCCGAGCCGCATGCTCGTCGATGAGATCCCGCAGAGCGCGCTCGCCCAGGAGGACGTGGATGTAGGCGTCCCGCGCCGCCCAGGGGTCGTACAGCAGGCGGCCCCCGACCGATTCAAAGGCGGCATCCATCCGTTCGGTCAGCCATGCCAGGGCCTCGAACACGATGCGCTTCCATGCGCTGTCTCCCTGGGTGCACGCGCAGCCCGTCGACCAACGGGCCAGGCCGTGCGGGCAGCTCCAGGCTGTGCGCTCGGCGATCGCGACATCGCCTCCAACCCCGTGTTGCGCGAGATAGGTGGCGGGAACCCCGACCTCGTAGCCCACCCGATCCGCCTCGCCGAAGAGCAGCGCATGAAGAAAGTGCTCGCGGCCGGGCTGGTGGTGGCCGTACAGCTCCCCATCGCTCGCGATCACGGTGATCCCCGGCCCCACTCCGGTCGGACCGTCAGCCAAAACGCGAGGCGCGAGGCGAGTGGAAGCGAACTCGTCGGCATCCCGCGTCGCATCCGCGTTGAAGGACACGTCCGCCGAGAGCGGGCCATCGTAGAAGAAGACCGCGATAGAGCGACCTGACGACAGTTGGACGCGGTGAGGACGCCGCGTCTCGACGGGCTCGAGCGCCTGCCACGGGGCGAGGATCGTGAACTCGATGCCGTTCTCAGCCAGCACGTCCAGCGTCTGCCGGTCCACGGCCGTCTCCGGCAGCCACATGCCGCGAGGCGCTTGGCCAAACCGGTGCGTGAAATCGGCCATTCCCCAGCGCACCTGCGTCATGATATCGCGGCGCGTCGCCAGCGGCAGGATGCGGTGGTTGTACGCCTGGGCCATGGCGCCGCCCGCTCCACCTGATTCTCCCGCCTGCGCCACGATGGCCGTGTGGACATCGGCCGCCTGGGCGGCCAGCCAGGTAGCCAGCGTCGGCCCCAGGTCGAAGCTCAGACGCGCGAAGTTGCCCAGCTGTGCGTTCGGCCGATAGCACTCCGCCGTGATCCTGGCGTTGAAGTTAGGGTAGGGCTCGGCCCCCGGCTCGTGTGGAATCCGGCCGGTGCGCGGGTCCTCGCGGGGCGGCTGGTAGAAATGGCCATGGACGCACAGCATCGGTCGGGGCCCATCGACGCCGTCGACGCTCACGCAGTGGCGCCCCGAGCGCCGGCCGCCGCTCGCACTGCGTCCTCGTAGGCTTCCACGTAGCGACGCGCGGAGGCGCTCCACGACACATCCTGGCGCATGCCCTGGAGCTGGATCTCGCGCCAGCGGTCGGACTGGCGATACAGCTCCAGCGCCCGGCCGAGCGCCACCGCCAGAGCCGTCGCGTCGTAGCCGCGGAAGACGACGCCCGTCCCGCGGCCCGTCGCGGCCTGGTAGTCGGCCACGGTGTCCGCCAGGCCGCCAGTCGACCGCACGACGGGGACCGTCCCGTAGCGCAGCGAGATCAGCTGGCCCAGGCCGCACGGCTCGAATCGGGAGGGCATGAGAAAGATGTCGGCTCCCGCGTAGATGCGCTGGGCGAGGGCAGCATCGAACGTGAGGTGGACGGCGAGCTGCCGCCGGTTGTGGGCGGCCAGCGCGCGGAAAAGGTCGTGATAGCGCGGCTCCCCGGTCCCCAGGAGCACGACTTGCGTATCGACCTCAGCGAGGAAGGGCTCCAGGATGGCGGCGACCAGGTCGTAGCCCTTCTGGTCCGCGAGACGCCCGATGAGCCCGATGAGCGGCGTCCTCGGCGCCACGTCGAATCCACTCTCACGCTGCAGCGCTTCCTTGCAGGCCGCCTTGCCCTCAAGCGCCTCGGCCGAGTACCGCCGGGCTATCGCCGGGTCGGTCGCCGGATCGAAGGCCTCGTAGTCGATGCCATTGACGATGCCGCGTAATTGCGCACGCCGGCGCGCCAGGAGGCCATCGAGGCCCTCACCGTACTCCGGGGTCGTGATCTCATGCGCGTACCGCTCGCTGACCGTCGTCACGAGATCCGCGCTCCAGATTCCCTGGCTCAGGAGGTCGCAGGTCCCGTCGTCGCGCGGGTGCAGGGACTTCGGGTCGATCCACGCGGAGTACGACGCAGGGTCGAAGCCGCCCTGGTAGGCCAGGTTGTGGATGGTGAGGACGGAGGCGGCAGAGCTTGCCCACTCGGGCAGGGCCGGCGGCATCTTCAACCAGTGAGGGATGATCGCCGTGTGCCAGTCGTTGGCGTGGACTACGTCGGGGGCCCACCCGAGACGCTCGGGCGCCGCCAGCGCCGCGCCGCAGAAGTACAGGAAGCGTTCGATGTCATCGGGGAAGCCGTAGACGCCATCTCGGGCGAAGTAGCGCTCGTTCCCCACGAAGTAGGTCGGGACGCCGCCCGAATCAGCCTCGAAGAGCTGCGCCCTCTCGGGGCTCCCCGCGATCGACAGCGCGTCGCCATTGCCGACATCGCGCAGACCATGGCGATCGCCGTCGATGGTACCGTAGCGCGGCATGATGACCCGAACGTCGTGGCCGAGCGCGCGGAGGGCTCTGGGGAGGGCGCCCGCCACGTCGGCCAGACCGCCAACTTTGGCGAAGGGCGCGACCTCTGCCGCGACGAAGAGGACCTTCAGGCAAGTGCCCCGTTGTTCATGTTTATCGTTCCGCGAAGGTGCCTTATGCATAGCGGGGTATTTCGGATCGTCGCGGGCGTTACCCCCCTCCCTGCCCCTCCCCCTCAAGGGGGGAGGGAATCCCCCGGATCAAGCAGGCGAGCCTGCGCCCGCGAGCGACCGTTCCCGGTTGCGGAACATCTGGTAATCGATGGCGGCGAAAACCCGGTCGCGTTCGAAGAGGGTGGCGGCAATGGCGGCCGCGTCGGAATCCACCGACCCGTGCTCTAGTACATCCGCCAGCTGCCGAAACCGCTCCTCGTGGCCCTTGAAACGCTCTACGGCGTAGTCACGGGCCTGGCCCGTGGTCACCAGGAACGGCCAGTCGCTGCTCTCCAGGAGCAAGAGCTCCCGACCGGCCTGGGCCAGCACCTGCGAGGTTGCGCCCGACGCGTGCGGGTAACGCGCCACGATCCGCTCCATTCGGCGTTCGGCCAGGTGAATGCTCGCCCACATCCACTCGGTGTCGGCGGTCAGCCAGGTTGAGTGATCGCCACCCTGACCCCAGCTGCTCTCGGGTAGTGCCACCGCATGCTCAGGGGGATGCAGCTCGACGAACTGGCTCGCCGTCACCAGGTCGACGACCTCGCTGGAAGCGAGCAGCCGCAGGACCTCCCGAAGCCAGTCGACGCCCTCGAACCACCAGTGGCCGAACAGCTCGGTATCGTAGGCGGCGACGACGATCCCATAGCGGCCTGTGGCGCGATGGTAGCTCGCGATCTCCTGCTCCACGAGCGCCACGAAGTGCCGGGCATGGTCCTCTACCTGAGCGGCGGCCTCAGCCGGCTGGTAGATGTCCTTGTCGGCCAGGTCGACGCCCGAGCCGGTGATGCGCCAGTACTGCAGGCCGGAGCGTTCGTGCTTCTTGTGAAACTCTCGGTAGCGGTGGTCGCCGGGGTACCCGTGCTCGGCCGACCAGACCTGCAAGCCCGTACGGGCGTTGCGGCCCAGCACCGCGACGTTGGCGTCGCCAACCCGGTACGCCTCGAACGTCGAGTGGCGGCCGGGATCGGCGTGACCTACGAGCGAACGGAGCGGAGTGCCCCCATAGGGCCCGATGGCGTCTCCCGCCGACTTCCCTATCGCCCGGCCCGCCTCCACCGTCTGGGTCTCCGTGAAGAATACGCGCAGCCCCTGCTCATCCAGAAACACCTCGAGACCGGGCTTCTCGTAGGCATCCTCACCGGACCCTGCCAAATACCGCGGTCGGTAGGCGCACTCGGGAAGCCAGATCGCGTGTGGGCGTCGCCCGAACGCCTCTTCGTAGGCAGCGACGCCGGTCGCGACCTGGGAGGCGACGGTTGAGTCGCGCTCGAAGAGTGGGAGATAGCCGTGTGTCGCGGCGGACGTGGCGATCTCCACATGGTACGAGTCCTGCAGCCCGCGAAACGCCGCCACCAGGTCGCGGCGGAACCTGTTCTCGTACTCGCTCAGAACGTGGGAGTATCTGGCGCGGTAGAAGTCGGCGAGGCTCGCAAGGTCCGTCGCGCCCGCCGCCCGATGTCGGTCGCCATCCGACGCGGCAGCGCGAATGCGTTGGTCCAGGTATTCCGCGAAGTGCTGGTTAACGAGCGGGTCTCGAAGCTGCTCGACCAGGACGGGGGTCAGGCCGATGGTCGCCGCGAATGCGACGCCCTCGGCGCGGAGATCGTAGAGAGCGGAGAGCAACGGGACATACGTCTCCGCGGCGGCCTCGTGGAGCCACTCTTCCCCGTGAGGCCAGCGGCCGGCCCCGCGGCAGTAAGGAATGTGCGAATGGAGGACGAAAGTAAATGCGCCTTGCTTCTCGGCCAGACGATTGCCCCCAGATGAGTGTGCCCCAATTGTCCCATGGCGGGGTGACCGCCCGCCACGGCCGCTCTGGAGGAGCGCTGAGGGCAGAGGGACCAGCCCCTCCCCTTGTGGAGGAGGGCTGGGCTGAGAGTCGCCGAATCGCGGAGGTGCGCTAACTTCACCCCCTCCCTCGCCCTGAGGGGAAGGAACGAAGACCGCCCCCAGGGCTGGGGCGAAGGAATGAAGGCGGCCCCCGCCGCCCGCCCTCGGGAAGGAATGAAGACCCGCCCCCCGGGGCGCTGGGGGGAAGGAAGATGGCCCCTGCCCTGGGGCGCCGGGGCAAAGCCCGCGCCAATCCCCCCGGGGGCTGGGGGCGAAGCCCCCAGAAAAAACGGGGGTGGGCGGGCGGGTCCCTTAGATAGCGCTCCGTCCGCGCGACTGGTGCAGCCTGAGGGTGAACACCTTGCGCAGCGCTTCCTGGAGCTCGGCGGTGTTGACGTGCGCCCGAGTCATGTTCTCGCCGAAGACTACGTGGTCGTCGTCGGCGCCAATCGGCGAATGCTCGATCTGGTTCTGCATGGCTCTGTCGATGTTCTTGATCCCCAGCTCGTGGTAAAGCTCGCGCGTCTCGTCCAGGGCGCGGAGCTGCGCTTCCCGCACCTCGGGCAGTCGCTTGGCCCCCTCGCTGACGAGGGCGCTCCCCAGCAGGACGGGCCACTCCTCATTGCGATGCATCCAGTACCACCAGCCGAGAGCGACCAGGTTCTCGGGCAGCGCGTCCTGCATCTCAAGCCGGTGGATCTCGTCGTCGGTGAGGCCGAACTCGACAGAGTGCCATTTGCTGAGCGTCGGATGGCTCGGCATGGGGCCTCCAACGCTGTCCTGCCCGCCCTCGTCGATCAGCTTGCGCAGCTGGAAACGGCGGACATCCTTGTCGTCGTTGATGTTGAGGTAGCGCTCACCCTCGAATCGGTGATTCCCATCACCGCCCTTGTGGGTCCGACGCTTCTGCTCGGCGACCTGCTCTACGGTCTCTACGCGCCGGCGCGATGCGCCGGCGGGGTCGCCCCCCGTGAATTCATATCTGATCTCCTCGAGAGCGTCCATGAGCTCATCGGCGGAGAGCAGGTCCCGCCCCAGTCGTTGAGATGTGACCGCCATAAATCGCCTCCTCAGGCTGGTATCAAGCCCCTCGGAAAACCTGCCTGATGCTACCGCACGAAGGCTCGGGACTCAAGGCCCCGGGATGCGCGGTGTGCCAACGGTCAGTCCATTGATATAGATCACCTCCGGGTCCTCGCCCGCCGTATCAATGAGAGCGCCGACCTCGCTCGGAATGAGCTCCACCTTGGCCTGCCAGGTGCGAGTGTCATCGATGGGGGCCCGCAGCCACAGCCAATCTGCACGCGAGTCAGACTGAATCAAGGCATCGGCCTCCGTCCAGCCGCGGTTCAGCTCGGGGTAAACCGTGATGCGGCGTCGGCCGTCCCACCGGGCCAGTACGTCGTGATCGGGGAGTGCTGGCGCGGGAGGGCTGCCAAGGTAAGCCCAGTAGAACCCAGCGTACTGTTGCACCGGATGCGCCCTTGCCTCAGCCCAGCTCATCGGGTAGACCTTGCCCTGCCAACCGATAGCTGAGCAGTTGCCCTCCGCGTCAAAGCGCCAGGCGTGCAACGGGCAGACGAGACAGTCCTCCTCGACGTGGCCACGGAACAGCAGCACGCCGTGGTGGGTGCAGCGCTCCTGGATTAGGCCAACGCGGCCACTCGTGCCGCGGAATAGGACCAGTCCCTCGGAGAGGACACGGACGGGCCTGATGGGCCGCTCGTCCGTGACCTCGCTGGCGACGGCGATGGGGATCCAGCAGCGGCGGAGCTCCTCGCCCACGGGCGTGCCCGGGCCCGTCTGCGTGAGCCGCCCGGTCTGCTCCATCGTCGACACTACCTCGTCTCGCTCTGGTTGGCGCGCCAAACAAGCTCGCTCCGCTAAGGCGGGGCGCAAGGCGGGCGCCCCGGGGCCACGCTTGCTCTGGCTTCAATCCCGCGGAAGAATACCACCGCGATGGCGACGATGAGGTGACGGCATAAGGCGGCCTTGATTCCCGCCTCTGCGAACCCGTCGCCTCTCCCGCTCAACCATCGGTCCTCTTGCGCCCATGTGAAGTAGTTGGTTACCCCCGCAACGACGCGGCGACCGCCCGCAGGTCTGGCTCGCTCTCCAGGTGGAGGATGCGGTCCGCCAGTTCCCGCGCCTGCTCGCCTGGCATCAGGCTGCCCGCGAGGCTCACGAACTTGGCCACCAGGCCAGCGCGCGGCACGGGCCTCTCCGGATCGCCGGTTGTGAACTCGGTGCGGGTCGCAAACCGCCGACCATCCCGCAGCTGCACCTCGACGGCGGAGGGCCAAAGCCGCGGGAAGTCGGCGTCCAATGACGGATCCCGATAGCATTCGGTCCGCGCCATCAGAGATCGGAGCGTGGGATCGTCGAGGGCATCCTCGGTGTACAGGTCCGGCCCAGCTGCGCCATATGCGAGAGCGAGCGCCGCCGCGAAGGGCGCGCTGAACTGCGCGTCGACAATCGTGCGTGGCGCCCGCTTCACTTCGATGGGCTCCGCGACCAGCGCCCAGCCGGCGCTCAGCACGCCAAGCCGGATAGACTTCACGTCCTCCGGTCGGATGGCGTGAGCCTGTTTGAGGGCGAGGACACAGTCCACCAGCCCGTGGTTGTAGCGGCAGCAAGCGTACGGCTTGACGCCGACCCGCATGATCTGGAGGGGGCTCCCGAGGCCGGCGAGCAGCTGCTCCGGCAGCGCCTCCGCGGTATAGCCATGCAGCAGCGCGAGGGGCCCCTCGAAGACGGTAGCCGGGCCCGTGAAGCCGGCGCCGGCCAGGCTCGCGGCCACGATGCCAGCATGCGCCGCCCAGCCGGGATTCAGACGCTTCGTCCACGAGCCATCGCTGAGGTACTCCAACGAGCCCGACGCCATGGTCCCTGCGATGCCGAGCGCCCGGGTGAGGGCGTCCGCGTCGAGGCCGAGGATCCGGCCCGCCGCGGTCGCCGCCCCGAATACGCCCGCCACCCCGGTGGGATGAAACCCGCGCTGGTACGCGGCCGCGGGATTCAGCGCCGCCCCAACGCGCATCGTTACCTCGTAACCCGCGACAACGGCCTCGAGAAACGACGAGGCGGGAGAGCCCGTCTCTTCGGCTACTGCGAGAGCGGCAGGTATCACCGCGGCGCCCGGGTGGAGTGACGACTCCCGCGTGACGTCGTCCATCTCGATCGCGTGGGCTGCCGCGCCATTGGCCAACGCTGCCCACGCTGCCGAGGCGGACGCTCTCGCGCCGATGAGACTCGCTTCCCCGCCGCCGCCCGCCTCTTTCGCCACGCGGGCCACGGCCTTGCTGGAATCCGCGGCGCTGCCGCGCGCGGCCACACCCAGGAGATCCAGCACCAGCTCCTGGGTGCGCTCCCGCACGGACGCGTCCAGGCCTGCCCACGAGATCGAGGAGCTGAACTCGGCGAGCTGCGCGGCGGCGGGCTGTGTCGGCACGGTCACGAATCACTCCTCATACTGTCATTCTTGAGACTTCATCCCGACGAATCGGGGCCCCGGTGCTCCGGATGTTTCGCCCTCGGCTGCTCTGCTCTGAATTGTCACCCTGAGCGACAGCGAAGGGTCTGGGGGTGCCGACAACACGGCTCGCAGGCTCGCAGCTCGACGCCGACCCCAGATGCTTCGCCTGCGGCTCAGCATGACAGTTTCACCTGCCCCTGGCGCGGCGTGACGGCGTGACGGCGCATCGCACTCAGCATGACATGATGGGCGCTAGCGAGAGAAGTACTCGCGCTCCGCGGCAGCGGCATTGTAGGGGACGAACTTGTTCTCGCCGGGCCCTTTGACGTCGGGCGTTTCCCCCTCGGCGAAGAGGGCAACCGCTCCCTCGGCGCCTTGGCCCCCCACGAGCGCCGGCGCATGGGCCTCCACGACGGTGGCATTCGCGTCGGAACGGTTCCAGGCCCAATGGACTGTGTTGGCGGGGATCCGCTGGAAATCGCCCGCCTTGCAGTGGAAGCCCTGATCCTCCACAAAGAACCAGATCTCCCCCTCCTGGACGTAGTTGATCTGCTCGGACTCGTGAATGTGCGGCGTCGTGTGGTACCCGGGGGCCCGAACGGCGATCATCAAGCTGCACTCATTGCCGTATCCTTTCTTCACCAGCATCGAGCCCACGCCCGTTCCGGCCGATCGAACCCGCTCGATCTCAGGCACATCCGCGCTTGCGACGTGTAGGGGCATCGCGCTCCTCCTTGTGTTAACGTGTAGGCTGCGTTCGTGGCGATAGTATGACGCAGCTAGCCTCGAAGGCCAGAGATCACGCGTCGGAGGCCGGCGCGCGCAGTCCTTAACCTTGCAGCAACCGGGAGGTTTGCAATGTACCTGGGGGCGTGAAGTCCCCAGTCCCAGTCCCAGGTCGATTCTCGCGCCCCAGCCCTCAATCGCAGACCGCCGGCTCGCGATACATCCTGAACTTTTCGCACGGAGACCGGGAAGCGTAGACTTGGGGCTTGAGACTTGGGACCTGGGACTCGCGATGCGCTACGGCCTCAACTTCTTCCCGTCGTTTCGGCTCGCCGACATGTCCACGGCCGAGTACTTCGACCAGGTGCTGCGCCTGAGCGAGCGCGGCGACGCCCTCGGTTACACCTCGGCCAAGGCGGTTGAGCACTACTTCCACGACTACGGCGGGCACACCCCCAGCCCCATCGTGCTGCTCTCCGCAATCGCCGCGCGGACACGCCGCCTGCGGCCGATCACGGGGGCGGTCATCCCCGCCTTCAACAACCCGATCAAGGTGGCCGGTGAGCTGGCGATGCTGGACAACATCAGCAACGGGCGGCTGGACGTGGGCTTCGGGCGCGCCTTCATCCCGGCCGAGTTCGATGCCTTCGGGATCGACATGGACGAGAGCCGCGAGCGGTTCGAAGAGGGCGTGGGCGTCATCAAGCGACTATGGACCGAGGATCGGGTGAGCCACGACGGCCGCTTCTTCCATCTGAGTGGCATCCACCTCACGCCGCGCCCGCTCCAGCAGCCCCATCCCCCCATATGGATCGCGGCGGTTCTGTCTGAGGAATCGTTCGCCGCGGCTGGGCGGCAGGGCTATCACCTCATGCTGGTGCCCTTCGCCGGCAATCTCGAGCGCACAGGACAACTGCTGAAGAGCTATACGGCGGCCTGGATCGACGCTGGACGTCCGACCGGCGGATGGCAGGTGCAGGTCTCCCTCCACACGTATGTCGCCGCCACTCACGCGGAGGCGATTGCTGGCTTCCAGCGACCGATCGATCGCTATATCGAGGTGTTCAGCGAGGCAGTCTCCTCATGGGAGGGCCGCGCCTCCGGTAGCTACGCGGGCTACGGCCAGATGGTCGAAGCGATCCGCGCCCAGACGGCGCAGAAGCTCATCGACGGCTACACGGCCCTCGTGGGCACGCCCGACGAGGTGGCCGAGCAACTGGCGTACCTGCGCACGGTGCTGGGTGAGTTCGAGCCGTCGCTCCAGATCAACTTCGGGGGGATGAGCGACGCCGCGGCGTTCCGGACCCTCGAGCTGTTCGCCACCCAGGTGGCGCCCCGGTTCGCGGGTGTCGAGTGGGGCTCTGACCCGGATCATGTCATCCTGACCCCCTCACCCCCAGCCCTCTCCCCCTCGAAGGGGGAGAGGGGGTATTTGAGGGAAGCGAAGGATCTGCGCTCACCAAGCGGGAGGCCGTGATAATGGTTGCGAGCAGGGTTTTCGTCGACGAGCTTCGAGCGATCGTCGACCGCCGTCACACGAAGGACCATCCGTTGGTCCGCCGCATTGCGGAGGGGAAGCTATCCATCGAGGGGCTGCGGTTCTTCGCCCAGCAGTACTACCAGCGCACGGCCCGAATGTTTCCCAAGCTGGTCGCTGCCATCTACTCGCGCTGCCCCGACGACCCCGACCTGGAGCATATGCTCCTGGAAAACGTTTTCAGCGAGTCCGGCTTCCAGGACCCCACGAAGGAGCACAAGAAGCTCTTCTTTCAGTTCGGGCGCGCCCTTGGCCTGAGCAGAGAGGAGATCGAGCGCGCACGGCCGGTCGCGGAGCTGCAGGCCTTCATCGGCTGGCGGGACCGGGTCTTTTACGACGCCCCCTGGCTCGAGGCGGTGACGGCGCAGAGCTTTGTCTTCGAGGGCCAGAACCTCAAGCGCGCCGCCGTGATCGCCAACGGCCTCCGCCACCACTACCTCTTCTCGGAGGACGACATCGCCTTCTGGGCAACGCACGGCTCGGAGGTGGAGGAGGAGCACGCCGACGTGGGCCCGCGCATGGTCGAGAAGTACGCTACGTCGAACGAGATCCAGGAGCGGCTCCGCGCCTTGGTGGCCGAGGGGGTCGAGGTCTACTGGCTGGTGTTCGACGGCATCGAGCGCGGTGCCGCGCTCAGGCAGGACTGAGCGAAGGGCACTAAGGACAGCGACATGGGCAGCCCCGAGTCCTCGCCGAGTGCGCCGCGCGAGCGGCGTTCGGAGTCCGCAGAGCGGACAGCCCTCAGTCTCCAGTCGTCGACGCCCATCGTCGTCGCGCTGCCAGCCACGATCCACCCGAGCTTCCTGGACGCGGTGCATCAGGTGTCGCCGCGCATCGACGTCGTCATTGTGGCGAACGATAGGCCGCTTCCCGATGGGATTGAACGAGCGTCGGTCTTCTTTCGCTCGTACGCGCTGGAGCGCGACGTGGTGGATGCGGTTCTGGAGCGAGCTCGTGGCCTCCAGTGGATGCACGTTCCCGCCGCCGGAGTGGACGTGGCGCTCACGCCCGATGTCATGAGCGCCAACTTTGCCATTACGAACGTTACCGATGTCTACGACGTCCCTGTGGCAGAGCTATCGCTGGCCGTCATGCTGGCCGCTGCCAAGCGGCTGCCGACCTATTGGAACGCGCAGCGCGAGGCCCGGTGGCACCGCGCGGCGTCATGGGACGAGGTGGAGCAGGAGCAAACGATCCCCGAGCTGCTGCGTGGAAAAACCGCGGCCCTTCTCGGCTTCGGGGGTACCGGTGGCACGCTCGCCGGCATGCTGCGCCCGCTCGGTATGCGGATCATCGGGTTCCGACGTGAGCCCCGGCCCGATTCCCGAGCCGATGCCATGTATGGGCCCGGTCAGCTCCATGAGGTGCTGTCGCAGGGCGACTTCGTGGTGCTTACCCTCCCGTTGACCCGGGCGACCGAACGGATCATCGGCGAGGCGGAGTTCGCCTCGATGAAACCGACGGCCTGGCTCGTGAACGTGGGGCGCGGCGGGCTGGTGGACGACGATGCAATGATCGCGGCGTTGGAGGCGGGGCGAATCGCCGGCGCCTGCCTCGACGTCTTCAGCCGCGAGCCGCTCCCCTCCGACTCGCCTTACTATCGATTGCCGAACGTCATCCTCACGCCGCACATCGCGGGAGCCTTCCCCGACCTTAACGACCGCGACCGCGAGGTGTTTGTGGCCGAGCTGCGGCACTTCGTGGCGGGCGATCCGCTCCAGTCGACCATCGACCGAGCAAGGGGGTATTAGCGGTCGGCCGAGATGCTTGTGCGCGGGTGTGCAGCGGGGAATCGATCCCCGACGCGAGAGGAGCGTGCTTCTGCCAAGGATCTCCGAGTTCTACGGGATCGTGATCGCGATGTTCTACAACGACCATCCGCCGCTCCACATACACGCTCGCTACGGGAGCGACTCTGCAACTTTCGGGATCGAGCCGGTCCAAGTGCTGCGGGGCCATCTGCCGGCGCGCGCCCAGGGCCTGGTGTTGGAGTGGATCGCGTTGCATCAACGCGAACTGCGCGATAATTGGACGGAAGCTCGTGAGCGTCGGCCCCTTCAGCGTGTGCCTCCGCTCGACTGATCGGAGAGAAGCTTTGATGGAGACAGTCGTCGAGATGAAAGTCGTAGGGCCCTACATCCTGGACCTTACGTTCAGCGACGGAACTAAACGAGTCATAGATCTGGAAGCTGAGCTGTATGGTGAGGTCTTCGAACCTCTCCGCGACCCGGCACGCTTTGCTGAGGCGAGAGTGGACCCGGAGCTAGGGACAGTCGTGTGGCCCAACGGCGCTGATTTCGCCCCGGAATTCCTCTACAGTGGTTCGATCGAGCCACCGGAAAGCCAGGCCGCCCCCACTTCTAAGACAAGTGCGAAGCGATCACGTCATGGACTCTCCGAGCGTCCGCAGAATCCAGGGCGACGCATTTCAACATGACGCTCAGCGACGTGACCTGCCGCAGCGTGAGTTGGACCCTGCTCTCGTTCCGCCGATCGGAGTCGTGGAGTTCCGCTGGGAAACTTGACGATACGGGTAGGATCGGCACTGGACCCCAATATCCGTGATTCACGAGAGTAATCAAAGCGGCGCGTCGTCATGCTTAATATTGGCTTGTTGCCCCGAACGTCCTCAGCGACTGCCTCAAGCGTTTTGTTTGGAACGAGGCATTTCGGGACGAAGGCTTCTAGGTCTGGCATCAACGTCTCCTCATCGAGTTCCGCCCGGCCATATAGAGTCTGTTTCTACAGGCCGCCAGCGTCTTGAGTTGTCGCCGCGCGTATCATCGCAAGCAATCGCGCTGGCGTAATCGGCACCCGGTCCACAACCACACCAAGCGGCGCCAGAGCATCGTCGATGGCGTTGGCGATCACACCTGGGACGGGCATGGTTCCACCCTCGCCTGTCCCCTTGATCCCCTCGGGATTGAGCGGCGAGGGGGTCGTCTCGTGCCCCACGGCGATTCCGGGTACCTCCATCGCCGTCGGGATCAGGTAGTGCATGTAGCTGGTCGTCGCGGGCTGGCCGGCCTCGTCGTACACCATCTCCTCGTACAGCGCGTTGCCCAGCCCCTGAGCCACGCCGCCGTGAATCTGGCCCTCCACGACCAGGGGGTTGATCACGGTGCCGCAGTCGTGCACCACCGTATAGCGCAGCACCCTGACGACGCCCGTCTCCACATCTACCTCGACGGTCGCGATGTGCGCACCGTTGGCGTACGTGTTGCTGGTCGGGTGGAAGTAGTGGGTCGCCTCGAGGCCTGGCTCCAGCCCCTCGGGGAACGTGAACGCTGGCGGCGGCGCCGTGACAACCTGCGCCACCCGTGCCAGGCTCACCTGTCTGTCTGGCACGCCGCGTACCTGGATCGTACCCGCGCGTAGCTCAAGATCGTCGACGCCCGCCTCTAGCAGCTGCGCCGCCACTTGTAGCGCCTTCTGCCGCACGCTGCGGGCTGCCATGCTCACCGCGTTGCCCGCTACCACCGCTGTGCGGCTCGCGAACGTGCCCACCCCGAGGCCAATGGCGTCCGTGTCGCCTGCGATCACGGTCACGTCGTCCAGGTCCACGCCGAGCCGGTCGGCGCAGAGCTGCGCCAATGTCGTCTCGTGGGATTGTCCCTGGGGCGCCGCGCCGGTGAGCACCAGGACTTTCCCCGACGGCTCGACGCGCACCGTCGCGCCCTCGAACGGGCCGCGACCCGTAGCCTCCACATAGCAGCCGATCCCCAGTCCGAGATACCGCGCCTGGCCGCGTGCGGCCTTCTGCTCGCGCCGGAACCCGTCGAGGTCGATCAGCTCCAGGGCCTGGTGAAGACAGGCCGGGTAGTTGCCGCTGTCGTACGACAGCTCCTGGCCGTCGCGATCGATCAGCCCCAGGCGATAGGGGAACTCGTTCGGCTGGACGAAGTTGCGCAAGCGAACCTGAGAGGGCTCGATCCCGAGCTTCCGCGCGATCAGGTCGAGGGCCCGCTCGATGGCAAACACAGCCGGCGGGCGACCGGCCGCCCGGTAGGGGGCCATGGGCGGCTTGTTGGTGTAGACGGCCCGCATCTCGACGTGGTAGTTGGGCACGCGATACGGCCCGGGTAGCGTCGTCGCCGCGTTGAACGGCACCACCAGCCCCCATGGGCAGTACGCGCCGATGTCCACTGTGAAGCGGTTGCGCACGGCCAGCAGCGAGCCATCGCCGGCCGCGGCCACCTGCACGTGGTGCGTCTGCTCCCGCGCCTGGTAGGAGGCCAGGAGATCCTCGCGGCGGTCCCCGATCCACCGTACGGGCCGCCCGACGCGGCGCGCCAGCACCGCCACGAGGTACTCCTCGGGGTAGCAATATATCTTGACGCCGAAGCCGCCGCCGATGTCGGGCGCGATCACGCGCACCGCCTGGACCGGCAACCCGAGCATGCCCGCGAGCACGCGTCGCGCGTTGTGCGGCATCTGCGTCGAGGCCCAGATAGTGAACCCGCCGGAGGGGGACCACGCGCTGCGCTCGTAGCGAGCCACGACGCCTCTAGTCTCCAGGGGCTGGGCGCTGGCCCGCCCGAAGCGAAACGGCAGCTCTACGACCACATCCGCACGGGCAAAGGCCCCGTCAGGGTCGCCCACTGTTTGGATCATCTCCGCAGCCAGGTTGCTGTCAAGATGCTCGTGCAGCAGCGGCGCGCCGAGCCCGAGCGCGGCTTCGGCCTGTGTGACGGCCGGCAGGTCCTCGTATTCGACCTCGATCGCGTCGAGGGCGTCCTCGGCCCGATAGCGGCTCTCGGCCACGACCACCGCGATCGGCTCGCCGACGTAGCGGACTCGGTCCCGGGCGAGCGGGTAGGGCATTGCGGACCGCAGCAGCTTGTGGGGCATGAGGTTGGGGAGCGTTGGCGTGCTCTCGCCCAGCTCAGCGAAGCTGAGCGCGTCCAGCACGCCCGGTTGCGCCAGCGCCCCTCTCACGTCCGCCCGCACGATGCGTGCGTGCGCGTAGGCGCTGCGGAGGAAAGCGGCGTGCGCCATACCGGGCAGGCGCACGTCCGCGACGAACAGGCCCTTGCCCCTCAGCAGGCGGTCGTCCTCCCGCCGCCGTACGCCCTGACCAACGTAACCGGATTGCTGATTGCTGATTGCCGATTGCGGAATGTGGGAAGACGTCGAGTCACTCATTGCCAGGTCACTCCGACTGCGGAGTGCCGATTGGGGCTTGCGAAATGCGGGGAGGCGGCGCGTCGCTTATAGCCAGCTAGCGCTCGTACCATCTGCCGGCTCAGCGATGGGCGGTGGCCACGAGACCGTCCGTTCATTCCGCGCTCCGCAGTCCGCAATCCGCAATCCGCAATCCGCAATCCGCAATCCGCAATCCGCAGTCCGCAATCCGCAAATGACTATACTGGCGTGCCCGCTGGTGCTTCGCCGCCAAAGATGTGATGACTGCGGTAGGGGTCAGGCATGCCTGACCCGCGTGCCCTCGACGCGAGGTGGGCGAGGCATGCCTCGCCCCTATGAGTCATCAGAATTGTGGCGGCCGAGCGCTGGCGAAGACTTGGAGGGCCTCATGCCCAAAAGCCTGCGCACCTATCTCGACGATCTCCACGAGCTGCTGCCCGACGAAGTGATCAGCATCGACGCCACCGTGGACCCGGCACACTACGACTGCACGGCTATCATCAAGAAGCTGGACGCGCTGAAGAAGTTTCCGGTCGTCACGTTCGAGCGGCCGCTGAACCTTCAGGGGCAGGTTGCCGACATCCGCCTGATGCTCAACGCCGAGATCACCCAGAGCAAGGCGCAAGTGGCCCTCGGCGTACCGTTTGGCATGAGCCGGGCCGAGATGGGCGACGAGTGCCTGCGCCGCGAGGCGCGGCCGGTCGATCCCATCGTGGTACCGCGCGAGCGTGCGCCCGTCAAGGACGTGGTGAAGATCGGTGACGAGGCGGATCTCACCGAGCTGCCAATCATGCGCCACCACTACATGGATGGCGGCCCTTACATCGTGATGGCGACCGTCAGCCGCGACCGTGACACGGGCATCTACAACACCTCGTACCACCGCATGGAGGTGAAAGGCCCGCGCCTGACCAGCTGCCTGGTGACGCCCCGCCACCTGTGGAAGATCTTCAAAGCATACGAGGAGCACGGCGAGGAGTGCCCGGTAGCCACGATTCTGGGCCACCACCCCGCGTTCAACATGGGGGCCGCCTTCCGGGGGGCCTTCGAGGTGGACGAGTACCGGATCATCGGCGCCTACCTGCAGGAGCCCTTGCGGCTCGTGCCATCGGAGACGTGGGGCGAGCGCTTGATGGTGCCCGCCGACGCCGAGGTGGTCATCGAGGGTGCGTTCTTGCCCGGCAAGCGGCAGGTGGACGGGCCTTTCGGCGAGGCGCCCGGGTATCTGGGTCCGCAGCGGTACCACGACTCGCTGCACTATGAGGTCCGGGCCATCACGCATCGGCGCGACGCCATTATGCAGTCCATCATCACGCCCGAGGGCGACAAGCCGTGGCTCGACCTCCCACGGGAGGCCGCCTACTTGCGGCGCGCCCGCGAAGCAGTGCCTTCGGTGACGGCCGTCTGCAAGGCGGGCCGCCACGCCCATTTCAACATCTTCATCGCCATGAAGAAGACGAGCGAGGGCGACCCCGGCCGCGCCGCCGCCGCCGTGCTGAGCTTCGACCATTCCAAGAATGTGTTCGTCGTGGACGACGACATCGACGTCTACAACCCGACGGAGATCTTCTGGGCGCTGGCCACGCGCGTCCAGCCGCACCGGCAAATCCAGATCATCAAGGACATCATGAAGGGCAACGAGCTGGACCCGTCGCTGGTGGACGAGGAGGCGGAGGTCCGCACCTCGTGCATGATCGTGGATGCCACCCGCCCGCTCGGGCGCCCGTTCTCGCCCGTCTCCAGGTGCCCCGACGACGCCATGGAGCGGGTCAGGCTGGAGGACTACATTTCGCAGGATGTGCTAAGCAGGATCCCGATGGACCGCACCAGCTATTGGACTTAGCGAGGACTGAGGACTGAGGACTGAGGAGGGCCGCCCCCACTCCCTCTGGGAGAGGGCTGGGGTGAGGGCGACAAGGAGGCAAGCGATGGGATTATGTGCGTACGTTCGGTGTCCGAAGTGTCAGCAGGATTTCGTGGTCAGCCCTTCGATGCTGGGCGTCGCGGGCATCGAGGCCCATTGCCCGTTCTGCGACGTCTACTTCCCGCCCAGCGACAGCCCCCGCATCGTCGGCTGGAGCCCGGAACGGTCGGGGATCAGCGTGACGGGCGCGCTCCGCGACAGTATGTAAGTCGCCGCCACCTGCGTCGCGCGCCGCAGGCCGGCAGATCGGGTGCATACTCGCAGGCGACATTGTTCTTCTAAGCTCGGTCTAGGCGTGCAGCTGACCCACCGAGCGACCTGGAATAAGGAGATTTGGGACCCATGGAGCGCACGGTCTACGGCACAGCAGAGGACCTGATCTCCCCGCACGCGCTCGCCCTGATTCAGGGGAGCGACGTGCAGGATGTCCGCTGCGAGCCCTTCGAGTCCGTCGACGGCCTCTCCGGCGGAAAGCTGTGGTGGGTCGAAGCTTGCGGTGTAGTTTCCCGACGGTACGTGCTCAAGCGTTTCGGCTGGGATACTGATTGGGTGATGCGAGTAACGGAGGATCGCCAGGCTCGAGCAATCGTGTCCTGGCGGACGGGGCTCCTCGACCGCCTGCCCGACAACATCTCCCATGAAGTCGTCGGGTGCGCACAGGATGGCTCCGGGTGGGCGATGCTGCTTCACGACGCCTCAAACGCCATGATCCCTCCTGGCGACGACCTCATTTCCTCTGAGGACAACGAGCGCTTTGCGGACGCCATGGCGTCCCTCCACGCGATGTTCTGGGACCAGCCGCGAATGGCAGAGGGCAAGCTGGGCTTTTGCACGCTTCGACAGCGGTACTCGGCTTTCGCGCCGCGGACCGTTGGCCGGGAGGCCAGCGGTCCTGACCCGATCCCGCCAGTCGCGGTCGAGGGCTGGCGGCTATTACCTGGCCTCGTGGATCAGGAGGTGGCGGATGTGGTCGCCAGCTTGCTGAATGACCCCGCTCCTCTCTGCGATGCCCTGCTTCGTTACCCGCAGACGGTGGTGCACGGCGATTTCAAGCTGGGGAACCTCGGGATCCATGCGAGCGATCGGCGCGTCGTGCTGCTCGACTGGGCCTTCGTGGGCGCCGCGCCGCCGGCCGTGGACCTTGCATGGTATCTGGCCGTCAACTGCGCTCGACTGCCCGTCTCCAAAGAGGCGACCATCGAGTCGTATCGACAGAGTCTGGCTGGGCGCCTGGGCAATCGTTACGACGAGCGTTGGTGGCGCCCTCAGCTGGAGCTCGCGCTGCTGGGAGGCTTCCTCCAGCTCGGTTGGCCGAAGGCGTGGGGCGCTGCGCGAAGCGAATCGGAGGACGTGCGCGCGAGGGAGCGCATGGAACTAGCCTGGTGGTCGGAACGCGTCCGCGAGGGCGCGAAATGGCTGTAGTCGGTCGGATGGCGGAGGGTATTACTCGGGAAACCGCGGCTTACAGAGGTCTATCGAGGGTGTTGTTGGCCCGCTCCCCTAGAGAAGCGCTTCAGCCCGAGCCATAGGCCGGCGTTTGCGCCGGAGCCTCAGCGTCGAGGAGACCTTCCGCGAACTCCCCCGCAATGAGCGGTGCGTCCGGGTTGTCCTCGTGTTTGATGTATGCGAAGACGTCGACCCCCTCTTTGACCCAGCCGCGGATGCGGTCGGTCCACTCTTCGCGTAGCTCGGCCGGGTACGCGGACTTGCGCAGGCGCACATAGGTGGCCGGCGCCGTGAGCCGGATGGGCGTGGTGCTATCGTCGCCGTCGTTGATGCAGAGAGCCGCGCCACTTTGCTCCAGGAGGCGGTACACGTCGTCCACGAACCATGACGCGTGGCGGAACTCGAAGGCGGCGGCCATGCCGCCGGGCAATGCTGCGAGGAATGCCTCCAGCCGCTCGAGGTCGCAGTGGAAGAAAGGTGGCAGCTGGTAGAGGACGATGCCGAGGCGCTCGCCCATGCCGGCTATGGTCTCGAGCCAATAACCGAGGCTGTCGGAGGGCAGGCGCAAGCGCTCACGGTGGGTGATCCGCTGCGACGCCTTCAACGCGAAGCGGAAGCCGTCGGGCGTCGCGGCTTTCCAGGAGTCGATGATCTTCCGGTTCGGCATGCGGTAGAAGGTGTAGTCGATCTCGACGCTATCGAAGCGCGACGCGTAGAAGGGAAGGAACCGCTTCTCGGGGACGTCCGGCGGGTAGAACTTCGGCTTCCATTCCTTGTAGCCGAAGCCGGATGTCCCGATCCAGGCGTGTGCCATTCCACCTCCACGCCTCCCTCTGGGAGAGGCCGGCGAGCCCCGAGCGATCGGGACGAGTCGGGTGAGGGCGTTCCCCGGGCGGCGCGCCCAAACCCCGCTCTCCCAAGAGGAAGAGGGTGGCGCCCTCACCCCTGCCCTCTCCCAGAGGTAGAGGGGGTTGTTACTCCGGCACCGGCACCTGGTGCGAGAGGAACACCTCATTCCCGGTGCGGGCGGACTCCATGATGGCCACGGTGACCTCGTGGGTCGCCTCGCCCCACCGCCCATCGTGTACAACATGCTTCTTGTTCACGACCGCTTGGTACATCTCCTCGAACTCGGCTTCCCCCCGCACGGCGTCCTTGGGGACCACGATCTCGTGCTTGCCCTCGGCGTCGTACACCCAGAGCCCGTGCGGTGACTGACGGATGTCGGCCCGCTCGCATGTCGCGATGGTCAGCCCAAAGGCGCCGTGAGTCGGCTCCTCGGCCGCCTGGGAGTCCACCTCGGCGCGGCTCTGCCCGCCGGCGGTGTAGCGGCGCGCCTCTTTCATCGCCGCCTCCTCCTCGAGTGTCGTCGCCTTCGTCACCCTACCCGGGGAGTATCGGCCGCCGAAGGTCAGCTCTGACGACTCAAAGTGGCCGTAGCCGTTGTAGACGATCGTGCAGGGAATGCGCCCCTCGAACTCCAGGTAGGCGACGAACATACCGGGCGCGTGGCGCTCGGGGTCCAGGACCATGGTCTGGGCGCGGACCGATCGTACGAGGCCGCCACCGATCAGGCGCACGATGTCGATGTGGTGGGGAGACTGCCGATAGATGAGGCCGCCGCCCATGGCGACGTCGAGCTCGTAGGGCATGCGGGGCCGGTACATCCAGTCGTTGTAGTGCCAGCTGTGGATCATCCCCAATTTGCCGTACTTGCCGCTGCGGACCTCCTCGGCCATCGCTCGGACCGGCGGCAGCATGCTCTGTGTGTGGCCGCTCAGGAGGACGACGCCGTTCCGCTCCGCGGCCTGGTTCATGGCCTCGCATTCTTCGAGGGTGATGGCCATGGGCTTGGAGACCGTGCAGTGCTTGCCGTGCTCCACCGCGGCGATGACGTGCTCAGCGTGCAAATGGTTGGGGGTCGCGACCCACACGGCGTCGACGTTCGGGCTCTTACACATGTCCTCGACGGAGAGGTAGGTCTCGCAACCGAACTCGCGGCCGAAGGCCTCGACGGCCTCCTTGCGGATGTCGGCGGCCGCCGTCACCTTCACGTGCGGGCTGCGCGCAAAGCCGCCGAGCAGATTACTGGCCCCCGATCCAATGCCGGCAATGCCCCACCGCAGATACTCCTGGTTAGCCATGGCTTACACTCCTCGTCGAGATCGGCACCGCATCCGCGATCCCCAATCGGCCAGGACGACGACACCGCAGATAGCAGCGCCGATCAGGCGCGGCATCCGAGTGTGCTTCAGGACACGGGTAAGACGCCTCATGGAGCTACCCCCAGGGACACGCCCAGGACGGCTTCGCGTGTGTGTCGGAGCGTACCACACACGGCACTGGCTCCGGGCTCTTGGTGGGTGATCTCGAGGGGTCAAGAGTTGAGTGCTGTGCCCGGTGCTGCGACCTTCATGCCCAATTCTCGGGAAGCCTGGGCCATTCTTCGGTCGTAGGTCACGACGGTCGCGAGCCTGCTACCGAGGGCGCGTGCCGCGGCGAGATGGATTGCATCGAGGCTGCGCAACGCAGGTGGATCGATCTCCGCAGCCGTGTCTAGGATGTCGTTGTCCAGTCGAACAAGAAGGAGGTCTGCCAGGACACCGCGGGCACGCGCCACAGCCGAGGGGCCCTGACCTCGCACTGCTCGAACTACCTCCACCCAGGCGAGAACGCAGGAAGCGCGACCGTGCTGGCCGCTGAGGTACCGATCCAGGTCTGCTGATTCGGCTTCGTGGACGACCAGTTTCACCAGCGCTGACGAGTCGAGGTAAACGAGGTCAGCGCTCGTCAGCACGCATGTCCTCTAGTACCTTTGAGGGCAGGGGCTGGCCGGGCACTGGTTCGAGAGGTGGATTGCGCTTGAGGAACTCGATCAGATCGCCCTTGGCAGGTGTCACCCTTCCCGAGGCGATGAGCCGCTCTAGCTCGTCGCCCTGGGGGTGCGGGGCCAGCACCGCCACCGGTCGCCCGCGATTGGTGATCTCAAGGGTTTCCCCCGCCTCCACGCGGCGAAGCCAGACGCTCGCGTACTGGCGCAGCTCCCGCACGCTGATCCGTTTCATGGTGCTGCATCGTAGCACAGGTGCTAGAGATGCGTGACCGAGAGTTCGCCCCACGCATCCTCGAGGTACTCGAGCACCAGCCGCCGGTGGCAATGCTCGGCGGTTTGCTCGACGCAGGGAGGACGGTGGGGACGTCGAACAGCCTCGGGTCTAGTTCGACCTCGACCTTGCGCTCAGCCAGCAGCTGGAGGAAGCGCCGCTCGTACTCCTCCCAGCTCGCTTTCCCCTTTCTGTAGGCGTCGACCAGGTCCCGGGTCGGTACGAGGAGCGGTTCGGCGATGTACTCCGCGCCGCAGAGCTCTCGGAGGAAGAATGGAAGATCGCCGCGCTTGGTGAAGCCGGCAAGCTGTGACGTGTTGGCCAGACGAACGTCAACGCACCGCCTGATGCCCGCTCGCCGAAGTGCGCCGAAGAACTCGGGTGCACTCCTCTTGCTGTAACCGATCGTGAAGATGTGCATGGACACCATGAAGTGGCGGGCTATCTGGAGGAAACTAGCGTGCCGAACGCCGCGTATCTACGATACAGGCAATCACGACAGGCAATCACGACAGGCAATTACGACAGGCAATCACGACGAGCAGTCACGGAGGCGAGATGGTGCTGCACCAATGGTCTCGATGGGGCCTTCGACACCTCATTGCGCTGGCGATGGCCGCGTGTACGTCACGCACGGGGGCTCCGCCGTCACGTTGCGAGGCCGCCGGGGGCGGCGCGCAAGCGGTGTCCGACTTCTACCGGGGCAAGACGATCACCATCGTCGTGGGCTTCGCGCCCGGCGGAGGCTTCGACACGACAGCGCGGGTCCTCTCCCGACATCTTCCCAACCACATCCCCGGCAACCCGAACATCGTCGTGGACAACATGGAGGGCGCCGGCAGCCTCATCGCCGCGAACCACCTCTCATCGGATTCGCAGTCGCCATCGCGCTTCTGGGGTTCACCGTCGCCATCCTCCTGGTCACCTTTCTCTACTTGAAGGTCGCGGCGGGTGAGTCATGGACTCTGTCCATCGTTCTCTCCGCCGCAGCCGGCCTGGCTTCTATGTCCTGTTCGTAGTAGCGCTCGGCGTCCCGATTCCAGCCGGCCCGCTGCTGGAATCCCTCTCTGGCTGAGGCCCGAAAAGTACTTGCAGATAGTTGCAGGGCCGCCCTAAGATTGCGTCATGCCCTCCGATTTCCTCACGCTGAAAGAGGCGGCAGCGGAGTACGGGGTAAACGCGTCTCGAATGACGCGACTCGTGCGTCGAACAGGAGTGCCCACCCATCCCAACCCTGCGGACCGACGGAGCAAGCTTGTGTTTCGTGACGATGTCGAGGCGGCGCTACATCCCGAACTGAAGCCGCGAAGCCTAATTTCCTCGGTCCAGGCGATCGGGATCATCCGTGGCGAGGTCCCTGATGACGACCTGCCTCCGGAGGGATCGCAGGAACTACGTGCCCTCATGCATCAGTGGATCGAGGGTGCCCGGAAGTCGCGGCGCATGCTTGCGGGTCGAACCCTCATACCCACGATCGAAGCTCTGGGGGTCGTACGGGGCGAGGAGCCTGATGACGGTGTGTGTTGACGCAAGTCTTGTTATCAAGCTGTTTCTTCCGGAATCCGACTCGGAGAGCGCCGAAAGGATCTGGGCCCGATGGGAAGAGGCGGCGGAGGCGGTCGTCGCTCCGGCTCTCTTGGACTACGAAGTCGCGTCAATCCTCCGCCTCCAGGCGTTTCGCCGAAGAATCACGGCCCGGGAATCGATCGAGGCGCTCGGCTACTTTCTGCGGCGTGCGATCCACAAGCCGCACGATTCAGATCTTGTGGCCCGGGCGTGTGAGATCGCAGCCGAGCTGGGCCAGCTTCGTGCGTACGACGCCGCTTACCTCGCCGTTGCCGAGCGATACGGCGCGCCTTTGTGGACTGCCGATGCGCGGCTTTTCAATGTCGCGCAGGCGCGTTTTCCGCGAGTTCGTCTGCTCAGTGCGGCGAATGAGCCATGAGCCAAGAACAGCGGACCAACACCCGCGTCCTGTCCCGGGAGAACATCCTTTCCCTCTATCTCCCCGCCGCCACGCTCGCGCTCGGGGCGGGCATTGCCATCCCCGCGCTCCCCGTGTACGTCAAGTCTTTCGACGTCTCGTTCGGCGTCGCTTCCCAGGTGTTCGTCGCCCACATGCTGGGCGGCCTCCTGGCCTCGATTCCCACCGGCTTTCTGGTGGACCGATTCGGCCGACGGAAGGTCGTCCTGCTCGGTCCCGTGCTGGTGGCGCTGTCGTCGTTTCTGACGGCCTCTGCTCAGTCGTTCCCCGAGCTGCTGGTGTACCGCTTTCTCGGCGGGTGGGCGCAGCAGATGTGGATGCTGGGGCGGCTGGCCATGATCGCCGACACCGGCGGCGATCGGCAGCGCGGCCGACAGATCACCGGCATGCTGGGCATGGAGACCGTCGGTCGACTGCTGGGTCCGACCGCGGGCGGATTCCTCGCCGCCGCCTGGGACATCCGTGTGCCCTTCATCCTCCACGGCGTCCTGTCGCTGCTCGCCATCATCCCCAGCTACAAGGTGCTGCGTGAGACCGCGCCGGCCAGCGGGCGGTCGGCGCGGGCCGAGGGAGGAGGCGGGCCCTCGCAGTCCACCATCGCGGCGCTGCTCGTCTACCCCGTGCTCATCTTCTTTTTCGCCCAGTTCCTCGCCTCGCTGACCCGGGGCACGCTCCACTCCGGCGCCGTCAATCTGTACCCCGTCTACTGGTATGGCATCGGCCCGGAAACCCTGGGCGTCATCAGCACCATGGCGGGCGCCGTCGGCATCCCCATCGTCTTCTCGACAGGCGCCATCATGGATCGCTTCGGCCGCAAGAAGACGGTCGTACCCGGCTTCGTCCTGCTGAGCCTGGGCCTCGCCTTCATCGCCGCGACGGCGTTCCTGCGGCTTCCCTTCGAGGCCTTCGTGGTGGCATTCCTGGTGATGCACGCGGCCCAGAACATCACTTCGGGCAATATGCAGGTGATCGGATCGGACATCGCACCCGCGCACGTGCGCGGCAAGTTCTTTGGCGTCTGGCGGACGGTCGGTGAAGTGGGCCAGGTGGCGAGCCCGCTGGCCTTCGCCTACCTGGCGGAGGCCTATGACTACGGCATAGCCTTCATGTTTCTGTGCGCGACGGCAATGGCCACAGCGCTCGTTCTCGGGACCCAGGTGAAAGAACCCCTGAAGAGGCAAACGGCGGGAATGGCCGGCGCCACCGAGCCAGCGACGGCACGCAAGGCCGGATAGCGCTATGCTGTAGCCCATTCTCGATCGGAGGCTCGACGACGATGGCGATACGCATCGACTGCGACTCGCACTTCTTCCCCAAGGATGTGTTCGACGACGTCGACCCCAGGTTCGGCGACCGCCGACCGCGGCTATGGTGCGACGCCGGCGGCCGCTGTCGGATCACCTATCCGGAGCGAGAGGCCCACATGTCGCACCATCAGCACGACGTGTTGCCGAACCTCCTGCAGCTTCGGCGCCAGCGGCCCGGATTCTGGGAGCCGGAGCTGCGCATCGAGTTCCTCGACCGGCTTGGCATCGATATGCAGGTCCTTGTGCCCTCCAACGAGTGCTTCCACTACGACGTGGACGCGGATCTGGCGACGAGCGTGTGCCAGTCCTACAACAACGCCATGTCCCGGGTCCTGAACAGGTTCCCCGGTCGCTTCCTCGGCATCGCGCACCTGCCGATGCAGAGCCCAACGCGCGCGGTCGAAGAGATCGAGCGGGCGGTGAAGCAGCTCGGGCTCCATGCGGCCACCATGTTCACCAATGTGAACGGCCAGAACTTGGACGAGCCGCAGTTCTGGCCCGTCTACGCCAGGATCGAGGAGCTGGGGGTCCCGCTTTACCTCCACCCCAGCCGAAGCGGCGTGTTGCTGGGCCTCGAACGTCTCACCAAGTTTCACCTCGACAATGCGCTTGGCTTCCTGTACGAGGGAACGCTGGCCATCACCTCGTTCATCTGCGGAGGTGTGTTCGACATGTTCCCGCGCCTCCGCATCGGGCTCCTCGAGACAGGTTGCGGCTATCTGCCCACGCTCATGGATCGACTCAACGAGGTGTACGACCAGGAGGGCGTCAACGAGCTGATCGCCAAGCGACCCCACGAGTACCTTGACCAGGTCTGGATCGCCGCGAACGTTAGCACGGAGAAGGAGACGTTGACGTACGTCACGCAGCGCTACGGCGCGGACCGCCTGATGATGGCTATCGACTTCCCCCATGGTCTGGGCGGCGCCGGCGAGTCGTGCATCGATGACGTGGTGACCAACACGCGCCTCACCGAGGCGCAGAAGGATCGGATCCTCGGGCTCAACGCCGCCGAGTTCTTCGGGCTCCCGGTCGGTAAGAGCCGGGAGCCGATGGCGGGCCTGGCGGCGGTCAACTGAAGGCGGCTCGGTACCTGGGACCTGGGACTTGGGACCTGGGACTTGGGACTCGTTTTCGGAGGTGAGCGCGTGAGCACCGCCAACCTACTCCGTTCCTTTAGCCTCGTCCTGGCGCTCGTCGTGGCCGGCTGCGCCGCGCCGCAAGGCCCGCGGACCCCGAGCGACAACGCGCAGGTCACCCGGCCATCGGCGCCGAAGCGCGTGACCGCGGCGATCCTGGGAGACCCGTTCGCCCTGAACTACCAGATCAGCTCCGCGGGCGCGTACACACCGCCCGGTTCGGAGGCCCTCGAAGAGCTCGTCCACGCCGGGCTCAGCACCCTGGACAAGGGCGCGGCCCTCGCGCCCAGACTGGCCGAGGCGATACCAAGCCTCGAGAACGGTCTCTGGAAAGTATTTCCTGACGGCCGAATGGAGACGACCTGGAGGATCAGGCCCAACAGCCAGTGGCACGACGGCGCCGCGTTTACGGCAGACGACCTGGTGTTCACAGCCCAGGTCGTTCAGGACCGCGATGTGGGTGTTTTCCGCGACCGGGCGTATCAGAACCTGGAGGGCGTGGAGGCGGTGGACGCCCACACGGTGATCGCCCGGTGGAGGGTGCCCTACATCGGGGCCGACGCGCTGTTCTCGCCGGGGCTCGGCATGCCGCAGCCAAAGCACCTTCTCGAGCGGGCCTACATGGAGAACAAGGCCGGCTACGTCGAGCTGCCTCACTGGAGCCACGAGTTCGTGGGCACAGGCCCGTTCAAGCTGAAGGCCTGGGAGCGCGGTAGCCACCTGGTCGTAGAGGCGAACGATCGCTACGCGCTGGGGCGACCCAGGATCGACGAGGTTGAGATCCGCTTCCTCGCTGACTCCAACACGCTCGTGGCGAGCATCCTCGCTGGCGCCGTGGACTTCACGATGGGGAGGGGCCTTTCGGTCGAAGAGGCGACGCAGGTCCAGGAGCGATGGCGCGAAGGGCGGGTGGAAGCTGCTCCGTACACGTGGATCCAGCTGTGGCCGCAGTTCCTCACGCCGAGCCCCGTGTTGGTGACCGATCCCCAGTTCCGCCGCGCTCTGCTTCATGCCATGGACCGCCAGGAGATGGTGAACACGTTCATGGCCGGCCTCACTTCTGTGGCCCACAGTTACATGAGCCCCACGGAGCCCGAGTTCGCGGAGATCGACCCCCTCGTAGCGAAGTACGAGTTCGATGTGCGGCGGGCGACGCAGATCATCGAAGGCCTCGGTTACACGAGAGGCCAGGACGGGAGCTTCGTGGATGCCGCGAACCGCAAGCTCTCGCTGGAGGTGCGCGCCAACGCCGGCGACGACTTGCGGCGTAAGCTCCTTTTCTCCATTGCCGATTACTGGCAGAAGGCTGGTGTCGCGGTGGAGCCGATGATCGTGCCGACGCAGCGGCTATCGGACGCGGAATGGGTAACGAGCTTCCCGGCGTTCCAGCTCACGCAGCGACCGAACCAGCTTCGGGCGCTGAGCAACCTCCACAGCACGCAGTCACCGCGGCAGGAGTCCAACTACACGGGGTCGAACATCTCGCGCTATGCGAACCCGGAGTTCGACGCGCTCATCGATCGGTACTATGTCACGGTAGCCCGCCAGGACCGCGTCGCCATCGCCTCGGAGATCATCACCCACATCGCCGACCAGGTGCTCCTCATGGGGATCTTCTACACCATCGAGCCTATCCTGGTGAACCAGCGAGTGCTGCACGTCGTGGCCCGGACGTCCCGCGGCACCCACGGCTGGAACGCCCACGAGTGGGACGTCAAGGCGTGAGGCGTGAGCCATGAGGCGGGAGAGGCGCGCACGAGTGTTGTGGGCCGCTTAATAACCTGGCAAGGGTTCGCCTGCCTCAGCCCATGCGGATCAGGAAACTGTGGAAGGGCGAGAGGCAGGTGAGCCAGGCGCCGATCGTGACGAACGAGGCCGCTTGCCCGAGCCCGATCCCGTGCGCTCAGCAGAAGGTGTCCGGGCTCGTGACTCGGTCAGGCGTCGTTCCCACCAGGCCGAAGAATTGCTGGAGCAGGCGCGAGTAGCTCTGGACGGTGGGCATCGAGCCGCTACGCCGCTCCTTCTCGGCCTGGAAGGCGTAGAGCGCTTGGTCTGACTTGCTCAGTTTACTGCCGGCTCGTACGATGGCCGCGCTTGACATATGGCGCTCCTCTGGATCGCTTGGCCCCTTTTTGGGCCGGCCTAATACGTCACTCTGGACGCGCCAAGCAGCAAGCACGACGGCCAAATAGCGGTGGGCACACCGCCCGTCGCGCGCGCAACAGGCGACCGAGATTGCTCGGCAGTCGTCCGGAGGAGCCTCCATAGTGGAAGAACACGTTGGCCACGTGAGTAGAGCGCGTCGGCGGAGTGTGCTGGCTGATCATCGTCAGCAGGGGAGCCGATTCACCCCACCGTTGGTAGATGCCTTGCCGCTTACGGAGGTCAAATGGGTCGATCAGATTCTCCCGGAGATGCTCTGGCTGGCAACCCTGAACGACCGGCACGGCTGGGCTAAAGGTGCCGCCCTCGCGCTCGCGCTGGCGACGGCGGCCCGTGACTCGACGGGGTCGCCGGGTGAGCGCTGGTTCGCTTTTCTGAGCGAGTACTCCATTCTTGACGACGCGCAGCAGACGCGGATCGTTGAGCACCTATGCTGGACCGGAGACCTCGGGCCCCTGCTTGAGGCCTTGGCGCCGCTCCTGAGCTATTACCCCGAGTGTCCACTCCGCTTCCTAACCACGCACATTCTTAATGAGGAGGGAGTCTCCGCCGGTTTGGCTCACCTGCGAATAATCTTGGACGCGCTGTTTGATAGGACTAGTTTGCCCGCGCTGCAGGCGCAGGCGAACGCTGTATACCTCGGTTTCGTTAGCGGAACCTTGGTAGTCGCCCCGACGGTATCCCTGGCGAGGTTCCCAGAGGTCCAGAACTACCCGCGGACTGAAGTATCGAGACGCGTGGCATCAGCGGTGCGCGCGACCGTAAGCATGCTAATAGGCGAGAGGGCAACGAGTGCCTCTGAAGCCTGGTCTCGGTATTTCTGGAACCGAGGTCTAGAGCTTCAACCATGCGAGATCGAGACACAAGGTGACTGAACCGAACGTGGAAGCCCTCGGCGTGGTCGTGAACCGATACGTGGACACGGCACTGGGGGAGTTGGATGATCGCTGGCGAGGATGGCAGCTGGATCTGTCCGTCGGTGAGATCCACGAAGTGGTGGGCGGGCTTCTGGCGAGACAAGTGACGCTTGTGACGCGGTTTGCCCTCGCCCCTCCGATCTGGAATGGGCATATCGCCCCGTTGGTCCTCAGAAGCATGGTCGACAATCTGATCAACCTGGCCTGGATCTTCGAAGACCCGCTGGATAGATCCCGTAAGTTCATCGCGTACGCGCTCGGCCAACAGAAGCTCGCGATTGAGCACCGCAAGAGACTCTTGACAGAACGCGGCGACGATGCCGCCGCCGATCCGATAATCGAGGCGGGCGAAGCCTGGCTGAACTCGCAAAGATTCGGCTTCCTCACGGAAGTCAACGTGGGAAGCTGGGCGGGCGTCAGCACCCTCAAGATGGCGGAGCAGGCTGGCTGCGAGGATCTCTATACTTTTGCCTACGTGCCGTTCAGCTCGGCTGTTCACAACACGTGGCAGCACGTTGAGCGCTACAACCTTCAGCATTGTCAGAACCCGCTGCACCGCTATCATCGCGTGCCTTCCGATCCTTACCTACCGAGCGACCCTGACTATCTGGTTAGGGCTGCCGGTTATCTGCAGGAAGCGTTCGATCTGTTCGACCATAAGACTGGAATGGCGCCGACGGTTCGGTCGGCGTTCGCCACCCTGGTGAAGGACCTGACGCGTCTTTCTGATTCGTCACCGGGAGCAGGGGCCAGCTAATGCGGCCCAGGGTTTCCGGGCCACGGTACACGATCCCGCAATGGCGTTCGGTGCCCCCGGCCACCATGACCGGAGCTAGGCGAGGAGCGTGGCCACACGTCGATGGCGAGGGGTGCACTGCCTACGGCCAAGAAGGGAAAGGCGACGCAGTCAGTAGCGGGTCGGCTCGCCAGGCCGATGGTGCCTCCGAGGAGGATGGCCAGCCCGCGTAGCTCTGGTGCTTGAGCGAGTCGATGTAGGCCAGGCGGCAAATCAGCGCCAGGCCGAAGGAGAGGAAGAGGATCACGAGCGAGCCTCGTCGCCCCAGGAATTGAACCAGGCTACCGGCGCTCGCCTCGCGGTCAGGCTCGTCGTCGGGCAACGCGTTCGCGAGATGCAGCGCCAGGGCAAGCAGCGCGCCGACCGGTTAGGCCCATCCAGCTGCCGATGGCAACTCCCCCCAGCGTCGACCAAGAAAAGAGCGTGGTCTGGTGCGAGGGGACGTGGGCTGGCCACGGCTGCGAACCCGCCGCCCGTGGCCGCCACCACCAGCGACGGGAAGGGGTGGAGAAGCGGGAACCAGGCGAGCGCGCGCCGCAGCCACGGCCCCTGCTCCGGCACAGCCGGCGGCGGAGCGGTCGGGGCCCGGGCGCCAATCTGCGCCATTCAGCTTCCCGACGCTATGGTAGCATCGCCTACAGGATGCCAGGGGCCTCGGCTCAGCGGCTTCAAGCGGCGCAGTGGTCGGGGAGGTCCGGGGGAGGTCGGGAGGTTGACTGAAACCGCGCCGGTGGTGGTCATCGAGCGTGCTTAGAAGGGCAAGGCGTGGCAGTGCAGACGATAGTCGCTACAGCGACCGTTACCCCGCCCTTCGTGCTGCACCGCGAGGACGTAAAGGACGCCGTGGCGCGGAGCTTTGAGCTGAGCCCGTGCCGATTGGCCGCACTTATGGCGATCTACGACAATGCGGGGGTCGATCAGCGCTACAGCGTGCTCCCACTCGACTACTTCCATCGTCCGCGCTCGCTGACCGAGAGGCCAACTGGCCGCGTTGACGGCGCGTTGTGCTGGTCATGTCTATGATCCCGTGGGTCACACCGGAAGAGGAGGAGCTGGCCAGAAAGCTCGCCGACCTCAATGCACTTGAGACCGACTTGGCTGACCAGGAGACCGTCCTAGCGACTCTTCTCATTGAGATGTACCGGTTCCAACGGGCCTACCTGCGTGTTGTTGGGCGCCGGTACGCCGAACTCGACGAATTAGAAGCCCGAGTAGCCGAAGCTCTCGCCGAACTGGCCCCGGGAGACAAAGCCGCTCGCGAGGAAGCTCAACGGACTCGGCAGCGGGCAGAGGAGAGCGCAGAGAGTGTTGGGGAGCCTGTTCCGCCCGACGCGAAAGAAGGAGAAACGCCGTCTGAGCAACTCAGGAAGATCTACAGGGAGGTAGCAAAGAAAGTCCACCCCGACTTGGGGACGGACATCGATCGCGCCGAGCGTGTGCGAGTCATGACTGAAGCTAATCAGGCCTATGAGAGTGGGGATGAGGCACGGCTCGCGGCTATTCTTCGCGACTGGGAGGCGAGGCCGGAGGCGATAACCGGAGCTGGGACCGCTGATGAACTCATCCGGGCTATCCGCAAGGTCGCACTGGTAACGACCAGGTTGAAGGCCATAGCCAGCGAGATCGCCGAGATCGAAGCCTCAGACTTCTACCAGTTGAAAATCAAAGCTGAGCACGGAATGGTCGAAGGCCGAGACATTCTAGAGGAGTTGGCGGCAACCCTCGACGAGAATATCGCGTCGACAAGAAGCCGGCTGGAAATGCTGGACACACTGGTGGGTGCGCAATGAAGCCCGAGGAGCCTACGCAGAGCCTAGTGCCAGCGCGCCAGTCCGCGCTCGCACGGCTCGCCTCGTCGCAACTGGTTGGCCGCACTTTGGCCGATCTTGCCCGGCTATCCACGCGAACGATCCGCTTCCCCAGGGACCGGTCGATCGGTGAGTACGCCATTGCCAATGAGGGTAAGGGGCAGACTTATGCGTCTGAATGGCGGGATGCCAGGGGTGACGTCACTGTCAGTGCCAATGCTCTGGTGACTCTGCGGATATACCCAGATCGTCTCGGTGATCCTTCGCCCCTCGTGGCGCTAGGCCCGAATGATCTTTATGGTTTGGAATTCTCGTCTGGGAAAGGCCTGAGCCCCGCGTACTCCTCGCAAGACAGTGAGGTAACTGACGCAATCGTTACGGCATTGAGTGGGCTGACTCAACTCAAGTCGCTTGAGCTCGCCTACACGGCGATCACCGACGTCGGGCTCGAAGCCTTGCGCGGGTTGACGCAACTGAGGACGCTTTCCATCGGCCATACAAAAATCACCGGCGCGGGGCTGGCGGCGTTGAGCGGGTTGACCCAGCTCGAGGAGCTTGGTCTATGGGAGACCGCGATCACCGGGACGGAGCTGGCAGCGTTGCGCGCGTTTAGGCAGCTGGAGACACTGTGGCTCAACGATACCGCAATCGCCGACGCAGGGCTGGCAGCATTGAGCGGACTGACTCAGCTCAAGAGCCTTCACCTCAACGGTACCGCCATTACCGACGCGGGGCTGAAAGTGTTGCGCGGGCTGACTCACCTCCAGTCGCTTGAACTCAACGACACGGCGATCACCGATGGTGGGCTTGCATCGCTGCGCGCGCTGACTCAGCTCCGGAAGCTTACTCTCAGCGGTACCGCGATCACCGACGCGGGGCTGGAAGCGTTGCGCGGGCTGACTCAGCTCGAGATGCTTGCCCTCGTCGACACGGCGATCACCGACGCAGGGCTTGATCGTCTGCGGAGGGCCCTCCCGAGTTGTGACATATGGGCGTAGTCCCGATCGCCGGCGACCCCAATCGGAACGAAAAACCGTTGCGGCAACCCCGGTCTGCAGCTTGGACAGGGGCAGGTCACCAAACTGATGGTGGGGCAGGGCGCAGATCGTGAGGCGAATCGCGCGCCGAAAGACACGGTGCGGGTGCCCCGGTGAGCCGCGACGAGGTGCGGGCCTAATGCCTTGGCCGATCAAGAGTTGAAGCACTCCGCCAATTCGACATGCCGGTAGGCGCGCTACGTTGGGACTTAGACGACCCGAAACCCGTAGGACGAAGTAGATCGCGCAAACGCGTCACGCGACCGCGCGTCGATATACCCAGCAGGGCAGCATAGCAGCCTAGGCATCGTCACGCGATGGGCTCCTACTGTGTAGAATCGCCACCGGGCGGGTTCGGAGTTTCAGATTCACTAACCGATGGCGTTGCGCGTTCGACCTCGAGCAAGGGCGCGTAGAAATGCGTCAGAGTTTCGAACGAAGCCTCTCGGGGAATCGGATTGTCGTCGATGAACATCCCTTTTAAGTACTGGTTACGGTAGGCTTCGCCTGTACGGCGAGGATGCTTGAACATCCAAGAATCGTAGGGCGAGGCGAGCACGGAGTAGTGATGGGTGTGAATGAACGGGGCCCACTGTTTGCGGAGGTCCTCGGGCGGCCTTATGTCGATGATCTCAAAGTGCTCAATTTGTCGAGCCGCACCGTCCCCCCATGCATCGAGGAAGAGGCGTATTGCGGCGGCGTCGGACTGCGGTGCGCTGTATCCGAATACGGTAACCATGAAGGTTCGACGTAACGCTTCCTGTACAGCGCGCCAGGCATTGGCAATCATGGGGTCCGCATTGTAATCCTTGTTCCCGACAGGGTATAGCAGCTTGGACGGTGAGAAGATCTGACCACAGGTCGAGCAGCGCGTACCTCTGACACCGAAAACAAGGTCGCGCTGACAGAAGCCCGCGAGCACATTGCCATGAAGGAATAGCATGAGCGGAATCTCGCCAGAGGCCAACCCACTGCGTCTGGCTGCCCGGATGAGAAACGGATCCCAGTTGGATGTCGCGATTACATCCTTACCTCTGAGCGAGAGTATCAGGTGGTCATAGAGCGACGGTGTTTCCGGGAGTGCGAGTGAAGAGAAGTAGGAGGAGACGATCCGTTCCAGCTCCGCGCAGACCTCGTCGAGTTCGGGAGTGCCGCACAGATGGGTGTAGATATCTTCCAGATTTTGCCCCCTGTGAACGATTCCATGAGAGTCCAACAGATCTGAGACCGGCACGATCTGAGTAAAGTCGGCCATTAGAGGAAGTTGTTGCCCATTCCGGTCGCCATGAGGAAATGCCGCCCGGCTCGCCCCAGCACCGAGGATCACGAGGTGCGGGGCTGAGAAGTCGACTTGATGGATCTCGTCTTCTCTCGAGGCGGCGATGGTCTTGACGTCCTCTCTAGCGTCAGCTCTCACGGTCCCCGGGCCAGACGTCCACCGGATTAGCGGCTTGTTCGCTTTGTTTAGAATCACACCCTCCCGGCAGACTACACGATCCGCTCCTAGTGAGCTATGACGCGTGAGGGGGCAAGGCGCTAACGGGGCTCAAGGCTCGTGAGCCTTCGTGGGTCCCCCCTCACGCCTCGCGCCTCAAGACTCGCGTAGGGCCATGATCCTGAGGCGCCGATAGTCCGCTGTCCAGTGGCCGTCGTGGTAAAGGGCGTCGCGCATGCCGCGCTCGGCCGCGGAGATCAACGCCCGCCGCCGGCCGCGGGGCACGAGCGCAAGCCAATCGGCGGCGAACATCTCGATCCAATCGCGCATGCCGTCATCCCCGTTTTCGAGCGTGGTGAGCCGGTCGAAGAGCTCCGCGTGAACCACCGCCAGGCCCTGTCGTTCCAGCACGCTGGCGTACTCGCCGATGGTGGGGAAGTACCAGGGATCGAGGTCGGGACTCATCGCATGACCGCCGATGGTCTCCAGGGCCGAACGGAGCGCGGCGATGATCGTGCCGACATTGCCTTTGCCGCCCAGCTCCGCGACGAATCGGCCGCCGGGTCGAAGCGTACGCCGAACGCACGCGGCAACGGAGTCCTGGGCTGACACCGTCACCCAGTGCAGGACGGCGTTGGAGAACACGGCGTCGACGGGCTCATCGAGCTGGAAGTCGGTTGCGTCAGCCAGACGGAAGTCGAGGCCCGGGTAGTTGCTTCGCGCTCGCTCGATCATCTCAGGCGATGAGTCGATGCCGATGACTTCTGCTCCGCGCGCGGCGATGCGCGCGCTCAGATGCCCCGTTCCGCAGCCGAGATCCAGCACGCGCTCTCGCCAAAGGGGCGCCAGCGTATCCACCAGGTCGGCGCCGTAGCGAGCCACGTAGGCGTGCCTGGTGTCATAGGCGGTCGCGTCCCAACTGACGGGCGAGCCGCGCGAGGGCACTTCACGTTCGCTGCCGGTCATCCTTCACTCCGCCAACAATCTGTCATCCTGAGCGAAGCGAAGGATCTGTCACGAACGTAAACTACCACGCACAAACGGTACTCGCATCAGATCCTTCGGCCTGCGGCCTCAGGATGACAGTTCTCGGAACTCGCTCCTAATACATGACGTCGCCGCCGCCGACGACGATCATCTGGCCGGTCACGAAGGCGCTGAGATCCGGTCGTCAAGGCGCAGGAAGCCGACAGGAGGCAGAGCAGCTGAACCCTGCTCCCCTCGCGCGGGCAACGGGCGGCCACTATTGGTTCCTCGTGTCACCCGGCGTTTGAGCCGGCGGGGACTCATGTTGCCGACGAGGTAACCAGCTCGAACCTGATGGTGTTGGCTTCGCTGCGACGGTAGCGAACGCTCCGCCCCAGCAGATGGGCGGCGCGGGTCAGTCGACGCTTCACCGTTTGCTTCTGTTCGTTAGATTCGAGGGTCAAATGCCCCCCCTCACCGACCTGCAGGTCTCGAATGAAGTCGGTGTACTCCGTCAGATCGACCGCGGCTCCGCGGCGCTTTTGCAAAGCAGCGAGTTGGTCAGCGCTAAGAGGGCGGAATGTGGGCATGACAACAAGCACCTCTGCTCAATTTCTGGTCTGGCGAAACCAAGCTTAGCTCGCGCCGCCCAGTGAAACCCAGTCGGTCGCCACTATCGTTCCTTGGTGTGCCTCAACGCGTCGGTCTTACCAGCTCCCACACTCGTCGTCCCCGTATGCTGAGCAGAGTAGAACCGCAGCCACGATGACGAACCAGCTCTGGGGCGGAAGCGCCGATAAATGGAGGCGGTCGCTGACGAAAGGAATGCCCCCAGTGCTCGGGGCACTCCTTTCTCCGCGCCGGGCGGGTGGTTCAGGCTATTGGATGTCCCACTCGTGGACGTTCCAGGCCGCGGCGCCGCCGCTGGAAGCAGCGCTCGCGTTCTGCAATCGGTTGGTCTGCACGCCCGGCCAGGTGTCCCAGAACAGCGGCATGACCACCAGGTTTTGCGTGACGATGCGAACAATCTCACTCGCGTACTGCATCCGCTCCGCCATCGGGATGGTGACCTTGTAGCTGTCGATGAGGGCGTCGAGCTGGGGATCGCTGTACCGGGACCGGTTGTTGCCGGCATATCTGTTCTCGGCGGTGCGCGCTTGAGCGCTGTGGTACCGCTCGACGATTGCCGAGGTGCCTCCGCCGTTGGTGGTCATCGCCGGGAAGTTCGACCGGTACTCGTTATCGGAGATCCTCTGCTCGGGAATGACCAAGGCGTCCACCCCGATGCCGCCCTGCTGGACCATGTCCGCCACCGCGAACATCGTCTTCGGGTTGATGTCACCGGACGTGGCCCGGTTCTCGACCCGGAGCTCCTTCCCGCTGGCATCGCGGTAGATGCCGTTGGGTCCCTTCGTGTGACCGAGGCCCTCCAGCAGCTGCGCCGCTCGCCGCGGGTCGTACGGGTACTTCACCACCGAGGACAGGGTGGCCTGGTACTCGTGCTCGCCGGGATCGATATGGTGATCCGCGGCCGGCACGATCCCGGACTGGATGCTCTCGGCTAGGAGATCGCGGTCGATCAGCCGGTAGTAGGCTTCACGAAAGTCCCGATTGGCCACGATCACCGGGTCCGGATTGACGAACTGCGGCTCGTTGCGCATCAGGCTCACCAGGGGCGTGAGCGTTCTTCCTTCCGGCCAGCGCTCCTTCAGGAGGATGATATGGTCCAGGGAGAGCGCACGCCCCAACACGATGTCGGTCGAGCCCGACAGCAGCGAGGCCGCGATCGTGTTGGTGTCAGCGATGGTGCGGACCACGATCTCGTCGATCTTGGGTCGGCCGAGGATGTACTGATCGTTGGCCTCGACGATGTACTGGACGGCAATGTTCCATTCCTTGAGCTTGTAGGGGCCGAGGCCGACGAATTCCTGCGCGAAATAGGGATGGCGGAGGAGGCTCTCCTGGCCGTCGTACTGCCCGTCGAGGATGCGCTTGGGCATGATGAACGGGTTGCCGTGCCAGATCTCACTCGCCCGAATAAACGGCTGCTTCCAGTGGACGACGATGGTCCGGTCGTCGGTCGCGTCTATTCGGCTGATCGCATCAAACGCCGGATCTCGGAAGGCCGGCATCGCCGTCCGGTCGCTCACCACCCGGTACGTGAACAGCAGGTCGTCCGTCGTCAGGGGCACGCCGTCGTGCCACTCGACCCCCTGGCGGATCCGATAAGTCGTCTCCATGGTGCCGTCGGGAAAGACCTTCCAGCCGCCGTTCTCAGTGGTGGGCACCGATTCGGCGAGCATCGGATGCATGTCGCCGTTGGTGTCGACTATCGTCAGGCTCGCGTGCAGCATGCGAGTGATCTCGCTGACGCCCCGGGGGGAATCGGTCAGGTTCGGCGGCTGAAACACGATCGGTGGGCTGCCCTGGATCGCCGCGGTGAGCCGTTTCGGCCCTGCCTGAGCGGCGGGCTGGCCGGAGCCCGGCTCAGCCGATCGGCTCGGACCCGCGCAGCCAAACGTGAGCAACGGGACGAGCACGAACGCCAGTGTCTTCAAACCGAGTTTTGGCATGGGTACCCTCCCTCTTGCGGCGTGTGTGCCGTAGCGCGACGGGATCGCACGTCGGGCTGCATTGTAAGAGCCCATGACGTCAATCCATGACGATGCGTGCCGTAAGAATCCGATAAGAATCATTAGGGTGCTACACCAGGCCTGGCCCGACCCGGCCTCACCAGACCACACCGTGCCCAGCCGCACTAGCCGAGCGTACCACACACGAACCGCTCCTAGTGTGCGGACCGAGTCCGAGCGATGAAGCGGCGGATTGCAATGATGCCCCAAATAACTTCGATAACGGCGAATGGCCACGTTCCCGCGAGCGACGCGTATAGAGCCGACGCCCAACACGCGGCTCCGAACACCAACACGAATAAGCGAGATCGCTCCTCCAGCGCGTAACAGAGAAGCATAGTTCCGACGCTCGCGGTGCCGAAAATGGTGAGGACGTCCACGCGCTCAGTCTAAAGCGCAGAGGGCCCCACACCAATCAACCGAGCATATAACACAATCCGCTCCACCGCGCCGAGTCAGTTGCTATTCTCCCGTCCTGTTCGGTTCCGGAACTTCGCATGAGGTCGACTCCAGTCTCTGTCGAGGCGAGGACGGCATTGGGGTCGTCGAGCGCGGTAAGGTACCAACGTTGGAGCATGGCTGGTCTCTTTACCGAATGAGCGGAGGATGCGCATGAACTCCGATGACTTTCCCGCCCCCAAGGACGGTTTCGTCATAACGCACTTTCTAGTTGGCTCCCCTCGCTCCAGACACCAACAAGTGATAGTGACTGCTCGCGTTTCCCATCGATCTGCCACAATTCGGTGAGGGCTCATGGCCATAGGAGCGTGGCAGGGGTAGATGAAAGCGCAGGTATTCGGGACCAAGGACTCCAACGAAACCAAGAAGGCCTTGCGGTTCTTCAAGGAGCGCAGGATCAAGGTGCATTTTGTAGATCTGGACCAGCGACCTGCTGCCGCCGGGGAGCTTCGACGCTTCGGTCAAAAGCATGGGTGGGGAGCCTTGCTCAACATCAAGCCCGCGCAAGGGGCGACGCTCTCCGAAAGCCACGTCCTCCCTATGCTCGACCGGAATCCGACATGGCTCGTCACCCCACTCGTCCGAGTCGGTAATGAGGTGGCGGTGGGATGGAACGAGGATCGGTGGCGCGCCTTCCTGAAGGCGTCGAGCTGAGGGGAGGACGAATCGAGTGGGGACGGGTGCCGCGGCTCGCCGGAGCGAGAAGTCCACCTCGGCCCGTTCGATCACTCAGTCAGTTCAGGCCATCTCCATCGGCGAAAGGGCAGTTGGGGGTTTCAACTAGAAGCAGATTCGGCTCCGCCACCTGGGCCCCGACCACGTCGCTGGCGACCACCTCGTAGAGGACCGTCGCGGAATTTGGCGCCAGCGGGTCGATGAACCAGAGGGTTCCGGGCCCTTCGGACCCGATGAACTCCCCGTCGCGGTAAATGCTATAGACCTGGACGCGGATGGCCTCAGGCCATCCAAGCTCCACGGTAACTGAGCCCGACTCGTCGCAGGCCGCCATGTGCACCAATGAGAAGGGGCTGGGAGCGGAAGCTACGGGCTCGCTCGCTGGTAGAGTCGGCTCGGGGCTTGGAGTGGCGGTCGGGAGAGGCGTCGCCGTCAGTGGCGGAGGAGGCGGTGGTGGAGTCGCCAACGGGCGGTCCCGGACCTGGAAACTCACCCGGGCGGTGTTGACGATCTGAGGTTGGCCGGTGATGCCGATGACGAGGTAGTCTGCGCGGATCGTCTCGGCCCCCAGCGGTGGGGTGACAACAGCTTGGGTACAGCGCTGGCCGGCCACCTGCCCCTCGAAGACAACCGAGCTGGACCCGTTGGGCAATACGTCAGTGATCCGAACGAGGGGGGAGTAGTCGGCGACACCAGGCCCCACCCGCGTGTCGGCGTTGACGCAGATAGTGATGGAGTCGCCTACGAAGTAGGAGCTCTGCGGCCCCCGATCGACGGTGACCGAGATGGTCGTCGGAGGGATTTGACCTCGCGGACTGGCGGCGTGAGCCCGGGGTAGGACAAGGATCGCCCCGGCGACCAGCAGTAGGACCGTGCGGATCCCTAAGACCGCGCACCTGCACGCTTGCCAGTTCCGATTGCTGCTCATCGGCTGGATTCCTCGTCAGTCCACTTTGCCGGGAGAGCCTTGCAGGCCCGCTACCCGGTCATCAGCACGTCCGTCATTCGAAAGTGCCTAGCGTCGGTGATGGCATTAACTCGGCCAGTCGCGTGTAAACGGCCATCTTACTCCAATGCCGACCCGAACCCAGGCGGAACGCGGGGCCACCTGTCGTGGGTCGGCCTCCGCCGGCTACGGCGCGGGTAGCCGGCTAGGCAGTAGAGGCCGAGACAAAGAATCAGCCACCCTGCTGGCCGACGGCTTTTCTGCTGTTCTTCCTCCTGGTCGGCCTAGCCATGTATCGCGTCAGTCAGTTGGTGCAGGAGCGGGGCGTTCTGCCCCGTGCCCTCGGTCGCCTCGCCCTTGTGGTCGCCCTTGTTTACTGGCTCGCGCTGCTTGCGCAGTTGGTGGGCGGGCTGGCGAGCGTGCCGGGCGCGTTCCTCGTCTACCGGCTGGTGATCCTGCTTGGGGGTGTTGTGCTGGCGCCGCTGTGGTCGTTCTGGCTCGGGCGCGAGCTTGGTCGGGCCGGCCGACGTCGACATGAAGATGGTTGAACACTGGGCACAGGTCGACCATGTCGATGCTCCAACAGATGGGCGCCATTCCTTCGTAGCGGCCCATTCGCTTGGCCTTAACCTACTCAGCGGCCACCTTGGAAGCGAGCCACCAACGCAGGATCGGCAAGACCTGCGTCGCCCGCATGCTCGGACTCTGAAGGTTCACGATCCCGCGATAGTGACCGTGACTCGGAAGAACAGGGGAAAGGGGGCCGTATCGCCCCACGCGGAAGGCGGCCTGATCGGCGACGGATCACGGGTTCGAACACGGCGCTATGATCGGGGCCGCCAGACTCAAGAGGATCGAGTGGCGTGCGCTTCATTTCAACGGCCACCCGCAGTCTTCGCGGGATGGGCCCTGGGGGTGCGCTGCGGGAGGCGGGTATGCAGGCTAGAGAAGTCCGGCGCGTGCTCTCCACGGACGGTACCCCGATCGCCTTCTGGCGCGGCGGCGCCGGGCCTCCGCTGGTGCTTGTCCACGGCACCACCGGCAACTATCTCAGCTTCCGCTTCGTCCAGCCGCTTCTGGAGGAGCACTTCACCGTATACGCCATCGATCGGCGCGGCCGAGGCGAGAGCGGCGACACGCCCGAGTACGCCATCGAGCGCGAGTTCGAGGATCTCGCGGCTCTCGTCGACTCGCTCGGCGAGCCCGCCAACTTGCTCGGGCACTCCTTCGGCGCCACCTGCGCGCTCGGTGCAGTCCCGCTCGCGCGCAACCTCCGCAAGCTCGTCCTGTACGAGCCGGCTCCCGGCATCCCCAGCGTGCCCACCAGCTCCACCGAGCGCATGGAGGAGTTGATCCGCCGTGGCGAGCGCGATCAGGCCATGACCATCTTCTTCCGCGACGTGCTCGAGGTGAGCGAGGAAGAGTTGGAGCAATTCAGAGCCGCGCCCACCTGGCCGATGCGCGTCGCCGCCGCCGACACCGTCGCGCGGGAGCTACGCGCCGAGGAGGGGTACCGCCCCGACCCGGAGCGGTTCCGCTCTGTCACGGCGCCCGTCCTGCTCGTGCTCGGGAGCGAGAGTCCCACGTGGGCGCATCAGGGCACCGAGCTGGCCCGGGCCGTCCTGCCTGACGCGCGGGTCACCGTCCTCCCCGAGCAGGGACACCTCGCCATCGTGACCGCGCCGGAGCTGTTCACGACGGCGGTCGTGCGTTTCTTGCAGGCGCAGTGACGCGGTGCTCAAAACGGGTGGCCGCTCGGAGGGGAAGCCACCAGGATCTTCATTTCCGCCCTATGCCCTCTGCCAGATCGGAAGCCCGATGAAGGCAGCTCGGCGCAAATTGCCAGCGCCGCGAATCGAAAGTGGCTGTCGCTTGCGCCGGTGAGAACTGCAAGCATGCTGCCTCGGCTGGTCGCCATTCCACCCTCCCGCCAGCGTAGCCTCAAGCGGGCCGAGCAGTCGCTGACAACCACGCTGAGTTTCCAATTGACGCGCCGGCGGCGATTCTACTCCGAGCTACACGCTCGTCCGCTCACGATCTTGGAATAGCTCATGACTCGCGGAAGGCCATGATCCTGAGGCGCCGATAGTCCGCTGTCCAGTGGCCGTCGTGGTACAGGGCGTCGCGCATGCGGCGCTCCGCCTCCGCGATCACAGCGCTCCTCCTGCCGCGGGGCACGAGCGCAAGCCAATCGGCGGCGAACATCTCGATCCACTCGCGCATGCCCTCCTCGCCGTTTTCGAGCGTGGTGAGCCGGTCGAAAAGCTCGGCGTGCACCACCGCCAGGCCCTGACGCTCCAGCACGTTGGCGTACTCACCGATGGTCGGGAAGTACCAGGGATCGAGATCCGAGCTTGTGGGATGGCGGCGGACGGTCTCCAGGGCCGCACGGAGCGCGGCAGCGATGGTGCCGACGTTGCCTTTGCCGCCCAGCTCCGCGACGAATCGGCCGCCGGGTCGGAGCGCACGCCGAACGCACGCGGCGACGGAGTCCTGGGCTGACACGGTCACCCAGTGGAGGACGGCGTTGGAGAACACCGCGTCGACGGGCTCGGCGAGCTCGAAATCAGTCGCGTCTGACACCCGGAAGTCGAGACCCGGGTAGTTGCTCTTCGCTCGCTCGATCATGCTGGGGGAGGAATCGATGCCGATAACCTCCGCCCCGCGGGCCGCGATGCGCGCGGTCAGATGGCCGGTGCCGCAGCCGAGGTCGAGCACGCGCTCTCGCCACAGTGGCGCCAGGGTGTCCACCAGGTCCGCGCCGTAGCGGGCCACGTACGCGTGCCTGGTGTCATAGGCGGTTGCGTCCCAGGCGACGCGCGAGCCCGGCGCCGGCACTTCACGTTCGCTGCTGGTCATCCCTTCACTCCGCCAACTATCTGTCATCCTGAGCGAAGCGAACGATCTGTCACGAACGTAAACTCCCACGCACAAACGCTACTCGCACTAAGATCCTTCGGCCTGCGGCCTCAGGATGACGGTTCTCGGACTCGCTTCTAGTACATGACGTCGCCGCCGCCGACGACGATCATCTGGCCGGTTACGAAGGCGCTGAGATCCGAGAGGAGGTAAAGCGCCGTCCCCACCAGGTCGTCGGGCCGCTCGACGCGCTTCAAGGCGCGGTTGCCAACGTTCGCCTGCCGCAGCTGGAGGATTTCCTCCGGCGGGTTGTCCTCGCTCAAGGTCGAGCCTGGAGCGATCGTGTTCACCCGAACGTTGGAGGGCCCCAGCTCGCGCGCCAGCACGCGGCTGAAGCCGACCACCGCCGCCTTCGACGCGACGTAGTGGATGCGACCGACGCTGCCGTTGAGCACGGTGCCCGAGGCGATGTTGACGATGCTGCCGCACTGGCGTTCTTGCATGGCAGGGGCGACGGCGCGGCTGCACAGCCAGACGCCCTTGACGTTCACCTCCATGACGCGGTCCCATTCCTCTTCGCTGATCTCCTGGAAGCCAACGCGCGAGATGGGGATGGTGGCGAAGATCGCAGCGTTGTTGATGAGGCCATCGATCTGCCCGAACCGGTCGAGCGCCTGCTTCGTCATGTCTTGAGAGCTGGCGAGGCCGGCCACGTCGGTCCGCACGGCGAGCGCCTGCCCCCCATCGCCGGAGATCTCCTCCGCTACGGCGTCCGCCGCGGCGGCGTCGATGTCGGCCACCACGACCTTGCCGCCCTCGTGAGCGATACCCCGGCAATAGGCGCGACCGATGCCGTGCCCCCCACCGGTGACGATGACGACCTTGTCTTCCAGAAGCATGAAGGACCTCCAGCAGAAGGAGATGCTGTCCCGGAGTCTCTTTGGCCCGAGTCACTTGGCCCGAGTCACTTGGCCCGAGTCACTTGGCCCGAGTCACTTGGAAGGATCGGGACGGCGCCGCGGCTGGGCAATAATACCCGTGCGCCAGAGAAGGAGACGCGGGATGCCTGACCTCGGACCGGTGATGCTCGAAGGCAAGTCCATTCGGCTCGAGCCACTTGCAGCATCCCACGCCGATGCGCTGCTCGCGGCCGCGCAGGCACCCGAGATCTGGACCTGGGTGCCGACGGTGTTGATGACGCGGGCGGCGATCGACCGCTGGATCGCCGACGCGCTCAGCCGCGCGTCGGAGGGCCGCGAGTTTACATTCGCCGTTGTGGTTCGCGAGAGCGACCGCGTCGTCGGAAGCACGCGCTACATGGACGTGCAGGCGGCTCATCGGGGCGTCGAGATCGGCTGGACCTGGTACGCGCCCGACGTGTGGGGCACGGCCGTCAACCCTGAGGCGAAATACCTGCTTCTACGGCATGCGTTCGAGGAGTGGGGCGCGATCCGCGTCTGCCTCAAGACCGACGCCCGCAACCTGCACTCGCAGGCGGCTATCCGCAAGCTCGGGGCGCGCTGCGAGGGGACGCTCCGCAACCACCGCATTCGGGGAGATGGGACGCTGCGAGACTCGGTCGTCTACTCGATCGTCCGCGAGGAGTGGCCCGAGGTTCGAGCCTCGCTGGAGCAACGGATCGACGCGGAGGGCTAGCTCCGCGACGCCTCGAACTCGGCGCGACAGCCGGCGGCGCAGAAGTAGAACGTCATCCCATCCCGCTCGCTGGTGTAGCGGGCAGCGGCGATATCGACGGCCATGCCGCAGATCGGGTCGATGGCCGTAGCCGCCAATCGCGGGCGAGCGGGCCCGACGCCGAGGAGGTCGCGCCGCACTTGCAGCAGCTCGGCCATCACGCTGAACGCAATCTCCGCAGGCTGCAGGGTCTTCGCCGGCAAGCCTTCAGGCCGCCGAACGCGCGCCAGGTCCGCTTCCGCAACGCCCTGGCCGCGCAGGTAGTCGATAACTGCCCCGAGCCGCTTGATGCTCGCTACGAGGCCCACGTAGGCGGCGCGGGTCGAGAGCACTGCGAGGAGCGCCTCTTCATCATAGCTCCCGATCGTGGCCACGATGACGAGGCTGCGCTCCGTTAGCTGGTCGGTAAGGGTCTCGACTCGGTCGACCACCCGGTCCGCATCTGGGAAGTCTTCTCCCGCCGCCCCCGGGTCGCAAGCGCACACGTCGAAGTCGAGGAGAGCGCCGAGCCTGACGAGGGCTCGCGCCACCGGCGAGCGGCCGATCACCGCGAGCGGAACATTGGGGAGGAACGGCTCGATGAAGATCTGCAGCTCCCCCTGGCTGGCGCACGTCATCGGCAACTCAACCACGCCAGGCTTGGGTCGCTCGCCCTGCCGCGCGTGTGGGGTGAGCACCAGCAGCCGCGGCGCACCATCGGCGAGCGCTTCCAGGCACTCCCGCTGCACGGCGGGCTGGGCGCAGCTTCCTCCGACCCAGCCCGCCATTGTGCCGTCGAGAGTGACGATGGCGCGCGCTCCGACCGTACCGGATGTCGGGAGCTCGGCGACAATAACGGTCGCGAGCGCGAAGGGCACGCGCGCGGTCCGCAGGCGCTGGGCTTCGGCGAGAACGTCCGGCTCCACGATCGGTTATGAGCCTGCTGCAGCGACAGAAGCGCTCAGCTTCTGCTGTATGCAGTCGAAGAAGCGCTGGGTCATCATCTGGGCCGTTCGCTCCATCAGCCGCGACCCGACGCTGGCGAGCGTCCCGGAAACCAGCACGTCGGCCGACCAGCTCAACGTCGTTGCGTCCGGGGAATCGGCCGAAAGGTCCATATTGCTGGTCGCGTCCACCGCGCTTCCGGCCGCCACGCCTCGAGCCCGAATCGTGGCGTGATGTGGCGGGCGCTGCTCGGCGAGGGTCACGTCCAGCGTAAACGTTGCCTTGACCGGCCCGACGCCCACGGTCAGTACCGGCTTGAAGTGGTCGTCTGCAAGCACTTCCATGCGCTGAAAGCCCGGCGCGCAAGCAGCAACCTGGTTGGGGTCCACCAGGAACGCCCACACCTGGCCGATCGGAGCGGCGATCGCATCGCGGCCCTCGAAGTGCACGGCTACGGCTCTACCAGTCCGTGCTCTTCGAGAATGCGGTAGATCTTGTCCGGCGTCATCGGGATGTCGATATGCCGCACCCCGAGGTGGGAGAGCGCATCCACCACCGCGTTCACGATCGCGGGTGGCGAGCCCACCGTCGCCGACTCACCGACGCCCTTTGCGCCAAACGGGTGGTGGGGCGACGGGGTGCAGGTCTTGTCTGTCTCCCAGGCGGGGGTCTCGACGGCAGTGGGGACCAGATAGTCCATGAAGCTGCCCCCGGACATATTGCCGTCCTCATCGTAGGAGATCTCCTCCAGGAGTGACGGACCCAGGCCCATGGTGAGCCCCCCATGGATCTGCCCCTCGACGATCATCGGATTGATGATGTTGCCGCAGTCGTCGATCGCCAGGAACCGCCGCACTTTGACCTCGCCCGTGCCGCGGTCGATGTCCACGACGCACACGTAGGCCCCGAACGGGAAGGTCAGATTCGGCGGATCGTAGTAGCAAACCGCCTCCAGGCCGGCCTCGAGGCCGGCCGGGTGATTCGTGTAGGCCGCGAACGCGATCTCGGCCATCGTCTTCACTCGGTCCGGGGCGCCTTTGACGCGGAAGCCGTAGTCTCGCCATTCCAGGTCGTCGGGGCTCACCTCGAGCAGATGGGCGGCGATCTGCTGCGCCTTGGCGCGAATCTTGCGCGCGGCGACGGCGGTCGCCGCCCCGGCTACCGGCGTGCTGCGGCTGGCGTACGTGCCGAGCCCGTAGGGTGCTGTATCCGTGTCTCCGTGCTCGACGGTGATATTGTCCACCGGGAGGCCCAGCTCCTCGGCCACGATCTGGGCGAAGGTGGTCTCATGTCCCTGGCCCTGTGTCTGGACGCCAATACGAACGATAGCTGAGCCCGTTGGGTGAACCCGGATCTCGGCGCTGTCGAACATCTTGATACCCAGGATGTCGAATGTATCCGACGGTCCGGCCCCGACGATCTCGGTGAACGTGGAGATGCCGATGCCCATCAGCTCGCCCCGCGCCCGCTTCTCGGCCTGCTCGTGGAGGAGCTCGGCGTAGCCGATCGTGTCCAGGGCTTTCTGGAGCGCAGCCGGGTAGTTGCCGCTGTCGTACTCCCAGCCCGTGGCGCACCGGTACGGGAACGCTTCGGGCGGGATGAAGTTCTTGAACCGGATCTCCGCCGCGTCCATACCCAGCTCGTCGGCGAGCACGTCGACCAGCCGCTCGATGGTGTGGACCGCCTCCGTGACGCGGAAGGAGCAGCGATAGGCGATGCCGCCCGGGGGCTTGTTGGTGTAGGCGCCATCGACCTCGACGTGCGCCGCCCCCAGCTTGTACGAGCCCGTGCAGATACTGAAGAGGCCGGCGGGGAACTTGGAGGGGTTGGCCGCCGCGTCGAAGGCGCCGTGGTCGGCCAGCACCTTCGCGCGCAGGGCCCGCATCGTGCCGTCGCGATCGGCCGCTAGCTCCGCGGTGATGTGGTAATCGCGCGCGAACGAGTCCGCCTGCAGGTTCTCAGAGCGGTCCTCGATCCACTTCACGGGCTTGCCCGTCTTGAGCGCGGCGACCACGGCGATCACGTAGCCGGGGTAGACCGGTACCTTGCCGCCAAATCCGCCGCCGATGTCCGGCGAGATAACGCGGATCTTGTGCTCGGGAATCCCACTCACCAGGGAGAACACGGTGCGGATGGCGTGCGGCGCCTGCGTCGTCATCCACACCGTCAGGCGGCCGCTGACCGCGTCCATAGTGGCGACGCACCCGCAGGTTTCGATCGAGGCAACGTGAATCCGCGGGATGTACAAGTCCAGCTTCACCGTGACCTGCGCGGCGCTGAATGCGCGATCCGTGGCAGCGCGGTCGCCGGCCTCCCAGTGCCAGATGTGGTTTGTCTTCTGCTCGCGGTCTGGCCGCAGGATGGGCGCGTCCGGCTGGAGCGCCTTATACGGATCGACGACGACCGGCAGGGGCTCGTATTCCACGTCGACGGCCGCGATCCCATCGGCCGCGGCGTAGCGGCTCTCGGCGACGACAGCCGCCACCTCCTGCGACTGGTACATGACCGTGTCCACGGGGAGCACCATCTGGCGGTCCGACATGAGAGTGGGCATCCAGGCCAGGCCGGCGGCATCCAGGTCCTTGCCGGTGATGACGGCCAGCACCCCCGGCGTCGCGAGGGCGCGCTCGGCGTTGATACTGCGAATCGTGGCGTGCGCATACGGGCTGCGCACGATATCAAGATAGAGCATGCCCGGCAGCACCACGTCGTCGACGTACGTGCCTTGGCCGCGGATGAAACGAGCGTCCTCTTTGCGCTTGACGCTGTGGCCTATGCCGTGGATTTCGACTGCCATCGCGGTCATCCTCCCTGCACGGCCGCCGCGCCGGCGCCGCTGCGCAGCTTCTCGGCGGCAAATTGAACGGACTTCACAATGTTGACGTAGCCGGTGCAGCGACACAGATTGCCTGATATCGCCTCGCGGATTTCGGCCTCGGTGGGGCTCGCGTTGCGCTCCAGCAGCGCAACGCTGGTCATGAGCATACCTGGCGTACAGAAGCCGCACTGGAGCCCGTGCTCCTGCCAGAAGCCCTCCTGCACCGGGTGCAGCTGGCCGTTCTGCTCCAGGCCCTCAACGGTCCGAATCTCGCGGCCATCTGCCTGCACCGCGAAGAGCGTGCACGATTTGATCGGCCGCCCGTCGAGCAGCACGGTGCACGCGCCGCAGTGGGTTGTGTCGCAGCCGATGTGGGTGCCGGTGAAACCGAGGTTCTCGCGGACGAAGTGGACGAGGAGCAGGCGGGCCTCGATTTCGGCTCGATGCGGCGCACCGTTGACGGTCATTTCGATGGAATGCGTGCTCAACGGGGTACCCCTCCTCGCGCTCGAGTATGGGCCGCTCGCCAGCTATGCCCTGGTGGCTCACTTCGCATGAACATGGACGTTACCCCCCTCCCTAACCCTCCCCCTCAAGGGGGGAGGGAACAGTTCTCTCCCCTTCCCCCTCGGGGGGGAGGGGACCAGTTCTCTTCCCCTCCCCCTCGACGGGGGAGGGTTGGGTGGGGGTGACCCGTGATCCCGACATCCATAAGGACTAGCCTAGCCTACTAGGACGACGCGCGCTCGACGGCTTTCCGCAGAGCACGGACGGTGAGGTTGCGCACCATGGCGCGCTTGTACTCCACCGATCCGCGCCGGTCGGCCGTGGGCGAGGCCGCTTGCGCGGCCAGCTCGCCGGCCTCGCGCAGAACCGCCTCATCCGGCCGCTTGCCGCGAAGGAAGCGCTCTGACTCGCCGGCTCGTAGCGGCGTGGCCCCCGCGTTGGTGAGTCCGATCCCTGCGTGATCGATCGCGCCCTCCGCGTCGAGCGCGACCTGGGCAGCGACCCCGACGATCGCGAAATCGCCCACCTTGCGTTCCAGCTTGATGTAGGCGCCGCCGCCGCGGCTCGGCTGGAGCGGCACGACGATGTCGGTGAGCATCTCGTCGGGGGCGAGCGCGGTCGTGAAGGAATCGAGGAAGAAGTCGTCGATGGGAATGGATCGGCTCCCGCCTGGCCCGACCGCGACCACCGACGCTCGCAGCGCCAGCATGGCGGCCGGGTGATCGTTGGCCGGGTCGCCGTGCGCGATGTTGCCGCCCACCGTAGCCAGGTTGCGCACGATGGGGTCCGCGATGACACGGCTCGTATCGAACAGAATCGGGAACGACTGCACGACCACCGCGGACGACTCGAGGTCGGCTTCGCGGACGAGGGCGCCGATGTGCAGATCGCCATTGCGCTCCTCGATCGACGCGAGGTCGGGGATGCGATTGATGTCGACCAGCACTGAAGGCTGAGCGAGGCGGAACTTCATCAACGGTATGAGGCTCTGGCCTCCGGCGAGCAGCTTGGCGTCGTCGCCATATTGCCGGAGGTGATCCACTGCCTCGGCCACGCTGTGGGCCACCGCGTAGTCGAAGGTCGCCGTGATCATCGCCGCCTCCGCCTCGGAAGAATGATCCAGTGTATAGCGAGGGCTGACAGCTCCGCCAAAAGTGAGGTCATCGAGCCGACGCCACCGGCGTGATGAAGGGCCACGCTATTTGGTGATATTGAGGGCGACTCGCAAATGCACCACGCACCGGGATCGGTGTTCGTACAGATCCAGAGTCGAGAGACTTTTATCCGCTGGCTGGGCATCGGGCCGGCCGACGGGCCGCTCCGGTGCAATCTCTTTGCTAAATCCTCCAGCCGTCGTCGCTCAGTCTCGCAACGATACGGTCACGAAGCTCTGCGGCGTGGCCACCGGTTAACGGGAATACGTCAGTCTTCCCCTCTGGCGGGACACCAATTTCCCCACTCTGCTCCACGTCCCAATGCGTCGGGAAGTGTAGCGGGATATTTGGCCAACGCGCCAAGACGTATTTGCGCATCCACCAGCAGAACGCACGCACCTGCCCATCGCTGATCGGATCATCGACCGTCGGCTGCGCGAACTCGACACCCAGATAGATCCGGCTCGCTTCAAAGGCGTTAAAGCCCCATTCATGGGCCTCGAGGTGGACCGCGATCTCGTCATCTCCGACCGTGGCATGCCACCCAAGCCCCTTGGCGTTGGTTCCCTGGAAATTCGCGGTGCCGAGGAACTCCTGGTGCGTCGGATTACCTGCTATGGTTGAACGCGAGCCGTGCAGGATTACTCCCTTCGGCTGCGCTGCAAAGTGGCCCGCCGCTGGGCGGTCCTTTCTCATTGCTACCCTCGGAATGTACAGCTGGGGCTCTTTTCCTTGCTGTTGCAGGACGACGAGCGCGGGCTTCACAGGATCGTGGCCCCGACGGCCGGATCCCATTTGACGATGCCGCGCGAAAACGCCTGGAAGGCCATTCCGGCGCCTACGACATGCTCAGGGCCCACAGGCGAGCCGAGTTCCTTGTAGTGGTTCGTCCAGAAGACCACGATGCCAAATGTTGTATTGAATGGAGCACCGGCCCCAGCAGCGTTCCACAGATCCTTGAGTGCTTCATCCATGAGTGTCCTCCTTCTCCTCTGTGCTCGTGTCAGGATCCCAGCGTCGCCAAGAACCCGTCCGTTTTGAGGAGCCCGTTCCGGTAGTTCTGCTGTGCCTGAGGGGAGGGGGTCCCGTTTGGCTTGTTGTAGCGAAACAGCGCCAAGAGATGGTCTCCTCCCACATCGGGCCGAGCCAACAGCGTTCGCAGCTTCCTCGCGGCGACCCGAGCCGCGTGATCGAGGTCAAAATAGCGGCTGACGATTTCCTCGGTGATCTGCGCACCAGGATAGTTGTTCGGGTTGAGCCCGCGTGCCGCGAACTCGTCCGAGAAGGCCACCGTCTGCTGAAACGCTCCGCCAGAGACATCCGGCCAAAACGCGGCGTCCTGTGACTGGTTGACCGGCCGCCGTTTCTGCGCATCCCATGTGCTTTCGGCGTATGCCAAGGCGAGTAAGACCCGTCGGGGCAAATTTTCGCGGTCTGCTACGGCCACGATGTATCTAGCTAAAACCTCACCTCTTAGAGGCGGTGGCGTTTCCATCCATTGCTGCTGCAGAACAATAACAGGACTAGCCACCATTGCCCTCCTTTGTCCCGCAATGCCACCTTGTGGTAGAGAAGAAGATGGGCAACGGGTCGCAACGATCTATTGGCGATGATACACAATGGCCGTCCGCCCTCCTGGCCAGTAATTTGCCCAGGCTGCGGATCACCGCGTGCTCTACTTGTTGACCGGGCGGCACGGGCGCGGGTATGGTCGAGGCCGCATTTCGGCGAGCCGGACCAGGGTGTCCGCGTATCTGCGATGTGAATCGAGGGAGCAAAGGGGGAGGAGATGCTCGTACAACCACAGGCCTGGCTGAGTGGAAATGGGACGCGAAGTGGGTCGGGAGCCCGCCTGAGGCTGAGCGCCGCTCACGCGGAGTGGAACCACGTCGGCATTGCCCTGGCTGCGATCGAGCAAGGCTTCTTCGCCGACGAGGGCTTGCCCGACGTCGAAGTGATCTCCTTTCCAGACGGCTCGGGCGAGCTGCTGGACCGGGAGGCGGCGCAGGTCGATCTATTGGCCCGTGGCGTCGCTGACGTCGGTATCGACCCGCGGACGACATTCGTGCTGGAGGCCAGAGACCAGGGCAGACCGGTCTGTATCGTGGCGGCGCGGCGAAAGAATCACGCCTTCGTCGTCATCGGGCAGAAGGGCCTCGAGACCCTCGATGACCTGCGGGGCCGAGCGGTTGACATGGGGCAGCGCGGTGGCGCTACCGACGTCATGCTACGCCAGGTGCTGCTCGATAGCGGCATCGAGCCGGACGAGGATGTGCGCTTCGAGTATTCCGGAGCGCCCATGCACGACTCGGCGGGGAGAGCGCACGCTTTCCTTGAAGACCGGGCCGGGCCTGCGATCCTGGCGCCGACCTCGGAGCTGCCGATGCTGCTGGAGAAGGGCTTTCCGATCCTGGCCGACTTGCGCGAGCGCTACCCATCGCGCCACGACCGCGTCACCGGCGCCAACGAGCAGTTTGTCAACGAGCGCCCCGAGATCCTGAAGGCGTTTCTGAAGGGGATGATCCGCGGCTGCCGATGGGTGCTCGATCTCAACAACACGGAGCGGTTCAAGCAGATCATCGTCGATGCCGGCTTCCTCACGACCGAGCGCGAGCAGCGGTCGTTCGATGACCTGTTCCTCGGCTGGCAGACGAGGGGCACCCGAGACCTCGCGCTCCCTGCCGACGGCATCCAGATAATCGTCGACGAGGAGAAGCGGGCGGGCCGGATCGCGCCGACGTTCAGGGTGGAGGATGTGCTGCGGCTCGAGGCGCTTCAGCAGGCGCAAGCCGACCTACCCGAGTGAGCAGGCCGACGTTGGAGCGCGCGGGGCGCTACCTCAGCGGGCGCGGATCAAAGAGGACCGTTGGCTCCCGACGAAGGACTGAATCCATGGTGTAGGCAGCCTGGATGCCGGCAAGGGCCGCCCCGTCGTTCCCCCGATCGTCGATGAGATCACCGCCCGCGAACACCTTCGGATGGCTGGTTCGGTGGCTGGACCGATCGACGACCACGTGCATGCTGGTCCGCTCGATGCTATCGGGAATCAGACTGAGGTCCACGGCCTCGCCGATGGCCTCGACCACCAATTCACAGGGCTCGACGAAATTGGAGCCGCGGACGGCGTGCGGAGCGCGCCGTCCGCTGGCGTCCGGCTCTCCGAGCCGGGTCTTGATGAACTCCACGCCGCGGACCCGGTTCTCCGCGTCGGTCAGGATTCGGACCGGCTGGGCGAGGAAATGGTACTGGATGCCGTCCATCGACATGCGGGTGACGTACTCCGCGGGGTCAGCATAGTCGACGGGCATTTCGTCGAGGCCGCGACGATAGAACACCTTGATTGTGCAGCCCAGGCGGCGCGCCACCTGAGCCGCATCCTCGGCCGTGTGGCCGGCGCCAAAAATGACGCACCGCCCGCCTTCGGCCGGGCGTCGCCCGTACCCAACTTCGGCGATGAAGTAGAGGGCGTTCCATACGCCCGTCGCGTCCTCGCCGGGAATCCCTACCATGGGCACCGCGAATCTCCCCACTCCCAGAAAGGTGAGGTCATACTCCTCGATGATGGCGTCGATGTCCGCCTTGCTGAGCCGACGCCCTCCGAAGAAGCGGGCCCCCCAGGCCGTCGGGTCGTTCTCGCGGCGGACGCCAAACTTGGCCATCCGGTGCGATGGATACCCCGCGAACAGCGTGCCGCCAGGCACGGCCAGGGCATCAAAGACGTCCACGTCGTGCCCGAGTCGCCGGAGCATCCAGGCGTTGGCCAGCCCACCGGAGCCAGCGCCGATCACGGCGACTCGTTTGCCGCTGGCGGGCTTCTCGGGAATGACCGGTGACCGGGCCGGATCGCCGTAGTCGCCTACGAACCGCTCGAGCAAGAGGTACGCAGGCCGCTCGATTCCGCCGCCGCCGGGGATGCCGGACCCCAGACCGACCCCTCGAATAGAGCCCGCTACCGTGGCCCAGGTGGGCCCTGACGGCTGGGCTGCCTGGCCGCTCGCACCATCCCTCCCCGGCTCTCCCTTGAAGCGCTCGGCGAGTCTGGCCGGATTCCCTTCGCGCCTTGGGGATGACCAGTTGCCTTCAGCTCCATAGGGGGCCGCCCGCTCCCATTCCGGTGGCCGCCAGTCGGCCCAGGGTGTGCCGACCTCCTCCAGCGGGGGGGTTGCCTCCTGACAGAAGAGGTGGCACATGCGCCCGAAAGTGGAAGCGAAGGGATGGCTGCGGCGGATGATGGCGAGGGCTCCATCGAAGTCCCCGTCAAGCACTTTGCGGAAATAGGCCGGAATGTCCACTTTGAAGGGGCACCCCTCCCTCGCCGCCTCCAGGTCGAAACCCGCCTCGATCGCCCGCTGCACCTCAGCCCTGGCCTGCTCTGGCGTGTAGGTGGCCTGCACCTCGTCATGCGTCGTCACCGCGAGAGCTGGTTCCAGCAGTCGCGCTCGGACGTGGCGCCTGTGCGGGACGCGGCGAGGGGGTGATACGGCGACGCGGGGAAGCGCGTCCATGAGCACCTCCCAGGTAGTGGGTTCCGCAGCGCCGGATTATACGAGCGGACCGGGAGGGCGGACGGAAGCTGTCATGCTGCCCGGAGCACCCCGCGCCGATAGATCGCCGCCGACTGTGGAGGTGAGGCCCAAGAAGAGTACACTCGGGGAGCACCCTCAGCCAGCGTGGTCGAGGGCAGCTAACCACCCGAGGTGGAGGACCGATGCGCATTATGGTGAAGTTCCGGTTTCCGGTCGATGAGGGCAATGAGGCTATTCGCACGGGGCGGATGCAGCAGATCTTCCAGCAGCTTGCCGAGGATCTCAAGCCCGAGGCAGCGTACTTCTATCCCGACGGCGGCGAGCGCGCCGGCCACTTCATCGTGAACATGCAGGATCCATCGGACGTGGCCGCCACCGCGGAGCGTCTCTTTTTCGGATTGCATGCCGCCATCGAGATGACGCCGGTGATGACCGCCGAGGATCTCGAGAAGGCGCTCGGTGGGATCAAAGAAACGATCGAGCGGTACGCATAGGCGCCCGCCGGGCCACCGCAAAGCTCCCGTTTCGACGGGAATCCGACCTCGACTTGGTTTTCTCATTCAACCCGCCGCCTGGACGATGCGGCGGTGGATCTCTTCGGTAAGGTGGTGGACCTGCTCGGAGAGCTTCGCCACTTGCTCCGTGAGGTCGGTGTTGATTTGCAGCAGAGTCAGCGTGTTCTGCCCCAATTCCTCACGGTGCCTGGCATCCGCATCGGTCCAGGTCTTGTCGCGTTCGGCCTGCCTGGTCTGCGCGAGGAGAATGAGCGGGGCCGCGTAAGCTGCCTGAAGGCTGAATACGAGGTTGAGCAGGATGAACGGATAGGGGTCGAACCTGACGAACAGCTGGAAACCGTTAAAGATGGTCCACGCAACCACTATGACTGTTTGGCTTATCAGGTACTGCGGGGTGCCGAAGAACCGAGCGATGTGTTCGGCGAACGCTCCGAACCAGCCTGGCCCGAAAGCGAAGCCCAGGTGCGCGTGGGGTGCATGGAACCGAAGGTGCTGGACGCTCTCTGCAGCCATTACTCGTTCTCCTGACGAGAGATTGCGTTGCTGTTTATACATGCGGCTCGCTGAATCAGATCGCGTAAGCCGACGAATAAAATAGGTGATGGCGCACCGCCTGGTGACCCGCAAATGGAGTAGCATGGAGAAGGTAGCTCTTCTCTCCGCGCCCCCTGCCACCGGGATCACGGGTGCACGTGTCACCGGGCGGTCGGCCGAAGCGTTGCCAGCGCAGCGTGGAGGTCTCGATGTTGGCACCTCAGGAACTCAGGCTCCAGGATGTAATGATCACCTGCCCATCCACCCGGCTCCCGCTCGCCACCGGCGTCCAGCTCAGCGCGGCGGTCTTCGCCACTGCGGTCTTTGCCAACGTCCGCGTGCAATGTCCCCATTGCGACGGTGAGCACCGCTGGGGCAACGCGGACGTTTTTCTCGTTGAGGTCGAGCGGGGCGCGGCGCCATCGCTAAGGGTATTTGGTCGGCGTGCTCCTCACTGAAGGAGCACTCCATGCCCCAACCAATCCCCCCCCATTCGTCAGATTGAAGCCTGTAAACGTCGGCGAGGAGGGAGTTGTTTCAATGTCCAAGAAGGGCGGAAATAAGGACAAGCACCCAGCAAAGCCACCCATGCCTAACAAGGGGCCGAAGAAGAAGTGAGGATGTGACGGGACATGGCTCGTAAACGCCAGCAATACCGACGTCCGCCAAGGCGCATTGCCCAGCCGGATGACGGGCTCACTGCTGAGGCCTTGAACAGGGCAGCGGCCCGGCTCACCTCGAGCCATACTTTGCCGGAGCTGCAGTCCCTGGTAACACAGACCCGCGAGGCCAAGGACTGGGCGGATCAACAAGCGCAGCAACAGCCGGGTCCGGAGGCATTACGTCGGTTCCGCGTTGCTGCGCAGCAGCTAGCGGAGGCGGAGCGAGCGCTGGGCCTCGCCGAGAGCGTAGCGCGCGATCCGCGTTGACCGGATAGCGCACGTGAGCGCTGAGCGCACGAGGGCGGCCACCGTATGATGGCCGCCCTCGTGCAGTCGCTTGGTTCTATCGATCGGTCAGGACGCGACTACCGATACTCGCGCCGTGACTAATAGCGATCGCGGCTGCCGCTTCCCGAATATGAGCGCTCGCCGCGCTGCGTGGCGAAGCAATCCGAGCAATAGACCGGACGGTCGGTGCGCGGCTGGAAGGGGACCTGAGTATTCTTGCCACACTGCGAGCACACTGCTGGGAACATTTCCCGCTCGCGCCGTTCGTACCCGCCGCTCGCGTAGCCGCCGCCGAAACCGTCGTTCTGCCGGTTCTTGCGTGACGCTCGGCACTCTGGGCATCGCGTGGGCTCGTTGGTAAAGCCCTTGCTTGCGAAGAACTCCTGCTCACCTGTGGTGAACGTGAAGCTCTGGCTACAGTCGCGACAGGTGAGGGTCTTATCGGTGTACATGCGCTGACTCCTTAGGTCAGTAAAGTTGGAACTGCGGTCAGCGCAACACGACGGGGGGGGCGGGAGACTTTCGGAGGAACGTCTGAGGACCCAACCTAGCGGGGCGGCCGATTGCAATACCACTGCCACGAGTATATAGGAACAAGCTGGCTAGCCGCCACTCACTTGTCATGCAACATCGCCATTGCGTCAGCCCCGTCGTTTCGTAGGGCGGGGGCTTGTCCCCCGCCGCACGGCTCTCAACGCGGGCGCCGGGCGGGAGGGGACAAGCCCCTCCCCTACCGGACGAACAGGCCATGCCCGTAGGGATTGACCCACTAATGCATGAACCCGCCGCCATCTACGATGATCGTCTGGCCCGTGAGTAGTCGCGCATCGTCGCTCGCGACGAACGCAATGAGGTTCGCGAGGTCCTCGGGTTGGCCGCGCTGCTTGATCGCCTGCTGCAGCATCGTGCGGCTGAAGACGTCCTCGCTGGTGAACTCCATGGTGCCCGGCGTCGCCACCTGGCCGGGCATCACTGCGTTCACCGTGATGCCCTCCTCGCCCAGCTCACGCGCGAGCACGCGCGTCATGCCGATAACCGCGCCCTTGCTCGCGATGTAGGCCATCTGCCCTGGAGGGGCCGAGAAGAACGTGCGCGAGGCCACGTTGATGATTCGCGCAGGTACGTTGCTCTTCTTGAGCAGTGGATACGCCGCCTTCGTCACGAGGAAGTAGCCGACGTAATTGACGTTGATGAACCTCTCAACATCAGCCTTGGTGTGCTCGTGCCAGGCTTTGCGGTCTGACAGGATGCCCGCATTGTTGACCAGCACGTCGATGCGACCGAACCGGCTGCCAACAGCGTCGAACGTGCTGGCAACCTGGCTCTCGTCGGTCACGTCGCAAGTCCACGCCTCTGCCGTGGCGCCTTGCTCGCGCAGCAGCCTCACTGTCTCGGACTGGTCCTTGAGGTCGATGAGCCCCAACTGAGCCCCGTCCTGGGCCAGGCGCAACGCGGTCGCGCGACCGATCCCGCTCGCGGCTCCACTGACCACCGCGACGCGCTCGTCCAGCTTTCCCATGGTCTTCTCCCTCCCTCGCCATCAAAGCCCAGCGTGACGCATCAGGGATCATAGACGAGGACCGATAGCGGCACGTCCACTGCCAGGCGACCTTTACGTTAGCGCCGGAATCCCTCGCCGGCGTGGGCGCCAACGGATTGCCAGGGCTCACCGGCCGCAATCACGCCCGAATCGCCACGGATGCGGTCAAAGGGGATAGCCGGGCCCACTTCCGCCAGGTCACCCCGGGGCCTGTCGCTACAAATTCGGGTCATAGGGAGCGACGTCCCCCGCGTCGATGGCTGCGAGCCGCTCCTCTTTGAGGGGGTAGCCCCAGATCTCGTTGCGCACGCGCAGGTGCGCCGCCATGAACGCCTTGAGATGGCGGCAGTCTTCCCGAAGCTCCTCCTCCGAGTGGACCCAGTGCCTGGCGTACCCGTCGACGCGCGCCGGGCCATGGCCCATCTCATCCCGGACGATGCTTCGCATCGCGGCCGACAGCCGGTCCCTGAACTCGTCGCCCTGGAGCCGAGCGCACTCGACGAAGGCGCCGCCCCCGCCCCCTTCAGCCAGGTGCATGAGCGCCCGGCCGCGCTCGAGCCCGAGCGCCTCGACGATTGCGCGGCCGACGTCGACGTTGCGGCAGGCGTCCGGGAGGCGCCGATTGTACATCAGGGTTTCGGGAAGGTCGGGGGAGTAGCGCGCGATTACCTCGTATCCGAGGAGCGTGTCCGCCGGCAGCTTGCCGTCGGCCAGCCACTCGGCGATATCGGCCAGCAGGACGTAGTGCTCGGCTTCCTCGGCCGACTCTTTCAGGTATCTGGCGTAGTCGTGTCGGTCCACACCACGCTCGAGGTCCCGCGACATGGACACCATCTGCTCTATCGAGTTCCGGCCCTGGATCTCCCTGCCGATCTGCTTGAGCAGGACTTCCACGTGATCGTCATTCGTGTGGGGCTGCTCGAAGTAGGCCCGGATCACCTCGGCCTCGCCCGCGGCGTATTGGTCGACGACGCGTCGCAGCTCGTTGGCGGCCCGCTCGTGGAGCTCGGCGCCCACGCGTTCCTGTATGTCGGTCATGGTTGCTCTCCTCAACTGCCGAGCGGGTCAGTTCCTACAGGCATGGCCTTTTTCGTCCGGAGGGGAGGGCTTGTCCCCTCCCGCCTCGCGCCTGCGTAGAGAGCTGCGCGGCGGGGGACAAGCCCCCGCCCTACCGGAGCGACGGAACCGACACAATGGCGGTATCCATAAGAAGCGACCCACTACTGCCACTCAAGATGTCGAAGCTTATGCGGGAATGCCATAGAAGCGCTCGGCGTTCGTGGCCAGCACCGTCTGCTTGTCCTCCTCGCTGACGTCGGGTCGCTCCAGCAGCTCGTCGATCTCGTGGCGGCAGGTCTCGGCGCTGAAACTCTCGTGCGGGTAATCGCTAGCGAACAGGAAGGGGTCTGGCCCGGCCCTCTGGATGGAATAGCCAAGCCCCTCGTCGTCGCAGTCGAAGCCGACGAAGATCTGTCCCTCCCTTACCTTCCGAACGAAGTAGGCGCTCGCCCCTTCGTCCGGACGCGGGCCAGCAATGTAGTCCTCGTCCAGGCCCACCTGCAAGTGGCCGTGATACGAGCGGTTGAGGCGATCGAGGAGGAAGGGCACCCAACTGGCCCCGCCTTCAAGGAAGCCCACGCGCAGCTTCGGGAAACGCTCGAAGACGCCGTGGGAGAGCATCGCGGCGCACTGGATCATGACGCCGAGAGGATGGCCCAGGGCGTGGACGGGGTAGTAGGTGCTGAAAGAGTCGAGGCCAAGGTGGTGATGGCACCCGCCGTGGACTGCGAGCGCGCACCCGAGCTTCTCAGCCTCCTCGTACACGGGCCAGTAGACGGGATCGCCAAATTGCGCCTTGATGCCCTCGCCGGTCGACGGAAGCATTGCTCCGCACATCCCCAGCTCTGTCACCACGCGGTGCAGCTCGGCTGCCGCTGCCTGTGGGTCCTGCACCGGAATGAGGCCTACTCCCCGGATGCGCGGGCTGACGTTGGTGAAACGCTCGTAGAGCCAGTCGTTGTAGGCCCTGCACGCGGCCACAGCCCAGTCGAGCGACACGATGCGGCCGACCGCGAGCCCGCGGGTGGGGTAGACCACCGTCCAGTCGATGCCCACTCCATCCAGGAACGCAACCCAGTCTGCCGCATCGGGCGACGGCAGTCCCTCCGCGCCTCGCGCCGGCCGCAGGAAATAGGTGTGGAAATGGTCGAGCGGCGGGAAGACGCCGGAACGCCGGTTCCCCTCCGGCATGTGCCTGGCCACTTCATCGAGGAACGCGCTCTCCTGGACATGTCCGTCGGCGTCGATGATGCGCATTTGTTCTCCTCCTTCGGGCCTTCTTAGCTACCGAGGTCCCACTCGTGGGCGTTCCAAGTGTGCTTGGAGCTCACTGGAACGGCGCTCACGTTTCGGAGTCGCTTGCTCATCACGATCGGTTCGGCGTCGTAGAACAGCCCCATGACGACGACCCGGTCCGTCATGTGGTTGAGAATCTGGCCGACGATCTGCACCCGCTCGGCCATCGGGATCGTCACGTGGAAGCGGTCGATGAGGCGGTCGAGGTCCGCGTTCATGTAGCGAGTGCGATTGTTGCCCGCATAGTTGTTCTCCGGTCGGGGAGCCTGCGAGCCGTGGACGCGCGATAGCGAATCGAAATTGTTGGGATTGCGCACTTCCTCGAAGGCGGGGTAGTTCGCGCGATACTCGCGGTCCTGGGCGAGCGCCCGCGCAATGATCACGGGCTCGACCGCCACGCCGGCGCGCTGCCAGTAGTCGGCAACGGCGTACATCGCCTTCTCCTGGATGTCATTGACCGTGGTGCGCATTTCCACTGACAAACGCTGACCGCCCGCATCGGATAGGACGCCGTCGGGCCGCCTACCGTATCCCAGGTCCTCGAGCATTTGCGCCGCTCGCCGGGGATCGTATTCATACTGGACGATCCGGCCGGTTGCTGCCCGATAGTCCGGCGGCTCGCTCGGGCTGAGGTAGCTGTGGACGACGGACGAGGCTCCCCCGAGGATCGTGTCGGCCATCTCCTGGCGGTCGATGGCGTGCAGGAGGGCTCGCCGGAAGCGCACGTCCCCGACGATGGCTGGTTGCGGGTTGAGGAACTGTGGGTAGATCGAGATGGCATTGGCAGGTGTGGCCTCCATCCTGCCGTCGAGCCAGCGTTCCGCCACCTGGCGCGCCTGCTCGAGCGTCAGCGCCTTGCCGATCGTCAGCTCGACTTCACCGGCGAGGATATTCGCGAACAGCGTGTTGTGGTCAGGGATGAACCGCACCTCGATAGTGTCGATCCTGGCTTTGCCTAAGGGATAGCTCTCGAACGCTTGCAGAATGACGTGGCTTCCCCCGACGAACTCCCGCAAGCGGTAGGGCCCCGTGCCCACGAACTCGACGGCCCAGTAGGGGAGCGCTGGCAGCCTGGCCTTCTCGCCCGTGTAGGTGGGCTCCAGGAGGTGGGCGGGGGCAATGAACCCGCTGAACAGGCTATCCGCCTTGATATAGGGCTGCCTCCATTTCACTGCGACCGTAAGCGCATCGGGCGCCTCGACGCTCTCGACAAACTCGTAGGCGAGATCGCGGCCAAAGGGCAGGTCGCGGTCCTGGTCGACGCGGGCAGTGAACACCACATCTCTGCTGGTGAAGGGCGTGCCGTCGTGCCAGACGGCGTCGGGTCTGATCTTCCAGGTGGTCTCCATCCGTCCGTCCGGCAGCAGCTGCCAGAGGCCGTTCTCAATGGTGGGCACTGCCGCCGCGAGCCGTGGCCGCAGGCGAGCCTGGTCGTCAGGCGTGGTCAGCCCGACCGTCAGCAGCTCCTGGATATTGTCCAGCCCTTCGATGAGGGCCGTCTGGAGTTTGGTGCTCAGGAAGGGAGGGCTGCTCATGACCGCCGCGGTGATCCGCCTGGGGGCGGCGACCTCCGCGGAACGGTCCTCGGCCTGTCCAGCGCGCGGCGCCAGAGGGGCAGCGCATGCCGCCAGAGACACGGCTAACAGCGTGGAGAGCGCGGGGAGCATCCCCCATCGGAGCATCACTGCCGTTACTGCCTCCTCCCCCGCGAGGGCGTGGGTCGTGACTTTCGGGAATCGCGGCCGATGAGTACCGGTCTCACAGAATAGTAGCGCCGACCGCACAGAGATCAAGGCCCCCCGCGATCGACTGGGGGAGCGGTATTCTATGGCTAACCCGGGAATAGACACCCCCAATCCTTCGAAGCCGGAGGCACCAGGCTGGGCGACATCATCAATATCACGGACCGTCTGCCGCCGCCACAGCCCACCACCGAGATCGCCGCTGCGACCTGGCGGGCCGCGGCCTACTTTCGCGCCATCTGCCGAGCAGGAAGCCTTGCCCGCGTCGGGGAGACCCTCCACACACCGCTCCGTTGCCATCGCCGCCCCCGACACCGCCTCTGCCCGGGCTATCTGGACGTGCTCCGTTCCGCCCAGGAGCCCGACGACATCGACTGGCGCTGCCCGAGTTGCGGCGACAACGGGATAATCTATGGCTGGCGAGGATCTGATGACGACCTCGCGCAGTCGGACATCTGGATTCGGTCCGACCCCGCAGATCAATGCACCGTCTACCTGGATGATGACGACAATCAGGTGGTCCAGAGCCTTCTCCCGGCGGACAGGGAAATCGAGCGGGTCGTGCTCGGGGCGCGCCGAACCGCACGCGGGATCCAGCTCACCTGCAGTGGAATCGAGCTAGAGAACCTCCACGGGTTTCTGGCGTTTGAAGCGAATCACGATCCCGATAGACGCCGGCAGGCGCGCCTTGACCGGGTTTGCGCTAGTATCGAGCGCGCTCTCGAGCGACCAACGGAACCCACGGCACCCACGGCACTCGACCCGTAGGGGGCCAGATGTGCCGTCCGTTTGGGGTGGCGCACGAGAGGGCGCAGCTGCATCCAATTCGAGCGCGCCTGGTAGTCGTCACTGCTCTGCTGCTCGCCGCGGCGTCGAGTGCGCCAGCCGCCTCGGCACAGGGCGGGCCAGCGTCGCAGCCGCCCCCATCCGAGTCAGCGGTCTGCCGCCCCCTGATCAGCGTAGACAGCCCGGTCGCCGGCGCGGCGGTCAGCACCTCGGCGCTCGTGCGGGGCTGGGCGCTCGATATGGCCCGGCCGGACGGCCGCGGGATCAATCAGGTTCACCTCTACCTGGATGGGGAGGCGGGTACGGGGGCACCCTTGGGCGCGGCCTCGCTCGGCCAGTTCCGCCCGGACGTTGATGCGGCCTTTGCTCGCCCGTCCAGTCAGTCCGGGTGGACCTTCGCCTGGGACCTGGCGGACGCAGCACCGGGTCTCCACGCCCTGTACGTCTACGTCCAGGACTCCTGCGGCTGGAGCTTCGTAACGCTGCCGCTTACGGTGAGCGCTACGGCCATCACCGTGGACCGTCCCGCTCCGGATGCCAGAGCGACGGACGGGCAGGCACTGTCCGTCGCCGGCTGGGCGCTCGATCCTGGCGCCACATCGGGATCGGGTGTCGACGCCGTCCACGTCTACGTTGACGGGGAGGCTGGCAGGGGGCCGGCCGTCGGCGCTGCTGCCATCGGGCTGCCTCGCGCCGACGTGGCCATCGCGCTGCAACGTCCGGCCTCACCCAACGCAGGTTTCAGCCTGGACGCACGGCTCTCTGGCGCGCTGCCAGGCCCGCACACGCTGTACGTCTACGCTCACTCGTCCAGGCAGGGCTGGTCCTACCGCTCTCTCTCATTTGCCCTCGCCGAGGCGCCGATCCAGCGCCCCATACTGCCTGCCGGCCGCCTCTTCCCAGGCGGCGCCTCTGGATTCAGTATCGCGTGGCCTCAGTGTGGCGAGGCAATTCCCGCGCGGCCCTTCGAGGTAGCAGTGGTCGGCGCCACTGGCGGGCGCGCTTTCTACCAGAACCCATGCCTCGCCAGCCAGTTCGCCTGGGCTCGCGCCGCCTCAGTGGCGCCCGGACTCTACATGAACGTCAATGCCCCGGCCGGCCGCACCGCGCCACGCGGCCTGGTTGGCCCAGCCGGTGGTTGTCGCCCGGAGGAACAGGCCTGTCTCGCTTTCAACTACGGCTACAACGCGGCGCTGAACGCAGTGGCCTACGCCCTATCGCAGGGCGCAATGGCTCCGTTCTGGTGGCTTGACGTGGAAACCGAGAACACCTGGTTCGACGACCGTGCGCTCAATGCGCGCGTGATTCAGGGTGCTATCGACGGGCTGCGCGCGCAGGGGCTGACGGTCGGCATCTACTCGACCGCCTATCAGTGGAACGAGATCGCCGGCAGCTTCAGCCCTGGTCTCCCGCTGTGGGTTGCCGGGGCGAGAAGTCGCTCCGATGCCCCGAGATTCTGCGCCCCGACCGCGGCCTTCGGCGGGGGCACGGTAATGCTGGTGCAGTACCCGAACGACCCTTTCAGTGGCGAGTATGCCTGCTGACGCCTACGACGTGCGTTGGTGGAAGCTCACCCTGGGGGGTACCGAGTGCCTGGGGCGCGATACACTGCGCGGAAATAGTGATTAGTTAGGATGACACTTTCCGTCAACGCCTGCTAGACGCCGCTTGCGACGCGAGCCAGAAACTCCAACGCCGCGGCGCGGATCTGCTCCGTCTCGCCGTGGCCTACGCCAGGGAAAACCTGGACCTGCGCCGCGCATCCGGCCTGTCGCAGCCATTCGGCGAACCGATCGGCGCGTTCGACCCGATCGTCTCCGAGATAGCGGTCCCACTGGTGGGGGACATCATCGGGGTCCGTATCACGCTCACCCACGCCGATCCAGAAGGGGATGTCCGCGAATCGCTGGCCATCGAACGGGCGCCCTACGATCTCGGGAAGGTTCGCGACGCCGAACGGGAAACGCGGCGCGACTAGGTCGTCCCCCACCACGATGGAGGTGAAAGGCAGCGTGTATGTACCCGAAGCGACCATGGCTACCCCTACAACGCGCTCCGGAAAGGCCAGGGCGAACCGATTGGCCGTCTGGCCACCGCGGGAGAAGCCGTACAGCAGGACGCGCGGTCGAAAGCTCAGGCCGGTGATCTCGGGCATCCGATCGAGGAACGACGCCAGCCCCGGCATTTCCTCAGCGGCCTCGCGGGCGAGCTGCGATGGGTCGCGCCAGTCGCCGTACTGATACGTTGGCGCCACCAGGGCCCAACCCTCTACGTCCGAGCGCTCGCGAAGGCTCCGTGCGAAGTCCTCCCCGTCAGCACCCATCCCGTGGAGCGCCACGAGGGCGGTGAGCGGCTCCCTGGCGCCAGCCGGGACGTGGACGTAGAAACCGTCGACCCGGACGTCGGCGCCGGGATGCGCGAGTGCAATGATCGGGTCGGGATGAGCTAACGAGGAGGGCTGCGTCTGAGCCGCCAGCTGCGGGGGTCCCCCCAGGACTGCCAGCGTCAGGGGTATTGGGACCGGACCCAGGGTGACGAAAGCGAAGCAGCCTACGGCAAATGCGGCGACTCCACCGGACCGCGATCGGCCAACGGGGCGGCGCCGCCTGGCGAGAACTGCGCGCATGCCACCTCTCGTCGAACTATCGAGGAACGCCCGGGATTCTATCCTAAGAGAATCCTAAGAAACAAGCGCGCAGCGGCAACGGCTATAGTTGAGTGAAGGCGGGCTCGCAGGCGCCAGCCTCGTGGTTTACTGTCTTGGAGCGGCGAGCTTCTTGCTCACCCGAGTGATCCCCGCACTCCTGCAAACCGAACGCGCCCAAGCACGCGCACCATGGGGCCCCTATGTCCCGAATGAGGCGGGGCGGGACCTGCGTATCGATCTGCTCCGCGGCTTCTGCGTGCTCGCGATGATCGTCGACCACATTGGCGGACCTTCGCTCCTCTATGGCATTACCGGCGGCAACCGCTTCTACACGTCCGCCGCCGAGGCTTTCATCTTCATCTCCGGCCTCGTCATGGGACTCGTGTACCGCCGCCTTATCGAGCGCGACGGCCTGGGCGTCTCCTTGCGCCGTGCGCTCGAGCGGGCCGTTACGCTCTACCTCCTCACGATCACTTTGACCCTCCTATTCATTCCGACGTCGGAGCTGCTGGCCCTGAGCTGGGCCCAGGGCATCGACTTCCGCGACCCGGCGGCCTTCGTCGTTTCGGTATTGACACTCCACCGGACCTACTACCTGGTGGATATCCCATTGCTGTACGCATTGCTGCTGCTGGTGTCGCCCCTCGCCCTCATAATGCTCTCGCAGGGCCGCACCGGCGTCGTTCTCGGCGTCTCATGGCTCCTCTGGGCTGTGTACCAGCTCTTTCCCGAGCACGCGGAGGTCCCCTGGCCCATCGCCGGCAATTACCTCTTCATTCTGTCCGCCTGGCAGGTGTTCTTTTTCACCGGGCTTGCGCTGGGCTGGCACCACACGGGCCTCACGCACCGGCTCGCTAGCTTCCCGCGCAGGCTGGCGCTGGGGGCATCGGGCGTCGCATTCGTGGCGCTCATCGTGCTCTATCAGGCCCTGGACCGGCTGCCTCGCTTCTGGGACCCGGAGCAGGCAGCGGAGCTGCAACTGTTCTTCCTCGAGGTCGTTTTTGGAAAGGCCGACGTCCGGCCGGGGCGCATCGTCGCCTCCATCGTCGTCTTCGGGTTCTTCTATTTGCTGGCGACTCAGGCCTGGCGCCCGGTATACCGTGGGCTGGGCTGGCTGCTGCTCCCCCTGGGGCAGAGCGCACTGTACGCCTACGCGGCCCATGTAGTGCTCGCCCTCCCCGTTGCTCTCGCGCTCGATGCGGTCGCAGTTGCCGAACGGTACGCGCGGCCGGTCAATGCGGCCGTTCAGATCGCGACGGTGCTGGTCATCTGGCTCCTGATTCGACGGCGCTTCCTCTTCGTCAGTCCGTCGGCAGGGCGCGCACGCTACGCCTGGGCTCTGGGCGCCGTGTTCGCTTGCCTGATTCTGCTCCCGTTCGACCCGTCGCCCAGCATGCCAGGCGTGGCGAGCGCCGCGCCGGAGGCGGACCCGTATGCATCGCGGGTGGCGCGGGCATTCGGGACGCCCGTTCCAGGAAAACCGCCCCGCGCGGAGACCGCAGTCCCCCTCCCCCGCCCGCGCTTGCAGCTCCCGCTCGGGCCCTTCGCCCGGGCGGAGCCACGCGCGAGTGAGTACGTTGGGACGATCCGAGGCGGCTTCCGCAACCTCATGTTCTTCAGCCCCTCGCTCGACCGAGACATGCCGTACTTTATCTACCTCCCGCCTGGCTACGAGAACGAAGGCCGCCGCTACCCTGTGCTCTACATGCTTCACGGCAACAGCGGGCACTACGAGGAGTGGGCCGCCTATGGACTCATCGACCGCGCGGATCGAATGATCGCCAGCCGCGAGATCCTGCCCTTGATCATCGTCCTTCCCCAGGGGGACTTCAGCTACTGGGTGAATCTCGTGCCCGACGGGCCATCCTACGGGGACTACCTGTGGGGCGATCTCGTCCGACACATCGATGCCACGTACCGCGTCCTTCCCGACCGTGAGCATCGGGCCATCGGCGGGTTATCGATGGGAGGGACGGGCGCTCTCGTCCAGGCGTTTCGGAATCCTGACGTGTTCGGCGTCGTCGGTGCGCACAGCCCGTCTCTCCCGGAAGAAGGCGAGCGTGACTTCCTCGGGATGCGGGGGCAATATGCGCGCCGGGCCCCTATTCCTCTCGCCGCGCGGGCCCCGCGCATCCACGAGCTGAAGATTTGGATCGACGTGGGCGACCAGGACGACTGGATCGGGCGCGTGGAGGTGCTCCACGGGACACTCGAGCAGCGCGGCATCGACCACCAGTGGAGCGTGTTCCCCGGCGATCACGACGGTGATTACTGGAAACGCCACGTGGCGGACTACCTTCGCTTTTACGGCGCGGCCCTCAGTCCTGAGAGGCGAGCGTAAGGCCCCTTGCCTGACGTAGAACGCCGAACCCTCCACGTGCATGGCGAGCCCATCGACTACGCGGTCATCCGGAGCCGGCGTCGGCGCAGGACCCTCGAGATCAGCGTACATCCGGTGGACGGAGTGCGGGTCGCGGTGCTAGCCAGGACATCGCGCGGTCGAATCGAGGAGTTCGTGGCGAGCCGAGCCGGCTGGATTCGGCGACGCCGGGCCGACTGGGCTGGCATCGAGCAGCACCCTCGAAACTACCGACTCTGAGCGCAGGGCGTCCGAGGATGCAAGGCACCCCGGCCGCACTTCTGAGAGCCTCGACGTAGTTGGTTTCGTAGGTTGCTGCCGGTCGCTGCTAGTGCGTCTGTTCGCATGCATCTCGGGTTACGATCTCCCCCACCCCAACCCCCGTCGAGGGGGAGGGGGAAACAACTGGTCCCCTCCTTTCCGGGGGAGGGGGAAACAGCTGGTCCCCTCCCCCCTTGCGGGGGAGGGTTAGGGAGGGGGGTGGGTAAGGAAATCTTCCGATCCCGTGTTAGGCCGAACTGCGTCCCGGGCCGCGCAGCTCGACCTCTTCGCCATCCGGCCCACTGAACACGCACCGGAGCCACCCCTCTTCCGATGGCTCTCTCGCGGCGGTGGGCCTCGGCTCCGACTTCACGGCGACACCGTCGCGCACCAGACGGGCGTAGACAGCATCGAAGTCGTCGGTTACGAAGCAGAAGTGGAAGCCCTCACCCATGCGACGGCCGGGGGCACGCATCAGCTCGAGTACGCCCTGGGGTGAGCGCAGATAAGCGATGGTGCGCGGTGGGCTGGCCTGAATGTCGTGCGTGAAGTACGGTTCGAGCCCGAAATGCCGCGAGTAAAAATCGATGGACTGATCCAGGTCCGCCACAGTGATCGCCACGTGGTCCAGGCGGTTGATCATCGGCCCTCCAGCGGAATCTCCTGCCGGTCGCTGAAGCCGCGCTCGTTGTCCAGAAAGAGCAACCTCGTCGGCGTGAGCCGATAGCAGCGTACGTCGAGCGCACGACCACCAACGTGCATGCCCTTGAGGAGCCGGCCCGGCGATAGAAACTGAGCCACGAACGGATACTTCTTCACGTATGCAGCCAGGGCTCGCCCAAGCTCCACCTTGCCGCGCACCTCCTGGCATGTGGCAGCCATCTGGATGCCTTTGATCTGCTGCCAGTCGCGATAGTCCTCGTTGACCGTGGCGGCGACCGATGGATTGGCGAGGAGGTTCTGAACGTGGCGCGTCGTCGGCTCGGACAGAAAGTAGAGAGCGAAGCCGACGCTGGCGTAGAAAACCGTTGCCGCCCAGATCCCGTCGGGACCAGACGTGGCGAGGGAGACCGTGTTATGCCGAACGAGGTAGTCTCGAGCGTCCGCGCGCACGTCATGGATGTCAGGCCCCGACATCGCCTGTGTCCCTCGTGCGGGGCACGACGCGCAAGGTGATCGGGTCGCCGTCCGCAACGCACAGCGTCGCTCGTATGCTTTGGGCCGCGACAACCTCGACCTGATCGGGCGGGTATCCGGGGATGCCCGGCACCAGGATAGCGCCGCTGATGCGGTCGTTGATAAGCACCGGAGAACACATAGCCCCGCAGCCGGACTCGTCGGGCTCCTCGAGGCGGATGCTGAGCCGGGCCTTCAGTAGGCCCCAGAGCGCCCGGTCCTCAGCGCTGGCCACCCGGACGTTGAATGTGCCCGGGTAAGGGTGGAACCCGAGCTTCGCGCTGAGCTGGCGCCGCACCCAGCCCAGCTGCGTGAACTCCGCCGCCCTGCCCTCGCCAGACACCGCGCAACCGTGGAGGATCATCTCACTGTCTACGGAGATCGTCGCACCTGGCTTCACCGTTAGCCTGGGATGTTACCACAGCACTCTGCAGGCAGAGTGACCCGTTGAGAAGTCGAGGGGTTGCGGATCCGCCCCCAGGCCGCTACCTCTCCTCTCTGAGTGCTACGTGGTAATTCCCTCGCCTGTTTTCGTGGCCGCAGTCGCCGCTCCTTGGGATAAAGCGGGCGTAAGCGCGCTCCGGTTGGCGCCACGCGCAAGAATTTTGAGTCGCAGCCTGGTCGCTTGCCTGCGTGGGGCGCAGTTGGTACCTTCTGAGGCGGAATCAGTATCGGACAGAACCGAGAGGTGGCGTGCCCCGGCCAATCCCGCCCCGTTTGTTATTCTGGTTGATCGCGCTGGCGCTGGTCGCTGGGGGCTGCACGCCCACTATCGGATCATCGCCGCCGGCCGCGGCCTCCATGGTCGGCGCTGGCCGCCTGGAAACGCTTCACCAAGCCGCGAAAGCCGAGGGAAGGGTTGTCCTTTACTCATCTCTGAACCTGGACGATGTGAAAGACCTGTTCCCTCTCTTTGAGGCGCGGTTTCCCGGGGTCAAGATCCAGCACGTCCGGGCGACTGGCGAGCGGCTGCTCGAGCGGATCGTCGCAGAGGCCCGCGCGGGAGGCGCGCGCGCAGACGTGTTCGAAACCAGCGGATTTGAGGTCTACCGCGCGATGAACCAGGGGCTGATCGAGCCGTTCTGCCCGCCGAATCTGCAGGAGCTGAATCCCCGCCTCTACGATAGCGGCTGCCACTGGATCGGCGTCCGGACCAACCATGACGTCATCGCGTGGAACACGAACCTGGTCTCACGAGCCGACGCGCCAACCAGTTATGAAGACATGGGTGATCCCAGGTGGAAGGGCAGAATTTTGATGGAAGCCGACGACGTCGAGATGTTCAACGCCCTCCTCTCGAACGATGCCTACGGCGAGGAGCGCGGAATGGACCTGTTCCGACGCATCGCGGCCAATGATCCGCAGCTCCATGCTGGCCACGTCGAAACGGCCGACCTCTTGGCGGCTGGCCATGGCGCCGTCTTCCTGGGTGCGTACGCCCACCGCATCGAGCAGCTCAAGGCGAACGGCGCGCCGGTGGAGTGGATGAAGACCGAGGGTGTCCTCTACATGCAGGCAGTGGCGAAGGTGAAGGGTGGGCCTAACCCCAACGCGGGCAAGCTCTTCATGAGCTGGCTCGTCAGCGTGGAGGGCCAGGAGGCGTTGGCGGAGCTCGCAGGTCGCTACACCCTGCACCCCAGGGTCACCCGAGCTCCCTATGCCGTTCCCAGCGAGTTCAAGGCATACGCGTCGCGGCCCGAACATGCCCAGGCACTCGCGACGCGTCAACGCCAGTGGGCCCAGCTTTTTGGCCTGCGCTGAATGCGAGTCGCAAGCGCACGTCGGAAGCGCCAGGTCTTGGGCTGCTCCGCCGGGATCATGAGGGCGGACTCGCTGAGGGGTTGGCTCGCTAGTGGACATCACTGAGGTCGAGAGCTTCCTGCGCGCGGCCGAGGTCCGCAGCTTCACGGGGGCGGCGCGCCAACTGGGCCTGACCCAGCCGGGGCTGAGCCGACAGATCCAGAAGCTGGAGCGAGCGCTCGGCGTCGTCCTCTTCGAGCGGTCGCGAGAGGGACTGGTGCTGACGGCGGCGGGCGAGCATTACCGCGCCTACGCGGAGGACGTCCTCGCAAGGCACCGGCAATTGATGGACGAGCTGCGCGGGACCGAGACGACGCTGCAAGGAGAACTGCGCATCGCGGCCAGCACAACCCCCGCTGAGTTCCTGGTGGCCCAGCTGATCGCCGAGTTCACCGCCGCCCATCCCAGTGTGGAGGCCATCGTCTTCACCGCGGACTCGGAGCGCGTTGTCGAGGAGGTATTCGAGGGACGCCGGGACATCGGCTTCGTCGGCGCGCGCATCGAACGGAAAGGACTCCGCTTCGACGCCATCGCCGAAGATGAGATCGTCCTCGCTGTTCCTCCCCATCATCCATTCGCGCGCGAACGCGAGGTGAGCATCCAGGCGCTTGGCAATCAGCGCTTCGTGGAGCGCGAAAGCGGGTCGGGCACGATGATGAGCCTGCGGCGACAGCTGGCCGAGCGCGGGCTGGCCCTGCCACCGTACCGCGTTGCGATGACCCTCAGCACGACGCAGGCCGTCGTGTCTGCTGTGAAGTCAGGATACGGGATCGGCTTCGTGTCATCCCTCGCGCTCGGCGATCAGGGCCGCCGGGGCGCGGTTGCAGTGCGCCTCATCGAGGCGGCTTTGCGGCGTCCCCTCTACCTCGTGCGGGACGAGCGGCGCCTGCCGCCCCCGGCTGGGCGTCGATTCGCCGAGTTCGTCCTCCAACGGGTCATCCGACGGGGGCCCGCCGCAGCCTCACCTCGGTAGTGGGTCAGTTCGCATGGACATGGGCGTTACCCCCCTCCCTTACCCTCCGCCTCAAGGGGTGAGGAAACCCGCTCGTTCCACCCTCCCCCTCGACCGGGGAGGGTTGGGGTGGGGGTGACCGTGATCCCGACATCCATAGGAACTGACCCACGAGGCGCATGAGCGGGGGGAACGCTCGCGCCTCTCGGCCCGTCGGTCCCAAATTTCCTATCGGCCTGGACACGCATCCCAACGAAGGACGCATCCCAGCTTCTCGGAGCCTGCCTACCCGTCAGGCGCTGGCGCGTTCCGCCTCGTTTCTGAAATGACCTCCACCGGCGGGCTACATCTCCGCTGCTGGCCGGTACAGCAGCGCATTCGTCGGTTCGATAAAATTGCGAGCCGCAAGGCAGCGCACGAGGGGGCTTGCCGTCGCCTTCAGATGCCCGCAGCCCTGGGAGCGAGGGTCATTAGAGCGGATTCGCGTCACGCGGGCCGGATAACGCATAACGCAAACGGCGGCGCTGACCAGAGCTGCTGACCAGGGACTGCCTGGTCGAAGGAGCCGCGAGGATGACGCCCAGATGAGTCGGATCGACGGGACCACAGTCGTTAAACGGAAGCCCCGGCAGATGATCATAGATAGGATCGCCGCGCTGTCCCGGCGTAATGTCGTTACGGGCGTCGTGGCGTGCGTTGGTCTCATGGCGACCGTGGCCGCGTTCGGATTTGTTCAGGCCCAGCAGTGGGAGCGGGCCCGACTCGATTTCGAGGGTCGCGCGATGGACACCTCTGGAGATGTTGAGCAGGGTATCGAAAGCTACGTCGACATGCTGCGAAGCATCCAGGGCCTCTACGCGGCGTCCCGGGAGGTCGAGCGGGAAGAGTTCCGAGAGTTCGTTCGTGGCGCCTTCGGACGCCGTCCTGGCGTCGAGGTGCTCGGGTGGAACCTGCGGGTGCCAGCGGCCGAGCGAGATGCCGCCGAGCGCACCGCTCGCGCCGAGGGCTTCCCCGACTTCCGGATTACCGAGGAAGACGCCAGCGGGGCCATAGTCGCGGCCGGCCCGCGTCAGGAGTACGTGGTCGTCTACTACCTAGAGCCCTACGAGGGCCACGAAGTGGCCCTGGGCTTCGACCTTTTGTCCGAGGCTGACCGTCGGGAGGCGCAAATCAAGGCCCGCCGCAGTGGCGAGATCGTCACCACCCCACAGGTCGCCCGCCTACAGCAGAGAGGGCCTGGTCTGCTGGTTTTCGCGCCGGTCTATCGGAACAATGCCCCAACCGGTACCCCGATTGAGCGGGAGGAGAACTTCATCGGGACCGTGACGGGTCTCTTTCGCGTCAGCGATATGGTGGGCGCGCTGCTCCAGGGGAAGCGCCCTGATATTGACTTTCGCCTCTACGATCGCTCTGCTCCCGCGGGGGCTCAGCTGCTGCATGCATCGGGGGCCGACGAGAGCGAGCAGGAGGAGATCGCCACCCGGTCCGGACTTCGCCGGGCCACCACGTTCCTGGTGGGTGGACGCCAATGGGAATTGGAGTTTGTACCAACAGACCGGTTCCTGGCAGGCCACCAGGGGCCGCAATCGGCAGCGGTGCTCCTGGCCGGATTCGCAATGACGGCCCTCTTGACCGTCTACCTGGTAACCCTCGGCCGGCGCGCTGCTCACGTCGAGCGCCTGGTCAGCGAACGCACGGCCGAGCTCTCCCGGGCCAATAGCATGAATCGCGCCATCCTCGACTCGACGAGCCGTGGGATCGCGTTTCTCTCGCCCGATCGCCGGCTTCTCGACGTTAACCGCCGGTTCGGCGAGTTGTTCGGCGTGGACGCAGCGGCCGCGACGGATCGGACGTGGGCTGAGTTCGCCGGGTTCGTGGATCGAGTCCTCTCAGACCCGGACGGGTTTCGACGCCTTGTGGCTGGGAGCGCCGCGGATCCAGACCGTGAGTTCACGGCAACGGTGGCGCAGCGGTGGCCCGAGAATCGTGAGCTGGAGCTCTACTCCGCCCCCGTGGCAACGGCTGACGGGCAGCACGCCGGGCGTCTCTACGTGTTTCGCGACGTGACCCAGGAGCGGGAAGTCCAGCGGCTCAAAGATGAATTCGCTTCCATCGTGAGCCACGAGCTGCGGACTCCGTTAAACGGTGTCATCGGGATGACGCAGCTGCTCCTCGCCACCGTGCTCACCCCCAAGCAGAGCCAGTATGCCGATGCCCTCGATCAATCAGCGAAGACCCTCTTGACCCTCGTCGACGACATCCTGGACTTCTCCAAGATCGAAGCCGGGCGCCTGGAGCTGGAGAACAGCACTGTTGACGTTCCATCGCTGATCGATGAAGTGGTTGACCAATTCGCGCCAGCCGCGCGTGCTAAACCATTGGACCTCGTGTCCCTATTCGACAACCAGCTCCCACGTGCGCTGAGCGGCGATCCGGGCCGGCTGCGGCAGGTACTCACCAACCTGGTGGGCAACGCCGTCAAGTTCACCGAGCGCGGCGCCGTGATCGTGCGGGTCGCGGTGCACGAGGACCGGCCCGATGGCCTCGTCGCGCGGTTCGAGGTCGAGGACACCGGTCCCGGCATAGCGCGCGAGGACCAGGAGCGTCTTTTCGTGCCCTTCTCCCAGATCGACAGATCCCTCGCGCGCATGCACGGTGGCAGCGGTCTGGGCCTGGCGATCAGCAAGCGTCTGGTCGAGCTGATGGGCGGCGAGATAGGCATTGAGAGCGAGGCCGGGAAGGGCAGCACCTTCTGGTTCACTACTCGGTTCCTGTTGGGCGCGCAAGACATCGCCCCAGCACCGGATATCCACGCCAGCATCCGCGGCCTGCGGGTGCTCACGCTAGAGCCAAATCCCGCGGTGCGTGCAGGCCTCAGAGAAATCCTCGCGGCGTGGGGCCTGAGAGTGGAGGAGGCCGACGATCAAGCGGGTGGGTTGGCCCGGCTGCGGGCCGCCGCGGCGGACGGAGATCCGTTCGACCTCGCCATCGTGGACACCCGGCTGGAGGACCACGGTGCTCTAGTTGGAGGGATCCGGAGCGACGTCGCGCTTTCGCGCACTCGCGTGGTATTGCTCGTCCCGTTCGACGCGGGCCAGGCGGGTGTCCCGGGAACTGCTCCGGGGGCTGACGCGGTTCTGCAGAAACCGGTGCGCGCGTCGCGACTGTTGGATATCCTCGTGCAGGTCTTCGGACCGACCGCCGAGCCGCCGGCGCTCGCGAAGCCCGAGCCCCTCGCGCCCGCCGGAGAACGCCGGGCAGGGTCGACCCCTGGCCCCCTCATCCTGGTGGCCGAAGACTCTCCGATCAACCAGCAGGTCGCCTCCGGTATGCTGGAGAACCTGGGCTACCGCTGCGAGGTGGTGGGCAGCGGGACAGAGGCAATCGCCGCCGCCGCACGCAAACGGTACGCCGCAATCTTCATGGACAGCCAGATGCCCGGAAAGGATGGGTTCGGGGCGAGTGCCGAGATTCGCAGCCTGGAGGGGCACGCCCACCACACGCCCATCATTGCGATAACCGCCAACGCTATGCCGGAAGACCGTGCTCGCTGCCTGGCGGCCGGAATGGACGACTACGTGTCGAAACCCGTTCGGGTAGAGGAGCTTGCTAAGGTGCTCGCCCGTTGGGTACCGTCGGGAAATAGCGGCGCAGCCGCGTCGACCCTGAGCGACCTCGCCTCTGTCGAGGCCCTCGACGCTCGTGCAACAACCGACGTCGTCGATTTGGGCGTCATCGACGCCCTCCGCGGCCAGCGACTGCCGGGCCGACCGGACCCTGTCGCCGAGCTCGTTACCTTATTCGCGAGCGAAACCGTTGCGAATCTGGGCGCCATCCAGAGGGGGGTCGCCGACGGCGACGCGCGTGCCATCTGGCGGGCAGCACACTCTCTGAGGGGGAATGCGGCCGTCGTAGGCGCGCGAGAAGTGCAGGCGCTCGCCGCGGAGCTCGAGGCGCTGGGGCGCAGCAGCGACCTCGCCGCTGCTGTCGAGCTCGTCGGCAATCTCGATGCAGCCGTCACGCGAGCCCGCTCGGCGCTGTCCGCGCTGTCGATGGGTGACGTGCCCCAGCGCTAGGAGCAGGAGATCACGCGTTGCCCACCATCGTGATCATTGACGACCAGCAACTGTCGCGAGCGGGCATCCGAGCCATGCTCGCGAGTGAGCGCAATCTGGCGATAGTTGGCGAGGCGAGCAGCGGAGGCGAGGGCGTGGCGCTGTGCGGCCGGCTCCAGCCGAACCTTGTTCTCATGGACGTGGTCATGCCGGATATGGATGGCTTCGCCGCGACTCGAGCCATCAAGCAGGTGTGCCCTCACACGAGCGTGCTGATGATCACGATGAGTGAGGATCCGGATCACCTCGTCGAGGCATTGGAGGCGGGCGCCAGCGGCTATCTGCTGAAAGACGTGATCCACCATGAGCTCATCGCTGCCATTCGTCGCACGCTGGAGGGTGAGTCCGTGCTGGCTCCCGCCCTGGCCTCTGCTCTCCTCACACGGCTCGCGCGCAAACACACAATGACTCCCGCGGTGCCGCGCCCTTCACTCACACCTCGCGAGCGTCAGGTGTTGCAACTCGTGGCTGAAGGCCAGACCAACGGCGAGATCGCCCGAACGCTTGTCGTCAGCCTGAGCACCGTCAAGAACCACGTCGAGCACGTCATTGCCAAGCTGGATGCTTCGGATCGCACCCAGGCCGCTGTCCGAGCGGTGCACCTGGGACTCGTGAGCTTCGGCCAGCAGTGATGGGGCCTGCATCGCCGCTCGGCGTAAGAAACCCCTCCTAGCCGGCTCACCGCCCGTTGACGGGGCGTAACGGCTGCCGAAACCAAGAAAATGGGCCATCTGGCCGATACCGAACTAGGCCACGTGACCGAAGGCACGCTCCACCTCGTCCTCTACGATGTGTTGGTCTCCATCTACCGCGCAGAACGAACTCCTTGGGGATGCTATGCCACCGAGGGGTTTCAACATTGGGCGATGCAGTGTTTGACAAACAGCTAACGGCCCGAGGGGCAGCGGGTCGGATCAACTCGCTGCTAGATCAGGCATCAGATAGCAGGCAACCGGGAGTTGTGTCCGTCGGCGACCGCTGGACCTGCGCCGGCGGTCCAGGCGTTCGCGTGTGGCGAAAGCGTGTCGGCTATGTGATCAAGAACGCGGATGGCGAAGACGTAGGGATGGCGTTCAGCAGTGTGATGAGGTCGGAACCTGAGGCCGAGGCGAATGGCGGTCTGATGGCCGCCGCGCCAGAGCTTTTGGAGGCGCTGGACACGGCTGTGCAACCTCATGCTCAACGAGCCTCGTAGGGCGCTGGCCCTCAATAGAGCCGATGTCAAAGAGGCTCTATTGGCGAGCGTCGACGTCATCCTGAAGACCCACGTCAGGGCCGCCGGGCCACGATGGGCCCCAGATCCACGCCCTGACTGAGCTACATTCACCGTCAGTTCTGGTAGCTGCATCCTCTTATTCATCCCGGTCGGTTGTCTTCTTTGGCTACTCGGCTGGCGCGTGATAAGGGGTGTGCAATGAGCGAGCAGATAGGCGACCTGCTGACCATCGCGCCCTAGGTCCTCCTGGGCTGGCTCATAGTCGGCCTTCTCGCGGGCATTGCTGGGTCGATTGTCATGCGTGGCGCCGAGGACCACGAGTGACTGGCGGCCTGATGAGCGCATGCCTTCAGGAGATCCTAGCGGCCTGCCGAAAGAGAAAATGGGTCACCTAGCCGATGCCGGATTAGCCACGCGGCCCTTAGGCACGATGCACGGCGTCCCGTAGGATATCGCGCGCAGGGGTGAGAAATGCTGGCGGCTCCCCATGACCGCCAGCATTTCCTTTGTCCAGCAAGAGCGGGCTCCCCGCAAGGGTGGGGAAAAGCCAGCGGGTCCCATTACCGCTGGCTACTTTTGTGTTCATGGGTAGTAAGGGCAGGGCTCCCCTCAGAGCCGCAGAGAGAGATCAACTTGTCGAGGCTTCTCAGACCACGGGTTGTGCTGGCACTCGGATTGGCTGTCCTGGTCGCGTTCGGCGCGTCGGCGCTCGCCGCCGCGAACGTCGTGGACGCCACCAAGGCCGGTGACGGCCCCCTATCCATTACAACCTGAACGCAACGAGCCCGTTCAACATCGATTCGGTAGTGTTCGACGTCAATACGGCACCCGTGGCGGGCTCCACCATGAAGATCAAGCTGGTTGCGGCAGGCACCACATGGTATACGTGCACTGACGTGGGCGTGACTCTTACTTGCCCGACGACCGCTCCCAGGCGACCGTACTTGCCGCAGACGAGCTGCGGGTCGTGATCGCGCAGTAGCCCTTTTGGAGCACGGAGGGGCACGCGCCCCCTCCGTGCTCCAAAAACATTCCCCATGAGGACCGCACGGCGCTCGTCTTCGGTAGTTGCCTTCAGCCTCCTGGTCGTTCTGACCGGGGCGGCTTGGCTCGCTATGGCCCCGTCGCAGCTCGGGGGCCCGGTCACGTATGCGCTGATCACGGGCAACAGTATGGAGCCCGCTCTCGCTAGTGGCGACCTGGTTCTTGTCCGCGACGTCGCCGACTATCGCGTCGGCGACGTCGTCGCATATCGCCATCCGGACCTGGGGGTGGTCATCCACCGAATCGCCTCACGCGACGGCCAGCGCTTCGTTCTCAAGGGGACAACAACACCTGGGACGACGGTCATGAGCCCACCGCCTCGCAGCTGATCGGCACTCCGTGGGCCCACTTGCCGCGCGTGGGCAGGCTGGTGGAAGGGCTCCGGACACCATGGGTCGTGGGTGTCCTGGCCGGGGTCGCACGGCCCTGACCTTGGCGGGGCTACCCCGCAAGAAGCCTCAGACATCCCCCAGCAGGGGGCGTTCCGCGGGCGCGCAAGGAGGTGGAATGCTGAACCTTCACACCGAAGAGGGATAGGGCTTGCTGGCGCCTGGGGATCGTGGCGATCGTGTGCGTCGGGCTCGGCGGCGTGTCGTTCGCCCAGCCGAGCGAACATGAAGCTTCCCGCAGCGTTGGGTACCAGCAGACCGGCGCGTTCGACTACTCTGCGAATTCCCCCGTTCCGGGGGTGTACGACGGTGATGTCGCGGCCACCGGCGAGCCTGTTTTCCGACGCCTGACGAGCGAGGTGCTCGTGGCCTTCTCATACCGGTTCGTCACCGAGAGCCCGCACCTGGTGGGCGGAACCCACCGCCTCACTGCCGTCATCAGCGACACGGCCGGCTGGAGGCGCACCATCGAGCTGCAGCCCGAGACCGCGTTCTCGGGCGACGGCTTCAGGTCCGAGGGGGTCCTCGACCTCACTCACCTGTACGCCCTCGTGAATTACCTGGAGGCGGAGACCGGCGTTCGCCGCGACCATTACACGGTTGCCGTCGTACCCGAGGTGGCGATCGAGGGCATGGTGGCCGGTCAGGAGCTGCGCGACAGGTTCGCCCCGCGCCTGGGCTTCCGGTTGGACCAGAATCAGTTCCAGGCGCTGTCGGCGGGCCCGCGGGAGGCCGACCCGCGGGCGCCATCGCAATCGGGCTCGGTCGAGGTTCCCCACGTGGAGCCCGCCTCCCTCTCGCTGCTGAGCCTGAGGCTCACAGTTGCTGACGCCCGAAAGTTCGCCGCGGCAGGATTGCTCATCGCTCTAGGGGGCGCAGTAGCGCTCGTCCTTTTGACCGCGCGCTCCCTGCGAGCCGATGAGCTCTCGCGCATCCGAGCGCGCTTCGGCCCATTGCTGGTGTCCGTTGTGTCCGACGATCCCCCCGCGGGCCGTGTCGTCGAGGCCGAGGCGATCGAGGACCTGGTGAGGATCGCGGAGCGCTCCGGCTCGATGATCCTGCACCACACCGCTGGGGACGTCCACTCCTACCTGGTCCACCATGGCGACAGCACATATCGGTATCAGGCACAGGCGCGGCCGGCACGGGCGCGGGCGCCATCAGCAGAGGCGCTCCGCTCGACCCAGCCGGAGGCGTAGCCGTTTTGGGCGCGCGGAATCGGCTAGCAGTGCTGGGTCTCGTGGCCGTGTTCGGAGCGGGCATGACTTCGGCTCTGGCCGCGGCCAACACAGTGCCCGTAACGAAGCTCTCCGACACCAGGCGCCCCATCACCCCCAATGATCTGAAGCCCACCGAATGTAACGGCATCACGGTCACGACCAAGATCATCGGCAGTGGGACGTTCAGCGGTACAAACGCGAACGACCTGATCCTGGGCAGCGCTGGGGCCGACACGATCGACGGCGGGGCCGGCAGTGACTGCATCCTGGGCGGCGGCGGCAACGATACGCTGAACGGGCAAGGGGGGGCCGACGTGATCCTGGGAGGCGACGGCGACGACGCCATCAACGGCGGCGGCGCCGACACCTGCTACGGCGGCCCCGGCACGGATACGTTCGCGAGCTGCGAGACTCAGTTCCCGTAGTCTGGAGAGTCCTCAGCTCCCTGGAGGCGTGTCCCCTCGCAGGATCCAGCCCCACTTCTCGCGGGTCTCTCGCTTGTAGGCGGGGTCCGGGCCGATGGCCATGGGGAACTTGTCTAGCCACTCGTAGGGCCGGCACGCGTCGATGATGAGCCGCGAGTTGAAGCCCTTCAGGTCGGGGTGGATCGCCGGATCGAGCGGGCCGCTCCATGCCCGCTTGATGATGTCCAGCGAGCGCTCCGGGTCCGAGCGTGTGCACACGGCCCACATCACCTCATCGAGGTCGGTCACGTCGATATCGTCGTCGACGACGATCACGATGCGGCCGAGGTAGGCGCCCGCGCGGCACATGGCCGCGACGTGGCCCGCCTGCCGGGCGTGGCCCGGGTAGCGCTGCTTGATGGCGACGACGTTGAGCAGCCTACAGCCGCCCACTCCGTGGCACCACGCCGCCGTCACGTCGGGCACGCCCGCGAGCCTGATCTCCCGGCGCAGCAGCGCCGAGCGGAGGTAGATGCGGTAGCGATGCGCCTCGTACGGCGGCTTGTTGGGGGGGCAGCCCAGGAGGATCGGGTCGTTCCGGTAGTACACCGCCTTCACATCCACTACAGGCTCTTCGCGCGAGCCGCTGGCGTAGTAGCCCGTCCACTCGCCGAAGGGGCCCTCCATCAGCTTGTTGTTGGGGGAGGCGAAGCCCTCCAGCACGATCTCGGCGTGGGCGGGGATCGGTAGCCCCGTGTACTTGCCTCGGATCGCCTCGATGGGCTCCCCACGGAGGCCACCCACCCACTCCATCTCACTCACGCCCACGCCGATCTCGAGGGAGCTGGCGACGAAGAACACTGGGTCGCCACCGACGACGATCACGATGGGCAGCGCCTCTCCCCGCGCGAAGTACTTGTCGCGATGGATGCGGCCGTGCTTGCCGGGGGAGATGTAGAGGCCGACCTGCTTCTCATTGTGGACCATGACGCGGTACGTGCCCGTGTTGATCCAGTCGCTGTCGGGGTCCTTCGTGATGTCGACGCAGCCTGTGCCGATGTAGCGGCCGCCATCCTCCTTGTGCCAGAAAGGCGACGGGAACTTCAGGACGTTGACGTCATCGCCCTCATCGACGTTCTCCAGCACCTCGCCGTCGTCTACGTAGCGGAGGGGTAGCGGCTCCATCGCATCCATTCGATTCTCGAACCAGTCCATCAGCCCCTCGGTGCTGATGTTGGGATCGAGTCCCAGCGTGATGGCCAGACGGCGTGGCTCGCCGTTGGAGTTGACCAGCACCCGGTAGCCCTTCGGGTAGCCGGGGATCTCGTCGCAGAGCACGGCGGGGGCGCCATCGGTATGGGTCAGCATCTCGGCGATGCGGCCGATGTCCTCCTCCCAGGTGGCCCCGTTTACGCGGCGCAGCTCGCCGATGGCGTCAACGCGGTCCAGCCACTCGCGCATGCCCTGATAGTTGCGAATACTGGTGGGTCGCTCTACTAGGTCAACCATTGGTTCTTCCTTTCTTCGAGACCGGCTCCGCTGTCGCTTCGTTCAAGCGATCGAGCCAGGCGCTACGTCAGCAGCCAGCTCCAGCGCTCGCGCGCCACCTTCTGCTGCTCCGGCGTGAGGTTGCTAACGGGTGGGAACAAGTCCCGCCACTCGAACGGCCGGCACGCGTCGATGATCAGGCGCGAGTTGTGACCCTTATCCTTCGGGTGGATCGCCGGGTCCAGCGGCCCGCTCCACGCGCGCTTGATGAGGTCGATTGAGCGCTCCGGGTCCGACCGGGTGCACATCGCCCACATCACGTCCTCGAGGTTCGTGGGGTCGATGTCCTCGTCCACGACCACCACGTAGCGCCCGAGATAGGCGCCGGCGTGGCACATGGCGGCGATATGGCCCGCCTGGCGAGCGTGGCCCGCGTAGCGTTGCTTGATGGACACGGCCACGAACAGGCGTGAGCCTCCCACCTCGTGGCACCAGACGCCCTGGATATCCGGCACTCCGGCCTTCTCGATGTCATCGCGGAGTAAGGCTGAGCGGAGAAAGGCACGGTACCGCGCCTGCTCGTCAGGCGGTTTGTTGGGCGGAGCGCCAAGAACGATGGGGTTGTTCCGATGATAGACGGCCTTGATGTCGAGGACGGGCTCTTCGCGCTCTCCGGATGCGTAGTAACCGGTCCACTCACCGAAAGGCCCCTCAGGCAGACGCGTCGTGTCGGTCGCAAAGCCCTCGAGAACGATCTCGGCGTCGGCCGGGAAGGGGAGCCCGGTGACCGGCCCCCGGATCACCTTGACCGGCTCTCCGCTCATGCCGCCCATCCAGTCGTACTCGCTCAGCGCGTATGGGATCTCGGTGCAGGAGGCCAGAAACATGAGAGGGTGGGAGCCGATGACCATCGCTACCGGGCAGGGCTGGCCCCGATCGAAGTACTTCTGCCGCTGAATACGGCCGTGCTTGCCGGGCGAGATGTAGTAGCCGACCTGCCGCTCGTTATGGACCATGACGCGGTAGGTGCCGCAGTTCACCCAACCCTCATCGGGATCGCGTGTCACGTCGAAGCTGCCCGTGCCGAGGTAGCGCCCGCCGTCGTTCGGGTGCCACTTGGGGGCGGGGAACTTCAGGATGTTGACCTGGTCGCCCGTCATCACGTTTTCCATGACGGGCCCGTCGCTGACCTCAACGGGAGCGACGGGCTGGAAGTCGTGGAGGCGACGCCGCCAGGCCTCCTGCATGTCGGCCAGAGGAACATCGTGCGGGATGCCCAGGGTGAACGCTATGCGCGGGTGGGTGTTGAAACAGTTCACGATGACGCGAAAGCCAGGTGCATAGCCCGCGATGTTGTCGAAGAGCGCCGCGGGTGAGCCGGGTGTGTGGTGCAACACGTCGGTCGCCTGGCCGATGTCCTCATCGACGTTGGCGCCGTTCACGTATTTAAGCAGTCCCATCGCGTCGATATGCCTGATCCAGTCCCGCAGGTCCGTGTACGCCAGATTGCTCCCGCTCGTCGTCCGTGGCAGGGTCTCGATGGCCATCGCCTTCTCTCCTTTTTCGTGCCGCTCGTCGTGTCCTTAGTAGGTTCATCGAAACGTCTCGTAGAAATGAGCGGCGAGATCCCCCTCTCCCTAACCCTCCCCCGCCAGGGGCGAGGGGATCCGCTTACTCCCTCCCCCTTGACGGGGGAGGGCTGGGGAGAGGGTGAACCACGGCGCCAAAACCGGGAAAATTTTTGACTCTACCTCCTTAGGCCCTCGTTATGATGTTCGCCCGCTCGTTTTGCGTGTCGAGGGACGAGAACCCGCGGGCTGCTGCTCGCGAGGTCGCCCGCTAATGGTGAGCCTGTCGAACCATGAGCGGATGCATTAGCAGGAGCCCACGCGGGCGTCGGTGATCTGCGCTCCAGTCCAGCGTTGGAACAGCCCCTTCTCAATGCCGAACTGGTCCAGGGCCCGCTGCACGGTGTGGTTCACGATATCGTCCACTGTCTTTGGTCGATGATAGAACGACGGCATCGGAGGAAGAATCACGCCGCCGTTCTCGGTCACCTCCAGCATGAGGCGGAGATGCCCGCGATGGAGCGGCGTCTCCCGCACGATCAGTACCAGCTTGCGGCGCTCCTTCAGGGTGACGTCGGCTGCCCGGGAAAGCAAGTTGTCGTTGTACGAGTTGGCGATGGACGACAGCGTCTTTATGGAGCAGGGAGCCACGATCATCCCGTCGGTGGGGAATGACCCGCTCGAGATGGCGGCGCCGATGTCGCGGTACTCGTACACGACGGTCGCGAGCTCGAGGACCTCCCGGGCGCTCCAACCCGTTTCGTACTCGATGGTCTGCTTGGCTGGGTCGCTCACCACCAGGTGTGTCTCGATCTCGGGCGAGTCATGCAGGACCTCGAGAAGGCGCACCCCGTAGATTGCGCCTGTCGAGCCCGTAATGCCGACGACGATTCTCATTTGAAGAGCGGTCTCCCTTCAGTGCCGCGTCGACGGGCGCACGGCCCCCGCCGAACATTGGTTGTACCCCACGCTCTTCGTATCAGTCAAAACACGACGGATCTTCATTGCGCCGAGCCCTGGGGAAGAGCGCGACGTTCAATCATGGCGCATCCGGAACGATCCGTTCGAGCTGTGGGCCAAACGTGTCAGATGGCGCCCGCGTCGCGCAGCTCTTGTAGTCGTTCGGCTGAGTAGCCCAGCTCGCCGCTGTAGATCTCTTCGTTGTGCTCACCCAACCTGGGGCCCAGGTGCCTCACGGCGCCGGGGGTCGCCGAGAGCTTCGGCACGACGTTCTGGACCACCGCGTCGCCGAGCTGCTGGTCCAAGACGCGTACCAGCATTTCACGCGCGAGGTATTGCTCATTGCTGAACACGTCCGCCATGTCGAAAACCGGCGCGTACGGCAGCCCGCGGGCATCGAAAATCGCGGCGATCTCTGCTCGCGTGCGCTGCGCGACCCAGTCGGCCACGATGGCGTTGATCTCCCTCCGGTGCTCAACGCGAGCCGGGTTATCCACGAACTTGGGGTTCGTGATCAGGTCCTCCCGCCCGAGGGCCCGGCAGAGGTCCTCGAAGATCTGCTGGGTGCTGGCGGCCAGGGTGAGCCAGAAGCCGTCATTTGTCTTGAACATGTCGCTCGGCGCCACGTAGGAGAGCTGATTTCCCTGGCGCGTGTGCACCGTGTGGAGCTGGTCGTACTGGATCGGATCGAACTCGAGGATACGGAACACCGATTCATACAGTCCGAGGTCGATCACCTGGCCCGTGCCGCCGCGGGCGTCCCGATGGTAGAGCGCGGCCAGTGTGGCCCAGGAGCCGAACAGGCCCGTGATGAGGTCGCCCATCGGGTATCCGGGGGTCATCGGAGCGCCCGGCTCCGGCTCGCCAATGACGTTGGTGAGTCCCCCCATCGCCTCGGCGACCCGTCCGAAGCCCCCGCGCTCGCGATAAGGGCCGGTCTGGCCGAATCCTGAGATGCGGAGAAGGATGATGCGCGGGCTGACCTTCACCAGCTCCTCATATCCAAGCCCCCACTTCTCGAACGTCCCCGGGCGGTAGTTCTCGACGACGACGTCGGCTGTGGCGACCAGGTCTTTGAACACGGCGGCACCCTCCGGCCTGGAGAGATTGAGGGTCACGCAGCGCTTATTGCGCGCCCCCACCTTCCACCAAAGCGGGACCTTCTCACCCGACTCGAGCTGCATGATGGGCTCGAGCTTTCGCTCCCCGTCCCCGTCCCTGGGGTGCTCGATCTTGATGACGTCGGCCCCGAAGTCGGCGAGGAGGACCGTCGCGAATGGGGCCGCAACCATGTTGCCCGCGTCGATGACGCGCACCCCCGCCAGAGCGGGGTTCGGGCTCGGCCGGGCGAACGGGAAGCGGTCGCGCATCGAGGCGAGAGGCGTCGAGTCGTGAGGCGTGAGGCGTGAGGCGTCACCGGTCAAACCGGCTCTCCTCGTGCCTCATGGCTCACGCTGCACAGCTCCCCTAGCGTCCTGTGCGAGCCAGGCTCAGCACCCAGCCCCTCATCAGCGACTTCGCCCGATCAACGTCCGTGTCATCGAACCACTTGCGCAGATCGACCTTGTCGATGGGGTAGACGGGCCGCTGGAAATCCTTCTCGTAGCCGAAGGGCATGGTCGCATCGATGCCCATGCCACCTTCGAAACGCGTGTTCGAAGCCGTCCACTCCTTCTCGCCCGCCGTCATCCGCTCGGCCGGCTGGAACGTCTGGCCGATGCCGCCGGGGATCGGATTCAGGATGTCGGTGTGCGGGTTCACACGGGTGGTGAGCGCCCAGATGATGTCGTCCATGCTGTACATGTCGATGTCCACGTCGACGGCGATGGCGAGGCGCATGCCCTGGCTGCAAGCGAGGATGGCCCCGAGGAAATTCCGTTGCCAGCCCTCCTCGATCTGGTTGCGCTTCTTAACCTGGATGATGCAGCCACCCCAGTCGGTCATGCAGTAGGGGATGTGGACGTCCTGAATGATGCCGGGCTGCAACCGCTGGCACAGCTCAAAGATCGCGGCCTCGCGCACGGTGGTGTCGATGTTCGCGTCATCGGAGGTATGCACGCCGAGGGGGAAGATGAGCGGTCGGCTCTCACGTCGGCGCATGGTGATCGCCGTTACGTGGAACGTCGTCGCCCGGTATGCCTTGCCCATGTAGCCGGCCCATTCCGGGTGGAACGGGTAGCGGCCCTGGACGTTGGCTTCCTCGGCCTGGGCCGTCTCGTAGCGCTTATCGTGCGTGCGCAAGTAGCCCTCGAGGACATACTCGCAGTCGGCCACCGCCCACGCATCTACGGTGCGGGCCTTGACGATGCGGACGGGATAGCCCTGCACCGCCCCGGCTGCCCCGAGCTCGTCCGAGCCACGCGGCAGCACTACGTAGTCAAACCCACCGCCGGCGATAAGGGTGCAGGCTGGGGGTAGACCGAAGCACATCGTGAACGGAATGCCCGGTCCCGGGTTGTCAGCGTTGTAGTGTTCGGTCTGAATCTGCCACATATGGCCGCCCGGCGCGGCCTGGAACGTTCCCACGTTCCCCCAGCGGAAATTCATCCGGTTGTAGCCGATGTGACTGCCGCCGTGGAACAGGGGGCCCACCACCACGCTGTTGCCAGACCCAATGGTGCGCTCCGGTTCAAGGGCCGTATGTCGGATCGCGACGATGTACTTGTTGACATCCAGGTCGTCGGTGATGACCTCTTCCTGGCACGGCGCGGCGGCCTGCGCCACCTCTTCGGCGGGCATGGGATGGGTCAGCGCGTAAGCCAGCTTCTGCGTCCGATCGGTATCGCTCGCCCAGCCAAACATCCGATTCATCACGTCGGTGTTGGCGAACAGGTTCGTGACCGCGCGGGCGTGCGGGTAACCCGCCACGTTGTTAAACAGGATCGGAAGGCTGCCATCCAGTGTTTTCTGGATGCCGGTGATCTCCAGATCAGGATTGACCTCGACATCCGTCTCCAGGAGCTGGTCGGTCGAGCGCAGCCACTCAAGGGTGCTCCGAAGGCTCGATATGTCGCGTTCCGTCTTCACGCTAACGGCCATTGGCCCCTCCGTTTCCTGGCGCAGCTAGGGTTGTTAAGGATATCAGGCACCCCCTCCCCGTTTCATGGGGTGAAAAATCTGTAACACATTCTTTACCCGAAATCGGGAAACTTTTTCTGCTTACCGGCGTATATATAGGTGCCGGCGCCAATGGTGCCGCTGGCCTCCTGCCGAGGCGGGATGCGAGGAAGGGGGTTTCTCACCATGAAATGGTATTTGCGAGCCTGTCCAGTCTGTGGGGGCGATCTCCACGACGATCTCGACGATCGGGGGTGGGTGACGTGCTTCATGTGCGCCCGCTCCTTCCGAGCGAGCGAGTTGGAGCTGGACGGGACGAGCGACGGGGCTGCGGCCGGGTATCCAGCTACCAGGGAATTGCCCGTCGCGGCGTAACCAGCACCGCCCGACGATCCCCCTGAGCGGCCGCTCGCCAGCGCGAGCGGCCGTTTCGTTGTATGCCGGGCGCCGAGAGAGCCGGCCTGTCATTGTTCTGAAAATCCCGTCGCCCTCTGGGAGAGAGTTAGCTAGTCCCATTGCCACGCAGCGAATCCACAGACTAAGCGAATCCACAGACTGTAAGTAGCATTCTGTGAGTGAGAGACAAGCAGGCGCATCCGACGGCCGTAAGGGCCTTTATGGTGCCCCCCATTGTCAAGACAGCAAAAGGGCTGGTTTAAGTTAAGAGC
>CAYQJS010000003.1:41140-164850 GCA_964417895.1 uncultured Chloroflexota bacterium | reverse complement strand
TTCCAGGACTACGTGGTGTCGAGCGGGACGGTGACCGTGGGCGCCAACAGCACCGCAAACATCCCCATCCAGTCGTGCGCCAGCGGGAGTGGCGAAGGGCCGGAGACCTTCACAGTAAACCTCACCGGCACGTCGGCCGGGACCATTGTGGTCAACCAGGGGATGGCGACGATCAACCTCTAAGCTCCGGACGCACCCCGACCGCTGGCGAGGGCTGCCGCGATACGCGGCAGCCCTCGCTTCTTGGTTGCCCCCAAAGACCGTCGTCGCCGCGACGATCTCGACTGGTGGGAACGCTAGGTACAGCAGCATCGGTTGCGCGTGCTTTGGCGGGGCGCTGGCCGTTCGCTCACCAGCACGGCATTGCGTAAATTCGTGACGCCTGGGTCGGCGGGACGCCACCCCCTCCCTCACCCTCCCCCGTCGAGGGGGAGGGGAGAAAACCCCCTCCCCCCTTGCGGGGGAGGGTAGAAAACCCCCTCCCCCCTTGCGGGGGAGGGTAGGAAAACCCCCTCCCCCCTTGCGGGGGAGGGTTGGGGTGGGGGGTCACGCACTTCGGCGATCCTGTACTCGCGCTACCGGGCGGGTCTGAGATAGCCAGGTCGACCTCTCCACCGCCGAGTGACACGGATGCCGGCGGCCCGTTCTGCGCGCTGGGCGTGGACTCCTGAGCGTAAAGCCAACGTGCCCTGGCGTGGCTGTTCAGACCCGCAGCGCCAGTCCCTGGCAGGCTGCCGTAACATCCACGTTCGAATCTACGTTGTTCCTTTCGAGAGGCGCAGAGCATGGAGGCCCCATTGACGGCACGACGCTCCACCCGCCGAAGCGCACTGCCGATCCTGCTGATCTTGACCCTGTCGCTGCTCCCCATGCGCCCTGCTCTGGCCAACGACGCGACGTCGCTGCCGGGGGGAACAGCAGAAATGGCGGTGCTAGTCGCGCGCGGGCCAGCGTCGGCCCAAGCCGATCTCCAGGCCGCCGAAGACGACGCCTGCGCGGGCGTCGTCTGGATCGAGACGTCAGGGATCGTGCGTGGACGCCAGCCCATAACTGGCTGGGCCGTCGACGCCAACGGGACCGGCTTAACCGCCGGCGCCGACGTGATCGAGATCTATCGCGGTGATGTACCCGTCGCCTCCGACGCTATCGGTATTCCACGGCCAGACGTCGACGCCTACTGGGGTCGCGCTGACCTGCGGGCCGGCTACGCCATCGAGATCGACTGGTCGCAGCAGCCGCGGGGGGAGCAGACCTACTCCGTTTGGGCCCGGACGGAGTGCGACTGGGTCGAGGCCCGCGTCATCCTCGACGTAGACCCCGCTCCCCCGGAGCCCGCGACGCCAGCGCCCCCGGCGTTCCTGGCGCCACCGCCGCCCCCGCCGCCCCCCCCCCCCCCGCCGCCCCCTCCGCCGGTGGCCCTCAGCATCAGCGACGATCGGCACACCGTTGGCGCCGCCACGTACGGAATGGGACAGGTATGCGTCTCACGGGATGTCTATGGGAACTGCGTTGCCTACGGCGGCGGTGGAGTCGGTTCGACGTGCATCGCATGGGACATCTACGTGGGCTGCACCGCGTACGAGGGCAGCGTCGGCGCCAGCACGGGAGACGTGAACTTCGACTTCAACGTCACGCTCTCAGGTGCGAGCTCGCAGACGGTCCTGGTCTACTACGCTACGGCTGATGGGTCCGCTACACAGGGGACGGACTACGCGGCTACGAGCGGCACGCTCAGTTTCGCGCCGGGCGAGACGTCCAAAACCATCACGGTCCGGGTTTATGGCCGGGACTACGGGGGGGAGCTGACCTTCTACGTCCGACTCAGCAGCCCCTTCAACGCCTGGATGTCCGACGGCGAGGGGGTCGGCACTATCCTCCGCAGCGGCAGTAGCTACGGCTATTCGGGCAACTGCCCGACAGGGACCTCCTGGAATGGCTACCAGTGCGTCTACACCGGGGGCTTCGGGACCACTACCGGCGACACCGGCACCACCGCCGGCGGGAGCGGCTATTCGGTGACCGTGACTTCCACAGGGAACATCACGCTGACATGGGCGGCAGTCCCGGGAGCGACCGGCTACCAGGTCTGGCTCGGTACAAGCGCGTGCAGCAACTTCACCCCCTATAGCGCGATCCAGCCCTCGACCACGACCGCGCTGACCATTTTCCTTACCGGGACGAACTGCCTCCAGGTGCGGACGCAGTCGGGGATACCGACGTTCATCGCGTCCGCGACCGGCGCGACGGGTGCGGCGGTCGCGATGGGCGGCTCGATCTCCATCAGCAATGCTGCGTGCCCGGCGGGTGACCCCTGCAATTTCACGGTGGCCCAGTCGGGCGGCAGCGGCCCGGTTAACATGACCTACTCCACACAGAATGGAACGGCGATCGGTGCGGGCTCCTGCCCCCTGACTCCCTTCGCATTCCAGGACTACGTGGTCTCGAGCGGGACGGTGACCGTTGGCGCCAACAGCACCGCCAGCATCCTCATCCACACGTGCGCCAATGAGAGCAGCGAGGGCGTGGAGACCTTCGCCGTCAACCTCACGGGCACGTCGCCTGGGGCGATCACGTCCAGCCAGGCTGTGGGGACGATCAACCGCTGAACGCGACGGAACGCGACTATAATCGTGGCCCAGGCCCGTACGATGCGCTGCGTCGAAAACCCTAAACCCCTGGAGCCGACGAATGGCCATCAGCCGCGAAGACGTCGACCACGCCGCGTTTCTTGCGCGGTTGGGGCTTACCGACCAGGAGAAGGAGACGTTCCAAGAGCAATTGTCGAGCATCCTGGAGCACATGCGCATGATCAACGAGCTTGACACCTCGCAGATCCCGCCGACGGCCCAGGTGATCCCCCTAACCAATGTGATGCGGGACGACGAGCCGCGCCCATCCCTGGCCGTCGAGGACGTGCTGGCCAACGCGCCGGACCGCGAGGGCGACTTCTTCCGCGTCCCGCACGTGCTCGAGTAATACAGGTCGGCGCAAGAGGACTGATGGTTGAGCGAACGCGCAGGCTCCCTCTCCTGCCGAAGCGGGAGAGGGTGGGGTGAGGGCGGACCTCGATGGCCGATGATGCTAGGGTTCGGCAGGGGCCCTCACCTTACCTCTCCCATCGCGATGGGAGAGGGATTTGGTCGAACGCGTCGGGACAATTGAGCGCAACCCATGAGTCACTTCCGCCGAGCTGCAATAGTCGGCGTCAAGACCCTCCTCTGGCTACCCCCCACCCTAGCCCTCCCCCTCAAGGGGGGAGGGTGTAGCCCATGGACCTCCACCAGCTGACGATTCACCAGGCGCTCGACGCCATGCGCCGGGGTGATTGCTCCTCGCTGGAGCTCACCGACGCGTACCTCGAGCGGATCGAGCGGCACGACTCGAACGTCCGGGCATACCTCCGGGTCACAGCCGAGCGGGCGCGCGCCGACGCGCGGCGCGCCGACGAGCGCCGACGCGCTGGCGACGAGGCTCCACTCCTCGGTATTCCCATCGCCCTGAAGGACATCTTCTGCACCGCCGGCATTGAGACCACCTGCGCCTCCCGCATCCTGAAGGGCTTCGTTCCTCCCTACGACGCCACCGTCGTCGAGCGCCTGGCGGCGTCCGGTTCCGTGCTGCTGGGGAAGACGAATATGGACGAGTTCGCCATGGGATCCTCCACCGAGAACTCGGCCTACGTCGCTACTCGCAACCCCTGGGACCTATCGCGGGTGCCTGGCGGCTCCAGCGGCGGCTCGGCCGCCGCGGTCGCCGCCGGGCTTGCCGCGGGCTCGCTGGGGACCGATACGGGCGGCTCGATCCGCCAACCCGCCGCACTGTGCGGTGTGGTTGGCATCAAACCGACCTATGGCCGTGTCTCCCGCTACGGCGTCATCGCGTTCGCCTCGTCCCTCGACCAGGTCGGGCCCTTCGCTCGCGATGTCGCGGACTGCGCCCTGCTGTTGCGCGTCATCGCCGGGCTGGACCCCAGGGATTCCACGTCGCTGCCCGATCCTGTGCCAGACTACGCCGCCCCCATGGACACGGACCTTCGGGGCATGCGCATCGGCGTCCCCGACGAGTATTTCGTCGAGGGAATGGAGCCTGGCGTCGAGGGGGCGATCCGTCGCGCCGTCGACACGCTCGTGGAGCTGGGCGCTGAGGTCGGGCGTGTCTCTATGCCCCACACACAGTATGCGCTGGCCGCCTACTACTTGATTGCCCCGGCCGAGGCCAGCGCCAACCTGGCACGCTACGACAGTGTCAAGTACGGCTATCGGGCCCCGGGCGCCGCGAGCCTCGTGGATGGCTACCTTCGCACCCGCGGCGAGGGATTCGGGCCGGAGGTGAAGCGGCGCATCATGCTGGGCACCTACGCGCTCTCCGCCGGGTACTACGAAGCGTATTACCTCAAGGCCCAGAAGGTGCGGACGCTGATCAAGGCCGACTTCGATCGGGCGTTCGAGAGCTTCGACGCCCTCGTGGCGCCCACCTCGCCCACGGTCGCGTTTCCCCTCGGCAGCAAGACGGGCGACCCCCTCGCCATGTATCTATCCGACGTGTGCACGCTGCCCGTCAGCCTCGCTGGGCTCCCTGGGCTCAGCATGCCCTGCGGCCTCTCGGACGGACTGCCGGTGGGGCTTCAGATCATCGGCCCGGCGCTCGGTGAAGAGATAGTCTTCCGCGTCGCGGCGGCATATGAACGGGCCAGCGGCTGGCAGCCAATGATCCGAGACTTGCCGTAGGGCCTGGCGCAAATTCTGGCCCCCGGTGAAGTCGCCCTGGTGGACCCTCTCCCAGCGCACTGGGAGAGGGGAGGGTGAGGGCAGCCCACGACGAGGGCAAGACCTACCTGGTTGTTAGCGTGCTAGCGGAGGAGGTGCCCTCACCCAGCCTCTCCCACTGCGGTGGGAGAGGGGCGTCTGCGATGGTGCCCACGCCCCAGCCTCTCCCACGGCGGTGGGAGAGGTGCAATCCCCTTACAATACTCTTGCCATGCAAGCCACTCGCTACGAGCCCGTCATCGGGCTCGAAACCCACGTCCAGTTGCTGACCAGGAGCAAGATGTTCTGCTCATGCAGCGCCGCCTACGCCGGCGCCGAGCCGAACACGCACGTGTGCCCGGTGTGCCTGGCCCTGCCGGGCAGCCTTCCCGTCATCAATCGACAGGCCGTCGAGTACGCAATCATGGCGGGGCTGGCCCTGAGGTGCGAGAACCCCGAGGCCAGCAAGTTCGACCGCAAGAACTACCCTTATCCGGACCTGCTGAAGGGCTACCAGATCTCGCAGTACGACCTTCCCTTCAGCGTGAACGGCTGGCTCACGGTCGACGCGGAGGGCGAAAGCCGCCGCATCGGCATCACTCGGGCTCACCTCGAGGAAGATACCGCCAAGCTGCTGCACCGAAGGGAGAATGGCTCCGCCTACAGCCTGTTGGACGTGAATCGCTCCGGCGTCCCGCTGCTGGAGATTGTCAGCGAGCCCGACATTCGCTCGCCCGCCCAGGCGCGCGCTTACGTGCAGAAAATGCGCCTCATCGTGCAAACACTCGGCGTCTCCACCGGCAACATGGAAGACGGGGCGATGCGGTGCGACGTCAACGTCTCGCTTCGCCCGGCGGGCTCGGAACCGTTGGGGGTCAAAGTGGAGGTCAAGAACCTGAACTCGGCCCGGTCGGTGCAGCGTGCTCTGGAGTACGAGATCGAACGCCAGACGCGCCTGCTGGAGCGCGGCGAGCGTATTGTCCAGGAGACCCGGGGGTGGGATGACGACCGCGGCACGACCGTCGCGCAGCGCTCCAAAGAGGAGGCCCACGACTACCGTTACTTCCCGGAGCCCGACCTGCCGCCCGTGTTCGTGTCGAGCGAGTGGGTGGCCGAGCTGCGCGCCCGCCTGCCGGAGCTGCCCGACGCGCGCCGCGAGCGCTACATGCGCGATCTCGACCTCAGCCGCTACGACGCCGAGCAGATCACCTCGACGCTGGCGACTTCCACGTTCTTCGAGCAGACACTCGCTCTCTACCCCAAGCCCAAGGTGGTGGCCAACTGGATCCAGGGGGAGCTATTCCGCATCGCGCGCGACCGCAGCGTCGATCTCGACGGCACGGGCGCGACCCCGGGCCACCTTGCCGAGCTGCTCACTCTCCTGGACGAAGGATCCATCAGCCAGGCGATCGCGAAGCAGGTGCTGGAGGAGACCGCGGCGTCGGGCGTCAGCCCGCGAGCCATCGTCGCCGAGCGGGGCCTCGCACAGATCAGCGACACTGCTGAGTTGGAGCGCGCCGTCGCCGACGCGATTGCCGGCAACGCGCAAGCCGTCGCCGACTATCGAAACGGCAAGCCGCAGGCGATGGGCTTCCTCACCGGCCAGGTGATGAAGACAACACGCGGCAAGGCCAACCCCGCGGTCGTCAACGAGCTACTCAAGCGCCAACTGGCCTAGGCAATAGGCAACGGGCAATAGGCAGAAGCGGCCGCCATTGCCTATTGCTTCGTGCCTATTGCCTACTGCGTGTTGCCTCGTGTCAGTCGAAAAACTCCGCTACTGCGCACGAGAAGCCGGGCAGTACGTCGTCGCCGTCGAGGTTGTCGCCCACAGAGAGTATCTGCCGCTCCTGGAGCGAGCGAATCACGTGGACGGTGAGACTCTCCGGATATACAACCCAGAGAAGGCGAACCCCGAACTCGATCCACTCCCGAATTTTGGTCTGAATCTCTGCCGCTGTGTCCCAGTGGGAGACGACCTCGACGACTAGATCGGGGGGCACAGCCCAGAACGCAGGCGATACGGTCGACGTTGGAACTCGCCCGGTTTGAAAGAAGCACGCGTCCGGTGCGCGCACCGTGTCAGGACCCCGTCGGATCGTGAAGCCAACCTCGCCAAAAACTCGCCCTAGACCCATGGCCTCGGCTCTCAGGAGAGCACCAGTGACTTTGGCAGCGGTCCTCCCATGGACGTTCCCAGGCGGCGACATCTCGATCAGCACTCCATCGATCAACTCGCAGCGAAGATCCGAGGGCAGTTTTTCAACGTCCTCGGCGGTAAGCAAGGTCACGGTTTCTGCCACGGCACCCTCCGTGTTGCGTGAACGCACGGATCCGTTCCCATATTATCGGCCAGAGCTGACGTGTGTGTCACTACCCCGTCACAACGTCTGGCCCGCCGCCTCTCGACGCTCGCGCGCCGCCCCTGAGCCGGCCCTGGCTGCGATACCATTATCCTGACCCCTCTGACCCGGAGGCCTGATGGCCGCGCATGCGCCCGAGTTCACTCACCTCCACGTGCACTCCGAGTACTCGATGCTGGATGGGCTGTCGCGCGTGCCGGAGCTGGTGGAGGAGACGCGGCGCCATGGGATGTCGGCCCTTGCCCTGACCGACCACGGCGTGCTCTACGGCGGCATCGAGTTCTACGAGGCGGCGCGCCAGGCGGGCATCAACCCGATCATCGGCGTGGAGGCCTACGTCGCGGCCCGCCGCATGACCGACCGCGAGCCGCAAGACCGCACGTCGGCCCACATCACCCTGCTGGCGAAGGACGCGGTCGGCTATCGGAACCTGCTCGCCCTGACCAGCAAGGCTCATCTCGAGGGCTTCTACTACAAGCCGCGCATCGACCACGACCTCCTCGCGGAGCGGCGCGAGGGCTTGATCGCATTGTCGGGCTGTCCGTCAGGCGAGGTGGCGTGGGCCTTGCGGCAGGACGACATGGCCGCGGCGCGCAGGGCCGCGGAGTTCTATCGGGAGACGTTCGGCCCCGAGAACTACTACCTCGAGCTCCAGAGCCACGGCCTCGATTTCCAGCCGACCGTCAACCGGGGCGTCCTTACGCTCGCGCGCGAGCTGGACCTGCAGGTCGTCTGCACCAACGACTCTCACTACACGCGCAAGGGAGACTCGGCGGCGCAGGACCTCCTTCTCTGCATTCAGACCAACTCGCTGGTGGACGATGCCAAGCGGCTCAAGATGTACACGGGCGAGCACTACCTCAAGAGCCCTGCCGAGATGTGGCAGGTTTTCGGCGCAGAGGTCCCCCATGGCCTCACCAACACAATGGCCGTCGCCGAGAAGTGCAACCTGGAGCTGGTCTTCGGCCGTCTCGACTTCCCCAATCTTCCCTTCGTGCCGGAGGGCGAGAGCTCCGACGATTTCCTGGCGCGGATGTGCTGGGAGAACCTCCCCCGACGCTACGAGCGCGCTACACCCGCGATCGAGGATCGCCTACGCTACGAGCTCGAGGTCGTTCGCACGACGGGCTTCGCCGCCTACATTCTCTTCGTTTGGGACTTCGTGGACTACGCGCGCCGTCGCGGCATCCTGTGCGGCCCGCGCGGCTCGGCGGCAGGGTCCATCATCCTCTACTGCCTGGGCATCACGACCATCGACCCCATCGCCCACGGCCTCACCTTCGAAAGGTTCCTCAACCCCGAGCGCATCCAGATGCCGGACATCGACATGGACTTCGCGGATACCCGACGCGACGAGGTAATCGAGTACGTCGCCGAGCGCTACGGCCGCGACCACGTGGCCCAGATCGTTACGTTTGGCCGCCTGCTGGCGCGCGCCGCGATCCGCGACGTGGGCCGAGCGCTCGGCTATCCGCTGTCGGAGGTGGACCGGGTGGCCAAGCTCATCCCGGCTCTGCCCGTCGGCATGACGCTGGACCGCGCGCTGGCGACGAGTCCAGAGCTGAAGCTGCTCCATGATGAGCAGGAGCATGTCCGCCGGCTCATCGACTCGGCCCGCCAGGTCGAGGGAATCACCCGCCACGCGTCTACCCACGCCGCCGGCATCGTCGTCTCGGGCGAGCCGCTCGTCCACCACGTTCCGCTGCAGCGCGGGGCGCGTGGCGAGAACGTCATCATGACCCAGTACGACATGCACGGCCTGGAGACCATCGGCCTGCTCAAGATGGACTTTCTGGGGCTGACCAATCTCACCCTCCTCGAGAACGCTTTGCGGATGATCGAGCGAACGCGCGGTGTGTCGCTCGATCTGCGGCGCTTGCCGCTGGACGACGCAAAGACCTTCGAGATGCTTTCCAACGGTGACTCGACGGGCGTGTTCCAACTGGAGGGCGCCGGGATGCGGCGCACGCTGCGCGACTTCCGCCCGTGCAGCGTGGACCACCTGGCCGCCATCGTGGCGCTCTACCGTCCCGGACCTATGGCCCACATCCCCACCTACGTGGCCGCGAAAGACGGCCGCCGGCCCATCACCTACCTCGACTCCAAACTGGAACCGATCCTCGAGGGCACCTACGGGGTCATCGTCTACCAGGACCAGGTGCTGCAGATCGTTCAGGCGATCGCCGGGTACAGCCTGGGCCAGGCCGACATTCTGCGCCGCGCCATGGGCAAGAAGATCAAAGAGGAGATGCAGCGCGAGCGCGACAACTTTCTGGGAGGCGCCCGGAACAATGGCGTGGACCCAGCCGTGGCTGCCAAGATCTGGGAGTACATCGAGCCCTTCGCCGGCTACGCCTTCAACCGCGCGCATGCGTACTGTTACGCCTACATCGCCTATCAGACGGCGTACTTGAAATGCAACTACCCCGTCGAGTACATGGCAGCGATGCTCAGCACGCAGGCGGACGATACCGACCGGGTCGTCGCGGCGGCGGGCGAGTGCCGCCGCCTCGGCATCCCCCTGCTTAGCCCTGACGTGAATCGGAGCGGCGAAGCCTTCTCGGTCGAGGGGGCCCCCTCACCCCAACCCTCTCCCCCAATCCTGGGGGAAAGGGAGCCGCTTGGCATTCCTGAGCCCCGGCCCGCGCCCTCAATCCTGCGGGAGGGGGAGCCGCTTGGCATTCCTGAGCCCCGACCCGCGCCCTCAATCCTGCGGGAGAGGGAGCCGCGTGGCCTCCCTGACCCCCGACCCCTGACCCTTGACCCCCGGCCCGACGCCGTGCGCTTCGGGCTCGGCGCGGTCAAGAACGTCGGGGCCGGCGCGGCTGCGCTCCTGGTCGCGGAGCGCGAGGCCAACGGCCCGTATCGCTCGCTGGACGATCTCTGCGAGCGCCTCGACTTGCGCACGGTCAACAAGCGCGTGCTTGAGGCTCTGGCTAGGGCCGGTGCTCTCGACACGTTCGGTCGCCGAGAGCAGGTGCTGGCCGGAATCGACCGCGCCCTAGCGGCGGGCCAGCAGACGCAGCGCGCCGCGGGCGTGGGCCAGCAAAGCCTGTTCGGCGCCGAATTCGCCGCCGATCAGCCCTCGGCGCTGCCGCCCGCGCCGGCGCTCTCGGACCGACAGCGTTCGCTTTGGGAGAAGGAGGCCTTGGGCTTCTTCCTCTCTGACCATCCCTTCCAGGCGGCAGCCCGGTTCCTTGCCTCGCGGGTCACGGCGAACACCAGCCAGGTGAGCGAGGAGCTGAAAGGCGAGCGTGTCACGCTAGCGGGGGCCATCATGAGCGTCCGCAAGGTGGTGACCAAGAAGCAAGAGACGATGGCCGTCGCCCAACTCGAGGACCTGCACGGCGCCATCACGGCAGTCGTCTTCCCGAGGACCTACGCCCACAACCCCGAGATCTGGCGCGAGGACAACGTGGTCGTCGCTACGGGGCGCGTGGACGTGCGTCGCGTCGAGGCGCAGGCCGGCGATGAGGACCTGCGCGGCGTGCCCGAGCTAATCGTGGAGACCGCTGAAGAGTGGACGCACGTGGAGAGTGCCGAGTTCCAGGTGCCCGCTTCGGAGTCTCAGGTCCCAGGTCCCACGTCCCAGGTCCAAAGTCCCAGGTCCCAGGCTTCTGATCCCGAGGTTCCCATCCCCGGACCTGAGTCGCAGCTCCCAGGCCAGGAGTACGAGGGCGCGCTCGGCGATTTGGGCGACAACGGCCACAAAGCCCGGCCGTGGCCGCCGGAGGCGACCGAGGACGCGATCAGGCGGGATCCAGAGATGGGACGTGGGACCTGGGAGCTGAGACCCGGAACGCCGGAGGACGGACATCCGAACGTCAACTCGGGACCAAATGCTGTCACCCTGAGCGAAGCGAAGGCTCTCCCGGCAGATGGTTCGGCTGGGACTCAGCATGACAGTTCCATAGGACCCGAAGCCCGCCGGGTGATGTTCATCTTTCATGAGAGCGGCGATCAGGCTGTCGATCTGGAACGGCTCCGCCAACTCCATTCCACGCTCGGGCGCTGGGAGGGCGCGGATCCCTACGTCATCGCGTTCGATGGCAGCGCCGGCCGCCGCCAACTGGTGGGCGAGGGCCTGCGCGTGCGGTACGGCCCGGAGCTGGCCAGCGAGGCCGAGGCGATCCTCGGCAGCGGGTGCGTGCAGCTCAGCGACTAATTGGTATCATCAGAGCGCAGTTCAGCGATTCAGGGCTCCGGGACTGTCATCCCGAGCCGTAGGCGAAGCCAGGGGCTGTCATTCTGAGCCGCAGGCGAAGAATCTCCCGGCAGGTGCTTCGCCTTCGGCTCAGCATGACAACCGAAAGTGGCATCCTGAGCGGAGCGAAGGATCTGAAGGCGGGTACTGGCAGGTGGCCTCGGGACGATACCCGACTTCAGATCCTTCGCTCGGCTCAGAATGACAGGGAGCAGCGGCTCAGGGTTGCGTCATCCCGCAATGCTTCACAGGCTCTCAGCATGACACAGCCCAGCACGGTGTGCCGTGCACACATCCACTTTCTCGACAGGAGTTCATGAATGTCTGCACTGCTGATGCCCAGGCTGGATTTTCGCGCGATCGGCCCCGGCCTGGGCGATCGCTTCCCCGACATCCGCCTTCCGGATCAGAGCGGGCGCGTCATCGACCTCCACGCCGCCCGCGACGCTCGCCCTGCCCTGGTTGTCTTCTACCGCAGCGCGCGGTGGTGACCCTACTGCAAAACGCAGCTCGTCGAGCTGCAACAGCGCGTCGCCGACTTCACGCACGCGGGCACGACGCTCTTCGGCATCAGCTACGACTCTGTGGAGGTGCTGGCCGACTTCGCCGCAAGACACGGCATTACCTACCCCCTGCTCTCCGACGAGGGTAGCCGCGTCATCCGAGCGCTCGGCCTGTACAACGAACACCTGGCCGAGCAGGCTCGGTTCTACGGGCGGGAGGCTCGCTCCGACCAGTTTGGAGTGCCGTATCCGGGCATTTTCCGCCTTGACGAGAGGGGCCGTATCGTGGGCAAGGAGTTCGAACAGAGCTACCGCGTGCGGCCGGCGCCGTCCCTCCTTCTGGGCAGAATGTCGGCGGGCAGACAGGCGCAGCTGGCGGTCTGCGAGCGAGTCGAGCGGAACGGGGTGACAGTCAGCGCCGGCGTCGAATCGGCAACGTACCGGCCCTACGAGAAGCACCAGCTGCACGTCACTGCGCAGCTTGACCCTGGTGTTCACGTCTATGGGGCGCCGGTCCCCGACGGGTACAGCGCCCTGGAGATCGCGATTGCGCCGTTCGACGGTCTCGACGCTAGCCCGGTTCAACTGCCGGAGCCCCATCCATTTCGCGCTGAGGGGCTGGATGAGGACTTCTTGGTCTACGAGGGCATAATCGACGCGCTCGTTCCCTTCAACATCGTGCCCCACCGGGAACAAGCCACCCTCTCTGTCACCGTGAGCTACCAGGCGTGCACGGACAGCACATGCTATCCCCCGGAGGCCGCGACCCTGAACCTGGTGCTGGGCGGAGTCGACCTGATCCGCGACTGACGCACGGGTGTTTGTAGTACGGTTGGCAGCTTGTGCAGCCGATACCCCCCACCCCAACCCTCCCCCGCAAGGGGGGAGGGGGCTATCCTCGCCCCCTCTGGGGAGAGGGTGGGTTCAGGGGTCGCGAACTTCTGATCTTCGCTACGTGGTCTCCACGAGCTGGCGGTCGATCAGGCCGGCGGCCACCCTCTCCTGCACCAGTGGCCACCACCCGTAGGGGACGGTGGCGATGATTTCCACGAACCGGCGATAGATGGGCTCCATGAACCGGTTACCCATCAGCAGCTGCTCGTGGGAAAAGGCGAGCCCGGAGAGCTTATCCGCCACCGACACGATCTGCCCCTCCACTGATCCCGAGCTGTGCCCACGCCACAGCTCGATGTAATAGCCGGCGAGATCGGCCGGCAGCGTCTCGAACACGCTATCGATGGCCTTATCCGTCAGGCGGGTGAGCAGGTCCGTGAGCTCCGCATCCGAATGCTTGAAGGTGCTGATGATGTCGCCGCTAATCGCCTCCTCATAGTCGTGGATCAGTGCCAGGTCGACGGCCCGCAGTGTGTCGATGGGATAGCCCGCCTGTGTCAGCACGTGGCAGATGATGCGCGTGATCATGGCGACGAAGTGGGTATGCTCAGCCACGGACTCCTGGGCGAACATCGGGGTCGTGTGGTAGCGCTTGATGTGGGCGGCGGATCGGTCCAGGATGAAGCGCGCGATATCTTCCATTACTCCCCCGTGCGCTTGGCTCAGCCGGATGTGAGGTCTGCATCGTAGCACGCCTTGACCCTGGGACCATTCGACGCGGATAATCCGCTGCGGCTCATCCCCGACTAGCGCTCCACTCGACACTGGGCCCGCCCGCCTGGAGCTCACCAGCCGTGCACATATTCCACCGGCACCGTGAGGCCCCCGACGATCTGTGGGTCCAGTGTTCTCGGTGCCAGCAGCTGATCTATCGCCGCGAGTTTGAGAACAACCTCTCCACCTGCCCTAAATGCAGCCATCATGCTCGCCTGTCCGCGCGCGAGCGTATCGCGACCCTGGCGGACGAGGGGTCCTGGGCCGAGGAAGACGCCGGTCTGCTACCAGGCGACCCGCTCGAGTTCGTCAGCCTGGGGCAGCCGTACCCCGACAAGGTGGCCGAGACCCAGGAAAAGACGGGCATCGAGGAAGCAGTGTTGACGGGAACTGCCAGCGTTGAGAACGTGCCTGTCCGCCTGGCCGTCTGCGACTTTGCGTTCCTGGGCGCCAGCATGGGCTCCGTCGTGGGCGAGAAGATCACGCGCGCGGCCGAGCGCTCCTCCGACGACAGTCGGTCGCTGGTCCTGGTGTCTGCATCCGGGGGCGCGCGCATGCATGAGGGCATCTACTCGCTGATGCAGATGGCCAAAACGTCGGCAGCCCTGGCTCGCCTGGGGCGAGCCGGGGTTCCGTGCGTCTCGATTCTCACCGACCCTACGACGGGAGGAGTGACAGCGAGCTTCGCGAGCCTCGGCGACGTCATCCTGGCGGAGCCCGGCGCCCTGGTCGGGTTCGCAGGCCCCAGAGTTATCGAGCAGACCACCCGCCAGAAGCTGCCTCCTGACGCCCAGCGCTCCGAGTTCCTCCTCAAGCACGGCATGATCGATGCCATCGTGCACCGGCGCGAGCTGCGATCGACGCTCGCCAGGGTGCTCCGGCTCTACGCGGTCGGGGGCTGCAATGTCGGCCGTGAGCTAAAGAAGGCCGAGCGCCACTCGCGCAACGCCCGGCCGACAGCCGGATCCGCTGGCGACCCATGAGCCGCGACGACTCCTGGGCAATCGTCCAGCTGGCCCGCCACGCCAATCGGCCGTTCACCCTCGACTACATTGGCATGGTCTTCTCCGAATTCTTCGAGCTGCACGGAGATCGCCAGTTCGCCGACGACCCTGCGATCGTCGTCGGCGTCGGATATCTCGATGGACGCACTGTCGCCGTGGTCGGCCACCAGAAGGGACGCACGACGCAGGATCGGCTCAACCGACGCTTCGGGATGGCTCGTCCCGAGGGGTACCGCAAGGCCCTGCGCGTCATGCGACAGGCAGAGAAGTTCGGCTTCCCGCTCATCTCTTTTATCGATACCCCTGGCGCGGATCCGAGCCTCGAGGCGGAAGAGCGGGGCCAGGCATGGGCCATCGCGGAGAACCTGGCCGAGATGGCAGAGCTGCGGGTGCCCATCATCGCGATGGTCATCGGCGAAGGAGGCAGCGGCGGCGCGCTCGCCATCGGGGTGGCTGATCGCCTGCTCATGCTCGAAAACGCCACCTACTCCGTCGTCTCGCCTGAGGGATGCGCGTCGATCCTGTGGAATGACGCCGAGCTGGCGCCCCAAGCAGCGGCGGCGATGAAGCTCACCGCCCGCCATCTAGTGGAGGCCGGGGTCGCCGACGGCATCATTCCCGAGCCGGAGGGGGGCGCCCACGAGGATTACGCCCAGGCGGGCGCAGCCGTGCGAAGCGCGCTCCTCGCGGCGCTCGCCGACATTGACGAACGGTACGGACGGGGCGCCGACCTGGACGTGCCGGCTCTGCTCAGCGCGCGCTTCGAGAAGTATCGACACGTCGGGGTCGTTCTCGGCGCGGCGAGCTAGTAGGGTGCTGGCTTTTCGTAGGAGGGCTTCAATGAAGAGCCAAAGCCTCCGACGTGTCTCGTTCCTCGGCGGCTTGGCGCTGTTGCTGGCCGCTGGTTGCGCGCCAAGCGGCCAGGGTCCGGTACCGCAGGGGACCAATGGCGCCCTGTCACCTCTGAAAACGCTTACCCTCGGCATCAATGCCACCGAGGAGCCGGGCGCCGGCGGCTTTGCCTACGGCGCCAGCGGCACCGGAGGCCAGGAGCCCGCGTACATACTCCACGCAGGCCTGACCGTCTACGACGAGCAACGAACGCTCCAGCCCCGCTTGGCACAGCGCGTGCCTACTATCGAAAACGGCGACTGGACGGTGTTCTCCGACGGGCGGATGGAGCTAACGTGGAAGCTGCGCTCTGACGTAGTGTGGCACGACGGGACGCCGCTCGTGGCCGACGACCTCGTCGTTGGCTTCAGGGCCGCCCTCGACCCGGAGTTATTCCTGAGGGGCACACGCGTGCTGAGCCAGATCGCAGAGGTGACGGCACCCGATTCTCAGACCCTGATCGTGCGCTGGAAGAACATCTACATCCTCGCCAGCGATATGAAGCTGGTGGACACGATCGTCCCTCTAAACCGGCACCTCGCCGCTCTCTACGACACAGGGGACAAGCAGGCGTTTGCGGCCAGTCCCCTTCTGAGCGACGAATGGGTGGGGCTCGGTCCTTACCGCTTGCGTCAGTGGCTGCGAGGCAGCTTCATCGAAGCGGATGCCTTCGACCAGTATTTTCTGGGCAAGCCCAGGATCGACCGGATTGCCATCCGCTACATCGGCGACACGAACACGCTGGTGGTGAACACGATCGCAGGGCAGATCACCGTTGTGCCGGTGGGTTCCCTCCAGGAGGGAGAGGCTCACGTGCTCAAGACACAATGGGAGGCCACGGGAGCGGGGACTGTCATCTTGGACCCGATAGCGTTGGTCATTGGGGGATTCCAGTTCCGCGATCCCAACGGTCCCTGGGTACGGGACGCGCGCGCGCGGATGGCGCTGGTAAAGCTGCTCGACCGGCAGAGCATGGTGGACACCATCCTGAATGGGCTTTCTGGGGTGGATGACATCATCGTGCCGAGAGAAGCCCTCGCCTATCGGGTGGCGCAGCAGCGGGGCTTGCCCAACCTGTCGTATGACGTTCCGGAGGCGCACCGCCTCCTCGCGGCCGCGGGGCTGGCCAGGGGCCCGGACGGGTCCTACCGATCGCAGAGCGGCGAACCATTTCACTTCGAGCTGGTAGCACAGGGGGATTCTGGCACGCGCTCTCAGCTGGTGCTCGCCATCGCCAACCAGTGGAAGACAGCGGGCCTGGAGGCTACCAACACCTTCATATCGAGTCGGGACGCCGACTGGCAAAGATCGGCGACTCTCGCCCAAGGCGCCTACTTCAGCCGGAAGACCTTTACGTTCGGCTTCCTCGACTCTTTCACTACGAGCGAGCTCAGTTCAGAGGCCAACCGGTTCAGGGCGAGCAATCGCGGTGGCTACAGCAATCCCGATTTCGATCAGCTGCAGAGCCGATTCTGGAGCACCCTCGGTAGCTCCGACCGGGACCAGATTGCTGCTGATGGGATCAAAATGCTCCTCGACCAGGTGGTCTATCTTCCTACAATCTATAACTCTGAGGTCTCGGCTGTTGGAAAAGCGGTTCGCGGAGTAACCAATGTGACCGCCGGGCAGCTGGTGACGGCATGGAATATCCACCAGTGGGACATGGCTTGACGAGAGCACGACGCTATGGTAGAAGACCTGAACGGCGCACACGCGATCGAATGACGAGTTGGCTTAACGGGGCTCGGCAGGGCCTATTGAGATAGGAGGCGTTCGATGACCGCGACAACCGAACCCGCGAGTGGCCCGGTGCCGGGTGCGGAATACCTCGAGGAGCTTGAGGAGGTTCGCGAGCAGGTAACCGAAGGGAAGCCGCTTCGTCAGCGCTCGCTGCCCAAGAGCTTCGAGGAGGTCGCCGAATCCAGGCGCCGCAGTGGCTTAGGGAGCGGGGTTGGCCTTCCAAAAACTAACTTCGAACGGTATCTCCGGGTGCCCGACGCTCAGACGCGGAGGGCGCAACTGCGCAAGACCATCGACGAGGCCGGGCAGGACATTTTCGGCGGAAAGTACCCGGCCCATGCGGAGTTGGATCGTATTGTCAGCCGCGCGTTCGGCATTACCGACGAAGAGATGAACCGGGCTGCGAGGAGGGAGCCGTCTGCCGAGGCACTTGTCAGCGGGGGGTGGTATATGTCTCTCCTCCGCGAGAGCCCCTGGCCATTCGGCATCGGTACTGCCCTGGTGAGCGAGGGCGAGAAACTCAACCCCAAACGGCGCGAGTGGACGCTGCGCGAGATGGATGCGCTGCGAGAGCTCTACGAATCGTGGGGCATGAAGAACGTCGACCAGGCTACGCTCCGCGACGACGTTCACGCAGAGGCGGATGTCGAGCATTCTAATCTCGACGCCGACACCATTCGCGACTATTGCGACACACCTGAGCTGCAAGAGGGCTTCCGTAAGGCGTTCATTCTCAGAATCCACCAGATCCAGCATTGGCGGCTCTAACGTAGTTTCGCTCACGCGAAGAGCGAAGGCGCCGGCGCCCGGGGGGAACCGGCGCCTTCTGCGTAGCGGGGCCTCGACTCGCAGGCGCCGCCAAAGCTCGAATTCGAGGAGGACGGGAGATGATCGCACCCCCGTACAATCGCGACGACCTGGCGGCGCCCACGCTCGCTGGACCCGAATTCCTCAGGCTCCTCGAAAGCCAGAGGAGGGAGCGGTATCCAGACCCGCCGGAGTTCTATCAGGCCCTCTTCAACGGCACTCTGCAGCGAGAGCTCCTCGCCCTATGGGTGAAGAACTTGTACCGCTACTGGGACTACGGGCTGCACTTCAGTACGGGCGCGATCATTGCCAAGAACAACGACGAGGAATCGCGGAAGAAGATGATCCGGAAGATCGTGCGCATCGAAGGCAAGAACGTCGTGAACGACCTCAACCCCGAGTGGACGGCGCCCTCGTTCGAGGCGTTGTGGCTGCGCCTCGGGGAAGGGCTTGGCCTCTCACGCGATGAGATCACTGCCTTCCCAATGTACACTCGCTCCCATTTCGCGGTCTCCACCTTATGCCTGTTCTCTCGCTGGTGGGAGTGGAGCTGGCTAGATGGGGTCGCGAGCTTCTACGCTGCCGACACCCTCGGCAGGGACCATATGCCGCGCGTCCACGAGGCCCTCAAGCGACACTACGGGGTCGCCGACGCGCATCTCGAGTTCTTCCCGATCTACCTGGAAGATGTGACAGAGTCGATCCCCTGGGAAGAGGAGGTCCTGTCTGAATGGGCCTGCTCAACCGAGCGGCAGCTTACGGGCGCGAGGGCGTTCCGCAGCCGTTTGGACATCGAGTACCAGCTCCTGCTGCCGCTCCATCACGTCGCAAGCGGCGAGCGGGTTCCCTTCCAGGTGCCCCGAGGTGAGGTCCACGGGTTCGATCCCGAGGGGCCGCCCGTTAGTTAGGGCCGCATCCCCCAGGGCGTTCCTGACGGAGCGTTAGGGCTGGGTGCGATAGCTGACCGTGGTGTCGGGGGTCGCCACGGCGACCGATCCATAGAGCGGTCAGGTCCGCTTGTAGTGCTCCACCAGCTCCCGCGCCTGCGCCTCAGTCGGCCCGCGCATGTCGAACTCCACGACGGCGCTCTGGAACGTCATGGGCCCCGCCACTGTAGCGGGATCGCGCCGGACCGCACTGATGCGAACGTCGATCCAATTCAGCGGAATGCCGCGGGCTTTGGCCTCCCGCTCGGTCATCAAGACGCCGCACGCCGTGATGCCCGAGAGGAAATACTCGACTGGGCCCGGCTGATCGCCGGGGCCGTCCTGGGCCTGCGAGTGGTCGACGACGAAATGATGGTCGCCTACGCTGGAGATGCATCGGCCATAGGTGGCCGTCTGATACGAGCGTACGACAGGCGGTTGCGGTGGCGCTTGCATGCTCTACCCCCGAATCGCGAAGTGGCAGGCCGACCCGACCTGTAAGAACCGCTCGTCCTGAGCCTGTCGAAGGACGAGCCCGGAATGGCGCAACCTTGGGCCCATGGTTCGACAGGCTCACCATGAGCGGTCTTCTTACGCCCGACCTGTAAGAACCGCTCGTCCTGAGCCCGTCGAAGGACGAGCCCGGGATGGCGCAACCTTGGGCCCCATGCTTGACAGGCGCACCATGAGCGGGCAGGCTCACCGTGAGCGGTCTCCTTACGCCCTGGCGAAGGCCTCCCGCGGGCGAGGCTGGCCCCCGCGCCTGGCGGGATCGAACCAGCCCTCCGCGAGCGACTCGGTCAGGAATGTCTCGATGATCGCGTGATGAGGATCGCGCACCACCGCCAGCGGGTCCCCGCCCTCCTGAATCTTGTCGATCTCACGCCTCAGGATGTCGCGGTACATGACGATGCCCCGGTCCGACGTCGCGAGCCGCTCGTGGCTCCGATCGACGATGGGCCCCTGCGTTTCCCACGCCATGTGGTCCTGCGCCAGCACCGCGTCCAGCGTGAACCGCGCGAATGGGTGCAGCGCGTCCGGTGGGTCCTTGAAGGGGGCAACGTCGATGACCTCGGGGTCTTCGTCTTCCAGAGCAACGTGGCCGTTGGCGCCGTTAGCAACTGGCAGAAAGTAGACGAAGAAGATGTTCGTGTGCGCGTCGTCCATCGGCACCCTGATCTGGGTCGCGTTGCCCTGCCGCAGAATGTTGGGGAAGATCAGCGGGTGCTCGTCCATTTTTCCATTGGCATAGGTCCGCTTCTTGATGATGCCGTAGGGCACCTCGTAGAACTCGAACCTCGCCACGTCGTCCGTGAAGCCCCTTGTGGTGCTCGGAGGCGTCCTGCCGCGACCGGTGAACTCCTGGTGCAGGACCTGCAGGTGCGCGGGATCGACGGAATTCTCCATGGCCTGGAGCCAGCTCGCGTCGAGGCGCGGGTACATCGCGAGCTTCCGCGTGCCATCCTGGCGCGCCCAGACATCGTACCTGGGGATCTCAGGGGCAGGGAGGGGCCCGAGGTACGCCCAGTACATGCCGACGAGCTTCCGGACCGGGTAGGCGGTGATGCGGACGGTGAGGTGGAACTTGCTGTCGGCCGGTTCGGCTGGCGTCTCCAGGCAGTGGCCTTCCGTATCGTAGAGCCAGCCGTGGTACGCGCAAGCGATGCCCCGCTCTTCCACCCGTCCGTAGTACAGGGATGCGCTGCGATGGGCGCAGTGGTCGGCAATCAGGCCGACGTTGCCGCCCTTGTCCCTGAAGAGGACGAGGTCCTCGCCCAGAATGCGCACGAACTTCGTCGGCTGCTCGTCGGTCAGCTCGCGCGCCATCGCCACCGGGTGCCAGTAACGCCGGAGGAGATCCCCCATCGCCGTGCCTGGCCCGACCCGCGTCAACAGCTCGTTTTCTTCTTTCGTCAGCATGACTCACTCCCACGCAATAAGGAACTGATCCATTGTAGCCCAGCCCAGCGCCAGCTACTGACCTCCAGCGATCGACGGAACAAGGCTGAGGAGGAACAGGACGCCGCCGATGACGATCAGCACCACCTTGGCAGTACCGTGTTTAGTGGAGATCGCGAAGCTCGGATAGCGGTCTGACAGTCCTCCTAAGTACGCGAACTCCGCCGCATTCAGCCTGATGGCGTCACGAATGAGCTCAAATGTGGTCTCGGGATATCTGCCGGCGAACAGGACCGGCACGAAGGATATGAGTGCACCGAGAATAGCACCGTAAGCGATGATTTCTGCGTAGATGTAGAAGGGAATCAGCAGGATAATGCGAACGATGCTGCCGAGGATGGGTATCGCGAAGGCGCGATTGGGCTGCTCCGGGTACTCGATGTCTAGCGAGTAGCGGTCGTCGATCTCCAGCCCGAAGCCAGGGTACTTGTCCGTGAGACCCGCGAGGTAGAACCAGATTTTGGCATTCAACCTCATGAGTCCCCGAGTCAGGTTGTACGCGGCCTGCCAGTAGGAACCTGTCAGGAGCACTTGGAAGGAGTTGACCACGATGAGGACGAGCCACACGATCCCTGCCAGCGTAAACACAATAAAGACAGGGATCAGCAGGATCGACTTCACCATCATGCCCAACAACGGGATAGCCCAGAGACGGTTCGGATCCTCGATTCGCTCCGCGCGCAGCGTCGGATAGGTACCCGGGCTCACGGTCATAGCCATGATGATTTTCCCCCTTGTCTAATCTGGCGTTGGGCACTGGTGCGTGAGCATGATCTCGCGCCGCTCGCGGCCCGACTGCATGATGGCCACGCATACTTCGAGCGTCGCCATGCCCCATCGGCCGTCGTGGGATATCGGCGCTCCCTGGGTCACGGCAGCGTACAGCTCGCGCAGCTCCGCGCTTCCCACGATCCGCTCGCCGGCCACTGGCACCTCGTGGTGTCCCTCGTCGTCGTAGACCAGCAGGCCGTCGGGTGATTGGCGGATGTTTCCCCGCTGGCAGCTGACGACCGTGATGCCGAACCAGTTGCCGGTCGCCGGCAACCGCCGTTCACGCAGCGCCCCCTGGGCTGGCTGCCCGCTGCCCGTCGCCTGGCGCTGCGCTTCCTTTGCTCCCGCGACGTCTAGCTGCCCGGCGCGCAGCGCCTTCCGGACCTGGACGGCCTCCTCCTCGGAGTACATGCGGTCGCCGATCCCCCACACGAGATCCGAGGTGTTGAAGTAGCCATAGCCGTTGTAGGAGATCGTAGCCGGCGTCCCATCCTCGAACTCGAGATACGCCGAGAAGTTGCCCGGGGCCGGCCGCTCCTGCAGCCAGGCGCCGGTCATGGCCCGCACGCTACGCACCATGCCGCCACCCAGCGTGCGGATCGTGTCGATGATGTGTGGGCCATGCCGATAGACGACGCCTCCACCGAGATTGACGTCGACCTCCTCCGGCATGCGGGGCTTGAGCAACCAGTCGGAGTAGAGCCACGTAGCGACGGCGGTCAGCTGCCCGAGCTCGCCGGACTTCACGATGTGGCGCATGGCCTGGATCGACGGGTTGAGGCTGTAGGTGTGGCCGCAGAGGAGCTTGACGTTGTTCCGCTCCGCGGCGGCCACCATCCGCTCGCATTCCTCCACCGAGAGCGCCATGGGCTTCTCGCACACCACGTGCTTGCCGCGCTCGGCCGCCGTCACAACGTGCTGACAGTGGAGATTGTTGGGCGTCGCGACCCAGACGACATCCACGTCCGGATCGCCGCACAACCCCTCCACGCTGTCGTAGGCACGGCCCTCATAGCGCTGGACGAACCGCTCGAGCGCTTCGGGGCGAATGTCGGCCGCGGCGACCAGATCCGTCTCGGCCATGCGCTCGATGGTGGGAATGATCATGGCACTGCCCACGCCGAGTCCGGCGACGCCGACTCTCAGCGTCCTCCCGGGCGCTGCCCGGGCTTCCCCCTGGAGCGTTGCCATTGCTCTCTCCTTCTCTCATCCTGCGGGTGCCCAGGACCGGGTCCGCCGCGCGCCGATCCAGCAGGATATCCGACCGCTTGTGGCAGGTCAATTGGCACGCCGTTGATATACTGCCGAGAGCGCACGCAGGTCGGAGCGGCGGTCTAGTGCGCGGAACACCTTGGATAAAAGGGGGAAGGACATGCTCACGAAAGAAGAGAACGAGAAGCTCACCCGCGTGGGGCCCGGCACCCCCATGGGCAATCTGCTGCGGCGCTACTGGCACGCGGTGGGGGCGGTGGCCGAGCTGGACAAAGAGCCAGTGCAGCCGGTGCGCCTGCTCGGGGAGGACCTCGTCCTCTTTCGCTCCGAGCGGGGGGAGCTGGGCCTGATCGGGCCGCGCTGCGCCCACCGGGCCATCTCGCTGGCGTACGGAATCCCCCAACGCAACGGGCTGCGCTGCGCCTACCACGGTTGGACCTACGACACCGAGGGGCATGTGGTGGACATGCCGTTCGAGCCCGCGTGCCTGCCGCTGAAGATCCCCGCTTACCCAGTCCAGGAGCTGGCCGGGTTGATCTGGGCGTATCTCGGGCCAGAGCCGGTGCCGCAGCTGCCGCGCTGGGACATCCTGATCCGCGACGACCTGAACAAGAACGTCCGCATCACCCCACTCCCGTGCAGCTGGCTCCAGTGCATGGACAACTCGCTCGATCCTGTGCACTTCGAGCACCTGCACGGCATGTACGGCAACTACATGATGAAAAAGCTCGGCCGGCCTCCGATGCTGAACCCGGCCCGGCACCTGAAGATCGACTTCGACCTGTGGGAATACGGCATCTACAAGCGCCGGCTCGTGGAGGGCCAGACCGAGGACGCGACGGACTGGACCACCGGCCACCCTATCCTCTTCCCCAACATCCTCGCCCAGGGCGGCCCGTACCAGATGAGCTTCCAGATGCGCATCCCCACCGACGATACGAACACGATGCATATCGTGATCATGGGCGTGAAGCCCGAGGCCGGGCAGGAGATCCGCAAGGAGGTGCCGGTCCTCCGCGACCCGGTGATCTACGACGACCTGGGGCGCGTATTCGCCGACAACATCGTGCGCCAGGACGAGATGGCGTGGATCGGCCAGGGCCCGATCACCGATCGGACGGTAGAGCACCTCGCCACGTCCGACAGGGGAATCCTGCTGTACCGCAAGCTGCTGCTGGAGAACATCGAAAAGGTCGAGCGTGGCGATGATCCGCTCGGCGTCATGCGCGACCCCGCGAAGAACTTCCCCATGATCTCCATCGCGCGCGGCAGCACGTACACGTCCTTCCGGCAAGGCGTCGACGGGAGCAACTACGGCGGCGGGAACGTTGAGCGCGAGTCGGAGGAGGTTCTGGCGGCTCGGGCGTAGTGGGCGCATCCCTCGTAGCCCGACAAGAGTTGGGCCCTCCCCCTCGACGGGGGAGGGCTAGGGAGAGGGTATTGGTCCCCTCCCGCTCGACGGCGGAGGGCTAGGGAGAGGGTATTGGTCCCCTCCCCCTCGACGGGGGAGGGCTAGGGAGAGGGTGACGCGTCCTCTACGGGGAGCCCTTCATCTAACTGGCTCGGTGTCCCCCCCCCGATGACCTTCACGAGCCAGCGATGAAGCGGAGCCAGCGTCACGTAGTGGCCCAGACAGAAGCCCGCGAACGCCGACGTGTGGAGCTCCTCGGGAATCGGCAGCGTCACGCTCGCGTGGAGCGCATTGTGGAGGAGCAGCGCCGCCCGCGCCTGGCCGCGGTCGAACCCCGGCGGCACCTGCTTGTAATGCTGCCCCCCGATCTCGTAGGACCCCGACCGCTGGATTGCCTCGAGGGCGGTGACCAGCTCAGCCCCCATAGCGGGGTCCGCCACGGCTGATCGATACCGTCCGAGCATGGCCGGGTCGAACCCGTGCTTCCCCGCGCCCAGCGTCAACTCGTGCGCGCTGAGACCAAAATAGCAGCCGGCGCAATCCATCGACCGCCCCTTTCCCTCCCAGAACCACAGCCCCAGCCAGGTCTTGTACGGTGTCTTGTCCCGCGAGAACCGGATGTCCCGGTTCATCCGCATGATCGACCCGTTGACGCGAGGCTCGACGTTGATCCGCGACGAGACGCGCTCCTGGAGCTGCATCCCGAGATCGACGACGAGATCCTTTGCGGGCGCCATCAGATACTCGTCGAAGTCGCCCCGGTGGGCGTCGAACCACGCCTTGTTGTTGTTGCGGCTGAGCTCGTCGAGGAACTGCAAGCCGTCCGGCGGAAAACCCTCGAACCCGACCACGCTCAATGCCCCCGTGGGTGCGGCGTGCGCCGCGCCCCTACTCGTTCTTCCAGCTCGTTGGGGAAGCTGGATTCCACCATCATCTTATGGCCACAGCGCTCAGTCCTCAGTCCTCGATTGCCAGCCGGGGCGGCTGGGAGTATCGTATGACATCCGCGGCGCGCGTCGGGTGGTGGCAAGAACACGGAGGTAGGTGCAGTGATCACCGAGGAGCAGAATCGCAGGCTAACCCAGACGACCCCTGATACGCCCGGAGGCAATTGGCTCCGCCGCTACTGGTGGCCCGTGGGGGCCGTCACGGAGCTGGAGCGGGAGCCGGTCCAGCCCATCCGGCTCCTGGGCGAGAATCTCACCCTCTTCAAAGACGAGCGGGGCCGCTTCGGGCTCCTCGGAGAGCGCTGCGCTCACCGCGCCATCTCTCTGGCCTACGGGATCCCGCAGACGAACGGGCTGCGCTGCGCCTACCACGGCTGGACCTACGACATCGAAGGGCACGTTGTGGACATGCCCTTCGAGCCCGCGTGCCTGCCCCTCAAAATCAAGGCCTACCCGGTGGAGGAGCTGGGCGGGCTGGTGTGGGCCTACCTGGGCCCCGAGCCGCACCCATTGCTCCCCCGATGGGAGGGCCTCGTGCGCGACGACATTGTGCGGACTATCAGCTTCAAGCCGCTCCCCTGCAACTGGGTGCAGTGCATGGACAACTCGATGGATCCGGTCCACTTCGAGCACCTCCACGGCTACTACTGGGACTGGTACAACCGCAAGCGGGGCATCGACCGCGCGGTGCGCACCGCCCGCCACCTGAAAATCGAGTTCGACGTCTTCGAGTACGGCGTGTATAAGCGGCGCCTGGTGGAGGGCGAGCCTGAAGACCATGATGATTGGACCGTCGGCCACCCAATTATCTTCCCGTACATCCTGGTGGTCGGGCCTGGCGTGAATTTCACCTACCAGATTCGCGTTCCCGTGGACGACACGCACACCATGCACATCATCTACGCGGGACGCCCGCGCAAGCAGGACGAGCCGGTCCAGGAGAGCGTGCCATCTCGGCGAGAGCAGGTGGAGTACGACGAGCTGGGCCGCGTCGATGCGCCCTTCGTGGTCCGCCAGGACGAGATGGCCTGGATCGGCCAGGGCCCCATCTCTGACCGGACGCAGGAGCACCTGGCGACCTCCGACAAGGGCGTCGCTCTCTATCACAATCTGATCCTGGAGAACATCGACAAGGTCGAGCGCGGCGAGGACCCGATGGGAACCGTGCGCGACCCGGCAAAGAACCATCCGTACATCGCATTCCGGCGGGAAAGCGAGAGTAAAAAGATGCTTCAGTCTGGTTGGGTGCCCGGAGACCAGCGCGGCGACCGCTTCGCGTGGGCGGAGGCCGCGGCCAGGCGATAGAGTCACTTCCTCTCCCAAAGGGCCCAGAGGGAGAGGGAAAAGGCGTGATCTACATCGTCGAGGGGATCCCTGGCTCCGGGAAGGACATCTACGTCGCGGCCCTCCTGTCCCGCCTCGTTCCGCAGGCACGCCTGGTCTATGCCTTCGATGAGGGATCGATCCTCTACTCCTGGAAGCACTACTCCGTCCCGAACGTGGACATGCTCTGTCTGCACACGATCGAGGCGATCGTCCAGCATGTGAAGGCAACGCAGCCCGACGCCGACTTCGTGTTCGACCGATTCCACCTTTTCGTTCCTCGTGCGCGCGCTGCTCCGAACTCCGAAGCTCGGCTCGGCGCCGAGCTGCAGACGCGGTACCGACAGCTGGTGGACGAGCTGCGCCTGCTGCCCGTGCACATTAGGTTGGCGACGCTGGAGAAGCATGAGATGGAGGCGCGGCGCCAGACATCCAGAGCGCAGCGAGGCCGCCTGGCGCGCGTTCCTGGAGCGGCGCGTCGCGGAGAGCCGACATAGCTCGCTGGCGGAGGTATGGGGCGAGCAGCAGGATATGATGCTGGGCCTGCTGGCGCGCGACGGGATCCTCTACGAGAGCGTGCGGGTCAGACCGCCAGGCTGAGGCGGATAGCAGCGTCCACCTCGAGCATCCGCTCGCGCGGCAGGGTTCCGAGTCGTCGGCCGAGGCGCCTCTTATCCACAACTCGAATCTGATCCAGGGCTATTTTGGAGGCGTGCGGAACCCCGCCTTCGCCCTCAGCGATCGGGACCTCGAACCGGTAGACGCGATGCACTCCCGCGCTCGTGAGGGGAGCAATGATCACTCGCCGTGAGTACTGATTCCCCACGTCATTCGAGATTATGACCGAAGGCCGCGTTTTCGCCATTTCCGTCCCGACTACGGGGTCCAGATTGGCCCAGTAGAGCTCGCCACGTTGAGGGAAGGCTACTCCTGCCATTCCGGCCAGTTCTCGAGGTCCACGACCTCCCAGTCGGCTGCGAGTTGGTCGCGGTCGTCGTTGGTCGCGAGATAGCCCTCCCGCATCTCATCTTCGATTCTCTGCCGCTCGATGGCCTCTACCTTCTCGGCGACCGCGTCGTTGATGAAGCGATTCATCCCGCGTGGAGCGATCAGCCGCTGCACTCGCGCGGCCAGCGACTCTTCAAGATGGATGGTCGTTCTGACTGCCACGTGCAGCTCCCAGAGTCAAATATTGATGTCGAATTATACGCTTCTATATGACGTAAACTAATGCGTCAAGTGTGCGGTCTCAGCCCGTGATACACTGACGTGCTTCCCCACCAGTGGACCGGAGGTGTTACCATGCTTACTCATGAGATCAACGATCGGCTCACGCGGGTGGGTCCTGGGACGCCCATGGGCAACCTGCTCCGCCGCTACTGGCACGTGGTGGGCGCCGCCGCCGAGCTGGACGCCGAACCCGTGCAGCCAGTGCGGCTCCTGGGCGAAGACCTGGTCCTCTTCCGCAACGGGCGGGGCGAGATCGGCCTGATCGGGCCGCGCTGCGCCCACCGTGCCATCTCCCTCGCCTACGGCATCCCCCAGCCCAACGGGCTGCGCTGCGCCTACCACGGCTGGACCTACGACACCGAAGGCCACGTCGTGGACATGCCGTTCGAGCCCGCGTGCCTGCCGCTGAAGATCCCTTCCTATCCTGTCCAGGAGCTGGGCGGGCTGGTCTTCGCGTATATGGGCCCGGGGCCGGCGCCACTGTTGCCGCGCTACGACCTGTTCGTGCGCGACGACATCGACCGCAACATCGAGATCACCCCGCTCCCCTGCAGCTGGCTCAACTGCATGGACAACTCCCTGGATCCCATCCACTTCGAGCACCTGCATGGCGTTTTTGGCAACTACGTGATGAAGAAACTGGGTCGGCCGCCCGCGATGAATCCAGCCCGCCACGTGAAGATCGACTTCGACATCTTTGAGTACGGCATCGTCAAGCGCCGCCTTGTCGAGGGGGACCCAGAGGACTGCGACGACTGGACCACCGGTCATCCCATTCTGTTCCCCAATATCCTCTCGGTCGGCGACGTGCGGCGGCCCAACTACCAGATCCGGGTGCCTGTGGACGACACGCACACCATGCACGTCCGCTACCAGGGCGTGCTGCGCGGGGAGGGCAAGCCCCCCAGGGCGGATATCCCCGTCCGGCGCACGAGGGTCTTCGATGAGGAGGGGAACATCCTCAGCCCCCCAGAGAACGTCCCCGAACAGGACATGCTGGCATGGGTGGCCCAGGGGCCGATCTCAGACAGGACTATCGAGCATCTGGTGACCTCCGACCGGGGCGTCGCCCTCTACCACAACCTGCTGCTCGAGAACATCGAGCGGGTGGAGCGGGGCGAGGACCCGATGGCGGTCGTACGGGACCCGGCCAAGAATTTCCCAATGATCCAACTCCCCCGCGAGCGCATCGGCTACCAGCAGTTCTGGACCATCGGAGGGGTGCGCCGTGAGGCCGCCCGCCCGGCGGGCCGAGGATGAGCAAATCCCCCTGAGGAGCGTTGGCGCCACCAACCAGTCCCCTCCCCCCTTGAGGGGGAGGGTTAGGGAGGGGGGTAGCCCCTAATCCATCTCCCAGGTGTGGATGTTCCACGCGCTCGCCAGCTGGACCGGTGGGGCCATGCCTGGGCCGCGGATACCCTTCCGGAAGATTAGCGGAGACGTCAGGTAGTAGATGGGGATCGTGCTGACGTCTTCGGCGCCCAGCCGCATGACCTCAGCCAATGCCTCGTGGCGCCTCCCCAGCTCCAGCGTCAGGGTGTACTGGTCGTAGAGCCGATCGAAAGCCGGGTTGCTGTACCCACTGAAGTTGCTCCCCCGCCACCGAGTTGCCTCGCTGGCGACCTGGGCGGTCGTCGTGGACTCTGCGGCGTCGGGTCTGATGGTCCAGTTGAACAGGAACGTGCCCTTGACGTTCGCGCGCAGCTCCTCGTAGTTCGCTGCGCCGGCATTCACTTGCGCCGCCGTCGTCTGCAGCCCGGCCCCCGCCCACTGGCCGGCGAGCGCCTCGATCTCTTTGGGCGCGTCCCCGCGGTTGGTGCCGGCAACCTCGATGCCTAAGCGCTGCCCGGCGCTGTTCTGGAATCCTCGGTCTGCACCCCGTGTCCACCCCGCGTCCGCCAGCAACCGCTCCGCCCGCGCCATATCGTACGGATACGTGGGAAGCCCACGCTGCTCCAACAGACGGTAGGCCGGATCTTCCCTCGTGATGTTCGTGTGAGCGGGGGTGGTCAAGCCGAACTGCAACGCTTCGACGAACACCTCGCGGTCGGTCATGTGGGCGAAAGCGCGGCGCACCCGGACATCGCGGGCCCACGGCGCGTTGGGGTCACGGAACTGCAAGTAGATGTCGCGCACGCCTCTTGGCATGGCCGTGGCGGTGCCCACATCAGCCGGGTCCCACGCTTGTTTGACCGTCACCAGATGGCTCGCATCCAGGGAGCTCCCGAGCGGCGCGATGTCCACATCACCCGAGAGGAGGTTGGCCACGAGGGTGTTGGGGCTGCCGAAGTAGCGAAGGATCAGGCGGTCGATCTTCGGCCGCCCGAACAGATACTGGTCGACAGCCAGCGCCTCGATGTGGCTGCCCAGCTCCCAGCTGGCCAATCGGTAGGGACCCAGGCCGATGAAGTCGCGCGCCCAGTACGAGCTATTGATCAACGTCTGTTTATCGGCCTGTCCGTACAGCTCGGCCATGAGGTGGGAAGCTACCGCTGGTCCCTGCTCGATCCCAATGGCGTTGGCCAGCATGTACGGCTGTTTCCAGACCATGATTAGCGTCTCCGGATCGAGGGCGAACGTTCGCGCGATGAGGTTCGCCCCGCGCGCGCGGCGGGCTGGCAGCTCCGGGTCCAGGAGGATCTGCATGCCCAGCGCGAAATCGTCCGCGGTCAAACGGGTGCCATCGTGCCACCTGGCGTCGGGGCGCAGCTTCCAGGTGACCTCCATCGTTCCGTCAGCCAGCACGCGCCAGTCGCCGTCCTCGATGGTTGGCACCTTCCGGGCCAGGCGCGGCCGTAGCTCCCCGTCCGCGTCGTAGATCGTGAGGCCCGCATGGAACATCAGCGAGTGCTCGGTCCCTCCAACCCCACCGCCTCCGAAGATCATGAACCCTTCCTTCGGCTCGTGAGACAAGTCGAGGCCAATCCGCAGGGTCTTCGGCGCCGATGAGACTCCAGCGCTTGCCCCCTGCTCCTGCTGCACCGTGGTCGAGGTCGGGGCGCAGCCGGCAGCGAGCAGCAGGAACACAAGGAAGAGCGGTCCGCGGCGGCTCGGTATTGTCATAGCGGCCTCCAACGCATCTCTAGACTAGCAGGCTGCTGAAAAACCGCTCACCCTGAGCTTGTCGAAGGGCCCGATGTGGTTCGACAGGCTCACCACGAGCGGAGCTCAACCTTTTTTCCACGGCCTGCTAATGTGAACCATCGCCAAGAACTCGCATGCCACCACCTCTCGGCTTTGCGGCGGTGGATCAGATGAGCGTCCGTGGATCTACCCCCCTCCCTCACCCTCCCCGCAAGGGGTGAGAGATCTGCTGTTCCCCCCGGAGAGAGGGGGTGAGGGGGTGCGTTGGCGGCATCGTCCGCTCCTACCTCAGTTGTCTGGTGCTCGACAGCTCCTGGAGCAGCTCCACCGTCGGGCGCACGCTGCACCATCTCGCCAGCACATCGAGGTGCGCCGAATCCGGGGGATATGTTGCGTCGGCGATCACAGTCACGTCGTAGCCCAGGGCGAGCCCATCGAACACCGTGGCCCGCACGCAGCCGGTCGTCGCGCCCCCTGTCACGAGGCAGCGACGGATGCCGAGGTTGCGCAGCAGTCGATGGAGCGGCGTGAAGCCAAAGCCGCTCGCCCCTTTCTTCTCCACGACGAAGTCGTTGGGCTCGGGCGTCAGCTCGGCGACGATCTCCGCGCCCCACGTGCCCTCGGCGGCGTGCGTCACGGACTCCGGCAGCGCGCGCGTCGCGCGGAACGTCTTCGCGTGCACGTCGTCCAGGTTGTCTGCGCGCCGGGCGACCTTGACGTACACGACCGGCCAGCCCCGAGCCCGCACCGCGACGGCGAGGTTTTGCGTGTTGCGGATCATCCGCTCCCGCCTCTCCTCGGGATAGGCGCTGGAACCCCCGTAGCGCACGGAGGGCCGCTCGGGGCTGAGGAAATCGTTCTGCATGTCAACGATGACGAGGGCAGCCCCCTCTCCTTGCCCATCCCCCAATCCAGGGGGAGGGGTCGTAGCCGGGGCAGCAGCAGCCTCCAGGACCTCGGCGGTGGAGGTCCACTCGGCGTTCTTCCTCAGGACGTCGAGGTCCGGCGACTGAGGAGGATAGAGGGCATCCCCAACGACGAACGTCGTGTAGCCGAACATGCCGCCGGTGCGCACTGTCTCGGCGATGGAGTCCCCCACACCACCGCCGGCGAGGATGACCTCATCGACGCCCAGGTTAGTGAGCAAGCGGTCGAGTGGCGTGCCGAGGAAGGCGCCATGGGCCTTTTTGACGAGCAGGTAGTCGCCCTCGTCCCGCTCCAGGCCATCCATGAAGTCGGCGCCCCAGGTTCCCTGGACCAGAAACGGGCCGTCGGCGATGCGCGGCTCGAGCCAGGCGCCGGCGACGCCGGCGTCCATGTAGTCCACTCGAAAAGCGGTGTTGGCGAACACCACGGGCCTGCCGACCGCCCGCATCGCATCGGCGAGGGCCTGGCACCGCTCGATCACGGTGGCCACCTCGGCCGAGCTGATGGCTCGCATCCCGTGGCGCGCGTAGGCGCCGTTCTCGTGTAGCTGGTCCCGCTGCAGGTCCAGCAAGAGCAACGCCGCTCGTCGCGGATCAAGAGTTAGCGACATGTCTTTGCCTCCATGGAAACGATCCCTTCGCTGCACGGCATACTACGTTGCGCTCGGCCCTCGGTCAACGGGATCCGCCGGACGGCTTCAACCGCCGCGGCAAATGGAAGTGGCGATAGCTTGAGGAGGCAGTCCCGGCGCCGGCGTTCACCCTCGGGTCGCGCAGCTAGCGAGGCGCGAATCTACGCTTGAGCCGCGTCCTCAGGGCTGAACGCCGACGAGGACCAACGGTACCGCCGGCACCCCGCGCCCTTGGCGGGCGATATCGTAGAGTGCACCCTCGTAGTAGCCCGGGCCTGAAGACATTTCCTCCTGCATAGCCTTCATAGGCAGAATCTCCACCCCGACGTCGATCTGGTCCCCCACGTAGAAGGCCATATGCTTAACAAAGAGGTCATACGCGATAAAACTGTACTTACCGAATTGCACTTCAACGGCGACACGGTTCTTCACGAAATCGGTCTGGTTGTACGAATAAATGGCCCTCTTACCAGCCGCCTCAATTTCCTCTCTCTGCTTGGCGGGGGACAGGGCTATCGTCTTCCGAATCAGCAGCCAGTCGTCCGTCACCCAGTAGCTCGTGCGACTTTCCGTCCAACCCTTGCTTCTAAAGATCGACTTGAGCCGGGCATTCATTGTCTCCGGCGAATAGAGCATCTTCCCGACTCTTCCCTTCTCTTTGCTCTCCTTCGTCCTACAGGCTGCCGCGTCCACCGATTCGATGCTCGCGGTAATCTCTCTCCAAATCTCAACCTCATGAACGAGAAGCCATTCGTGACCATTTAAATGGGAATGAACTGCTGAGGCGCGCACTACGAGCGTACCCGCCCGCGATGGCAATGAGCCTGGAAACTCACTGAGGTTCGTAAACAGGGCGAGTCATAGGCCTAACCCGAAGCTCGCCTCTTTCTGCAGACAGCAGCCTTTGTTGGGTCAACGCAACGTATTCGGGCACGACTTCAGCCATCACCCCTGCGCGATTGTTGAGCACCGCCGCTAGCACGCTGCTTCCGACCCCTCCATAGGGGTCGAGCACCCGATCTCCGGGGCGGGTCAGCGACAGAACCAAGCGCTCAACCAACTCGATCGGAAACTGGCACGGGTGGCTCGTCTTCTCAACGTGATTCGCCTTTACGTTGGGAATTACCCAAAGATCGCCGGGATTCTTCCCCAGAGGATTTCCTGTAAGCTGCCCGAGCCTCGGACCTTTGAATGCCTTTTTGTTCGGATACTTCTGCGGAACTCGCACTGGGTCTAGGTCGAAGTAATAGTTGGCCCCCTTCGTGAACCAAAGGATGGTCTCATAGCGCCCACTGAACCGGCGGGACGCATGAAGCCCGTGCTCGAAGTGCCAAATGATCCGATTTCGTAACCGCAGGCCGAGCTGCTTGAACACTGGATAGAGGAGTGCGTCCAGTGGGTAAACCTCGCCAGCCTCAACGTGATTCCCAACCTGCCAGCAAACGCTTCCCCCATCGCGCAGCACACGCACTGCCTGAGCTATCACGAACGTCTGCGACTGGATATATGCTTCTAGAGTGACCCGCCGTTCGTAGGATTTTCCTATGTTGTACGGTGGCGACGTGACAACTAGCTGTACACACCCGCTCGGCATGCTTGAGAGCAGGTCTTCGCAGCGCCCCTGAAAAAGGACGACATTAGCGGTGGGGTCCCAGGTGTCCGAACGGCGAAGCGCGCCGACCGGGGGTCGGCGCGTATCATCACCGCGGCCGTTCGTGCTTGCCTGTGGTGGATCGCGCACCTCGGCAAGGAGACCGAACGCGGGGGGGAGCACCATTTGCTCGGGCATCGTTGGCATTTTATCCAGGCTCCCTGGCCTCGGCCAATGGTGGCGTTCCCAGAAGGGGATCCTCACCCCAGCACAGGTTACGAACCTGTGCATTTATTATAGAACGGTAGTTCCAAACACGCTACCCGCGGCTGTGCAAGAGGTCTGCTACCTCAAACTCGTTAAGTATGAGTTCCTTCTGCTCGCAAATTACGCCTGGTTGTTTGTCTCCAGTCTTCTGGCGCCGCTGTCAGTTGATGCAGATAAGGAATGGCTCGTGCTGCAGGAGAGATGGTGAAGCCTTTGTCTGCCGGCTAAGCGGGATCCATCGGATCGGCGACATCAGGGCGATATTCGCAGAGCTTGAATCGGATAGGGATTCGAGATAGCTCCGGGCGATGAGGGAGCGGATTAAACCGGTCGCCACCCCAGCAGCTACGTGCGTCTCGAGTTCTGTGACTGTATGCCAGCGTCCGGGAAGCCGGTTGGGCTGCTAAACCCGCGCCTCTGTCGAATAGCCGTACAGCGGCGCCTCTTCCTCCGCTCTGGGGAACCAGCCCATCTCGACGACCAGCGAGCCGCTGAGGTTGGTGTCAATCATGGGGTGGTTCGGATCGCGCACGACCCCCAGCGGGTCGAGGCCCCGCTGCACCCGCTTGATGTTCTCCTCGAGCACCTTACGAAAAAGAGCCACGCCACGGTCGGAAGTGGCCAGCCGCTCGACGCTCCGATCGGGAATGGCGCCCTGGGTCTCCCAGGCCATGTAGTCCTGGTGATCCACCTGCGCCATGCTGAACCTTGCGTAGGGGTGCGGAACACCGGCATGGTCCTTGTGAGGGACCGTGGGCTCGATGGGCGGATCGCCCTCGTCTTCGACGAGGCTTCCATCCTCGGTCGGGTAGAAGCGGATCTCGTAGATCCAGGTGTGCGTATCGTCCAGCGGCACCCTGATCTCCATGCCGTTGCCCTGACGCAGAATGTTGGGGAAGATGAGCGGGTGCTCGTCGATGCGGCCATCGCTGTAGACACGGCGCTTCATGATCCCGTAGTCCGTCAGATAGAAGTCGAAGCTCTCCACCTCGTCGGTGAAGCCGCGGGTGGTGTTGAGGATCGGCCGGCCTCGGGCGGCGCTGTTCTGATGCAGGATCTGCAGGTGCGCCGGATCGACGGAGTTCTCCATCGCCTGGAGGTAGTTGCAGTCCACCTGGCCGCGAAGCTGTAACGTTCGCCGGCCGTCTTTGCGCAGCAGGATGTCGTATGGGGGGAGCACCGGCGCGGGCTGGGGTCCCAGGTACGCCCAGTAGCAACCGACCAGCTTCTGGACAGGATACGCCCGCTGCCGGACGGTGAGGAAGAATCTGCTGTCCGCCGGCTCGGCGGGCGTCTCGAGGCAGTTGCCCTGAGTGTCATAGAGCCAGCCGTGGTAGGCACAGGCGATACCGCGCTCCTCGACGCGCCCGTACAGCAGGGACGCCCCGCGATGGGCACAGTGATCGGCAAGGAGGCCCGCACGGCCGCTCTTGTCGCGGAACAGCACCAGATCCTCGCCGAGCAGCCGCACCAGCTTCGTGGGCCTCTCATCGGTGAGGTCCCGGGCGAAGGCGATCGGATACCAGTAGCGGCGGAGCAACTCGCCCGCGGGCGAGCCCGGGCCGACGCGGCTCAGCGACTCGTTGTCCTCTGTCGTCACCACGGTCAAGCTCCAACCGATGTCACGCGAATGCCCGTTCGTCCACGGACAGTTTAGCGCGACGGGCGCGCGACGCTCCTATGGAGCGTCCAGGTCTTCCGGGACCCCCACTCCGTCCCGCGGCAGCTGGACATAGCAGTTCCACGTCCACTCCTCGGGGCGCGGGATGCCGGGGCCGCGCGGCGCGCCGGCAGGCGGAATGAAGGTGTCGATGTCTTCCTGCGCAATGATGGGTGCCTCGCGGCCGCAACGGGCGATCTCCATATGCATACGGGCCAGGTTCTCCAGGCGAATCGCCAGCAGCGTGGCTGCTTCGACGCTGGGCCCCACCGTCCTGATCCCGTGCCCCTTCATCAAGCAGCAGTTGCGCGGCCCCATCGCGCCGACGAACACTGTCATGCTGAGCCGAAGGCGAAGCATCTGGGGTCGGCATCGAGCCGTGAGCCTGCAACCCGAGTTCTCGCCGCCCCCAGACCCTTCGCTGCGGCTCAGGGTGACAATTCGATGAGCCCCAGGCGAAGAATCCGTACCTCGTCGGCACTGATTCCCTCGGCAGGCTCAGGAGAGACCTTCGCTTCCCGACCTGGCTAGTCCTCAGCGTACTGCCACTCGTAGGTCCGATCGCGGTAGGCCACGTCCGGCATGATCGACGTCAGCCCGTGTTTCCCTAGCTCGCGCTCGAACGTCTCGCGGATGAAGGGGTCCTCATCCGGGTACTCGATCTGGTCGCGCGCCTGATCCTCGACGCGCTCGTTCCCGCCGCCACCCCGTGGGGAGTGGAAGGCGAGGTAGCGGTCGGTCTCGGCGCTGACGTTGAAATGCTGGTGGAACCAGCGGTTGGGCGGCACGAAAACGCTCCCTTCATGCCACGGAATGTGTACGCGCTCGCCCCCCTCCGGCCACATGAACGAGTAGCCCTCGCCTGCCGGTATGACGATCATGGTGCCCGGACCGTGGCGGTGCCCTTTCTTGTAGGTGCGGGACCCGAACACCGACATGTGGTTCCAGAGCGACGCCTGCGGGTAGCGAATCCAGACGACGTGGCCGCCTGCGCCGCGGCCCTTGAATGCAACGAGGTTGTCCCATGCCCGCATATCCGGAAAGAAGTTCCCCACCCAGTAGGCGCCGCCGCGAACGGCAGACTCGCCCGCGCGCACGACCTTCGCCTCCGAATAGAAGGCGTCCCCATCGCTGCCGTAGAGGAGGTTGGTGTCAGCCGGGTGTTCCCTGAAGAAGAACTCCGGGTCTGGGATGAGCTGCATCGCCATCGGCAGCGCGTTGTAGTGGAGGAGCCGCGCGGGTCGGTCGCCCTGGGTGTTGCTGAGTTGATAGCTGTGGTTGCGCGGGACCATGAAGAGGCTGTGCTTCTGCCACTCGAAGGTCTTCCCCGGCCGTCCGCCGGCCGAGATCGAGGTCAGGCCCCTCCCCTCCGCGACGTAGATGAGCTCGTCGAGGGCCATATGGACCGGTGCCGCGGTCTTGCCTGCCGGTATCTCGCTGATGCGGACCTCGCTCACGCCCTCCTGCCCTGCGAGCTTCAGGATGGCTGCGTTGCACTGGCGCTCGGCCCACCAGCCCAGCTCGACAGTGCGCAGGTCCTCGACGTAGTACCCCGTGTGCACGGGGATCTCGAGAGACTCGACCCAGCGGTCGTAGGGTGAGGTCCTGTTCCATGTGCCCTGGGCCTGATTGGTCGCCGACGTACTCTCCATGCGAGTCCTCCCATGTTTCATAACGTGCTAAGCCGAACGTTACACCCAACTGGTTCGTTCGTCCAGCCTCCGACTTGAGGCGCCGGGTAGATGACATTGTGGCGATAGTCAACCTCGGCCTGACGTAAGTCGACGCGCAGCCGCGGCCCGCCAGCCGCGCCCCATCACACTTCCCCCGTGAGCGCAGGCGTTATCATCTGGCCGAACCTGGAGAGCTTGCCGATGCGCCCCCTCGACACACACCCTGACGCCTACGAGGTGCAGCTGCGCATCTTCCGGAGCATGTCTCCCGAGAGAAAGGGGGATATGGTAGTGGAGATTAGCGATCTGACTCGCGCTCTCTGCCGCGCGGGCATCCGCACCCGCCACCCGGAGTACTCCGATGCGGACGTGGCACAGGAGCTGCTGAGGCTCTTGTATGGCGAAGCAACTGCACGTGCCGTCGCCTCGATGTCGCCCAATCGAGGGTGAAGGACGCAGAAGCGTTCTTGTCGCGCGTCATCAGCGCTCTCGAACGCGCTGGCGTCCCCCACATGCTCGTCGGCTCCTTCGCCAGCGGAATACACGGCGTTCCGCGGAGTACGCTCGATATCGACCTCATTATCGACCCCTCTGTTGAGGCATTAGATCGCCTCCTGGCGATTCTGGCAGATGAGGAGTTCTACGTAGATCCGGAGGTCGCGCGGGACGAGCTTAGCCGCCGTGGACAGTTCAACATCATCGACTCCTCCGTAGGGTGGAAAGCCGATTGCATCTACCGTAAGAGCCGGCCTTTCAGTTTCGCCGAGTTCGCGCGCCGAACCCCTATTACTCTGCAGGGAATCGCCTTGTTCATCGCATCGGCCGAAGACACGCTTCTTGCCAAGCTAGAATGGGCAAAGCTTGGTCACAGCGAGCAACAGTTGAGTGATGTGCGCGGAATCGTCGAGGCTCAACGCGAGTCGCTCGACCGCGCCTACATCGAAAGCTGGCTCGACGACCTCGGTGTGCGGGACCTTTGGGAGCTTGTCCTGCGCGGATAACTGGAGGGCTGAGGATGCCTGGCCCACCCGGGGCCTTAACGGGCCGCATGATACACTGCGGTTCTACCCGTGGTCGCGCAGTCGCGTAGCAAGCATCAGCAAACGAGGTGAAGCCTGAAGCCAGGAGGTGAGCTCGTGGTCCGCGCGCGCATTCGTGTTCTGATTCCGCTGATCGCTCTTGCTGTCGCGGGCTGTGCAAGCCCGCCCGGCGGCGCGCCGTCGTCGCGGCAGTCCGAGCCTCAGGCGGCGCCGAGCCAGCCGAGTCGTTCGCTTCGGGTCGTGATCCGCGCTGAGCCGGCCTCGCTGGGCAGCACGATCCTCATCCCGACCGGCATCACCACGGGCTTCGAGCGAGGAGTGTTCAACGCCAGCTTTGTGCTAAGGGATGGGGATAGCCGCTTCCGCCCCTACCTTGCCGAGGCCGTTCCTCAGTTGAACACGGACAGCTGGCGTGTCCTCCCGGATGGCCGGATGGAGACGACCTACCGGCTGCGGCCTAACCTCACGTGGCACGACGGCTCGCCGCTCACCGCCGATGACTTCGCGTTCGCGTCGCGCGTCTACACCAGCCGGGAGTTCGGCGTCTCGTCGACGTTTCCTCTGGTCGCCATGGAGGAGGTCGTCGCCCCCGATCCCCGAACGGTCCTGATCCGGTGGCGGCAGCTCTACCCGGAGGCAGCTCAGCTCTGGCACAACGAGTTCGCCCCACTTCCGCGCCACATCGTAGAGACCATCTACGACCGGGAGCGCGAGAATCTGCCGGGGAACCTCTTCTGGACGACCGACTACGTCAGTGCTGGGCCGTATCGCGTGCAGCGCTGGGAGCCGGGCGCCTTCATCGAGGCGATGGCGTTCGACGGCCACGCGCTGGGACGCCCGAAGATCGACCGCATGCACGTCACGTGGAGCGCCGACTTCAACGCGACGCTCGCCGTCCTGCTGGCAGGCGAGGCCGACGTTCCCGCGAATGACTCCATCCGCGTCGAGCAGGGCCTCATCCTGGAGCGGGAGTGGGCTGCCAGGAACGCGGGCACGGTGCTCTACCGACCCCAGCTGCCGCGATTTATCCAGGTCCAGCACCGTGCCGAGTACGCGAACCCACAGGCCGTCCGCGACGTGCGCGTCCGCAGAGCCCTGGCGCACGCCATCGACAAACCTCCCATCAACGACGCCCTCTTCGAGGGCAAGGGGCTCACGACCGACTCGCTCCTCTACCCGACGCTCGACTACTACCCGCTCATCGATCGCGCCGTGGCGAAATACCCGTATGACGCGCGGCGTACGGAGCAGCTCATGGCGGAGGCAGGATTCGCCAGAGCTGGTGGCTTTTTCGTAACGACGGAAGGGACGCGGGTCAACCTGGAGGTGAGGAACATCCAGTCGGCGCAGAACGACTCGGAGCGCGCCATCATCGCAGACGGCTGGCGGCGCGCAGGATTCGAGGTGGAGGAGGACGTCTTCACGCCCACCCAGACGCGCGACGGCCAGCTGCTGGGCACGTTCCGGGCGCTGTCCATCACCAGCGCCGCGGCGGTGGCTGAAGGTCTCAAGCTGGACGACTACACGAGCAAGAACGCGTCCCGGCCCGAGACCCGCTGGTTCGGGATGAACCGAGGCGGCTGGTCCAACCCTGAGTACGACCGCGCTATCGACGCCTGGCTCACCACGCTCGATCAGAACGAGCGGGCCCAGATCGCCGCTCGGACCGCGCGGATCCTCACGGAGGACCTCGGCGTCATCCCGCTCCACTTCAATCCAGCAGCCAACGCGTACGCGGCAGGACTGCACGGCATCAACGTAAAGGCCTTCGATCCGGATCTCATCTGGAACATCCACGAGTGGGAGTGGCGCACCGGTAGCTGACGGATAAGGAGGACGTATGCTAGCCGATGTCGACCAACGATCCGTCGCTACGCAAGACGTGACGCTGGCCAACGGAGCCAATGCCTTTATTGCTCGTCCGACGACGGCGGGCCCACACCCGAAGGTCGTCTTGCTCCACGAGCGCTATGGCCTGGTCCAACACACGCGCGACCTCGCCGTTCGCTTCGCGACCGCGGGACACTCGACCATCGCCCCGAACCTGTACTGGCGCGAACCGGACCAGGACGCGCTCGCCCGGGGCGACGCGCGAGCGGACGTATCGGACCGCCAGGTGTGCGATGACACCGCCGTGGCGATCGAACATCTCGGGCGGTCCCCCGATTCGGACCCACGCCATCTGGCGGTGATGGGCGTCTGCGCCACGGGGCGCCATCCCCTGGTCATCGCCGCGGAGCGGGCAGACGTCACGGCCTGCGTCGTCTTCTACGGCGCGGCCTACCGGCGGGAATGGGAGCCGACCGACACGCTCAGCGAGCACATCGCCGCCTCCAGGGCGCCTGTCCTGGGCGTATTCGGCGACCTGGACAACCTCATTGCGCGCGAGGACGTGCTCCGACTCCGAAATGCGATCGAAGCGGCGCGCCGCTCGTACCACATCAGGATCTTCGCCGAGTCTCCGCACGGCTGGCTCAACGACACGATGCCGGGCCGCTATCGCCGCCCCCAGGGGGAGACCGCCTGGCGACTCCTCATTGACTTCCTGGCCCGGGTGCACAGTGGCGGCTATCTGGCCGACCGCGTCCAGTGGGCCTTCGAGGCCGACACCAGCGCCGCGTACGACTTCGGCACAATGGTCCGCTGGGAATCGCCGCCACGACGGCCTGCCACGGAACAAGTCCTGTAGCGAAAAAACTAGGGGGAGAGCAATCATGGGTGACTTGCCTCGGCTCAATGGTGTCATCCGCGCGCTGGAGAGCGGCGGAACGGCGGTGACCACGTTCGCCAGCACTGACGTGGACGCTGCTCTGTCGCTCGCCGCCTCGAAATACGACGGGGTGGTGTTCGAGATGGAACACGGCCCCTATGACATTCGGTCTCTGCGGGAAGCGCTGCAGTACATGCTCAACCGTCGCCAGATCGTGGAGCGCGGCACCCTGGCGCCGGCCGTGACGCCCCTGGTCCGCATCCCGCCCAACGGTGGAGAGAAGAACCAGTGGGTGGCGAAACAGGTCCTCGATTCGGGGGTGTACGGCGTGATCTGGCCCCATGTGAGCACGGTCGAGGAGGCGTACAACGCGGTCTCCGCCTGCCGCTACCCACGGCCCAAGGGATCGCCGAACTACGAGCCCGAGGGACAGCGCGGTGACGCGCCGGGCGCGGCAGCACGGTACTGGGGGCTCACGCAGCAGGAGTACTATTCGCGGGCGGACGTGTGGCCGCTAACCCCGACGGGCGAAGTGCTCGTCATCCTCATGTGCGAGGAAGTGCGAGCCATCGATAACCTGCCGCACATGCTGAAGGAAGTGCCGGGCATCGGCGTGATCCTCATTGGCGAGGGCGACCTGTCCCAGAACCTTGGATTCCCACGGCAGTACGAGCATCCAGCAGTGGTCGAGGCCATGACGGCGATCCTGCGCACGTGCAAGGAGCACGGCGTGCCGTGCGGCCACCCCCACGTCGATATCACCAATGTGGGCCGCCTCGTGGACGAGGGCTACCGCTTCCTTATGCCATCCCCGACCCGCAGCTACGCCGCGCTGGAGGAGGGCCTGCGCCTCGCGGGGCGAACGTAGCAGGTCCATCGCCCTCCGGGAGAGCCCGACCCTGTTAGCCCTGCGGACTCCGAGCCCCGATAAATCGGGGTACTCGGAGAGCCTGTCTCAACTGAATCTGTCATGCTGAGCCGAAGGCGAAGCATCTGGGGTGGGGATCGAGTTGCGAGCCTGCGACCCGTGTTGACGACGGCCCCGAGACCCTTAGCTTCGCTGCTGCTGCTCTGCAGAGTACGCTCGTCCTGAGCCTGTCGAAGGAAGAGCCCGGGCTTGCGCAACCTCGGGCTCATGGTTCGACACGCTCACCATGAGCGGTTTTCATACCCCAGTGGTTGAGAGGAGGCAGGATGACTGACCGCATTGGTTTCATCGGGCTCGGCATCATGGGCAAGCCGATGGCCCTCAACCTCCGCAAGGCTGGCTTCGAGCTGGTCGTGCATTCCCGATCTCGGTCGCCCGTTGGCGAGCTCGTTGCGGCCGGCGCCACCGATGGCGGTTCGCCGCGGGCCGTGGCGCAGCAGAGTGACGTCGTCATCACCATGCTGCCGGACTCGCCAGAGGTCCGGGAGGTCATCCTCGGCCCGAACGGCATCGCGGATGCAGCACATGCGGGCCACGTCGTGATCGACATGAGCACCATCTCGCCGGCGGTTGCACGGGATGAGGTGGCTCCGGCTCTGCTTGCCCGAGGGGCCGTGCCCCTCGATGCGCCCGTCACCGGCGGGCAAAGGGGAGCTATCGACGGCACGCTCTCGATTATGGTGGGTGGCCCGCGCGACGGGCTCGAGCGGGTGCTTCCGGTCTTTCAGGCGATGGGCACCAACATCTTCCATATCGGCGATGAGCCCGGAGCGGGCCAGATCGCCAAGGCCTGCAACCAGATCATCGTCGGCGCGACCATCCTGGCAGTCGCGGAGGCGCTCACGCTGGCCCGCAAAGCCGGGGTGAGCGTGCCGAAGGTTCGGGAGGCGCTCCTGGGAGGGTTCGCCGCTAGCCGAATTCTCGAGTTTCACGGCCAGCGCATGCTTGACCGTAGCTTCAACCCGGGTTTTCGGATCGGCCTGCACCACAAAGACCTGGGCATCGCGCTCGATGTGGGCCGTGCTCACGGTGTACCGCTCTTCGCCACGGGGCTCGTGCGCGAGGCCATGGGCGCCATGATCGCGCGGGGGAACGAGGGCCTGGACCACTCCGCGCTCGTGCAGTTCGTGGAGACGCTGGCGGGTTTGGAGAGCTAACAATTGTCCGGCGGGCGCTTTTGCCGACGATTCTGAGGAGTGGGCCATACCGTTTCTACTTCTATTCCGGCGACTGTGATGAGGGCTTCTCACGTTCACGTCGAGCGCGACGACCATACGGTAAAGTTCTGGTTAGACCCTTTGCGATTGCAGGTGGCGGTCGGGTTCCGCGCACCAGAACTTCGCCAGATTGAGCGCATCATCGAGGAGAATCGGGACGCGCTGCTGGAGGCCTGGAATGAGTACTTCGGCCATTGAAATGGAAGTGCCGAACGCTGATCGGGCGACGGTGACCGAAGACGCGTTGATCGTGGAGCTGAGCGACGGTCGCGCAATCTCCGTCCCCATCACGTGGTTTCCAAGGCTCGTGCACGCCACGCCGCTGGAACGCTCCAATTGGCGGCTCATCGGTAAGGGGCAAGGCATACACTGGGAAGCTGTGGACGAAGACATCAGCGTCGAAGGCCTCCTGGCGGGGAGGCCGTCGGGTGAGAGCCAGGCTTCCCTTAAGAAATGGCTAGGGACGCGCAGGAGTGCCTGAGCTGAAGCCAACCCAAGCCGTCGTCTGGATCGTCGTCGCCGCGCTAGCGGCGAGTTGCGCCGCGCCCACGGCGCCATCGTCGCCTGGGACCGGCCCAGAGCGGGGGCCAAGTGCGCCCACACGCATACGCGCGGCGATCCAGGGCGACCCGTGGACGTTGAGCCGCACCATGAACGGCAACCTGGGCCGGGTGCGGGGCGTGAACGAGCTGGAGATGCTGATCCACGCAGGCCTCGCCATCGAAGGCGAGCTTGGCCTCTGGCAGCCTCAGCTCGCGGAGGTGGTGCCCAGCGTGGAGAACGGGCTCTGGAGGGTCTTCCCAGACGGGCGGATGGAGACAACGTGGACCATCAGGCCCGGCGCATCGTGGCATGACGGCGCGCCGCTGACTCCAGCCGACCTCGCCTTCACTGCCCGTGTCGGGATGGAGCGCGAGCTGCCCACCTTCAACCACCCTGGCTTCGATGCTGTCTCAGGCGTCGAGGTGATCGGACCGAGCAGCGCCACGGTGCGCTGGAGCCGACCCTTCTTCGAAGCCGACACGATGTTCTCCAGCGGCGCGAACTTCGCGATGCCCCTTCCCCAACACATTCTCGAGGGGCCATACTCCGCCGACAGATCGGGCTTCGCCGATCTCGCCTACTGGACAACCGAGTTCGTCGGCGCCGGGCCGTTCAGCGTGCGCGATTTCGTCCGGAGCAGCCACCTCGTGCTCGACGCTTATGCGGGCTACGCGCTGGGGCGGCCGAAGATCGATGAGATCGAGGTCCGCTTTGTTGCCGACCTCAACACGTTGGTCGCCCACATCCTCGCTGGCGAGGTCGAGCTGACCATCGGCCGCGCGCTCTCCGTCGAGCAGGCGATTCACCTCCGCGAACGATGGGCGGATGGGCGGGTTGCGATCGAGCCCGGTCGCTCATGGACGGCGCTCTATCCGCAGCACCTGAGCCCGAATCCCGCCGTCATCGCCGACGCGCAATTCCGGCGGGCGCTCCTTTATGCGACCGACCGCCAGGAGCTGGTGGATGTTCTCTTGCATAGCGTCGTACCCGTTGCCCACAGCATGGTCGGCCCCAACCGGCCCGAATACCCGGACATCGAACGCTCGATCGTCCGCTATGAGTACGATCCGCGCCGCGCGACGCAGCTGGTGGAGGGGCTGGGATACACCAGGGGGGTGGACGGGCTCGTCCGCGACTCGACGGGCCAGCCGCTCTCGGTGGAGGTGCGGTCAACCGGGGGCGACGACTTCCGCGACAAGGAGGTGCTGTCTATCGCCGACCACTGGCAGCGGGCCGGCATCGGTGTTGAGACGGTGTTCATTCCCCGCCAGCGCGCTCAGGACCGCGAGTACCGCGTCACCCGGCCCGGCTTCGAGGTGGTGAGCCAGGGGACCGAGGTGACCGACCTTCAGAACTTCCACAGTCGGACGCTTCCCACGCCTGAGAACCGCTTCACGGGAACCAACAGGGGGCGCTACGTCAGCTCGGAGCTTGACGCGCTCATCGACCGCTTCATGGTCACCATTCCGAGGACGGAGCGTATGCAGGGGCTGGCTCAGATCGTCCGCCACATGACGGACCGCCTTGTGGTGATGGGGCTGTACCACAGCGCAGACGTAGCTGCCATCAGCAACCGCCTGACCCAGGTGCCCGGCGGTGATCCATGGAATGCCCACGAGTGGGGCGTCCGATGATTGCGGATTGTGGATTGCTGATTGCGGATTAGGAACAGCCGCCGAAGCCGCCCCCTCAGTCGAAAAACCTATCCAGGTCGATCCTAACGCTGGGCAGGGCGACTGGCTCGACGATGCCACTCGTGAATAATGACTCCGCGTAGCTTCCGTCAGGCTGCCGCCGCCAGGCTGTGAGCGTGCGGTCGTACGGGTGGATCAGCCAGATCTCGGAGTCGCCGCGCCGCTGATACTCGCGGAGCTTCTCGTTGAGGTCATAGTCGCCGGTCGACGGGGACCAGACTTCCACTACCAGCGGGAGGGAGGCGTCGTAAAACTCAAGGCCACGCTCGCCGCGGTGCGGGCGCACGAGCGCCATCGGGACAACGCACACATCGGGGAGGTAATAGCTCCCTGACGTTCGAGTACGCGCGTGGTTGGAGCGCACGGTGTACTCGTCCTCGTCAAGCTGCCTTCCGAGCCACAGGACGAGGCGATTGGTGAGGTGCCCGTGCTCATAGCTCATTCCCGGCTTCTGCACCAACTTCCCGCAGTGCAGCTCCCACTGCCCCTCGAAGTCCTCAAGCGCTAGCTGGCGGTAAGTCTTCTCGCTAACGGGCATGGCCTTCCTCGGCTCGGTCGCAGTGGCTCCATTGTAGGGCGCGGCCCGCGCTCAACCCCCCTGGTACCCATCGAGTCTTCTCCACTGAGAGGAGCACCATCGGCCCCGACGTAGGCCCTTCAAGGGAGAGCGACTGCGGCTCAGGCGCCCCGAGTCGCCGCGCCTGGATCGCCCGGGTCAGCCCCGGCGAAGGCGGCGACGGCTTCGCCGCGTGCACGGGGCTGGCTGCGCTCCGCGAGCGACTCGGAGAGCTTTGTGTCGATCATGGCGTGGTCGGGGTCGCGCACGACCGCCTTGGGATCGAGGCCCATCTGGACCCGCTCGATCTCCCGCTTCAGCATCCCGCGGTACATGACGATGCCCCGGTCAGACGTGGCCAGCCGCTCGACGGACCTGTTGGTGATGGGCCCCTGTGTCTCCCACGCCATGTGGTCCTGCGCCTGCACCTCGTGGCTGATGTCGAAGATGCCGACCGGGTGCAGCCCGGGTGTCTTATACGGCTCGATGAATGTGACGGGTGGATCGCCCTCATCCTCCACGATGCTGCCGTCTGGCGTGGGCTCGAAACGCACGAAGAAGATCTTCGTGTGCTCGTCATCGATGGGCACGCGGATCTGGGTCGCGTCTCCCTGACGCAGGATGTTGGGGAACAGCACGGGATGCTCATCGGTGTGGCCGTTCGTGTAGGACCGCTTCTTGATGATGCCGTAGGGCACCTCGTAAAACTCGAACCCCGCCACGTCGTCCGTGAAGCCGCGTGTCGTGTTGGGTGGCGTCCGGCCGCGGAAAGCGGCCGTCTGGTGAAGAACCTGTAAATGGGCCGGGTCCATGGAGTTCTCCATGGGCTGCAGCCAGTTGGCGTCCAACTGCGGCTGGAGATAGAGGTGTCGCCGCCCATCCTGGCGGACCCAGACGTCGTATCTCGGGATGACGGGCGTCGGGTCCGGGCCGAGATACGCCCAGAACATGCCAATGAACTTCTGGACGGGGTATGCCTTGATGCGGACGGTGAGATAGAACTTGCTGTCGGCCGGCTCGGCGGGTGTCTCCAGACAGTTGCCCTTCGTGTCGTACAGCCAGCCGTGGTAGGCGCAGGCGATCCCGCGCTCCTCCACGCGCCCGTAGAGCAGAGACGCGCTGCGGTGCATGCAGTGGTCGGCGATGAGCCCTACGTTGCCGCTCTTGTCCTTGAAGAGGACCAGGTCCTCACCCAGGACACGTACGAATCTCGTCGGGCTCTCGTCGGTCAACTCGCAGGCGTACCCCACAGGCAGCCAGTAGCGGCGGAACAACTCGCCCGCCGGCGTGCCCGGCCCCACCCGGGTCAGGAAGTCATTCTCTTCTTTCGTCAGCATGGTCATCCTCCCGCTCAACTGGCATGAACTGGTTCATTGTACCCCCGCACCCCCCAAGAGGAGGGTGCGGGCCCCGCCTCAGTCCTCAGTCCTCATCGGACGTCCCACTCGTGGACGTTCCAGAGACGGCTGCCTTCACTGGACTTAGGTACCGGCACGTTCAGCAAGCGGTTCGCTACCAGATCCGGGTTCGTCTGGTAGAAGAGGCCCATCCACGCCACCTGGTCGGACACGTGGTGCACGACCTCCCGGGCCGCCTCCATGCGCTCGGCGAACGGAATTGTCGTGAAGTAGCGGTCGATGGCCCCGTCCAGCTCGAGGTGGCGGTAGCGGGCGTTGTTACCCGACACGAGGAAGCTGTTCTCGGGGAGGGCGACGCGGTCGCTGTGGAAATTGCGCGCATAGTCCATGGTTCCAGCCTGCCGCTTCACGTCGAACGCCGGGAACGTGGAGCGGTACTCGGCGTCGGCGGCGCGTTGCGGAGGCACCAGATGCCGCTCGACCTCGAGCCCGAGCCGCTGCCAGTGGTCGGCCGAAGCGTACATGGCCTTCTCTTGCAGGTCGTCGCCAAGGCTCGTCCGGATCTGTACCTGGAGCCGCTGGCCGCCTCGGTCGCGGAATATCCCGTCCGGGCCCTTGCTGTAGCCCAGAGCCTCAATCATCTGCGTCGCCCGACGCGGGTCATGATCGTAGCGGACAATGCTGCCCTCGAGCGCCGCGTACTCGCGCTCCTGCGGGCTCACGAAGGTGTGGCCCACGGACGTGAGGCCGAACTGAACTGTATCCACCATCTCCTGGCGGTCCAGCGCGTGAAGCAGGGCACGGCGGAACTGGAGGTTGCCAACGATCGCCGGATTAGGGTTGATGAACTGGGGGAATATCTGCACCATGCTGCGATTCAGGATCACCAGCCGGCCGTCGCGCCACTGGTCGCTGACGTTCATAGCCCACTCGGTGGAGATCCGTCCGCCCATGGTCACGTCGACTTCGCCGGCCAGGATGTTCGCCGCCAGCGTGTTGGGGTCCGGGATGAACTTCACCCTGATCTCGTCGATCTTCGGCCGGCCCAGCAAGTAGCGCTCGTTGGCCTCGAAGACCAGGTGGCTGCCTCTCTCCCACTCCCGCACCCGATACGGTCCGGTGCCCACGAACTCGGTGCTCCAGTATGGGTGCTCCAGGAAGTGCTCTTTGTCCTCCGCGTAGGCACGACCGAGGAGGTGCCTCGGGATCGCGAGGCCGAAGCCGTTGCCCCCGGATGTGTTGAACAGCGCGTCCGCATCGATGTAGGGCCTCTTCCATCGCACGGCGATAGTTCGCGTGTCGAGGGCCGACACCTCCTCGACGGAGGCGAAGGCGATGTGTCCGAAGATGGGAACCTCGGGGTCGCGCCATACCTGCGCGGTGAAGATGAGATCGTCGGTCGTGAACGGCGTGCCATCCTGCCACCGCGAGCCTTCGCGGATGCGCCACGTGGTCTCCATCGCTCCGTCAGGAAACAAGCGCCAGAGACCGTTCTCGATGCTGGGGACCGCCTCCGCGAGGATCGGTTGCCGCACACCGTCCGGGTCGAGGACGGTAAGCCCTGCGTTCACGAGCCGCTCGAGGTCGTCGATGCCCGGGATGTTGGAGCGGGGGTTCAGTTTCTGGTACAGGGTATGGGGATCGCCGCGGATAGCCGCGCCGATCCGCTTCGGCGCGGACTGGCGCGCGGCCACGCCGTCGGCGCCCGGCGAGCCACTCGGCAGCTCGTCTGGCCCCCGCGGCCCACAGGCGGCGAGGGCCAGGGCGCCCACCATGGCGATAAGGGCTATGCGCTTCAAGCCTTCCATGCCTGGACCTCGATTATGCAGCCAGGCGAACTGGCATTCCGCGCTGTCGTGCGCTTTTCGCCGCGGCACGGATGGACGAAAACCGCTCATGGTGAGCCTGTCGAACCATGAGCCCATGGTTGCGCGATCCCGGCTCGTCCTTCGACAGGCTCAGGACGAGCGGTGTTTCATTTACCGCGCGCCCTACCCGCCGACGACCGCGACGATCTCGGCCTGGAACAGGAACTGGCCGCCCAGGTTGGTCTCCAGAGCATGGCGAGCGGGTCGGCTGTGTTCGTCGGGGAACAGGGCTTGCCACGGCTTGTTGATAGCCTCCCGCTGCCCACGATCCTTCATCAGGATCCTGACGTGGATGATGTCCTCGGGCGTGCCACCGGCGATCTCGATGAACTGCCGGATGTTCTCGAACATCTGCTCGGCCTGTTCGTTCGGGTCTGAGGGCATCTTGCCCTCGGCGTTGGTGCCGCCGATGCCGGACGAGTAGACCATGTTTCCGATCTTGCACCCCATCGGGATCGGAGCGCCGTGGGCCATGTGCGGCAGGTTAAGGCTGACGCGCTTGCTCGTCGTGCTTGCCATGAGTTCTCCCTCCGTTATGTGTTGTCCTTGGCGGAGTCCAGTATAGCGGGCTCCGGTCAGTCGCGCCGCCACCTGAAGAAGTCCGAGATCACGTCAACCTGGCCGCCGATGGGACCGTCGAGCCCCCTGACCATGGGAACGGGCGACACCTCCCACCACAGCGGCATCAGGGCGACGTCGCCCATCTGCGCTTCGAGCAGCTCTCGGTGGAGGGCGAGGCGCTCCCCGGGATCGATGGTCACCACGAGCCGGTCCAGGAGGCTATCGACCCTGGGGCTGCTGTAGCCAGCCCGATTGCGGCCGGACCAGCGGTTGGCGGGCGCCGCGATGTGCTGCGTGTGCATGCGGTTCTCGATGAACGGCGCGCTACCCTGGAACTTGACGACGCCGCCAGGAAGGGTGCCGGCGTGCTCGGCGTCGACCTCGAGCGCGGTAGGCACGACGTAGAGGTTCACCCGCGCGCCCAGGGCCTTCCAGCCATCGGCGACGACATTGAGCTGCTTCTCGATGCCCCCTGCCTGGTTGCCCCGCAGCTCGATCTCGAGGCGCTCGCCCGTCTGCCCGTGGACCAGCACGCCGTCCGAGCCGCGGTTCCAGCCGACTTGGGCCAGCAGGCCCTGAGCGCGCGCGAGGTCATAGGGGAACTGCGGGATCGACGGCTCGAGGTCGCGCCGCAAGGCGTCCCCCGGCGCGAACCAGCTATCCGCGACGGGAGCCAGGCTGCTGGTGGCCACCTCGGTCAGGGTTGCGCGGTCGATGGCATGGTAGAAGGCCTGTCGGACAGTCCGGTCGGTCAGACCGTAGGTGGGGCGCGCATACTCGGGCCGGTGCTGGATCTCCACTTGCCAGAGAAAGTCCGTGGGGACGAAGCGCACCCGGTTGCCCGTGCCCTCCCAGCGCCGCTGGATCTCCAGCGCGGCCTCCACGTCGATGCCGATGGGCAGCAGGAGGTCGACGTTCCCGGCCAGGGCATTGGCGACCATGGTGTTGGGATCCCCCAGGAACCTGAGGACCACCGAGTCGAACGGGGGCCGGCCCCGGAAGTAGTCGTCGAAGCGCGAAAACTCCATGTGGGAGCCTGGCTGCCACCGCTCCAGCTTGTAAGGGCCGAGGCCGATGAACTCGGTGGTGAATCGCGGGCTGTTCACGAAGTTCGGCTTGTCGTCGCGATATACGTCCTCCAAGAGGTGCCTGGGCAAAGCCTCCAGGTCGGGCGCCTCGTTGGCCCGGAAGTAGGGGGCGGACCAGTGAATCTCGAAGGTCAGCGGGTCGGGCGTCGACGCGCGCTGCATCAGCTCCGGGCGGCCCGTGCTGCGCCACGGCACGTCTCGGTCCTTCTTCACGGTGTACCCGAAGAGTAGATCGTCGCTGGTAAAGGGCCGGCCGTCGTGCCACTTCACGTTGGGATGCAGCTTCCACGTGGTGTCCATGGTGCCGTCGGCGTTGATGCGCCAGGTGCCGTGGTCCACGGAGATGAGCTCCGCGGCCAACTGCGGATAGTTGACTAACTGCTCGTCGGTGAAGATGAGCGAGTTGTGGACGACGAAGCGCGCATTGTGCCCGCCGCCGCGCTTCGCGCCACCGGAAAAGGTAATGAACCCCTCAGCGGGCTCCCGCTGGACGGCCATCGTGATGGTCTTCGGCGCGCTCGATGGTGCCGCGCCGTCGCCCACGCCCTGAACCGCGGACGGCGCCCGCTGGGGGGCACAGGCGCTGAGAAGGACGAGCAGGACAGCGAGGGCCGGCCCCCCGGAGCTCAAGGCACGCAGCTTGCTTCGCTTCGACCTGTGCACCGTCATCCTCGACGCAGCGCCATTGCGCGCGGCGCGAGACATCCTTGTCCGCGAGGCGCCAATTCCTCCAGGAGCATCGACCCCTGGGCACCGTTATGCTAGCCGTCACCGCAAATGGGCGTCAACACGAGCAAGGCCAGCGTGATTCAGGGCTTGGTCGCCCCAAAACGGCGACCGGCCACTCCCACTGGATAGAGGCTTCGCATTAACGTGGGCGTTACCCCCCTCCCTAACCCTCCCCCTCAGGGGGGGAGGGGACCAGTTCTCTTCCCCCGCCCCTCGGGGGGGGGAGGGGACCGGTTCTCTTCCCCCTCCCCCTTGACGGGGGAGGGCTGGGTGGGGGTGACCGTGATCCCGACCTCCATAGGAGATTGCCCACAGCAAGGACTAAGACCCGTGGTCAGGGGATCAGGCGGTAGCAGCGAAAGAAGAAGTTCTCGACAGGCACGATGGCCACGTCGCGAAAGCCGGCTGCGCGGGCGTAGGCGCGCAGGGTGTCCGTGCGCATGACCGTGCCCGTCTCGGCCGAGGGCTCGTCTGCCTTCCCCACCGGCAGGCAGTGCAGCACGCTCCACCCATACATCATCCACTCCACGTCGTTGCCCGCGGCTGAGGACGCGTCGCCCACGCGCTCGTCGACGACGAGCACGGCGCCCCCCTCGCTCGCCATCTGCCGCATGGTCCGCAGCGCCCCCACGGGATCGACGCCCGGGGAGTAGGATTGCCCTTGTCCTCCCGATGGACGAAGAGATCGGATCGGAGTCCGCTGGTAGCCGCTCATGAACTGCTCCGTACGACACAATGGATAGCGACCTGCAAGACGCGTTGGAGCGAAGTTGCCTGGCAGGGCTGCCAGATGACCTGCAGGCGGTGATTCTCGAAGGCTCCTTTCGAGTTGACTTTCCAGGCGGCAGCATCATGTACAGGGAGGGCGACCCTCCGAGGTGCGGACTCGTGGTCCGGGGCCTGCTCCGGTTCTACCTCTCGGCACCCGACGGCCGTGAGGTGACACTGCGCTACCTCGTGCCCGGAAATCTCCCGGGCGCCGCGCTCGCGTTCCTGGAAGCGCCGATGGCGATCGCCGTACAGGCCCTCACCGATGCGACGGGACTGCTCCTGAACATCGGCAAGCTGCGGGAGCTGATTAGGACCGACGCACGTGTTGCCAGGGCTCTGGCAACCGAAGTGGCGAGGAGCCAAGAGCAAATGGTCCGCAGTTTCGGCGTCAGCGCGTTCGGTTCCGTACGCCAGCGCGTGGCGCGGCACCTTCTGGACGTCGCAGCAGCTCACCTCAATCCCGGACTGCCCGCGGTGGTTCCGATCAGTCAGCAGGCGCTGGCCGACGCCGTTGGCTCCGCCCGCGAGGTGGTTGCCCGCGCCCTTCACGATCTCCGTGACCTCGGGCTTGTCGACACGACCCGGGGGGGCATCGTGATTCGCGATGCCGCCCACCTGCATGCGGCAACCGAGGGCATCGGAGATGCGTGACTAAAGTCACCTCCAAGTCGTAGGGCAATCACAGACAGAAATCCGCAGCCTGAATAGACTGCCTTCAGCTGCACTCCTACGAGAGAGCGCAGCATTGAGGGAGGCAATCATGAACGCGGTGTTCAATTCTCTAGGCGTCGCGCTTCGGTCGGTCGAAGCAAAGTTGCTGCTCGCGTGGGGTGGGCTGTGGGTTCACGAGGTGCACCGGGTGCCCCTGAGTCTGGGCCTCACTCCGGACGCGACGATCCCGTTCTTGGCCCTTCTAATTGCACTGGAGGTCTGGCTCCGTCGCTCTTCGTACCGCGGCCCCGCGCGCACCGCGGCAGCCGCCTACGGCTGGATTCAGGGCGTCGGGGGAATGATGTCGGCGCTCCCCCTCCCGTTCTTGCCCTTCGTGCCGGCACAGACCGTCGATCATTACCTTGCCCATCTTGCCTACGCCCTGGCCCAAATCCCACTGATTCTGTGGGCACAGACGAGATCTCCGCACGATTCGAAACCGGCGGAGCCGAGCCGACGCAGCGTGCACACCGCTCGCCTGAATGGCCCCCTGGAGCCCCGCGCGCAGCGCAGCGTTCCTCTGCCTATACCGGCGGTCCTCATCATGGGCGCGGTCATCACCTTCTTTGCGGGAACGGCCTGGGACATTCAGTGGCATGTGGCAGTTGGCCGCGACCGTGCGTTCACGGTACCCCACGTCGTCATGCTGGTCTCAATTGCGCTCGTAGGCCTGACCAGCCTCGTGGCGGTCCTCGCGCGGGCCTGGCCAATTCGCCGTGTGGGTTTCGTTCGAAGCATAATCGGCGCCTGCCAGGCCTCCCCTGGCCAGACGCTTTCCGGCTTTGGGGCGATGCTGGCCGCTATTTCGTTTCCTCTTGACGACTACTGGCATGCGTTGTATGGCATCGATGTGTCTTTGGCGCCATTCCACGTGATGATCATCTCAGGCATGGGCATGGCGGGGATCGGGGCAACCATTGAGGCGGTCGCGGCTCTGCGCCGAACTGGCGGAGTGGTTGCGCAGCTAAGCGTGGGCGCGGCGCTGGCTGGCACTCTATGCGTTTACTTGCTTCTGATCACCGAGACGCAGGGCCGCAGTGGCGTCGCATTTGTGGGCGGCCTGCCCGTGGCCTTGTATCCGATCCTGGCCGGATTGGCCGTACCCATCACCTCCGTGTGTGCCACACTCCTGCTGGGCCCCAGGGGAGGACTCCTCGTTGCGTCACTGGTTCTGGTGATGCGTCAGGCGCTGCTGCGGCTTGTCCCATTGGCTACCGCGGCGGTGTCCGCGGCCCAGTCGCTCCAATTCCGCCCGAATGCGCCACAAATCGCGGTGGCGCCGCAGGCAGTCCCCAGCGGCTCCCTGATGCTCACCAGCGCAGCCGTGGGCATCGCCGCCTGGTGGGCCCGCCGAACAGGCAAGCCAGTCGCGCTCACCGCCGGGTGCGTGGCCGTCTTTGCTACGGCGACCAGCCTGCTTATCGACCGCCCGTGGACCAGCCTCGTCCCGGTGTTCTTCCCGGGCGTAGACCTTAAACTCGCTGCGCTCCTCGCCCTCCCATCATCCGCCGCGGCAGCGGCGGTGGGCGCTCTGCTCGGCATCGGGCTGGCTCGCGTCGTCGAGCCCCGGCTTACGAGAACGCAGCCGATTTGGCGCCCACGGACGCTCCTTCCAGCGCTTCGCTCTGCCGCTGGAATGGCCGTACTACTGGGTGTCCTGGAAACGGTTCCCGCGTTCGCCCACGACGCCGCGCCCTTATCGTCCGCACAGACGCGTCTCGGTCCGTACGTTATCGAGGTGTCGTACTACACGCAGCCCGCGGGCGGACGAGAGCTTAGCTTCGAGGTCGCCCCACTGGCGTCCAGCGCAGCTCCCAGCCACTATGAAGTAACCGCCGTGCCGGGCCCTACCACCAATGCCGTACCCGTCCGAGCGCGCATGGTCGAAGTCGATCCTCAGGGACACGCTGCCGGTACCGTCAATCTACCGGTTAGCGGGAACTGGCTTCTCGAGATCAACGTCAACGGGCCCCTGGGGTCGGCTAGCGGTGACGCCGCCGTCCTAGCCGAACCGCCGGCCACTGCAATGCCAGGACCGGTCGCGTGGGGAATCGGGCTGGCGCCCGTTTGGGGAATCCTCGCATTTGCTCGGGCTCGATTGGCTGGCTCTGCTGGGAATAGAGTTATTGCAGGTAGAGTGAGCACGATGTGAAACCGCTTTTAACACGTGAGGGGACGCTAAACAGCGTGATGAGATCCTTGCGCCATTCCTTCGTGCAGCCTGTTTGGGGCCTGCCCCACGAACCCTGGCCATAGTGGTAGCGTGCAAGTCGGCGAAACTCAGCTCGTAGAGGTGGCATGTGAACAAGGCCTCAGGGCTCCTGTTAGTGATCGGGTCCCTCGTTTTTCTGGTTGCCGCATTCATGCCGATTTCGTCTGTCTATGCCGAACGCGACGTCCAGGCTCAAATCGCCCGCGTGGAGGGAGAGCGGGTGGCCTGGGTCGTCTCGCATATTGTGTTTGCCCTTGGAGGAGCTCTGGCGGCGGTTGGGCTCTCGTTGCTTACGTTTTCTCTCGCCCGCACAAGCGCATCGATACCCGCCCTTGTGGGGCTCGCGGCCATCGTAGTCAGCACGCTCTGCTGGGTTGGTATCGAGTACTTACGAATCACGCTATTGCCGGCGATAGTCTTTCAGGATCAGACCCTTGGATGGCCGTTCGTCGTCTATACGCTGTCGATGCAGGCTGCCCTGATTGCATATGGATACGGATTGCTGCAAACGGACTACCCGCGGTGGATGGGGCTCGTCGGGGTCATCGCAGGCGCGATGCTTTTCGGGACCTACGTCATATTCAAGGACGTGCCGCCCTTTGCCTACTATCTGATTCTTTTAGCCATCGGCATCGGAACTCTGGTCCAGCGCAGCTCCCAGCCACAATGAGATAACCGCGACGCCAGGCCCAACCACCAATGTCGTACCCGCCCCTGGCGTGCGTGGTCAAAGCCGATCTTCAGAGACACGCTGCCGGTCACTCCACTACCACGCTGATGCGCTGCACAGCATTGTTTCCCATCCCCTGCCGGCTCCACCGGGACGTCGAGGGCTGCACGTTGCCGTCGATATCCGTCGAACGGGCGCACAGGATGTAGCGACCCGGCCTCGCCTCCCACCTGAAGGACCAGGCTCTCCATCCGTACGCCGAAACTCTTTCGCCCAGCTGCGCGTCGGACCAGCTAGCACCCCCACCCACACTGACCTCGACCCGGGCGATGTCCGCGCGCCCGGCCCACGCCCGCCCCGCCAGCATGACAGGGCCCGCCTCGACGAGGCGGGTGCGCGTCATAAAGTCCGGGATCCCAGGGGGCACCATGAGCGCTCGCACCCGCATCAGGGTGACCGGCTCGCCGGGATCATCGGCGCTCTCGTTGTACCTGTACGCCGTCTGCTGCTGGTACCCCTCGAACGGCTGCCCGATTGCCTCGATCCGGTCCAGCCATTTCACACTGGTCATGCCGTACCAGCCGGGGACGATGAGACGTAACGGGTAGCCATGCTGAGGCTGGAGCGGCTCCCCGTTCATGAGGTAGGCGAGCAGTACCTCGTCGCGCGTCGCCTCGTCGATCGTGAGGCTGCGCTGGTAGTACTGGGCCTCGTCTCCCTGCACGCCCCGATCAAGCCCGGTGAACAGGACCTCGACGGCCTCGTCGCGAATGCCCGCCTCCTCCAGGACTCCCCTGAGCGGGATCCCGGTCCACTCGGCCGTCCCGATGGCGTGCACCAGCCACGGCTGGCTCAGGGGGCGAGGCGTGAGAAGCGCGCGCCCGTTCCCAGCACACTCCATCGTAGCGACGACGGTGCTCGCCGGCCGCCTCGTGATATCGTCCAGACTCAGGCGCAGCGGTCGCGACACCATCCCCTGCACGGTCAGACGCCAAGGATCGGCGTCAACGTCCGGGATGTCGAAGTGGATGAGGAGGTAGTGCATGCCGGTCGGCGTGATGGGGTAGCGGAGCCCCTCCTGCGGCATGCCTCGGTTGCGAAAAGCGAGCTGCAGCTCCTCAGGGTAAAAGCGCTCATCCGCCTCCAGTCCACTTCCATCGCCAACAACTGGAAAACGGCCGGGTGCGGCCTGTGCGTCCATCTCATACCTCCGTCACCATGGTGCCCGCCGGGCGCCTCCATAAAGACTAACGGACGAGCTCTGGGGAGCCATGCGCGTTATGGCTCCACGATGAGGCGTTGGCCATGTTCGAGGATAATTCTGAAGCGTCAAATCCGGTGTCAAGCAGGGCCTCGACATCGGCGTCGCGGTGGCCCATCTGAAGATGCAGGGGCACGTAGGGGAAGTGCGAGCTAGTGAGCGACTGGCTCATCGCCACTTGCCGACAGCCTTCTCTCCGAGCTTGAAGATGAAGTTACCCGGGCCAAAAGTGGCCTTCGCCTCCAGGAGGACCTCACGGACACCTGGGCCAAGGAGTGTCCTTCCATCGGGGGCAATGGCGACGTACTCGCCGCGGTGCTGTGTCTCGAGCGGTCGGCCGTAGCGTTCGTAGAGAGCGTCGGCTTGTCGCTTGCGTTCTTCGTTTGCCGCGGTCACGGGCTCACCTCCCCTCTCTCCGAGGGTTGCGCTATTATCCCATGGGTTCGGAGAACGCAGAGATAACCAACTGTCACGTTACTAAGGCGCACGAGCGCCCTAGCGGAGGTACGCCATGCTCTACGAGCTGCGCAAGTACGAGGTGATGCCCGGCAAGCGGCCCGCCTTGCTCGACCGCTTCGGCAGCTTCACCGTCCACAAGTGGAAGGACTATGGCTTTCGCCTGGTGGGCTTCTGGACTCCAGACGTGGGCTCCTTCAACAACCAGGTGATCTACATCTGGGGCTGGGAGAGCCTCGAGGAGCGGATGAAGAAGTGGTCGGCCTGGCAAGCTGACCCCGAGCGAGCGGGGAAGTGGGCCGAAACCGAGCGGGACGGGCCGCTGGTGCGGCGCGTGAACAACCTGCTCATGCAGCCCACCGACTTCTCACCGCTCGACGCGGGCACCCCCTACGGCCCCGACGCAGCGGGGCGGCGCCCCTATCTCTTCGAGCTGCGAGAGTACGATGCAATGCCGGGTAAGCTGCCGGCGCTGGTGCACCGCTTCGGCAGTTTCACGAGGGGTTGCTTCCAGGGGCACGGCTTTCGGCAGGTCGGCTACTGGACACCGTTCATGGGCGGCCACAACCACCAGCTGGTGTACATGCTCGCATGGGAAAGCTACGAGGAGCGGACGCGCTGCTTCGACGAGTTCCGCGCCGACCCCGAGCGCCAGCGGGTGTTCGCCGAGAGCGAGCCGGATGGACCCCTGGTTGAGCGCACGGTGAACATCATGATGGAGCCGACGGCCTTCTCGCCAATGAAGTAGCCCTGGGGTAACGTCCCTCTCCCACCACAGTGGGAGAGGGGAGGGTGAGGGCAGCCCCACCGGGGGAAGCACCGGCAGTCGTGCCTCTGGCATATGCCATCGAGAAGGTCCCCTCACCCAGCCTCTCCCGCTGCGGCGGGAGAGGAGCGACACGCACGCCGCCCCTCGTTGCGCAACGCCTGCGCGGAATTGCGAAAAGGTGCGCTAAGCCAGCCTGAAGCTGATCTCAGGCGCGGCCGTAGCCCATCCCGGCCAGCGCCTCGGCCGGCATGTTCTCCATGCCCGGCGCTCGCCATTCCACTGTCTCAGTTCTGATACCAGTGACTCGGCCGCGCTCGTGGCCTAGGTTCGTGTCGATGATCGCGTGGTCGGGATCACGGACTGTTCCGAAGGGATCGAGGCCCTGCTGGACGCGCTCGATCTCCTGGAACATGAGGTTCCGTAGCATGACGATGCCCGCGTCCGAGGTGGCGAGGCGCTCGTCAGTACGAGGGGAGATGGGCCCCTGGGTCTCCCACATCACCATATCCTGGGTGAGGATCTGCCCCCAGGGAGCGTAGAGGTTGAAGCGCGTGAAGGGATGGAGGCGGTCGGGCGGGTCCTTGGTGGACTCGAGATAGACGACCTCTGGCGACTCCGAGGTCGGATCCGACGTCGACCCGTCTTCGCTCCGCTGGAAGCTCACCGTAAACTGCAAAGTGTGGGTGTCGTCGATGGGCGTCCTCAGCCACAACGAGCCGGTGCGCAGATGGGTCGGAAAGATCATGGGGTGCTCTTCGACCTGCCCGTTCTTGTACACGCGCTTCTTCATGATCCCGAAGGATGTCAGGTAGAAGTCGACCGACTCGATGTCGTCCACGTAGCCTCGGGTCGTGTTGGCCGGTCGGTGGGTGCTCCGCGGCTGGTCTTGGTGCAGGATCTGCAAGTGCCAGGGGTCCACGGCATTCTCGGCGGCGGCGAACCAGTTGCAGTCCAGGTTGGGGAAGACCGTGATCCTGCGCCTACCGTCCGGGCGGGCGAGCACGTCGTACTTAGGGAGGGCCGGCGCGGGGAGTGGCCCCATATAGGCCCAGTAGATGCCGGCGAACTTCTGCACGGGATATGACTTGATGCGGACCGTGAGATAGAACTTGCTGTCCGCCGGTTCGGCAGGCGTCTCCAGACAGTTGCCATTCGTGTCGTAGAGCCAACCGTGGTACGCGCACGCGATGCCGCGTTCCTCCACGCGCCCGTAGAGCAACGAGGCGCTCCGATGCATGCAGTGGTCGGCGATGAGGCCAACGTTCCCGCTCTTATCGCGAAAGAGCACAAGGTCCTCGCCGAGCGCCCGAATGAACTTCGTGGGCTGATCCGCGGTTAGCTCCTGCGCGATGGCGATCGGATGCCAGTAGCGGCGCAGTAGCTCGCCGGCCGGCGTCCCCGCCCCGGTCTGGGTCAGCAGCTCGTTCTGTTCTTTCGTCAGCACGTCGTCCTCCCTTTTAACAGATAGGGCCCGTCGGGGCTTCTCATGCTCGCCCAGGTGGAGATGACCGAGGATAGCACAGATAGACTACAGACACCGACGTGCCCACGCGACCGGAGCCTAAGCACCTCGACGTAGTTTGTCGTTGGTTCCTGACGGCCGCCGCTGGCCGGTCCGTGCACCCGTAGGGGCGAGGCACGCCTCGCCCGCCCTCCATGTTGGGGCACGCGGGTCGGGCGTGCCCGACCCCTACGGGAATACCGGCCTCCCTCTGGGCGAAACTGCACCAGAATTTGGTGCAACCGCTTACACCCGGGCGGTGCTGCGGGCGACCCTGCCGGGATAGGCGCCTGTGTGCTCGCCCTCTTCGAGAAGCACCTGCCCGTTCACGACGGTCCACTCGATCCCCTGGGCCAGCTGCCTGCGGCGGGTCGCGCCGCCCGGCAGGTCCGGCGCCTCGTCGGGCTCCAGCGGCCCGACGGTCTCGGGATCGAACACCATCAGGTCGGCGGCCATGCCGGGGCGGACGAGTCCTCGGTCGTACAGGCCGAAGAGCGACGCCGGCACAAACGTGAGCTTTCGGATCGCCTCCTCGAGGGGCATGATCTCCTTCTCACGGACCCAGTGGGAGAGCATATACGTGCTGTAGCTGTAGTCGGTCCGAAAGACGACGTGGGCCCCACCGTCCGATTGCCCGATGATCGTGTACGGGCTGGTGAGCAGCGCAGTCATGGCGGCCTCGTCGCTGTTCACCTCGCGGCGCTCGAACTCCGTCTCCAGGTCCTCCTCCAGGGCCAAGTCCAGGAAGACGTCCAGCACGTCGCTGCCCTGCTCCTGCGCGATCTGCGCCACACTCTTGCCCTTGAGTCCCTGATTCTTCGCCAGCGCTGGGCGGAACACGAACTGCAGGTCCCAGCGCCGCGTGAACTGGCCGCCCTGACCGGGGTCGGCCGGCGTCTCGACCGCCTCAACGTGGAGTCTCGCTCGGGTAGCCGGATCGCTGAACGCTCGCTTGCGCTCCTCCAGCGGGAGGAGCATGACCGTCTTCCAGGTGGGCAACGCATCGAAGTGCTGCGCGGTCTTCAGCGTGTAGCGCAGGTCGCCCGGCCTTGGCATCACGAACTGGTACGCGCGATGCCCCTCCCGCATCATGCCTTCAGCCTCGGCGAGGCGGTCGCGCCAACGGTCGGGGGCGATGGCTTGCCAGGTGATGTTGCCGCAAAAGACCGGGCGCCCGCTCGCCCGCGCGACCCGCTCGCTCAGGTCGCGGTCGCCCCCGAACTGGATCACGCCAGACCCGCTTCATCAACAACCCCGGCCACGGCGAAAATCTCGTCGTCGGCGGCGACGTTGGTGGGAGCCAGGCGGCCGTTCCAGTCGAAGTGGCGGAAGTTGCGTTCGAAGGAGACCCCCACGGCGCCGGCCTCGATGCCCTCGCGGACGATGGCCTTCATGGCCGCGACTTCCTCATCGCTCGCGTGCCGTTCCTGGGAGGCCTCGCCCATCACATAGCGCCGCACGGCGGAGTGGCCGATAAGGCACCCAACGTTGACGCCGAGCCGGCGGTCCAGGGCGTCCATATACTGGGGGATGGTCTCCCAGGACCACGTGACGCCGGCGCGGATGGCCTCGAGCGGGATCGCCTCGACGTGCGAGAGGATACTCGCCAGCGTCTCCCGGTCTTCGGGGTGGGCGGGCGCGAGGCCGAGGGAGCAGTTCCCAATAATCACCGTGGTCGCGCCGTGGTAGCAGGAGTAGGTGCACAGCGGGTCCCACGTCACCTGGGCATCGTAGTGCGTGTGGTTGTCGATGATCCCAGGGGCCACGACCAGCCCGTCGGCGTCCAGGACCCGCGTTGCCCCATCCCGAACTCTCCCGACGTCGACGATGCGACCATCGCTGATCGCCACGTCCCCGTGAAAGGCGGGGATGCCAGAACCGTCGATGACCTTCCCGTTGCGAATCAGCAGGTCGTATGGCACGGTGCTCTCCTTGGGATTTCGTTCGTTGGGGCGAGACTACCACCATGGCACGACGGAGTCAAAGCCTGGGCACTCGCGCGGGCTTTGACGTCACTCTCCTGACGCCACGTGCTCAGCTAGATACCCCATCCCCCCGCGTGATCCTCGTAGCGGCGGAAGTGGAGTTGCAAGCCCTCTGAAAAACTTGGCGTGCGTGGCAACGTACACATCATGCTAATCGTTATAATGCAGTGCGTGATACGATCCTTTCGGGACCAAGGTACCGAGGACGTTTTCGACGGTGCCGACACGCCCGCCGCCCGGCGAGTGTGTCCACCGACTCTGTGGCCGGTGGCACGCCGAAAGCTCGACCAGATCAATCGGGTCCGGCAACTCAGGGATCTCGCCGTTCCACCGGGGAACCGTCTAGAACGATTGAGCGGCGACCGAGTTGGGCAGTACAGCATCCGTATCAACGACCAATTTCGCGTTTGTTTCAGGTGGGAGGGTGAAGATGCCGCCGACGTCGAAATCACGGACTACCATTGAAAGGCGCGTCGAGGAATCACATGCGGTTCCTGTGCAGCTGGTGGGTCGCCGCCTCCCCCGCCACAGGCCACCCACTCACCCCGGAGAAATGCTGCTCGAGGAATTCATAAAGCCGCTCGGTGTTACGCAGACCAAATTGGCCGAACGGCTAGGGGTCTCGTTCCCGCGGCTCAATGAGGTCATTCACGCGAAGCGGACAGTGACACCAGACACTGCGTTACGCTTAGCACGGGTCGTCGGCATGTCTGCTGACTTCTGGCTAGGGTTGCAGCTCGACTGGGACCTCTGGCAGGCCACGCACGGGCCTGCGGCCAAGGAGATCGCCGCGCTTAGGCCTCTCCAAGCGCCGGTGTGATCGCCGGCGGCCGGCTCGTTTTGTTTCGGGCTTCGGGCGCGGTACTATGACTGACCGAGCAGCTACCGCAAGGTTCCAGGACCGGGAGGATCGCATGCTTACAAAAGAAGACAACGACGTGCTAACCACAACGGGGGCGGGCACCCCCATGGGCGAGACACTCCGGCGCTACTGGATGCCGGCGCTTCTGTCATGGGAGCTGCCGGCGCCGGACTGCCCGCCAGTTCGTGTGAGGCTCCTGAGCGAGAACCTGGTGGCCTTCCGCGATAGCAGCGGCCGAGTAGGGCTGCTCGCTGAGCTGTGCCCCCACCGCCGAGCGTCGCTCTGGCTCGGCCGCAACGAGGAGGGTGGGCTCCGCTGCGTCTATCACGGCTGGAAATACGATGTGACCGGCCAGTGCGTCCACCAGATGAACGAGCCGGTGAGCTTCGCAGACAGAATCACAACGACTGCCTACCCCACCTGCGAGCGGGGGGGCGTCGTCTGGACCTATATGGGGACGCCCGAGCACACGCCCCCGGCCCCCGACTTCGAGTACCTGCGAGTGTCGGCCGCTCACCGCAGCGTCACCAAAGTGAGGGAGGAATGCAACTGGGTTCAGGCGCTCGAGGGCGGGATCGACACGTCGCACGCGCCCATCCTGCACCGGTCGCTGAGCGCCAACGCCGAGAGCGGCAACCCGATCACTTCACCCTTTGTCCGCAGCAGCGCGCCGACCCTCGAGCTGGACCATACGGATTACGGCTACCGCTACTTTGGCGTGCGCGACCTCGATGAGGCCGACCTCTACGTGCGGGGCTATCACTTCGTGATGCCTTTCACGCAGATCAGGCCCAACCAGGTGGGCCGCGGGGGGCCGATTCAGACCATCATCTCCGGCCACCACTGGGTCCCGATCGACGACTACAACTCCATGGTCTTTAACTGGAACTACAGCTACGGCCCCGAGCCCTTGACCGACGCCCAGATGGACCAGCGCGGGTTTGGCAACGGCGCCGACTCAGTGGACTGGACGAACGAGTTCCGCTCGTACGCGAACAAGCGCAACAACTGGAACATCGATCGCCAGGTGCAGGCCGTCCAGAGCTTTTCCGGCATCTCTGGCACCAACACGCAGGATCGGGCGGTGCAGGAGAGCATGGGCCCCATCGTCGACCGGAGTGAAGAGCACCTCGGGCCCGCCGACCGGGCCATCATCACCACGCGCCAGCTGTTGACCGAAGCTGCGCAAGCCGTGGCGGAGGGTCGCGACCCTCGAGGTGCGCAGGGCACAGACTACAGCCGGGCGCGGGCCATCGATCGCATCCTTCCCCGTGACGACCGCTGGCACGCCGTGATCGTGCCCGACATGAACCCGCGTGAGCGCGAGGCCGCGCTTGCGCGGTGACGGCGCCTTTTTCGCGGTGTGCGGCCCCCACCCCCACCCCTCCCCCAATCCTGAGGGAGGGGCTCCGGACACATCCAGCGCTCCCCCCTCTCCCAGCATTGGGAGAGGGGGGAAGAGCCTGTCCCCTCCCCCCTTGCGGGGGAGGGTTAGGGAGGGGGGTACCCACGCTCATGACAACTGACCGCTAATGATCGGAGCTCCAATGCGGACTTGCCATCAAGCTCCCCGTTCCAGCGAGCCGGCGACCCGCCGCCGGAGCGAGCGTTGGTCGCATTTGACGGAGGCCGCGGCGCGGGCCGGCGTCCTCGCCGTGGTGCTCGCCGCCCTCGTCGCGGCCTGTGCGCCGCCCACGTCGCAATCCACCCTCGCCACCGGCAGCGACCGCGCCCCACGGCTCACACGGATTACCGCGGGATTCGCGCGGAGTTACCCACGCTGAGCAAAACCCTCAACACGATAACCCCGGGCGCCACCGGGCTCGACCGTCTCGTGTCCGCTGGGCTGACCATCGTGGACGACAGAGGCATCATCCGCCCGCAGCTGGCGGAGGCTGTACCAGGCATCGAGAACGGCCTGTGGAAGGTGTTTCCCGACGGCCGCATGGAGACCACTTGGCGGATCCGCCCGGGGACCCGCTGGCACGATGGGACGCCGCTGACGGTGGAGGACCTCGCGTTCGCGGTGCAGGTCGGGCAGGACCGCGAGCTCCCGCTGTTCAATAGCACGGCCTATGCCTCGTTCGACCGCATCGAGTCATCTGATCCATTGACGGTCACCGTCTTCTGGAAGCAGCCGTTCATCGACGCGGACATGATGTTCGGCAAGATGCCCTCCGACGACATGGCCGTCCCCCTTCCCAGACATGTGCTGGAAAGGGTCTACCAGGAAGAGAAGGCCAACTTCGTTGACCACGCCTACTGGACGACCGAGTTCGTGGGCAGCGGCCCATTCAGGCCACGCGACTGGATCAAGGGCAGTTCCGTCACGCTGGTGGCGAACGAGCTCTACGTGCTCGGGCGACCGAAGATCGATGAGATCGAGGTGCGGTTCATTCCCGACGCCAGCACTCTGATGGCCAACGTGCTGGCTGGCGCTGTGGACGTGACGATCGGCGAGCGCAACTTCTCCCTCGACGAGGTGAGCCAGGTCGCCTGGCCGGCTGGGACCTGGGTGCCAGGTGACCGCAGCCCCATCGTGGCTTTTCCACAGCTGCTCACCCCCAATCCGCCGGTCCTCGCCAACGTCCAGTTCCGCCGCGCGCTGCTCCGCGCCATCGACCGCCAGGACATGGCAAACACCTTCCAACCGGGGCTGGCGCTCGTGGCGCACGCCGTCATCAGTGCCGACGTCCGGGAGTATCCGGAGGTCGAGGACGCCGCGGTGCGCTACGACTATGACCTCCGCCGGACGGCTCAGATCATCGAGGGCCTCGGCTATGTGAAGGGCCCTGACGGGCTCTACGTCGACAGTGCTGGACGCAAGCCAACGATCGAGACGCGAACGACGACCACGACCGAGAACCAGAAGGCCATGCTGTCGATTGCCGACTACTTACAGCGGGCAGGGATCGCCACGGAGCCCCACGTGGTGCCTCTGGCGCGCACCCAGGAAGGAGAATATCGGGCCACGTTCCCCGGGCTGGAGATTATCCGCCAGGGCAGACTGGACATGATCACCAGGATCCACAGTTCCCGGGCGCGGCTGCCGGAGAACAGCTTCCGCGTGACCGGCGGTTTCAACTACACGCGCTACATGAACCCGGAGTACGACGGCCTCGTGGATCGCTACTACACGACCGTGCCCTGGAACGAGCGTATGGACGTGCTCCGCCGTATGATCCGCCAGGTCACCGATGAGCTCATCATCATGGGGATGTTCTACAGCACCGAGGCGAACATGGTGAGCAATCGCATGGAGAACACGCTTCCCACGCGCGCGTGGAACGCCCACGAGTGGTCGGTGCGCTGAACATTCCCCTCTCCCCCGCGCACGGGGGGAGAGGGTGAGGGTGAGGGGGCACCCGGACGCCCCGCCAGATGGCAATTGTCATTCTTGAGCCGAAGGCGAAGAATCCCGTACCTCGTGGGCGCGGATTCTTCGGGCTGACGCCCTCAGAATTGTCCATGCCGCCGCGCGGCACCTCGAACGATGAAAATCGCGGGGAAGGGAGCGCCCTCACCCTAACCCTCTCCCAGAGGGCGAGGGAATTTTCAGAACAATGACATACGGGCACATGGAGGTGCAAACATGCTGACCCGCGAGGAGAACGAGCTGCTGACCAGAGTCGGGCCGGGGACGGCCATGGGTGAGGTGCTCCGACGCTACTGGATCCCGGCGCTGGTCGCCGATGAAGTGGCCGAGCCCGATGGACCGCCGGTGCGCGTGAAGCTCCTGGGCGAGGAGCTGGTGGCCTTTCGCGACACCAGCGGTCGGGTCGGCCTGCTCGAGGAGTTCTGCGCCCACCGCGGCGCATCACTCCTGCACGCGCGCAACGAGGAGTGCGGGCTGCGGTGCATCTACCACGGGTGGAAGTACGATGTGAGCGGCACCGTGCTGGAGACGCCGAACGAAGCCGGCGCCCGGCCCTACGAGGGCAAGCTGAAGATCACGGCCTACCCGACCTACGAGGCGTGCGGAGTGGTCTGGGCGTACATGGGCCCGCCCGACCGGATGCCACCGTTTCCCGACTTTCCGTGGAACGTGAGACAGAACACCCACGCGAAGAAGGTGCGCCTTGAATGCAGCTACCTGCAGAGCATCGAAGGCGGTATCGACTCCTCACACGTGTCGTTCTTGCACCGCTCCGGCATCGCGGCCGACCGAGGCGCCCTCATCACGCGCGACCTGGCTCCACGTCTGGAGCTGCAGGACATGCCGTATGGATTCCGCTATGGGGCGCTGCGCTCGGCCGGGGCGGGCCAGCAGTACGTGCGCATCACCCCCTTCATCATGCCCTGGTATACCATCGTGCCCTTTGTCAGGGACCAGACCCAGGCCGCGCACGGTTGGGTGCCCATTGACGACGAGCACAACTGGGCGTTCACCTTCAACTTCACACATGAGGACGGCCTGCTCGCGCCCGAGAAGTGGACGCACCCGTACGAGATGGCCGACCCGTTTACCAAGCGTCGGACGCGGGCCAACAATCATCTTCAGGATCGAGGCGCGATGAAAGTCGATAGCTGGTCGGGGATCCCGCTCATTCCGGACCAGGACGCCGGCATTCAGGAGACCATGAAGCCGATCGTGGACCGGGGCAAAGAGCACCTGGGGCACGCGGACCTTGCGGTCGTCCACATGCGGGCGCTGATGCTGGCGTCGATCCGCGCGGTGCAGGAAGGGCGTGATCCAGTGGGCATCGGCGGCGACTTCCCGGCGGACGAGATCTGTTGCGTGGTGGAGGTGGTGCCGGCGGATAAGCCGTGGCGCGAGCTCGGGCTGCCGGCCGAGGCGGCTGTGGCGCCACGGTAGCTCGTGCCAGCGGCCTTCTTGCCGATACCGACGCCCGTCGGATACCTCACTTGCGCCCCGGCACCCATGACCGTACCGAGCAGGCACGATCACTTATTAGTCGGAGACCGATCTTCCGCGCGGTGAGCAATAACGACTGGCCGTGTCCGGTGCCCTATGCCAGAGGACAGGCGGGGCAGCACACTGGCGAGCAAACCGAGGCCGCGGCTGCGCGTTCCTCCTCGTCTTCCTCAAACATCTCCCCGCCACTCCAGGCCTCCCGGCCCTCGCGAATGGCAAGGCCCGCCACCACCAGTCCTGCAAGCGGGTCCATCCACCACCAACCGAACAGACTGTTGGCGGCCAGGCCGACGAGGACCACCGCGGACAGGTAGGAGCAGATGAGCGTTTCGGCAGCGTCGGCCTTCAACGCAACGGAGTTCAGGCCCTCGGCTACTCGTCGCTTCGCCCACGCGATACCAGGCATGACGAGAAGCGACACGGCCACCAGGACCAGGCCTAAGCCGCTTGGCTCTGGTCGGTCATCTAAACCGACGAGCCTTGCGACAGCGTCGTAACTCACGTAGATCGCGATGGCGAAGAATGTGAGAGCGATAAGGCGCACAGCGCGTCTCTCCGCGCGCTCGTTCGCCTCGTCATCTTCATCCTGCCGGCGCCAGAGTCGCCAGACGATGATTACCGCGCTGCTCGCCTCCACAACTGAATCCAGCCCGAAGCCAACGAGAGCGATGGAGCCCACGGCCAGTCCCGTCCAGATGGCGATGGCGGCTTCGATAACGTTCCAGCTGATAGTGAAAGCCGTAAGCAACCACGCTTGCTGGCGCAGCCTGTTGATGCGGCTGGGCGCCGAATCCCAATCGCAGCATCCCACGCAGGGCGTAGGGCATGCGTTAACGCAAACCGCTGCGTCCGATGCGCATTGACCCTTCATCGATCGGTGCAAGAGCCGCCACCTTCCTCTTTCGTCAAGGAGGAACTCTGCCGGATTCTAGCGGTGACGGCGAGGGAGTGCGAGGGCCCGGTAGAAGGCGCGTTGAGATCTTCTGCATGATCGCTGAACTGGCCGCGATTCTCGGTCTTGAGTCAGCACCTCAGTCCTCAGTCGATATCCCAGAGGTGCGCGCTCCACACTTTGCTGCTGGCCACGTTCTTCAGGCGCTTGGAGCCGAGCACGGAGGCAGTGCCGTTGTAGAAGAACGTCTGGAACAACAGCTGGTCGGTCTGGTGGTGGATAAACTCTCCCAGCACCGCCATGCGCTCCGTTATTGGGATGGTGCTCACATACCTATCGATGAGGGCGTCGAAGGCCGGGTTTTGGTACCTGATGCGGTTTTGCCCCTCGAACCGGTTCTCTGGGAGTGGTGTGACGGAGCTGCGCCAACGACGAACATTCGCGGGGTCGAGGCTGGGGCTGCTGAAGGCAATGTCGAAAGCCGGGTAGGTCGAGCGGTACTCCGCATCGTTGGTCCGTTGCAGGGGGACGGTGACGATCTCCGGTTCGACACCCAGTCGTCTCCAGTACTCCGCCACGGAAAGGGCGGTCGGGAGGTGGACGACCTCCCGGTCGTTCGTCCTGACCTCAATGTGGAGCCGCTGACCCCCAGAGTCTCGCAGGATCCCGTCGGGGCCCCGGGCATAGCCCAGCCCCTCGATGGTCTGAGCCGCCCGCCTGGGGTCGTACTCGTAACGGACGATCCGGCCCTCGATAGCCCGGTATTCGACTTTGTCGGGCTGCAGCCAGGTATCAGCAACGGGTCCGATACCGTAGTTGATCGTGTCGTTCATTTCTTGGCGGTCGATGGCGCGCAACAGGGCGCGTCGGAACTCGACGTTGAGCAGGATGGGCGGATCGGTATTCATGAACTGCATCCACATCGGGACCACCCCGCCCAACCGCTCGGCCAGGATGACGTTGAGATTTGGGGCGCGGTCGCGAAGCGACACCCCCTGCTCCGCGGAGAGCGAGACCCCCAGCAACTGTTCCACAGTGCCCGACATGAGGTTCGCCACAATGATGTTGTAGTCGGGAATGAACTTCACTTCGATCTCGTCGATCTTGGGCCGCCCGAACACGTACAGGTTGTTCGCTCTGAGCACTAGATGGCTTCCTTGGACCCACTCGGCCAGCCGGTACGCGCCAGTGCCGACAAACCCCTCTCGCCAGTACGGATGAGTGAGAAACTGCGACTTGTCCTGGACGTAGATCGGTTCCAGGACGTGCCGAGCCATGGGTGTCAGAAAAGACATCTTGTCGGCGTCGATGAACACTTCTCGCCACCTCACCAGCACTGTCAGTGGGTCGGGTGCATCGATAGCTTCCACGAGCTCGAAGGTGGCCGGGATTACAAGCTCGAGCTGCCGGTCCTGGCTCACCTGGGCAGCGAAGACCAGATCCGCCGAGGTGAAGGGCGTTCCGTCGTGCCAGACGAGGCCGGGCCTGAGGCGCCAGGAGGTTTCCATCCGCCCGTCCGGAAGGACCTTCCAGAGGCCATTCTCGGCCGACGGCACCGCCTCGGCCAGGTGGGGCTGCACCACATCCAGGTCGTCCAGGTACGTGAGGTTGGCATTCATCAGCTGTTGGGTTTCAGCCAGCCCTTTGGTGCTCGATCGCTGAGTGAGGTGCTGGAGCCAGCCCTGGGGCTCGACCAGCACGGCCGCCACGATGCGCTTCGTACGGGTGGGCCCTTGCGACCCTGCCCCCTCGCCGACCCGAGACGGAACGGGAGCTCCACAGGCTGTGAGCAGGACCGCAGAGGCGAGCCCGAGGCTGAGCCAAAGGGACGTTTTCATCGCGCGCGACCTCCTCGCTCTTGGAAAAGGCCGATCCAGGCCGGGAATTCCACCAGCGTGTAGCCAATGGTGTTACGAGCGGCCCACCAGCTCGCCATCCTCCACGTCGATCAGCTGTCCGCTGAGTTCCATGCCAGCCTCAGCCGCCAGCACAAAGCGGTTTCCGACTGCTTCAGGGCCCGGATACTGGGCGAGCACCTCCTCATCGGTGCCCTCCACGGCGATCCGCCCGCCGGGTGTCATCGTGACCACGCAGATGTTGAACTCGCGCTCCTCCTCTGCAACGGCCCGGGTGAAGCTCCGGATCGCGTCCTTGGATACTTGGTAGGGGGCGGCCCCGATCCGGCGGCTGCCTCCCATGGTGCTAATGATGTGTCCGGACCGCTGGGCTTCCATGTAGGGAAGCGCAAACCTCGTGCAGAGAAAAGTGCCGCCCAGGTTCGTCTGGATGACCCAATCCCAGAGGCTCAGCTCAAGGCCGCTGATCCTCGTCCAGCGAGGGTGGCGGCGACTGACGTGGGGGACGATCGCGGCGTTATTGTGCAAGACGTCCACGCGTCCGAAACGTTCCACTGTGCGCTCCATGAGATTCCGCACCGCGGCCTCATCTCGCACGTCAGTCGGTATCGCCAGGTAGTCCGCTTCCATCGCCTGGAGCTCAGCCGAAACCGTGTCGAGGGGTTTGACGTCGGCGACGACGACCTTCGCGCGCGCGTGGGCGAAGGTCTTGGCCACGTAATGACCGATGCCCCCGCCTGATCCTGTGATGACAACGACCTTGCCTTCGAGCATGTTTTCGGTTCCTATTCCCGCCGTCCTTGTCGGTTTATCCAGGTTACCAGAAGCTTGCCACTGCGTCATGGCTTGTAAAGCACCGGCGCCAGCGTCTCCTGGTCGATGATCACGTCCACCACCGCGGGGCGGTTGCTGTCGAGCGCGCGGCGCAGCGCGCCCTCCAGGTCGGCGGGGTGGGTCACCTGCTCCCCGTACGCGCCGAAGACCCGCGCGAGGGCACCGAAATCCGGGTTCTGGTAGTCCACGGCGTAGAGTCGCCCGCCGTACAGCTCCTGCTGGTAGGCACGCTCGTTGCCGAGCCCCTGATCGTTGTAGACGACGCACACGACGGGGATCCGCTCGCGCACGGCCGTCTCCAGCTCGCCGATGTTGCACATCATCCCCATGTCGCCGACTGTGCACATCACCGGGCGATCCGGCCGCGCTACCTTGGCCCCGAGCCCGATGGGAAACGCTCCGCCCACCGAGGCCCAGTCGTCGATGGACATGAAGGTCCCGGGCTCGTAGGTGTCGTGGTACACGCGCATGTGCTTGCCCGCGTTGCCGGCGTCCAGGACCATGAGGCCGTTGCGCGGCAGCACCCGACGCATGGTGCTCGCCACGAACTGCGAAGCGATGGGCTGGGCATCCGCGCGCGCCTCGGCGGACCGCTCGGCCTCCCACTCGGCGCGCACCGCCGCCACGTCGAGCCAGTCCCATCGCCGGCCCGTTCGCTCGACGCGGCGCGCCAATCCCTCGACGAAGCTGGCGGTCGATCCCGTGACCGCCAGCGCGACCGGGAAGACGACACCAATGTCGGCGGCGACCGTGCTGTGCTGGACGATCTTCGCCTCTCGACTGAGCACGCCGTAGCGGAACGTCGTGGAGTACAGGTCGAGGTGCGCACCGATGGCGATGACAACGTCGGCGCGAGGCGCCGTGCGGTTGGCGCTCGCCCACCCGTTCCGCCCCAGCGGGCCGAGGGCGAGGGCGTGAGACGAAGGGAACGCATCCGGGTAGTACTGGAGGGCCGCGACGGGTATGCCGCTCGCTTCGGCCAGGCGCTGCATCGGCTCCGTGAGGCCCTCCCGTAGCACGCCGCCGCCCACGACGAACAGCGGCCGATCGGCTTGTGCCAGCAGCGCCATCGCCTGGTCAAGGCTGGCAGGGCTGCAGTCCGACAGCGCCATCGGGCGGTAGGCGGCGGGCGGGATGGGCTCGGGCTCGGTCTCGGCCAGGAACACGTCCCGTGGGGCGTCAAGGTGAACCGGCCCCCGTGGCTCACCGAGCGCGACCCGAAACGCCTTGCGCACGGCCTCCTGGACCTTATCGGCCGAGGGAATGGAGTAGGCCCACTTGGTGATGGGCCGAAAGAACGTCGTCTGGTCGATGTCCTGGTTCGCGTCGCGCTCGCGCACCCACTCCTCCTGGAGCCCGCAGACGTTGATGACGGGCACGAAGCCCTTGTATGCCGCGGCGGTCCCCGTCGCGAGGTTGGTGACGCCGGGCCCCTCCGTCGCCGTGACCACGGCCGGCTGCCCCGAGGCCCGCGCGAACCCGTAGGCCATGAACGCGGCGCCCTGTTCGTGGCGGGTCAGGATGAAGCGGATCTCGGGAGTGTCGCGCAGAGCATCGATGAGCGGCAGGTTCTGCGTGCCCGGAATGCCCCAGACATGGTCGATCCCCTCGCGCAACAGGCAGTCCACCAGCGCTCGTGCACCCGTGACCAAAGCGATCCCTCCTGAAACCCACTTTCGAACGTCGGCCAGTGTACCATCGTTCCGACACTCGACCCCGGAGGCACGATGGCGCAGGTAGAGACCCGCGATAAGCTGAGTACGCTGCTACCCGAGCTCATCGATAGGCTCGACGAGCTCGGCGAGCTGCGTCGCGTCGACGGCGCCGACTGGAACCTGGAGTTAGGCGCGATCACTGAGATGATGGCGCTGCGCGATGGGCCTGCGCTGCTCTCGATCAAGTGAAGGATTACCCGCCGGGCCATCGGGTGCTAACGAACGTCACCAACAATCCTCGGCGCGTGGGCCTGTTCTTCGGCCTGCCCAAGGGCACCGGCGGTATCGAGATCGTGCGGACTTTCCGCGACCGCTTCAACCGCCTGGAGATGATCGAGCCCGTCGAGGTGCGCGGCGCGTCCTTCGAGGAGGAGTTCCAGAGCGGGTCGGACGTCGACCTGTATCGCTTCCCAGCGCCGTTCTGGCACGAGCACGATGGCGGGCGCTACATCCGAACAGCCTGCAGCGTGGTGACGCGGGACCCCGATCGAGGCTGGGTGAACGTCGGGGCCTATCGGGTGCAGCTGCACGACCGGCGCACGCTGGGGCTCTACATCGAGGAGGCCATCGAGGCTGCGCGTGCCACGGAGAGCGACACCACGACAGGGACTATCGCGGCCCGCTCCACGCTGTGCCGGTGGGGGTCAAAGACAACATCGTCGTCGGGGGCCTGGCGGATCACCAACGCCTCCGCCCTCATGGCGGTTTCATCACCGATTGCGACGGCACGATCCTGGCGCGCCTGCGGGACGGCGGCGCCATGATCGTCGACAAGAACAGCCCCGCCAGTGGGTGATGGGCGGCCCGTGCGTCAAACCGGCCTTCGGCGTCCACAACCCTTGGAATGACGCATGCGTGCCGGGCGGCCCAAAACGGTGGATCTCTACGAGCGGTTCTTTCGGGATGTCAAACGTAGCAGCGTCACCATCGGTCTCCAAACTCCGCCGCGTAACGCCAGACGATAGGACCGCCACAGCGTCGCCTTGTGGCGAGTATAGAACACTCACCCAGCAGCGGGTCACTCGACGAGAGAAATGCCTGCGCTGAGGGCGGCCGAACGCAGACGGGCGTCCTGCGTCGCCAGCGGAAGGCTTTCCCGCTCGGCCAGCTCCAGGTACGACGCGTCGTAGGCGGAAAGGGCGTGTTGCCGTCCCATGGCCAGGATGGGCTGAAGGTTCAGGCCCGGAGGGCTCGGATCCAACCGTACGGGGAGGCGCTGAAGCGTCCTGAGGAAGCGCGCGCTATCCGCCTCGCTAAGCCGGCGCCGGCGCTCGCTCGTGATCAGGACGTTTCCGATCTCCAGCGGCCAGATCGTCGGAACGATCGCCTCGGTGGTGCGGAGCAAATCGAGCACAGATACGCTGTACGGAGTGACCTCGTCAGTAAAACACCACGCCAGAGTGACCGAGGCATCCAGCACGAAGGGCATCAGTAGCGTCTGCCCTCATCGATCAAGTCGCGAATGGTGAGATCCGGGCCGAGAGTGATGCCCCTTCGGTCGCGATACCGAATCCATGCGTCAATTGCCGCGCCGGGGTCTGACTTCTGCGGCTCCGCGGGAGGGACGAGCAGGGCCACGGTGACTCCGCGCCGTGTGATAGCAATGGACTCTCCTGCTGCAACCTCCCGCAAGAGACGCGGAAGGTGAGTTTTCGCCTCATAGGCGCCGACGTGCTTCATAGCGGCCTCGTGCTAGACTAGTCTGACGACTAGTCTAAATGCCCTGATCGCTGGTGGCAAGCGGATTCCCGGCCGGGCTCGGAACGTCTGAATCGAATGCACGTTGCCCCTGGTGAGAGGGGCGAATCATGGAGGACCCTACATGGACACACTGCGCGTTATCCGCAGACGGCTGTTGCCCGGCCTACTGCTGGCGCTGACCGTCTCGTTGCTTCCCATACATCCTGCTTTGGCGGACGCGACGTCGCAGCCTGAGCTCGTGGCCGCGCTGGTCGCGGGCGGGCCGGCGTCGGCACGGGTCGAGTTCCGCGCCGCGCAGGACGCCGCCTGCGCAGGCGTTGCGTGGATCGATACCGCAGGAGTAGTGCGCGGACGCCAGCCCATCACCGGCTGGGCCGTCGACACCGTAGGGACGGGCCTAGCCGCCGGCGTCGACGCCATCGAGATCTATCGCGGTAGTGTGCGGGTCGCCCTGGGCACTATCGGTGTGCCGCGGCCAGACGTCGACGCCTTGTGGGAACGAATTGACTTGCGGGCTGGCTTCGCGATCGAGATCGACTGGTCGCAGGAGCCCCCGGGGGAACAGACCTACGCTGTCTGGGCCCGCACGGACTGCGACTGGGTCGAGGCCCAGGTCATTCTCGACGTAGACCCCACGCCGCCGGTGCCCGCAGTGGTGGTCCCGACCCCCCCGCCGTTCGTGGCGCCGCCGACCCCCCCGCCGTTCGTGGCGCCACCGCCGACCCCACTGCCGCCGCCGGTGGCCCTCAGCATCAGTGACCATCGGCGCGCCGTTGATGTCTCCAGCGACAGCCTCGGAATTGCGCAATGTGTCTCTCGGGATGCGATTGGCAATTGCCTCGTTTACGAACCCGGGGTCGTTCCGAACTGCGTCTCGCGCGATGTCATCGGGAGCTGCCTTGTCACCGAACCCGTCGGTCTGAGCTGCGTCTCGTTTGACGTGTTCTTGGGGTGCACGGCCTATCGGACTGGCTTCGGCGGCCCGGTGGACGTGGACGTCGACTTCAACGTGACGCTCTCGGGCGCGAGCTCGCAGACAGTGCTCGTCTACTACACCACGGCGGACGGCTCCGCTATCCAGGGGACCGACTACGCTGCCACCAGCGGCACGCTCAGTTTCGCGCCGGGGGAGACGTCCAAAATCATCACGGTTCGGGTTTACGGCCGGGACTACGGGGGGGAGCAGACCTTCTACGTCCGACTGGGCAGCCCCTTCAACGCCTCGTTAGCCGATGGCGAGGGGATCGGCACTATCGTCCGCGGCGGCAGCAATCCGGGCAACTGCCCGACGGGGGCCTCCTGGAACGGCTTTCAGTGCGTCGCAACCGGCGGCTCTGGGACCAGCACCGACACCAGCGCGACAGCCGGCGGGAGCGGCTACTCGGTGACTGTGAATTCCACAGGGAGCATCACCTTGACATGGTCGCCAGTCCCGGCAGCTACTGGGTACCAGATCTGGGTAGGCACAAGCGCGTGCAGCAACTTCTTTGCATATGGGGCGATCCAGCCCTCGACCACGACCGCACAGACCGTTCTCCTCACCGGGACGTACTGCCTCCAGGTGCGGGCGCAGTCCGGGGCCCCAGCGTTTATCACGTCGGCGACGGGCGCCACGAGTGCGATGGTCGTGACGGGCGGCTCCGTCGCTATCAGTAGCGCGGCGTGCCCCGCCGGAGACCGCTGCACCTTCACGGTGACGCAGATCGGCGGCAGCGGCCCCGTGAATGTGACCTACTCGACACAGAACGGCACGGCGTTCGGCGGGGCCTCCTGCCCGTTGACTCCCAGCGTCGCCCCGGACTACGTAGTCTCAACGGGCACCGTAACCGTGGGGGCCAACAGTACCGCTAGTATCATTATTCAAACGTGTGCCAATGTAGCTGGAGAGAGCATCGAGGCCTTCGTTGTCAACCTCACAGGCGCGTCGGCTGGGAGCATCGCACTAAGCCAGGGCGTGGGGACGATCAACCCCTGAAACCCGACGGCTTGCGCCTCAATCTCGTTGCGGAGGGACTGCAGGGCCCTTCACGCCACCGTTGACCAGAGCCAGCACCGCTAGGGGGGCGCGTCCATCGGCCGCATAGCCCAGATTTTGGCCCCTGCGCGTCCCCCAGGGTAGTATGGCGGTAGCCTGAGCGAGCACTCTCCCACTGCCCCAACGCGGAGGTCGGCGTATGAGCGAGTTCGCCACGATGACCATCCACGAGCTGGCGCCGCTGATCCAGCGCCGCGAGGTCTCGCCCGTCGAGGTGACGCGCGAGTCCCTGGAGCGGATTGAGGCGCTGGACGATCGGCTCCACGCCTTCGTCACGGTGCGCGGTGAGCAGGCCATGGAGGCTGCGCGTACCGCGGAAAGCGACATCGCGGCTGGGGGCTATCGGGGCCCCCTCCATGGCCTGCCCCTGGGGATCAAGGACAATATCGCCGTCGGGGGCTGGCCGACCACCAACGCCTCCGCCCTCATGACCGATTTCATCACCGACTACGACGCCACGGTCGTGGCGCGCCTACGAAACGCCGGCGCCATCATCGTCGGCAAGAACAACCTGCACGAGTGGGCGATGGGCGGTACGTGCGTCAAGTCGGCGTTCGGCGTCGTCCACAATCCCTGGAATGAAGCTTGCGTCCCGGGCGGCTCCAGTGGCGGATCTGCCGCGGCGGTCAGCGCTTCGCTGATCTACGGCTCGGTGGGCACCGACAACAAGGGCTCCATCCGCTCGCCGGCTTCGTTCTGCGGCGTCGTCGGTGTGAAGCCCACGTACGGCCTGGTGAGCCGCTTCGGCCAGCTGCCACCGACCAGCGCTACCACGGACCACCTCGGACCCATCACCAAGGACGTGCTCGACGCTGCCACGATGCTGACCGTTCTGGCGGGCTACGACGAGCAGGACCCGACGTCGATCCCGTCCCCGTCGAAGGACTACACCGAGGGGATCGACCGCGGCGTCGCGGGCCTGCGCATCGGCGTGCCGCGAAACTTCTATTTCGAACTGGCGACGGAGGAGGTGCGCAACCTGGTGGAGCGGGCCATCGCGACTCTGGGCTCGCTGGGCGCCACCGTGGTTGACGTCCGCATCCCATCTCTTCAGCACATGCCCCTCACCGACGCCGCGTGGGTGAACGAGATACGTCCGTTCCTGCTCCCCTACGCACGACAGGGGCCGCAGGGATTCGCCGATCCGACGATCTGGGATCGAGTCATCCTGGGCGAGATGCTGCGCGCATCCGACATCGTGAAGGCTGCCCGGCTGCGCACGCTGATCCAGCAGGAATTTCAGGCGATCATGCGCGAGGTGGACCTCCTGGCCATGCCCACCAGCAAGACGACAGCGTTCCTCATCGAGGTTGCCGAGCCCGGGGGACCAGCGGCGAGCGGCTCGAGCAACCTGACGGCGCCCCTCAACCTGACAGGGATGCCCGCCGTCTCGCTGCCGTGCGGTTTCACGACCGATGGACTGCCCGTGGGTCTTACGCTGGCTGGACGCCACTGGGAGGACGACGTCGTACTGCGCGCCGCCCACGCTTACGAACAAGCCGCTACGGGTGGCTACAAGGTTCCGCCGATGGCGAGCGATCACCGGCCATAGCGCGCCAGGCAGATCCGCAAAACACCAGTCGAGAGTAGAGGTCTCATGGAGAGATAGGAGCGGGGCGACATCCACCGTTTGCGAAGAAAGGCGGAGCTACTGCACCAGGGAGACCCCCGGGAGACTCCCTCGCCGTCGCGTGAGGGGAGCGTTCGGGAGTGAGCGCGTGTCGCTTCGCCCTCAGCTAGCCCGCAGGATTACCATGTTATCTTCGTCGTACTTCCCGCCACGCACCAGGCGGCCGCTCACAGTCGTGAGGGTCGGGTCCCCGTTCTGGTCGAAGCTCCACCTGCCCAGCACACCGTCGAAGTCTCTGGTGGCGAACACCGCATCTCGAATGGCGGCGCGGTCTGCACGTCCAACGCGCGCGATGGCGCCGAGCGCAACCCGAGCCGCCTCGTAGCCATTCGCCGCGTACGACTCCGGCTCGATCCGATACTTGTCCTTGTACCTCTGGTAGAAGTCGGCCCCCCTGCCCGTGAGCTTCGAGGCCGGGATCCCACCGAAGGTGAGCAGCGCACCCTCGGCCGCGGCGCCGGCGCCGTCCAGGAACGCTTTGTCGTACACACCGGCCGCGCCCATGAACTTGACATTTGGCATCGCCGCCTTCAAGTCCTGGGCGAGTCTGGCCGCGTTGTTGGCCGTCACGCCGCCGAAATAGACGAGGTCCGGATTCGTCGCACGAATCCGTTCCGCCAGCGAGCGATAGTCCGGGGCTTTCGGGTCGATGCTGTCAGGGCCGCCCACTACCTCCACGCCGATCCTGCGAGCTTGCTCGGCGAACTCCTTCGCGATGCCTCGCCCGTACAGGTCGGCGTCGTCCAGCACGTAGACCTTTCGCGCGCCAATATCTCTGGCCCAGTTGGCGCCGGCATTTGCTTGCACGTCGTCGGGCTGGGACACGCGTGTGTAGTTGCGCATACAGCCGTGGTAGTACTTGTCGGGCTCATCGCGCTCCCCCTTGCCGGGCTTGGTCAACCCGGGGTAGGTGTTGACCGGCGAGATCATAGCGATGTTGGCCTTACAGAAGATCGGGATGGCGACCGCGGCAGCCCCTGAGTTAAACGGCCCGATGTAGACCATGACCTGTGGATCGTTCACAGCCTTGTTCGCGTTCTCTGCCTCCTTGGCAGGATCCCAGTTACCCGTCGCTGGAATGGCATCGTCCCACTGCTCGTAGCGGATCGTGAAACTCCCGACTCGGCTGTCGGAGTCCTCGAGACTCATGCGTATCCCATTGGCGATGCTATCCGTCAGTCCTTTACTAGCACCAGTGTGCGGCATGCTGGACACGATTTTGATGGTGTTGGGGTCAGCGCCACCCGGCAGGCACGCGCTGAGCGTCAACGCACCAGCGATGGTTGCAGCAACAATTGCTGCGATTGGCCTTTCCGACCGCAAGGCAACGCTCCTCTTAGCCTACTCTACGAGCGATTCCGCCGCGTTACGGTTGGAGAAATGGAAGACCTCCGCTGCGTTGACCAGTTCTTCCGGCGGTATCGTGATGCCCAGCATCGCAGCGCGGTCGATGTTTACCGTGAACTCGGTGAACTTCAGGTCCACGATCGGGACAGTGCCCGGATCTAGGCCCCGGAGAACCTCGCCCCCGAGCACCCCCACATAGATGCCGTTCCTGGTGCCCGAGTTGCCCATCCCGAGCAGCAGGCCGTCTTCCGCCCAGGCGGGGACGAGCGCAAGCTCCGGCAGGCGGTTGTTCTGAACGGTCCACGCAGCCACGTCCCCACCCGGCACAACGTCGCCGTTCTCATCCATAAGCTGGTGGTAGTTCAGGATACCGATGATGTCTACCCTTGACTGGTAGTCCAGGATCGTCTGTTTCCATTCGGCGAAGGTCTTGATCTGGAGGAAATCCACGACCTCCAGCGGAGCATCGACCACGTGGTCGAGGTATTCCTCGCCGAATCGGCTGCGGACGAAACTCGTGCTGTCGCTTGACTCCGCAAGGAGCACGATGCGTGAAGCGCTGGGCACGATGCGCTTGGCCAGTGCGAACGCTTCGTGGTAGGGCAGACGCTCGAGCGCGCCGGTGAGCCGCCCGCCGGGCCACTCGAGGCTCCGGATCGGCTCATAAACGGTAGGATCGAGGTTGGTGCCAGCAAAAATGAAGGGCAGCTCCTTCTCGGGATGCTGCCGCGTGTATTCCACTCCAACCTCTTTGAGCGCGGGATCGTCGGTGAGGAAGACGATGTCCGGCTGGAGCTCATCCACGAGGCCGAGCGCGATCGCGGCTCGTTCCGCGATCTGCTCGGGAGTCGTATAGGTGACCTTGGTGTCCATGTAAAACGTTCGCAGCTCGGCATTCCGCCCATCCGCGAATCCAACTCGCCGCAACCCCTCTTCGATGCCGGTCGCCAGGTCGCGGGTCCACTGAAACCCGGGATCGTACGAGTGGACTATCAGTACCCGGAGCGGAGGGAGTTGGAACGCGGCGGTGGCGAGCTCTTGCGGCCAAACGATGCGAGGCCGCACCTCTCCGACGCTCGGGTCAAGCAGGAGCTGGGTGATGAAGGGCTGGAACCGCACTTCCCGGTTTCCGTCGAATCGGATGCGGCCGCCCTCCACGGGCATCGTGAGGCTCGGCATGTCGAGCCTCACCAGGGCATCGCGGATCCTCGCCTTCTCGAGGCTGCCCGCCTCCTCCACGGCGCGCTTGACCACGAACATGGAGTCGTACTGCAGCGCCGCGAATTGGCCGGGCTGCTCGCCCCAGCGCTGCTGGTAGGCAGAGCGGAACGCTGCCAGCAGAGGCCCTGCCAGGAGCCCCGGCGTTTCATACGTGCTGAACGTGGCTTCAACCGTTGAGAATGCGCCCTCTTCCCCGATCTGTCGATAGTAGTTGGGCGTCTCGACGCAAGAGCACACTGGGCCCCAGAGCGATCGAATGCCGAGGTCTCGCTTGCCCTGCGTCATCATGGAGATCGTCTCGTCCTCGAAGCCCATCGGGATGACGACGTCGGGCTCGGTGTCTTTCACCCGGCCAAGCTGGGGACGAAAGTCCGTTTCGCCGAGCGGGAATCGCTCGACCGCCACGAATTCGAGCGGCAGCTGCTGCGATTCTGCCCACCCCATAATTCCCAACCCGGGGAGTCCGAGCCTGAAGTCCTCGCCGAACGCGCTGTCTTGATAGACCAGCGCGACGCGAAGCTTGCGGCCCGGCGCTACCTTTGGCTGGACGACGGTGGCGAGATACGACGAGATCGCCTTGCCGCGATACGGCCCGATTTCCAGGTAATGGAACATCCAGCTTGTATCGATGTCGGTTCGTCTCGTCACCCGAGGGGTCGATGCCCCGCCGATGACGAACGGCACCTGGTGTTGTGCGACGACGACCTGAGCGGCCAGCGTCACCGCGCTGGAGTAGCCGCCTGTCACGACATCGACGCGCTCTTCGGCTACCAGCCGAGTGGCCGCGGCGGTGCCGATCTCGATACTCGTCCCATCATCGGCCACCACGAGATCGACCGGCACCGATCCGCCGCGCTCCCGGACGAAGATGCCGCCCCCCTCGTTGATCTGCTCGACGGCGAGCGTCGCGCCGTGCAGCATGTCCCGCCCCTCGTCCGAGGCCACGCCGCTCAGGGGCGCGAGCAGGCCGATCTTGATGCGAGCCGGCTGGGAGGCCACACCGGCCGAGGTCTGCTGGGGGCCCGTTGCCGACCAGCCTATCGTGACCGCCATGACGACCGCGAGCAGCATCCAAACACTGCTCGGCCGGGCCGACCGCCGCCCTCGTGCCGTAATGCGAGGCAGCCTCACGGAACGAACCTCCTACTCGCTGCTTTCGTAGGCCACGAACGCCCCATTGCGCACGTGCTTCAGGATGAACGGATAGTGCGCGTCGCCCCGGCTATCGAACACAACGTGCCCCAATGCCCCATCGTAGGTCCTGCCGCGGTACCACTCGTGGATACACGCCGTATCGGTCCCACACTCCGACGTCGCCTGTGCCAGCGTGATGATCGCATCGTAGGCCTCCGCGGCAAACACCGTGGGCCTCCTCTCGTATCGGGCTATGTAGCGATCGACGAACGGGTGCTCCGTGTCAAAGTAGGGGTACGTGTACACGAGGCCCTCGACCGCCGCTGGGTCCCCGACGAGCTCCGGTGTCTCGATGGGCCGCGTACCCACCAGCTGGGCACTGATGCCCAGATCGCGAGCTTGTCGCGCGATCAGCGCGCCCTCCACGCCGGTAGCCAGCAGCACGAGGGCATCGAGATCGAGATCGCTCAGTTTGGCCAGCTCCGCATCGAAGGCCGCTGCGCCGATGGGGTAACGCTGGGAGCTGAGGACTTTGGCCCCGAGATGCAGGCGAAGCCGTTCCTGCCAACCTGCGCCAAAGCTGTTATCCATGTACAGGATTCCAATGCGCTCGAAGCGGCTGAGGAAGCTGTCCAGATATGCGGCCTCGTCCGCCACATCCACTGTAAACCGGACGGCGCGGTCTTCTCGATCACGATCGAGAGCCGCGCTCGCGAGCACGCTCTGAAAGACCCCCCTTTCCGCCGCGTGGGGGTAGATCGCCTCACTGATCCAGCTCGCTGAGGTGGTTATCAGACGCACATCGCCTGTCGAAACAAGCTCCGTGAACGCGGAAACGGCTTCCAACGCGTCGCCGCCGCTATGCAGGTAGGTGATCCTGAATCTCCCCTCGAGTTCTTCGACCGCGAGGTCTATAGCCGTCTCTGTCTCGAGGCCGTAGAAATCGTACGCGTCAGTCAGCCGAACCACACCGACGGGTATGGGTTTGTCCCTGGCACGAGTTATCGCGGCGGGGCTCGAAGCCAGCGTGGTCGCAAGCACTGCTGTGAGTGCGAAGATGATGGCGAATCGTCTTGGGCCGCGCATGCTCATTCCCAGCTGTCCGCCCAGGCCCTTCGTTCTCGGTAGAACCGAAGGGCACCGGGGTGATACGGAATGACCGCGTTGGGATCCGCCGCTCGCTCGCGTGTCCAGCCCGCAAACTGCGTCCCCTTCGCCAATAACTCCTGCTCGAAATCCCAGAGCGCGCGCACGATCTCGTACGCCGCGTTATCGCTCAGGTCCTTACTTGCCGTGAGATAGATGTCGTAGCTAACCAAGGCCGTGTCCTGCCGGGCGCCGGCAGCAGACCCCGCATCTGCCCATCCCACGCCAAACGACGCAATCTCATGCATTCGAGCGATAGCATCGGGCGACGTGTCCAAGGAGAGAAAGCGAATGCCGCCGGGGATCGCAGCGTCGGCTGCTTCGACCTCCGGCGCGCCAACGGCGCCGACGGCGACATCAAGCCACCCGGCTGCGAGGGCCTGGATCGACTCTGATGTGTTCAGCACGGGAACCGCCTCGACGTCGTCCCAGCTCAAGCCGGCATTCGCCAGATTCGCGTCCATAAGCGCGGCTACCACTCGCTGCGGCTCGAACCCACTCGGAACTCGCTTCCCGGCGAGGCCCCCAAGATCCCTGATGGCAGAATCATCCCGGACCAGCAGTCCAGCACGGATCGCGGCGCCACGCTGGAGCACCCGCACGTCCGATGCGACCGTATATCGGGGATCAGTGCGGTGATACGCAGCGAAGAAGTCGAAAGCTCCGTTCACTCCAAGCTCGATCTCGCCGGCGTCGAGCGCCTCGAGGTAGGCGGTGTTGCCGGTGAAGGGCTGAACCCCCGCCTGCATTGGCGAGTGCCCGGTGATCACGGCCGCCATCCCGCTTCCGACCTCGAAGAACAAGCTTCCCGGAGGGGGCGTGCCGATGCGAACGGTCTTTTCAGGCACGAGAATCGAGGGGTAGAGGTGCCGATACGTCTCGATTTCCTGCGCCAGGAGGGCGATCGGGTCCAACGGGCCGCGGACCAGGTCCAGCCAGTCGTCCCTGAGATACCGCTGGAATCCTTCGCTATTGAAGGCTGCCTGGAACGCGCGCCGAAGCACGGTCAGACGGTCGGGCGGCGTGTCGCGGTGGACCGCCAATGACCGGATGCGGAGCAACGGCGTGAAGTCTGCCCCCATCTCGTAATGTGTGGGCACGCTTTCGAATCCTCTGATCCGCTCCGACCACAAGGTGAGTATGGGCTTGATCTGGCCACTCTCCAACAGCGCCCTAACGTCCCCTGGCTGCTCGATGAGGAGATCAGTTCGGCCCTCCAGAATTGATCCGTAGCGCTCGCGGCCGTCGTCAGCTGCGACCGAGTGGAACCGCACGCCGACGGCGCGCTCCAGATTGCGGATGGTCAAGCCCTCCAGGTCGAGCGGGCCCGCCCCATAGCCGAATATGAGCCCTCCGTGATCCGGCGCGTAGGCAACGACCTCCTCCCACGTCGAGAACCGCGGGTCGTTTGATCGAATGTAGACCTGGGAGGGAGCGATCCCTCCATGCACGATCGGGATCAGGTCCTCGACCGGATTGACGTCGGTCCTTCCCAGCGCGAACGCTGATGCGTAGGTATCCCCCTGGTTGAACAGGACATACCCGTCCCTGGGCGCTGACTGATATTCGCGTAAGGCGGCGATACCATCATCGCCAGGCCGATTCTCGACCCGAACTCGGACCCCTAGAACGGCCTCGGCTTCGGCTCCGATCACCCGCGCGAACCGCTCGAGGCCCCCGGCCGGAAACCCTCCTAGAATCGTGAGTGACCTTGCCGGAAAATCGAGCTCGCGAGTCACTCGCCCGCGGCCGCCAGGAGTGGCCTGATAGCGCGCAACGACCTTCCATCGGTACGCGCCGTTTTCGAATCGCACTGACCAGAAGTCGTAGTTCCCGAGCTGCCGGTCCCCGAACTCGTTCAGCTGCGTGGGGCCCGTCACGCCGTCATGTGCGTTGGCAACCTGGACTAGGGCGTCGCGCAAAGCGGGGGTGTCACCCTGCCCGGCCCGGAGAAGGGCCTGTGTTGCGATGCGAAGCGCGTCGTACGCGGCAAGTCCCAACGCATCGGGCTGGCTGCCGGTCCTTGCCGTGATCTGATCGGAAAGGGGCTCCCACCTATGCCTGACTGACTCATCCAGCCCCACGTTCGGGTTAGGGTATCCGACGCTTGCCGCGAATTGCGCTGCTACCGAATCGGCTACCAAGGCAGCGCTGCCGGCGACCCCATCGCTTCCATACCAGCGCGCCGAAGAGAGGAGTGGGTCGGACTGCGCGGCCTTGAAAACTGAGACGACTTCTTCGAACGCTGTAAGGTAGACCGCGACAACGTCGGCGCCATGCTGGGCCTGAGCTTCGCGCACCCGTGCGCTCGTGGCTGCGACTTCCGCTGTGTAGTCCTGAGCAGTCGGCTCATAGCGCAGGCCGTCGACGACTGTGCCCCCGAGCCCCTCGAAAAGCCGTTTGGTCGCGATCTGGAGTCCCTCGTTCCCTACATCGTTTCTTCCGAGGGGAACGACGACCCTCACCCCGTCTTCCCAAAGCAGCGCGACTAGCGCCTCCGACTCGTGGCTGTCGTCGGGGGCGAGCCGGAACACGTTGTCCCCCGTGATGGACAGGGCGCCGGCCGTGCTGCCCTGGCTAACAATGAGGACACCATTGGCGTCGGCGTACGGTTTAACGGCGCGTACCTCTGCGCTCGACTGCGGTCCGATGATGATCCTGAGGCCCTGTCGCGCCAACTCCTGCAGCTTCTCGAGCGCAACGGCAGGCACGAGGCGCGTGTCCTCGATGACCACCCTGACGCGCGCTGGCGAGCCGCTCGCGGCGAGCTCGCGGTTGATGTCTTCAGTCGCAATTTCCAGCGCCGCCTTGCTGGCGATGCCGAGCGACGACCATTCGCCGGTGAGCGACAGGAGCGCGCCAAAGACCAACTCGGACGTCTGAGCCGTAGCGGGAGCTGCCGGATAGCCGGGGGCTCCCAAAGTGCTCAGGGCGAAGATCAGGGCAAGGATCGCTCGTACGCTCTGGGTTTTACCGCGGTCTGCGATGCGCTTCATAGCGGGACTGTCCTCCGTCACAGCTCTCATCGGAGTTCGGGTGCACGGCCCAAAAGCAGTGCAAGCCACGGTCGTCACTGCGAGCAACACGGCATGGTACCAGACTGCGGGATGGTTACTCGCGAGCCTCGACTACTTGAGGTCCCATTCGTGGGCGTTCCACGTCTGCGTGGAGCCCTGCCCGCCCGCGCTCACGTTCACCAGGCGGTTGTTCACGAGCGTCGGCGATGTGTTGTACAGCACACCCATGATCGGAAGCTGATCCGACATGTGCTGGAGGATCTGGCCGAGCACCTGCAGCCGCTCCTGCTTCGGGATCGTCATGAAGAACCTGTCGACGAGCGCGTCCCAATCGGCGTTGATGTAGCGAGAGCGGTTGCCCGTGACGCGGAAGCTGTTTTCGGGGAGGGGCGTGTTGCGGCTGTGCTGGCTACGCAGGCCGCGCACGTCGTTGGGGTTGCGCACGATCTCGAACGCGGGGAACGTTGCTCGGTACTCCAGGTCGTCGGCGCGCTGCCGTGGGATGATGACGGGCTCCACACCCACGCCGCTGCGCTGCCAGTCGTCGGCGATGGCGAACAGCATCTTCTCCCGGAGGTCATCGCCGGCTGTTGTCCGCACCTCTACTGCCAGGCGCGGAGTGCCGGGCTCGCGCGTGTAGAACTCGTCCCCGGCCTTCGTGTATCCGAGTCCTTCAATCATCTGAGCGGCTCTGCGCGGGTCGTACTCGTAACGGACGACGTTGCGCTCCTCGATCTCGCGGTAGTCGGGCTGATTGGGAGACATGTAGCTGTGACCCACGCTGGTGAGCCCGGGCTGCAGCACATCCACGATCTGCTGGCGGTCCATGGCGTACATCAGCGCCTTCCGGAACCGCACGTCGCCGATGACCGCGGGGTTGGGCGTCAGGAACTGGGGATAAAGGGAGATCCAGTTCTCATAGGAGAGGTCCATGCGCCCCTCGCCACGCCACTGGTCGCGCACTTGCAGGGCCTGTTCCCCGCTGAGGTTGCGCCCGACAGCCACATCCACAGTGCCAGCCAGGAGGTTCGCTGCGAGGGTGTTCGCATCCTCGATGAACCTCACCTGGACCTCGTCGAGGCGGGGGCGGCCCAACACGTAGCGATCATTCGCCTCGACGACCAGGTGGCTGCCCAGCGTCCACTCGCGGAGCTTGAATGGGCCCGTGCCCACGAACTCCTGGCTCCAGTACGGATGCTCGATGAACGTCGCCTTGCTCTCGACGTACGGGCGTTCGAGAAGGTGCCTGGGGATCGGCACGGCGCGAATGTTGGTGAACAGGGTGTCGGCTTCGATGAAAGGCTGCTTCCATCTCACCACGACGGTGCGGGGATCGGGCGCCTGGACGTCCTCAATGGCGTCGTAGGCCGTGTTGCCAAAAATCAGCAGGTCCCGGTCCTGCACCACTCGAGCTGTGAAGACCAGATCGTCGGCGGTGAAGGGCGTGCCATCGTGCCACTGCGCTCCCTCCCTAACGCGCCAGGTCGTCTCCATGCGCCCATCGGGGAAGAGCCGCCACAGGCCGTTATCGACGCTGGGTACTGCCTCGGCGAGCTGGGGTCGGAAGACTCCGCCACCATCCTGGAGGGTGAGCCCGGCGGCGACGAGCTGCTCGATGGCGTCGATGCCCCGGACCCTGGAGGCCGGGTTGAGCTGTTGGAAGACGGTGTGGGGGTCACCCTGGATGGCAGCGACGGCTCGCTTTGGCGCCGCGCGCCGCGGGCCGTCAGCACCGCCAGCTTGTGAGGCCCCGGGACCTTGAGGCGCGGCGCAGGCCACGACTTGGAGCGCGAGGATGAGGACAATCAATCGCTTCAGGCTGTGCACCTCGATCAGCGCTGCCGTTCTACCGGCTTGCGAACGCCGCCGTATCATAGCTCACAGGTGGCCGATGAGGACTGCGGAGGTGCACGGATGAGGAGCAGCGCGACCGGCGGGGTACTCGCGGCCATTGTCGTGTTCGTTGTCGGATGCGGGGCTGGGACCCCGCGCATTAACCAGGCTGGAGAAAGCCGCACCGATGGGGGGCGTGGCGCCGACCAAAGCCGCACCCTCGTGATGACCACGCGCGCCGAGCCCGACACGATCGCCGCCAAGGAGGTGATGAGTGTCACGGGGCTCAGCTTCGATGCGACGCCACGGATCTTCAATGCCGGGCTCGCCCTCCTGGACGCCCGCGAAGCGCCACTGCCGTACCTGGTCGAGGCCCATCCGCAGCTGAGCACCGACACGTGGCGCGTGTTCGCGGACGGCCGCATGGAGACCACGTATCGGCTGCGCCCGAATCTCCGCTGGCATGACGGCGCCGCGCTTTCGGCCCATGACTTCGCCTTCGCATGGCGGGTGTACTCCAATCCGGAGCTGGGCCAGGCCGCGACGCCGCCGATCGGCCAGATGGAGGATGTCGTCGCCGTCGACGACCGCACGGTGGTGATCCGTTGGCGTAGCTCGTACCCCAACGCGGATGCCCTGGAAGCGGACGACTTCCAGCCGCTGCCGCGGCACATCCTGGGAGACGCCTACCAACCCGAGCAGATCGAGAACTTCGGCAGGCTTCTGTTCTGGACCACGGAGTACGTCGGGCTGGGCCCATATCGGCTGGACCGGTGGCAGCCCGGCGCCTTCCTCGAGGCGGTCGCCTTCGACGGCCACGCCTGGGGGCGGCCCAAGATCGACCGAGTGAGGATTCTCTTCATCAGTGATTTCAACACCGTCCTGGCCAACATGCTCGCTGGCGAGGCGCACATCACGGTGGACGACTCGATCCGCTTTCAGCAGGGCGCCATTCTCCGCAGAGAGTGGGCGCCTCGGAACGCCGGATTCGTGTTGACGACGCCCGACCAGTGGCGCCGCTCGGAGCCGCAGCACCGCCCGGAGTTCGCCAACCCGAGGGCCATTCTCGACGTGCGGATGCGCAAGGCGCTCGCCCACACCATCGACAAGCAGGCGCTGAACGAAGGCATGTTCGAGGGCGAGGCCATACTGGCGGATACCTTCGTTGCCCCCAACGTTCCCTTTTACGCTGAGCTGGATCGCGTGATCACCAAGTATCCGTACGACCCGCGGCGCGCCGAGCAGCTGATGGCAGAGGCCGGCTTCACCCGGGGCGCTGACGGCATCTACGCACATCCGACCGAGGGTCGCTTCTCGGGGGAGCTGAAGGTCAATGCGTCGGATCAGAGCGTGAGAGAGATGGCAATCATCGCGTCGGGCTGGCGCGAGGCCGGCTTCCAGTTCCGTGAAGTGCCGGTGCCTCAGGCACAATCGCGCCTCGGCGAAGTGCGCGGCTCGTTTCCCACGCTCTACACCGGAGGCGGCGGCGTCGCGAGCACGGTCATCGAGGGCTCGGCGGGCAGCTTCATCAGCTCGCGCATCGCCACCCCTGAGAATCGCTGGGTTGGGGGCAACCGCAGCGGCTGGTCCAATACTGAGTACGACCGCCTGTTTGACGCCTACAACTCGACGCTGGACCGTTCGCAGCGCAACCAGCACATGATTCGCATGGCGCAGCTTTTCACCGAAGACGCAGCGGCACTCTCGCTGTTCTTCAATCCCGGCATCGTGGCGCACGTGGCGGCCCTCCATGGGCCGATGCCATTCGCGCCAGCGGCGGACGTGGCGTGGAACATCCACGAATGGGAATGGCGGTAAACGGCCCCTCTCCCTCTGGGCTCATCCTTATACATAAGGTATTTGTTAAGTTGTTCCAGGCACGAATTTCGTGCCGCCGAGGAGGTTTTGGGGACCGGTTGCTAGGAAGAGCCGTGCTGGTCCGAGGGCTGCATTTGGCCGATTCCGTGCTTGGAACCGGTGCCGGAGTCTCTTCTGCCGCATCGTCGGACGCCTCAACAAACTTACTTGACAGACTTATGTATAACGATGAGCCCTCTGGGAGAGGGTGGGGGTGGAGGCGTCACCCCCAATCGGGAGACGCGCAGCGATCCTCCGTTCAGCGCGCAGGCCCCCTTCAGCGCGCCAGCCCGGGCTCTCTCGTCTGTTGCGTCGCCGATCAGCGAGCCAGCGCTTGGACCCAGCCCCGGATCGACCTCTTCACCGTCCGCCAGTCCAGGTCCCAGAGCAACGTGGGCATGCGCTCTCTGTCAGCATCGTCGAAGTACGACAGCCCATACAGCACGTGGGCAAGATCCGCGATGTCGTACTTGCGTCGGTAGGCTTCCAGAAGCTCAGGCAAGGGGCGGTGGCGCACTGCGAGCGCATATAGGTCCACGAAATCCCTCTTGGCGCCGCGCTGGGCGATGGCGGAAAGCTTCATGCACGCCAGATCGTCGAGTGACGCCAGTTGGCACGAAAACTCGGGCCACGGGACCCGTTCGCCGAGCAGCGCATAGCGGTACTCGAGGCAGGTGATGCGGACCCCGAGGAGCCGCGCGTGGAGCGTGCCCGGCCGGGTCAGTTGGACCACCACGGGGGCGCCTCGATCCTGCAAACGGCTCGCCAACGCCAGCCCATCAATAAGTGGATCTTCTGTGAACCAATCGAGGTCAACCGACCGCCGGTGCCCGAGCTGGAGCGCTACCGCGGTGCCGCCTCCGAGGTAGAAACCCTCGGCCGAGAGGAGGGGGCCAAGCACGAGCGCCGCCCGCTTCTGGCCGGGGGCCAGCGCCTCGGCGTGCAAGCTCACACACCCCTTCTCCCCAACCAGACCGGGTCGCTGGCTTCGATCCATTGGCTGACCTTGCGGTGGGGCAGCCCCAGCACCAGCTCCCAGAACCTCAGCTGCTGCGGATCGAGGCCACGCCCTCGCCGTTTCTCGATCCATTCGCGGAGCGCGGGTCGCCCGAGCGTATCCATGAGCCATCTGATCGACTCCCAGTCTCCCGCCGTGAGAATGCGGTCGATGATCAGATCGCGGTCGGCGCCCCAGCGGAGCTGCGAGAAGTCATGCTCCCAGAACAGCGGCTCGAGACGGCTGGGGAGGGCAAGGTCAGGCACGTGTCTGCTCTCCGCACCGGCCCGATTATCCCGCAAATGAACTGTTCAGTACTTCGGGACCGGCAGCAGTGCGGGCCACGGAAGGCGCGTTAGAGCAGGAAGAGAGCTGGGGTCACACCCGCCAGTCAGTCGTGGTGGTCATGATCATGATCGTGGTCATGATCATGACCATGCTCGTGGTCGTGGGTGTGCGCAGCCGGGATGCCGTGCACTAGCCCCGACTCGCGCTCGCGGGCAGTCGTGAACACCAGCGACTTGACCACAACTGGGACAGCGTGGACATCCTGCATCTCCTCGCCCAGGTCGATGTAGTCCAGGTCGCTGAGGGTGATCTCGTCGATGGATACGAGATCGTGGCCCGGGATCACCTCACGGGTCAGCATGTTGCCGACCGCGCCGCCGATGTCGGTGTCGAACACCATGGTGAGGGGCTCGCCCGCCCGAATCGTATTCGGCATGGCCGCGGCGATGGCCTCCGCGAGCGTCTTCACGCGGTCGTAGGACGGCTCCATCCGCCAGCGGAACGAGAGCGCCAGCGGCCTGTCACCCTCCTCAATGTCCTGCCGCTGCATCGCCTGTTCGATGGCCTGCCTCGCCGTCTCGACGGTATACGGCTCGGCCGGCATGACCGGCGCGACCACCTGGAGGTTGCGATGGGGGAGCAGCTCCGGCTTGGAGATGTAGATCGTGCTGCCGCTCACCTGGAGGGTGTACTGCCCCGCGCCGATGACGGTGGCGCGGATCATCTGCTCGGACTCCTCCATCGGCACCTTGAGACGCCCCACGCGGCGGCGCACCGCGTCGCCGAGGAGGATGCCGAGGTCGCCGAAGTTGCGCGTCTCAGTGCCGTACACGTACTCGGAGACGCCACCGGAGAAGCTGACGGCATCGATCGGGCCCGCATAGCTCAACGGATCGGTGATCATCAGGCGATCGGTGAGCGGATCGAGGGGCCGCCGCTCGGCAACGTTGTAGACGCACTCGGCCAGCCGCTCGGCGATGACGCGCTGGTCCCCCTCGCTGAGCGGCCTGCCGAGATCGAGCCCGATGCCCAGGTCGTCGGCCACGATCTGACCAGCGGGCTCGATGCGGCCCACGTTGCCGCTGCGGTCCAGCGCCATGAGGCGCGCGCCCACGTTGATGGCCGCCGTATCGATGATCTCGCCGTCCCGACAGACGGCGTACTTGGCGGTGCCTCCACCCATGTCGACGTTCAGCACTGTGCGCGACACGCCGTCGCGCTTGGCTGAGCGAGCGACAGCGCCCGACCCGTAGGCGGCCATCACGGCCTCGAGGTTTGGGCCAGCCGTGGCGCACACGAACTTCCCGGCGTGCTCGGCAAACAGAGCCGAGATGGCCTCGGCGTTGTTCTTCTTGGCCGCCTCGCCGGTAAAGATCGTGGCGCCCGTCTCCACGTCCTCGACCGACATGCTGGCGTCCTTGTAGACGCCCTCGATGAAGCGCTGCAGCTCATCGGTGTCGATGGTGCTGAGGTCGTGGTAGGGCGTAAGCAGGATCGGCGAGCGGTGCGTGATGCTGCGATCGACGACCTTGAAACGACTCGAGAGGGCGATGCCCTGGCGTTCCAGCACGAGCCGCGAGAACATCAAGTGCGACGTCGAGGAGCCGACGTCGATGCCGACGCTGGTAAGGGTGATGCGGTTGCCCGCCTCCTCCGGAGTGAGCTCGATCAGCGGCTCGTCGTCATGCGAATGGAAGAAGTCGTCGTGCTCCGGGTCATGGATGTGCCCGTACATGCCGTCGGCATGGTCGTGGGCGCCCCAGTGGCCGTGCTCGTGGGAGGCGTCGTCGTCCTGGGCTGGACCTTGCGTCTGGCTTGTCTGCTCTGTTTCGCTCACGTTTACCTCAGCATTCTTTGGTATGTCGCGGCCTGCCGCCGGCGCGGGCTTGTCTTATTGAAGAGCGCCCACCCAGCGCGGCGGGCGTTCCCGGCTGAAGGCAGAGTCGGTGAAGAGCTTTGCGTGGCAGCTTTGCCGCCACACAAAATCATCCTTCAATGCAGCAGGGTACATATAACGAGCGGTGCGCGCTTCTGTCAAACGCCAGGCCGAGGCTGTGTCCGTTCTCGACCCGCGGCCAGCCGGTCTCTATAGATCAAAAACCGAGACCTAGCATGCTCGGTGGGTTCATTCGGAAATCTACGAGCGGAGGGCCCCAACCGAGCGCCCTTCAGCGGACCGCACCCTTGCGACCTTGGACCGCACCCTTGCGACCTTCGAGCCGCCACTTGAGCGTCATGAGCGCTTCGACCGTTTTCCTATGGAAGGCCGCGGTTGGAAGCCTGGAGCCCGTCATCTCCAGGTTCGTTGTGTAGCGTGTGTTCCCTTCGTCTGGCGCAAATACATCGCGTTCGTGGACCTGCACGTCGCCACATCGACTCTCAATCCCCAGAACGCTATTGAGCTCGAACTCGGTTATCTCCAGCTCCCACTCCAACGCCACGTCACCTTGACCTCGTCGCCGCTCGGTGCCCTGGGTGCCAAGCCCAATCGGACCCGTCGTGACAAGATCAGTTGCGATGACATCCCGTTGCCATTCTGCCGTCTGCTGCAACGCGCTTCGGTACGCGAAGACTTCCTCTACGGGACAATCGATAATGATGCTCTGTTCCAGCTTCACGAATTGGCTCCCCGGCGCATTCAGCTTTGAGCGTGTACCGGTTCAGGAGTCCTCGGCCGCCGCCCAGTTGAGGGGCCGGCCTTCTCGGCTGACGCCCCTTGTCCGTCTGGGACGATGGCGAGCAGTTCGCCCACGGTCAACTCGCGTTCACCCACTCGATGAAGCGGGCGGTGCACGTCCACGCGATATCGGTTGCGGCGGCCGAGTTTCTCCGTCTCGATATAGCCCATAGCTTGCAGCTCGGCCACGATCGTTCGCACTGCACGCTCGGTGATGCCGACCGCTTGGGCGATCTCCAGTCCCGTGCTGTCCGGCCGCCGTCCAATGTGGACGAGCACGAGAGCATGGTTCGTCAGAAAGCTCCAGGGCGCCATCGGAACGCGACCTCCGAGATGTTCTGCGAGCCGTGTTGCGGGTGGACTCGGCCGCCCGTCCAGCGTCGAGCCCTACATGGTTTCTTCCTGAATAGTGTATCATGCATTGAAGTTCATCATATATCCGCGATTTCGCACGGCAGCAGCAGTCGGAAAGGATTATTGCCATGGCGCAAGGAACCATCAAGAAACTGGTGAGCGACCGTGGGTTCGGCTTCATCCTGATAGATGGAGAGCAGCCGACGGGGAAGGATCTTTTCTTCCATCGCAACGATGTCCAGGGCGCGGGCTACGACGCTCTGCGCGAAGGGGACCAGGTCACGTACGACGAAGCCACCGACGAGCGTCGGGGTACGCCGAAAGCGGCAAACGTAAGGTCTGCGTGAAATAGCTGAGCCCGACCTTCAGGCGCGAATTTTGTTGGTCCGCACGCATGCGGGGGAAAGAGGCACACGGTGGGTGACAAGCGGAAAGGCAAAGACGGAGGAAACGGCAAGAAGCCGAAGAGGCGTCCGGCGGAAGGCCACCGACCGCACGAGGAGCGCCAACGGGAGGCGCTCCAGAAAGCCGCTGTGTGAGCTCGAGATGAGACCACGAGGGCGGGGACCTGCATGACAACGGAAGAATTCCTTTCAGCCGAGATGGCTCGAACGCAGGCGGAGCTCAACGTCGCGATTCTCAATCGCAGCCGCTGGGACGCCCTCTGCGAGGACCGCCGGATGCTGCTGTTTCTCCAGCGTCGTGCCGGGGCGCCCGACTTCCAGGGAGTTGAAGCTGAGTTGCGGCTCATTGCCGAAGGGCGAATAAGGGTGCCGGAGATTGGGGGGCCTCGCCGGAAAGCCCAGGACTGCCTGCGCGACTGGACGAACAAGCTTGGCACCATCGCATAAGGGACGACCAGAAAGGGGAGATCCTGTGATCCCGGAGAATGGGCATATTCAGTACAAGAAGGTTGCTGTGAGCAGCACGGTCGAGACACTGGACGGGCAGCGGATCGGCGTTATCGCCGAGGTCCGCGGTCGGTTGTTCAAGATCAAAACGCAGCGATTTCACCGCGATTATTGGCTCCGCGATGACTACGTGCGCTCATCTGCACCGGATCAGAGCGTGGTCTTGAACGTGGCCAAAGCTCAGCTGGAGGAGATCAAGGTCGTCGACCCGGAATTACAATGACATCCGCATCGTAAGGCCGCCTTCTGGCAGAACACGGCCAGAGGAGCGTCGATGCCATCGGATCCAGCGGGGATCTGCAATCTGCTTACGCCTCCGCTCGTCTTCGCGTGGTCGACCGGGGCCGCCAACTCGGAGAGGGGTCGTAACAGCGAGGCCACGCAGTGTCCCCTCGACCCTTAGCGCAGCAACAGGGTGTGACACGCTTCAGACAGGATCCGCAGAGCACTGCGTCCGAAGCCTCTTTCGTCTTTAGCCTTCACGTCGCGCCGACTGACCAGGTCCCCGCTAACCAGTAAACGCTCGTGGTGTGCGGTCACACCCGAGCCCACAATTGCCACACAATCCTGAGGAGTCAGCTGCATGTATGATGACCAGACCCTGGTCTGCCGTGACTGTAGAGAGAGCTTTACCTTCACCCGCGGGGAGCAGGAGTTCTTCGAGAGGAAGGGTTTCGAGAGCGCGCCTAGCCGCTGCCCCGAATGCCGGAAGACGGCTGGCCGTGGCGGTTCAAGATACAGCGGCGGGTCTGACCGCGGCGGGTACAGCGGCGGTGATGCCCACCATGGTGTTGAGCGCGCGGAGCAGCTCTTTCCAGCGACCTGCTCCCAGTGCGGCCATGACACGCAGGCAACCGCGCGTCTCATCCTGGGCGATGGGACGATCTATTGCCCACAGTGCATCCCGCCGCGGCCGGAAGCCGTGGGCAGGGCCACTGATGGTTGGCGCGAGATCTGGTAGCCTCCGAGGAGAGCGGGTTAGGACAGCAGAAGAGTTCCGCGAGGATCGGCGGAAGCTGGCTTCCTCCAGGAGCGAGCCTGAGTCCCGAAGTAAGCCTGGATCTCGGCAAGCGGGTTGGACTCCCGAGGCACTCGAACCGCCAGGCATCGCCAACAATCGCCGCTGATGTGGATTTCGGAGTGATCTACGACCCTAACGCGCTTCCCTTAGGCAACCACGAACCGAATGCGTGCGGCCAGCCGCTCCCGGAGCTCGCCAGGGGATTCCCAGTCGATCTGGTTGTATTGCCGAACATCGAAGTGCGCTTCGTGTAAATGATCCTTGTGGCAAGTCCAGATCACCGGCAGGCCTAGGCCCAGCGCGAACCCCGCCTCGAAATAGACACCGGGCCGATGGCCCGTAAAATCGGCGACGACGAACCGGCTTCGCCGGATCTCGACAAGGATCCGCTCGTCGATGCGGTCGACATGCTCCTCACGGTCGATTCTCAACGCTTTGTATCCTGCCTGAGCATCTACCTCGATCGCTGGCCGGATGCCTTCGTCAAACGCCTGGGCCAGGTCAGGGGAGAACGACATCGCGACGAATCCCAGTCGAGAAATGGCACTGGATCTTCGACGCACCTCACGGATTCGTTCCCAACCCTTGAGCATCACGACCACTGTCTCGTTGGTCTGCCATTTGATGAAGCCATCGTCGCGCAATGCGAACACGAGTAATTGACACTCCTCCGGAGATCGGCAGTACGCAATAGGGAAGTCATCTTCGAAAGATAACGGGACGGCGGTTCCAACCGAAGGTGAAAGCACGCCGAGAAGGTCCAGAAACCGGTCGGCGGACGCGAGGCCGTCGGACGGCGCGGTACCGAAAACGGTGGGGAGGCTCTCGGTTGTCAACCGGGGCCGGCTCGTGCCTCTGATCTTTGCTTCTCTGCAATGACCGGAAATCAGGTGCGCCCTGGAGGCAAGTGCTCCGCCACGTTCGAAAAGCGTGGAGGCCTCGAACGTGACCTCGTACTCCCCACATCGGGTGCAGCTGACGAAGTAGACATCGTCCTTGTCTAGCCATACGTTTGCATCTGCCATGCAAAGATAACATGGCTGCCGTCCCATGATCACCTCCAACCCGTCCCCGGCAAAGAGATCACCTTGTGACCCTGCCGTTCGCCGACGGTCATCATCCGGTTGTAGACTTTCCAATCCAAGGCTCACACACGAGGAGGAGCGAGATGCCACGAGGGCAGTCCGCCGAGGCGCAAGCCGAACGATTGGTCAACAGCTGCTGCCCAGTACACGGTGTTCCCATGTGCCAGGTCGGTCGGTGGTACCAGCCGCTCGACGGCCGCCCCGCTTATACGATCGTCGGCTGCCCGCGGCGCGACTGCGAACTTGTCGCGAAAAGCTCTTGGTTCCAGGACGCGCAGGTGCTACCCTCCGACTTCCCTTATCCGGATCCACTCTGCGAGATGTTTGAGTCTCTGGAAGACTGGTTGGGCGACGATCCATCCCGCCACGACGCGATGATCGCCTGGCTCAGGAGGAAGAGGGACACAATCCTGCCGGGATAGGGCAGTTCAGCCAGGAGCATCTCTATCTTAACGCGAGCCGGGCGCAGTGCGCCCGGTACTCCGCCTCACGCGTCAGCCTATCGACGTTCAGCGGTCTGCTCGTAGGATGGCTCGCTCGCGCTCGTCCCGATGTGCGAGTTCGAGCAACTCGCTGCCCTGGGCCACCGTACGAGAGTTTTCCCTTGTCATCCTCGCGGCCCAGAAGCACTGTGTCGATGAAGGCGGGGCCATGGGTCTGAGCGGCGCCTCGAACAACCGCAAGGGCCTCAGCCTTGGTCGCGAAAGTGCCGATCAGATTGCGGGTCCGGGTCTGCCGCAGTTCGTAGGAAGCCATGTTCCTAATCCCTGCATGTCCATACTGGCTCCGCGACCGGTCTGACTGCCACCACGCAGGACAGAATCGCTCCCGGGTCGCCCCACACCATCTAATGGCCACGGCTCCGAGTCGTTCGCTCAAAACGGTGCGGGTCCCTCGTCCGGCACGCCAAGGAGCGCGATATGGTGACCGAAGTGGGGGTAGTCGTGGGCTCTGCGGCGGGCCTGATTCTCGGTGCGGTAGCCGGAGATGCCGCTTCGCCAGCGAATCCGTTCGGGCTCGTCGTCGACGGCTGGAATCCTGAGCGCCGCGTCTGACGTGAAGTCATCGGGAGTAGGCAGATCGGTTAGCCAATCCCGTAGAGGATCACATCGTAGGCATGCGCTGGCTGGTTTCTACGACAGCGTCGGCCTCGCTCCGCAAGAGCCAGGGAACGAAATAGCCGTGCTCCGCGATGAGCTCTGGCACCTGGTCGGGAAGACGGGCCCAGAAGAACTCAAATAGCGGGAGCTCGCCCGGACCGTCGGATGGGTCAGTTTCGTAATGACGCCAGGTCGCCGGTGGCTCGATCGTGCAACGGAGGTGGAAGAAAAAACGGTGGTGGATCTCATCCTTACCAAACGGTCGACTGTCGTGGAGATGCCCTCCGAGAAATCGGACCAGCTGGAGCTCGCGGAGTCCCGTTTCCTCGATGGCTTCTCGCAGCACAGCTTGCTCGGGGGTCTCGCCGTCGCCCATGGTTCCAGCTGGGACCTGGATGCCGGCCTCAGGCGCGCGCGGATGACGAAAGACAAGCAACGAATTGCCCCACGTGATATACGCGAAGGCCTTCCGCTTCGTGATCGGCGCAGTTGGCTCCCTAGGCTGGTACGCCCAGCATAAGGGATTCTGCGTTTCGCGAGCCCTCGAGTCTTGCGGCAACGCTATACTTGGCGCCCGCAGTCAGGTGGCTCTCTCCGCGGCCGAGAGGCGCTGTGGGTTGGGAACCCTGATCAGCGCTGCGAGGTGACCTCCATGTCGGCTCCCGGAGCCATCGATCCTGACGCATTCAACGCGTTCGAGCGGGCGAGCTGGGCGCAGGTGGTCGCGCCGTACGCGGACAACTTTGGCAGCCTGACCACCCAGGCTATCGGCCCGCTCCTCGATGCCGTGGGCGCCGATCTGCCTTTGCGCCTCCTCGACGTCGCGTGCGGGCCCGGATGGCTCTCGGCCGCAGCGCGTGACCGGGGAGCCCGGCCGACGGGGATCGACGCTGCGGAGGCGATGGTGATTGAGGCCAGGCGCCGCTATCCGGACCTGGACTTCCAGCAAGGAGACGCCGAGAACCTGTCCTTCGCCGATGGCGAGTTCGATGCCGTCGGGATGAACTTCGGCTTGCTGCACATGGGACGGCCAGAGCGGGCCTTGCAGGAAGCCAACCGTGTGTTGCGTCCTGGGGGGCAGATTGGGTTCACCGTCTGGGCGCCGGCGGACGAAGCCATTGCTTTCAAGCTCATCCTGGGAGCAATCCAGGCCCACGGGACCCTCGACGTGCCTCTGCCGCCCGGGCCGCCCTTCTTTCGCTTCAGCGACCCCGAGGAATCGAGACGCGCGCTCACCGGCGCCGGATTCATGGCGCCCGAATTCAAGACCGTCCAGCAAGTATGGCGGCTGCCCTCACCCGAGGCGCTGTTCACGGCCGCCCTGGAGGCGACCGCTCGCACGCGCGGGCTACTGCGGGAGCAGACACCCGCTGCGCTGGCCGCGATCCGGGCCGCGATTGTCGAGGCGGCACGCCCCTATCAGACGGAGCGCGGCGTCGAACTCCCCATGCCAGCAGTGCTGGCATCGGCCAGGAAACCAAAGCGCTAGCCTAACCTGGCCTAAGCGGCCAGCCTTCCCTTGCCTCGCAGACACTGGCGAAACACATTTCCCGAACTGAGACCAGCGCCTACGTATGGTATATTCTTGTCAAATGAAACAAATGTTCAAGTCAGTCTACTTTACGGACCACCCCGGCGCACTCGCTCGGCAAAGGCACATCAAGTTTGCTTTCGGGCCCTCAGACAAAGAACTATACGAATCCGTGCGAAGCCTTTCCGGCCAAGAGATACGTGAACTTCTCGGCCTTGATTCCTATGAGGCATTACGAGCCCATGCCGCGGCCAAGGGCTGCACGGTCAATGCGCACAGCTTGCAGTTGTTGAGGGAGCAGCTTGCGCTTAATCTGAGATACGGAGCGCAAAACGGCAATGGTGCTGCGAACGGCTCAGAGACGGTCGGCCCGCAGGCTTTGCCGTTTGACGCGATACAAGCAACTTTCAAGGGTGGGGAGAACGAACCTTTGCACTGTTGGTACCCTTTGCTGGAAGGGTATTCTCCTCAATTCGTCGAGCACATCCTTAACGAGTACGCCCCGTCGGCGGAGAGAATCCTCGACCCCTTTAGTGGGACCGGCACGACGCCGCTCACGGCAAGTCGCAGGGGTTGCCTCGCCTACTACGCCGAAGTCAACCCCCTGTTACAGTTTCTGACCGCGGCAAAAATCCGGGCCCTCTCAGTCGCGCCTGGGCGCCGCCGGACGGCGTCTGAACGAATGAAGGCATTGGCAGACGATTGGCCAGGCGAGCTGAGAAAAGTTCCCCCGTCGGTCACACTTGCACAGACATATGCAGCCACGTTCGGACGAAGCCGGTTCTTTAGTGATGAGACTTTTGATTTGGTTCTGAGAAGCAGAACGTTTCTCGACAATCTGACTTGTCAAGATCCTTTTCTAGCATCCCTAGCCAGAGTTGCGGTCCTCGCGAGCCTGATTCCGGGATCCTTGCTAACAAGAGCTGGCGATCTCCGCTACAAGACACCTGGCGAGCTCGCAGCAGAGCCACCCGATTTTCAAGCGAGCGTCCAGGCCCAACTTTCCCTCATGAGCTCTGATCTCATGCGGATAGGCTATACGTGGCTGACGGCACCGCCGCGGCTGATCGCGGAGGACGCTAAGGCCATCAGGAAAATCCCCCCATTGAAGATCGACGCCGTGGTGACGAGCCCCCCTTACTTGAACGGGACAAACTACTTCCGGAACACAAAGCTTGAGCTTTGGTTTCTCGACTGCCTCCAAAGCCCCGACGACTTGGCCGAATTCCGAACACGAGCGGTGCCGGCTGGAATCAATGATGTTTCGAACCGACGAGTGCTGAGCGCGACCGACTCCGCCGTCGGTGATGTAGTTCGAGAATTGTCCCGAAACGCCTATGACCCTCGCATCCCCAAGATGGTTCAGAGCTACTTTCAAGACATGACGTTGATTATTGACGGTATTGTCCCACACCTAACTAGCCAAGCAACCTTCGCGATCGACATCGGTGACTCGGTGTACGGTGGCGTTCACGTGCCAACCGACGATCTGTTGCTCCAGCTACTGAACAAGCGCGGGCTACGCCTTGAGGATCGAGTAGTTTTGCGACGAAGAATGTCAAGAAGCGGCGGAATCTTGCACCAGGTGCTACTGATCCTGCGGAAGGACGGCTCTGCGCCAGCGGCTCAGAGGCCTCCAGAGCCTTGGAGGAGCAGGTGGGAGTCGTTCAAGGATCTCCTTCCTCACCAACACATGCCTTACTCGAAACGCAACTGGGGACACCCTCTCCATTCGCTTTGCTCCTTCCAGGGGAAAATGAAACCTTCGCTGGCCGCGCATCTAGTCGAAACTTTTGTACCCGAGGGGGGTTCGGTTCTTGATCCGTTCGCCGGCGTAGCTACTATTCCCTTTGAGGCGGCCCTCAGCGGCCGAAGGGCATTTGCCTTTGACATCAGTCCAGCTGCCGTTGTGATCGGAGCCGCCAAACTAGGGCGTGCGACTTGGAGCGACTCCGAGCCCATCCTGTCCGAACTCGGCGAAGCCCTCCGCGAATCGCAAGTGACGCCGGACGAGCTATCGGAGACACATGCTCTTGGCTTCAATCGAAAGATTAGGGACTATTTTCACCCTGCCACGCTGCGCGAAGTCATAATCGGCCGCCGTTACTTTCGGCTGAACCCTCCTTCCGACCCGTCGGCAGCCTTGGTCATGGCCAGCCTTCTTCACATTCTTCACGGCAATCGACCCTACGCACTCTCCCGCCGGTCTCACCCGATCACGCCGTTCGTTCCCACCGGCGAATTTGAGTACCGACCTTTAATGCCGCGCCTCACGGCGAAGGTGGTCCGCAGTCTCCGGGCCGGCTACTCCAACAGCTTCGTGAGCGGCGAAATGCTGTTTCAGGATGCAACTAGCTGGTGGCCTAGCCATATTCAGAATCTCGACGCAATAATTACCAGTCCACCGTTCTTCGACAGCACGAGATTCTACATGGCGAATTGGATGCGCTTGTGGTTTTCCGGTTGGTCCGCCGAAGACTTCCGAGCAAAACCACTCCTGTTTGTAGACGAACGTCAAAAGGAAGACTTCCGGACATATGAGTCCGTGTTCCGGCAGTCGAGGGAGCGGCTAAAGCCCGGAGGCGTCCTCGTTCTGCATTTGGGTAGAAGCCGTAAGTGCAACATGGCCGACGAGCTGACGCGAATTAGCGCCCCCTGGTTCCGGGTCGTGGACCGCTTTACCGAGAGCGTTGAACACTGTGAATCTCACGGCATTCGGGACAAGGGAACTGTCGACGGCCACGAGTATCTGGTCCTTCGCTAGGGGGCGGAGAGTTCCTCGGGCTCGCGGAGAAAATTTGGTATAGCAGGAGCTGAGGCATAGGTGAAAATGTCGACGCCCGCCATCTCGCGTATTGTTCTTCGTATCCTGCGTATTTCGTCCGGGTAGCGTATCCACCTGATCAGGAACTGGTCTACGCCCAAAAGAATGCGCTCAACCGCTGGCCAGTTGAGTTGCGGCTTGCCGTCCAGAACTTCGTACGGAATGCCAGTCGAATAGCTCAGGTGCTGTAGCTTGTCGCGGTCCACCGTACTGCCGTCTCGTCGGTAGAACTCCGACGGCCATTTCTCGGCCTTGTTCGCGTTGCACTCTGCGCAGAGCAGTGTCGCGCCCGTCGCAAGGGGCCAAAGGTACCGCGCAGGTAAGGTGTGATCTAACACCGCGTCGCCTAGCGAGAGGCTGCGTTTGCAATTGAAACACTTCCCTTCAAAGCGCTGATAAACGTCGCGCGTGTTGAGCTTACTTTCGCCCGCAAGAATCCCATAGAGTCTTCGCCGTTCGCTCGACTCTCGGTGTTGGTCGGGCGTTCTCAGCGGGTTCAAGGCAGCGTTGATCAAGCGTTTGCATGATTTGCATTCCAGCTGCCTTCCGGACCTGAAGCTGGCGGAGTTCGGAACATGCCTATCGAAGCTATCCAGGGGCTGGAGCTGCTCGCAGACGCGGCAGTACTTCCAAGGGCTGCCCTTGTTAATAGCAGCGACGTTGTTCAACTGGCCACACTCTGGACACTCCATGGTTATGTCTGGGCCAGCTTGTCGTATTTCGTCCTCATCGACTAATAGGACGCGGATGCAGCCTGGTTTCGAGCAGCCGAGGACGCGCCAGACTTTGCTTGCATTCGCAATGCCCGTGCCACGAATGCCGGTGATGTTGCGCGTACTTCTCCGCGGCATGTCCCAGTGTCCTGCGTGCCCGTTCCTGCCGCTTCAGTGTCGTGGACGGCGCCGCGGGATCTCAGCTCAGAGCAAACCAGCACCGATCGCGTAGGCGGAACCAGAGGGCCTGATTAGACGGCTCCGGTTCCGCGTGTCAACCTGCGGGTGTTAGTGCGACGGCCTCGGAACTGCCCCTACTGTCGAACCCGACGCGGCGACTCAGGATGGCACGCTATCTGGCTACCTGACGCGCAGGGTGATCCATCGTCACATTGGCGCCGTTCTTCGTGCACTCGCCATCGAACAGCTCGAACACGTCGCGGTCTTCGTTCTCGTACTCAACCTGCCAGCCACCCTCGGCCTCACTGACGTCGGCACCGGCCGTTGCCATCGTATTGCTCACCACCAGGGCGCCGAACGTATAGGCGAGGTAGCGCGCCGGTTCCGGTCCGCTGTTGAAGTGCTGGTGATACTCCTGGTCCCGGGGCGAGAAGATGGACCCTTCCTTCCAGTCGACCTTCACTTTCTCTTTCCCCCGGTACCACAGCAGCGAGTAGCCTACTCCGCCCAGGATGATGATCTCGGCGCCAGGGCCATGCCGGTGCGCCTTCTTGTAGCTGCCCGGGGGGAACTCGCTCATGTGCGCCGACATAGCGTTGCCCGACATGACGAAGAACATGTTGGTGCCGCCCGCGCCTCGCTCCTTCCAGTCCTCGAGCTTGAAGGACCGGGTGTCTGGGATGAAGTTGGTTTGCCAGCGCCGCGTCGCGATCTTCTGGCCGGGGTTGGTGAAGTAGTCGTCTTCGGCGTCGTAGCGGTCTTTGAAAATGTAGTCACAGTTGAAGACGAACTCGGGGTCGCGCGCGATGTTGATCTGCAGCGGGGCGGTCGTCGCCGTGAACAGGCGCGCGGGTCGCTGGCCATCCAGATTGAAGTGCTGGTAGTAGCAGTTCAGAGGCGGCGAGAACAGGCTTCCGGCCTGCCACTCCACCGTCTGTTTTTTAGAGGACCCGGCCTGCCATATGGTCGTGGCGCCGCGCCCGTCGACGATGTAGTAGGTCGACTCGAAGAGATGGTGGAGCACCTCGGTCTGGCCACCCGGTGCGATCTCCATGACCCAGCCGTCGTTCTGCTCCTGGGCTGCCAGGCTCACGAACGCGCCCTTCTGACCGATTCGAGGCCACGGCGCTACTTCCGCCGAATGGAGATCCCCGACGTGCGAGCCCTTGTAGACGGGTATGCCCTCACCCTTCTGCCATTTCTGGTAGGCAGTCTCGCGAACGCCTCCCCACCCGCGGTTTCCATCCTGCTGTTCTTGCATGGCCCCCTCCTCCACCGTTTGCTTCTTGAATTTGGACGCAACATAAGCGCGACCCGATAGTGTACCGTCCCCCGCCAGAACCGCGCGACTGTGACCAGTTGCCTCTTCCCCTCCCCCTCGACGGGGGAGAGTTGAGTGGGGTGACCGTGATCCCGACATCCATAGGGCTGCCTAGTAGGGGCTCGGCATGCCGAGCCCACAGGCGATGCAAGCATCGCCCCGCCCCCCGGCGCACGCCTCTTTGCTCCCGGCCCGCTGCGGCAACGTGATATCGTTGCGGCAAGCAGAATCTCGCAGCGAGAGAGGGGGTCGGTAGTGCGAGTGTCCGTGCGTTGGCGGGGTGGGCTCTTGATCCTGGTCATGGCGGTGGCCTGCGGGCCACCGACGCCGCGCGCCGCCCAGGACGGCCAGGACGGCGCCGCAACCGCCGGGCGCGAGCCGCCGCGTACGTTGAGCGTCGCCATCAGGGTCGAGCCCTCGACGCTCGCCGTTCGCCAGCTGCGCCAGGCCGGCGTCGGCCTCTACCTCCCCTCGCGAGCGTTCAACGCCCAGATTGCGCTGCTCGACCCAACAGCGAACCCACGGCCCTACCTCGTGGAGGAGTTGCCACAGCTCGACACCCAGAGTTGGCGCGTCTTTCCCGACGGGCGCATGGAGACGACCTATCGCTTCCGGCCCAACATCACCTGGCACGACGGTGCACCCCTCACCGCCGAGGACCTGGTCTTCAGCTGGCGGGTCCACGCGACGCCAGGCCTCGGGCTCGCCGGGTCGGCGCCCTTCAACGCTATCGAAGAAGTCATTGCCGCCGACCCCCGCACCGCCGTCATCCGCTGGCGGCAGCCCTATCCGGACATCGCGTTCACGGCTGGACTCAACGTCGAGTTCCCTCCTCTGCCGCGCCACATTCTGGAGCGCGCGCTGCAGCCCGACCAGTTGGAGACCTTCGCCAGCCTCCCATTCTGGACCAGGGAGTACGTGGGTCTCGGCCCCTACCGCCTGGATCGCTGGGAGGCCGGCGCATTCCTGGAGGGAGTCGCCTTCGATGGCCATCTGGGGGGACGGCCCAGGATCGAACGCATCAAGCTGCTGTTCATCTCGGACGCCAATACGGCGCTGGCCAACCTTCTCGCCGGCGAGGTGCACCTGACCGACGGGACCTCCATCGGGCTGCCCGAGGTCGCCATCCTGAAGCGCGAGTGGATCGGCCGGACTGGCAGCGTGGTGCTGCATCCCAACCAGTGGCGGGCCGCGCATTTCCAGAATCGCCCGGACTTGGCGACGCCACGCGCGATCCTGGACCCCCGTGTGCGAAAAGCCCTTGCCCACGCCGTCGACAAGGGGCCGCTGAACGAGTCGCTGTACGACGGCGATGGCATCTACGCGGACTCGCTTATGCCGCCCATGTCTATCTGGGGGCCGGCGGCCGAGCGCGGCGCTGCCAAATATCCCTTTGACTTGCGGCGGAGCGAGCAGCTGATGAGCGAGGCGGGCTTTGCCCGGGGGCCGGACGGCTACGCCAGCCCAGGTGAGGGACGATTCTCCGTGGAGGTGAAGACCAACTCCGCGGCGGACAATGAGGCGGAGGTTTCCATCCTGGCCAGTGGCTGGCGGCAGACAGGCTTCGACATGCAGGAGGCAATCCTTCCATCTGCTCAAGCCCAGAACCCGGAGGCGCGGGCAACGTTCTCCGCCCTGTTCACCTACAGCCAGAACCTAGGCGAGTCCGCGCTGCTGGGCCTCTCGAGCACCTCGATCCCACGCGCCGAAAACCGCTGGGCGGGCGCCAATCGCGACGGCTGGTCGAGCGCGGAATACGACCGCCTCCTCCGGGCCTTCACTACCAGCCTGGCCAGGGACGAACGCGAGCAGCTGGTCACGCAGATGATCCGAGTGCTGACCGACGAGGTGCATACCATCTCTCTATTCTTCCGCGCCCAGCCGTGGGCCCACGTGAATGCGCTGCGCGGCCCCCAACTCGTGCCGCCCGAGGCCAACTGAGCTGGAACCTGCCCGAGTGGGAGCTGAGGTAGGCGAGGACTGAGGACTGAGGACTGAGGACTGAGGACTGAGGCACCCCAACCATCCCCCGTCGAGGGGGAGGGAGTGTGGCTGTCCCGTCCCCCCTTGAGGGGGAGGGTTAGGGAGGGGGGTAGCACGGGCTGGCAGGGTGCCCTCACCCTGCCGCTTCCGCCGCGGCAGGATAGAAGAGATATGGGGGAATTGCTCATGAGGCTACGCTCGCTTTCGCTGACGCTCCTCCTCGCGCTCGGTCTTGCCGCGTGCGCGCCAGGGCCCGCGGGGCAGGATGTCCGCGACGTAGCGTCAGGCGGGGGCCGTGAGCCCGGGCGCACGCTGGTCGCAGGGGTCCGCGTCGAGCCCTCGACTATCGCTGACCGACAGCTGCGCTCGGGCGGCGTCGCGCTCTACCTGTCGGGGCGCCTCTTCAACGCAGGACTGGCCCTCCTCGATGACGCGGGCTTGCCTCGCGCCTATCTGGCTGAAGAGCTGCCTCGACTGAACACCGACACGTGGCGCGTGCTTCCCGACGGTCGTATGGAGACGACTTACCGGCTCCGGCCGAACCTGGCGTGGCACGACGGGTCGGTTCTGAGCGCCGAGGACTTCGTGTTCGCCCACCGCGTCTACTCGCACCCGGAGCTCGCGGCCGGCACACCGCCGTTCAACGCCGTTGAGGAAGTGATCGCGCCGGACGCGCGCACGGTGCTCGTCCGCTGGCACCGGCCCTATCCGGACGCTGGTAGCCTGACGGCTCGAAGCCGGGAGTTCCCGCCGCTTCCCCGCCACGTCCTCGAGGCTTCCTTCCAAGAGGACTCCCCGGACGCCTTCTCCAATCACCTCTACTGGAGCCGTGAATACGTCGGGCTCGGCCCCTATCGCCTGGAGCGCTGGGAGCCGGGGTCGTTCATCGAGGCGGCTGCCTTCGGGGGCCACATCCTGGGCCGGGCCAAAATCGAGCGCATCAAGATCATCTTCATCAGCGACGCGAACACCGCACTCGCCAATCTCCTGTCAGGTGAGATTCACCTGTCGGCGGACACGTCGCTCCGCCTCGAGCAGGGCGCGATCGTGAAGCGGGAGTGGGGCCCGCGCAATGCCGGCACCGTGCTCCAGCACCCCAATCAATGGCGCACGGCGATGTTCCAGCAGCGCCCGGAGATGGTGGCTCCGAGGGCGCTCCTGGACGCTCGGGTGCGCAAGGCGCTCGCCCACGCCATCGATAAGCAAGCGATCAACGAGGCGCTGTACAGCGGCGAGGGCATCCTGTCCGACTTCATCATCTCGCCGAAGTCCGAATTCGGCCCGGCCGCCGAACCGGCCGTCGTTCGGTATCCGCTTGACGCTCGACGGACCGAGCAGCTCATGACAGAGGCCGGGTTCACGCGAGGGGCGGACGGCACCTTCGCGAGTCTCGCTGATGGGCGCTTCGCAGCCGAGGTGAAGACGAACGCCGCGGCCGACAACGAGGCGGAGATCGCCATTCTCGCCAGCGGCTGGCGCCAGGCGGGCTTCGAGTTCCAGGAGGCGGTGCTGCCCGCGGTACTGGCCCAGGACGGCCAGGCCCGGTCCACATTCCCCGGCGTGTACACCTTCAACACCGGCGTGGGGGAATCGACGCTGATCGACCAGACAACCGCCCGTATCCCGCGAGCGGAGAACCGCTGGGTGGGCGGGAACCGCGGTGGATGGTCTAACGCCGAGTTCGACCGTCTCGTCGAGGCGTTCACGACCACGCTGGACCGGGACGAGCGGGCCCGGCAGGCGGCGCGCATGGCCGCGATCTACACGGAAGACCTGCCGAGCATCTCCCTGTTCTTCCGCACCCAGCCGTGGGCGTTCGTCTCGGCGTTGCGCGGCCTCGCCATCGTGGCACCGGAGTCCAACATGGCGTGGAACGTCCACGAATGGGAGTTCAAGTAGCGGGGGAGAGGGGAGCGGGCTACGGCATTTCCTCCAATAGGCGGCCGTAGCCAAGGACCGGCTGGTTCACGTGGAGCCGCCGCTGGATCGCCCACACACGGGCTGGCACGGCGTGGATGACCGGGACCTCCAGGTCCTCCTCCAGCGTGTCGACGATGTCGAGCACACGCCAGCCCGAGCCCAGCATGTAAACCGCGTCGGCGTCAGGGTGCTTCAGGAAGGCGCGCTTGGTGTGAGCGTACACCTCCTGCGACGACAGCCGGCCCACCTCGGTGAAGGGCACGCTGATGCCTTCCATGGCGCGAACGTCGAAACCCGCATCCCGGAAATAGCGGGAGAAGACGTCGTTGATCTCACCGTCAAAGTACGTGACGCCCACGATGCTCTCGACGTCCAGCGCCCGCATGGCCTCCACCTGGGTCTGGCCCGCGGTGACCACCGGCACGCCGTAGGCGTCCTCCCAGCGGCTGACGATGTCATGCTCACCCTCGAACCCGTGCACCATGAACGGCGGCGCGCCCTCAGGATGGATGAGGTCCACTTTCAACGCGGCCAGCTCCGCGACCTTGCCCGCGATGGTGTCCAGGACGGAGCGGAACTCGGACTCGGTACCCTCGTGGATGTTGAGAAAGAGGGGAATGACGCCGATCCCCTCGGGCAGCAATCGGATCATCTCCTCGAGGGAGCCCGGCCGCATCGTCGGTTTCACGACCCCGACTGTACCTCGCCAGCTTGTGAACGCCAACTCAGTCCTCCGAAACCTTCATTGACCGCCGTGGGCGGGTGTCATGCTGGAGTTGCCGTGCGCCGTCGCGGGTGCCACGAACGATCGTCGCGAATAATCCGTTGGAAGGTCGGCCCCCCGCTCACTCATGGGTAGGGCGGGTCAAATGGCGTGCCGGGGTAATCAACTCCGCCGCATTGCGGAACCAGACGCCAGAATGGGTCAAGGCTGGAATCACTGCCCGTAAAAGTCGTACTCGTTGTAGTCGCCCGAGTCGACCAGGTCCCATCGGATCTCTGCCGCTGCACTCTGACCTGGGTCACGGCGGCACTCTTAGTCCAGTTGATCGTAACGGTGCCGCCTCCCGAGGGGCTGGTATCGGTACTGCTGGTCACCGAGGCTGAGCAGGATGGAGACGGACGGGCCTGGTAAGTGACGACGTTGTCGGTGCTGGCAGAGGCCGTATTCCCATAGCCTGCCAAGTCCTGCACCACGGCGGCGGGGATTGAAGCTACTACCGACCCACTGCTGATCATGCCGGTAACGGCCACGTTGTAGGTGGCGCCGCTCCCCGTCACGGTGGCGGTTGTGGCTCCAGCCGTGCCTGCTAACGTCACGTCGCCTGTCGTGAACCCGGTCACTGGCTCGCTGAAAGTGACCGTGAAATTGACAGGAGAGGCACTGCTCGGATCGGCCTGCCCCACGGCCTGATTTATGGTCACGGTTGGCGGCGTGACGTCCCCACCGCCGCCAACGCCGCAGCCGGATCGTACTGCCCTGTTGACGTTGAGTCGCCCGCCAGAAACGGTTCGGCCGGCCATACTGGAGACCGAGTCGACATTGTTGAGAATCGCGGCCTTCAGTTGAGAAGCCGTGCGGCTACAAGAGGCCAGGACTAGAGCGGCGGCGCCGCTGACATGGGGAGTCGCCATGGATGTGCCGTTGTAATAGCTGTAGCCAGCACCGCGAATGGTGGACAAGATGTTGGTTCCCGGCGCGCCGAGATCGACGCTCGTGGCTCCGTAGTTAGAGAACGACGCCTTCGCGTCAGTCTGGGTTGTGGCCGCAACACAGATGAGGTTCGTCGATGTGTAGCTGCAGGGGTAAAACGGAGCGCTGTCGACGCTATAGCCGACTCCGAAGGCGTTCCCGTTCCCGGCAGCGGCGACAACCAGGATGTCATTGGCGCCGGCCTCGTCGATCTTATCTTTCAGCGCCTGAGAGTAGCCGCCACCTCCCCAGGAGTTGCTGAGTACGCGGACGTTGACGCCCGCCTGCTTGGCCTTGATCGCGTAGTCGAAAGTCTCGATGGCGTCGGCGGTCGTGCCGGATCCGCTGGAGTTCAGGAACTTCAGCCCCATGATGCTGGCCGACCAGTTGACTCCGACCACACCCAAGGTATTGTTGCCCCGTGCGCCGATCGTACCTGCGACGTGGCTCCCGTGGTTGTGGTCGTCGAGGGGGTCGCAGGTGTTGTTGACCGCGTTGTAGCCGCGCGTCCCGGTCGCGCAGGCGAAGCTGCCGATAGTGACGCCCTGCGGCTTGGTCCACATGTTGCCCGCCAGATCCGGATGGTTGTAGTCCACACCGGTGTCGACAACGCCGACCACGACCGCGGCGCTCCCGGTCGTGACGTCCCATGCGTCGTTGGCATCGATATCTGCGTCGGAGGTCCCACTCGCGCCATTGACAACCTGGCCCGTGTTTTTGAGTCCCCACAACTGGGCATACGAGGTGTCGCTGGGGTCGACCGTGGCACGCCATATGTAGTTTGGTTCTGCATAGGCAACCTGGCGGTCCCGCCGCAAAGAGTCGCTGACCTCGCGCTCGCGGCCGGCCGGAACGCGCAGGACACTGGGGCCCGAGCGGAGCGCGCGGACGCGGTTTGCGCCTGCCCGACGGACGACGTCGTCTGCGTCGGCCATGCTGGTGCCGACATGAAAGCGAACGAGAACGGTTCCTTCTTCAAAAGGCGCCACGGTCGCAGGTTCCGGCGGGCCAGCCTGGCTCGCCGCGGCGTCGGGCTTGCCCAGACCGAGGATTAGCCCAAGGACCAGGGCGCCCATCGTGAGCCTTGGCATCCGCGTCCCTCCCAAGTAGCTCGCTTCCAGACGAGCGGACCCCGTACTCTGCCGGGAGACGGCCAGCGGTGTCGATTGCAGGCAACAGTGTAACGCGCGTCACCGAGATATGGTCGTCGCACTCCTCGGCGGTGTGATGCTCGCCTCATGAGCTGAGTTAAGCTAGACGCCGTCGGCACGAGGAGAATTGCCGGCAGGCAACTAGTGAGACTGCGGGTGAGGGCTCAACGAGAACTCATAACACCGACGAGGCAGCAAGGGCCCGCTCGACAGCTTCCGGATCGCGCTCGATGACGCGCAGGAGCACGCGGGCCGGCCCCTCCGGCACTCGGTGCCGCTGCTCCCATTCCTGGACGGTCCGCAACGATAGGTGAAAGCGGTCCGCGAAGGCTTCTTGCGAGAGGCCCAGACGTTCGCGAAGCGAACGCACATCCGGACCTGGGCTCATGAAACGGGCCGGACCTAGTGCTGCATCGTCAACGCCGTCCTGTTGCTTCCAGCGGTTGATGTCTGCCTCAGTCGCCGCCTTCACCTTTTCTACGTTGATACGCCCTCTAGCCATTCGGCTTTGCTCGTTCGACCGCTTCACGGTACTCACGGTATTCTCGCCTCTCTCGATCTGATGCTGGCCAGGCGCTGATGATTCGTCGGGCACGGCCGCGTGGCGTCCAAACGACGGTGACGAGGATGTCCTCTACGACACCTGTCACGACATAGCGACGCTCACCGTATTCCCGGCGCATATCCTCCCGCTCGACATAGCCACCATCGAACACGTGGATTGCAGCCTCAAAGTCCAAGCCGCGCTCAGCGAACGTCGCCTTGCTCTTGGCGGCGTCCCACTCGAAGCCGTCAAATTCGTCCGTGCTGCCACTCACCGCCTCGTCACGCTTCTAATCTTACTACGTCAATGACGTATAATCTATTTGACTTCACGCCAAGCCGTCCTGACGATGAAAAGCGCAAGCGACCGGAGCCCCAGAAGGTTATGGCGCGCAAGCCTGAGGACGGCTCATGGTATTGCCTCGAATCCCGCCCTGAGCCACCTTTGCCGCTCAAATCCGTTGGCCGGCGTTTCGGGCGCCACTTTAAAGGCGGCCTTCATTCGAATGTGGCTACGACCGGCGCGTGGTCGCTGGTCCCCACGCTCGGCTGGACGACGCAGCTGATGGCTCGGCGCGCCAGCGATCGGCTCGCCAGAACGTAGTCGAGCCGCCACCCGATGTTCCGCTCCCGCATGTTGCGCCACGGCGCCCACCAGGTGAAGAGCCCATCGTTGTCCGGATCGAGCTCGCGGGCGAGGTCCACGAGCCCCGAGCCGATGAACTCCTCGAACAACGCCCGCTCCTCCGGTCGCTGGCCTACCAGCCTCGGGTTGCGCTCCTTTGGATGCACGTCGCGCTCGGTGCGGGTGACGTTCATGTCGCCGCAGACGAGCACGTCGTCTCCCGCCGCGAGGCGTTCGACCGTCCAATCCTGAAGCTGGCGCAAGAAGGTGAGCTTGTCGTCGAGGTCCTTGCGGCCGTTGGGGACGTAGGTCGAGGCCACCACCAGCCGGCCTGACGTCGCTAGGACGATGCGGGTCTCGCGGTCGAAGGAGGGGTGGCCGAAGGCAGGCTCCATCGTAAACGCGTCCCGCCGGACATTGAGGCTGACGCCGGAATACCCTCCCGCGCCATGCCAGTAACACCGGTAGCCCGGCATATCGCAGAGCGCTTGCCCCAGCTGGGCCGGCGCCGCTTTAATCTCTTGCAGGCACACAATGTCCGGTTGCTCGCGCTCGATCCACTCCAGGAACTGGGCCTGCCGCGCGCGAATTCCGTTCACGTTCCAGGTGGCGATCTTCACGGGCGTGATCCTTTTCAGCAGAGGATACAATGCGAGCGTTTGAACCGATGGCATCAGAGTGTCATCCTAAGCCGCGGGTGAAGCCAGGGGCTGTCATTCTGAGCCGCAGGCGAAGAATCTCCCGGCAGATGCGTCGTTGACGCTCAGATCACAGGCGAGGGGCTCGTTCGCCCCAGGGAGGGGTTGGAACATGGCAACGTGGAGACGTGCAGGTCTGATGAGCGTCGCGCTCGCGGTTCTCCTGGCTGGCTGCGCCGGACCGGGAGGGCCCGGCGGGACGCGCGACGCCAGCGACAGGCCGACGACTGTTGCGGCGAAGCGCATCAACGCAGCGATCAACAGCAGTCCTCCGTCGATCAGCCGCGACAACCTCATCGCGGGATCCGGCACGTACCAGGGCGGCGACGTCCTCGAGGAGCTGATGGCCGGTGGTCTCACCCACGCCGACTGGGTGGGCCAGAAGCGGCCGCAGCTAGCCGAAGCCATCCCCAGCGTGGAGAACGGGTTGTGGAAGATCTTCCCCGACGGACGGATGGAGACGACGTGGACCGTTCGCGCGAACGCCCGCTGGCATGATGGCGCCCCCGTCACTGCGGACGACTTCGTGTTCACAGCGACCATCGCGCAGGACCGCGAGCTACCGGTCTTCGGCGGGCGGGAGTATCGGCTCCTCGAGAGCGTCGAGGCGCCTGACCCCCGCACGCTCGTCATCAAATGGAAGCAGACCTATATCCGCGCCGACGAGATGTTCCCCAGCGTGCGCCCCGGGCATATCCTGGAAAGCAGCTACCAGGCCGACAAGCTTGGCATGCTGCAGCACGCGTACTGGTCCACGGGATACGTGGGGGCCGGACCATTCAGGCTGCGGGAGTTCGTGCTGGATAGCCACCTCGTGATGGAGGCCTACGACAGTTACGTCCTCGGCCGGCCCAGAGTGGACGAGATTCGGGTCCGATTCATCCCCGACACCAACACGCTCATCGCCCACGTCCTCGCTGGCGAGGTCGAGCTCACGCTGGGCCGAAACATCTCCATGGGACAGGCAGTGCAGCTCCGCGACCGCTGGACGGACGGCACCATCGACGTGGGATCCGAGAACTGGATCGCGCTCTGGCCCCAGATGCTGAACCCAACGCCCCCGGCCGTGCTCGACGTGCGCTTCCGCCGGGCCATCCTCCATGCCATCGACCGCGAGCAGCTCGTGGAAGTCATCCAGCAGGGGATGACGCACGTCGCGCACAGCCTCGTCCACCCATCGGACCCGTCATACAGGGGGGTAGAGGGGAGCATCATCCGCTACGAGTACGACCCGAGGAGAGCGGCGTCGCTCATCGAAGGCGTGGGCTACACGCGTGGCGCGGACGGCATGTTCCGCGATGCGTCCGGCCAGCTGCTGCCCCTGGACGTGCGCACGAGCGGCGGTGACGACGCTCACGAGGCCGGCGTGATTACCATCGCGGAGAACCTGAAGCGCATTGGTGTCACCTCCGAGCCCTACCTCATACCGCAGATTCAGCGGGACGACCGAGCGTTCAACGCCCAGTTTCCCGGCGTTCGTCTCTGGCGACAGTCCAACAGCCTGCTGGACATGGATCGGCTGCACAGTCGGGAGGCGGCAGTGGCGGAGAACCGCTTCAGCGGCGGGAACCGCTCTCGATACAGCAACCCCGAGTTCGATGCCCTCATCGACAGCTACATGGTGACCATCTCGGCACCCGACCGCCTGCCCCAGCTAGCGCGGCTCGTGCACCACATGACCGACCAGTTGAACGTGATGGGCCTGTGGTTCAACACCGAGCCGATCGTGGTCGGCAAGCGACTTCGGAATGTCGGCAACAAGAAAGTCACGGGCGGGTACCAGGCGTGGAATGCCCACGAGTGGGAAGTCCAGTGATTGTGGATGGTGGATTGTGGATTGATCAAGCATCGCACGTCCGTGCCTGATCCGGGTCAAATGCCCACTGTCTGTGCCTAATCCGCACTCCGCATTCCGCACTCCACATTCGGAAAAGGCTGCTATCCGCCAGAGCGTCTGGCAGCGACTCACTGAGGAGCGGCTCGCGGCGTTCCCGTTTCCGATTCGTGGGCGCATTCCCAACTTCAAGGGCGCCCGCGCCGCGGCCGCGCGGCTCGCTGAGCTGCCCGAGTTTCAGCAGGCGCGTGCCGTCAAGGTCAATCCCGACGCACCCCAGCAGCCCGTTCGGCAGCTCGTTCTCGAGCAGGGCAAGCTGCTCCTGATGCCCACGCCGCGCCTGCGCGAGGGCTTCTTGTTGCTGGACCCCGATCGCCTGCCGCCGGGATCGGCACGCCGCGCATCGACCATCAGTGGGGTGTTCGAGCTGGCGCGGCATATCGGCCTGGAGGAGCTGCCGAGGATCGATTGCATCGTCGTGGGGAGCGTCGCGGTGACCGCGTCCGGCGGCAGGCTGGGAAAGGGTGAGGGCTACGCCGAGCTGGAGTACGCGACACTGCGCCAGCTGGGTCGTATCGCTCCGGATGTGCCAATCGCGACCACGGTGCACGACGTGCAGGAGGTCGATGACGTGCCGATTGAGCCGTTCGACGTACCGGTCGACATCATCGTCACGCCGACCCGCGTGATCCGCACAGGCTCGAAGTCCGCCAAGCCGCAGGGCATCATTTGGGAGCTGCTGGACCCCCGGCGCCTGGAGGAGATGCCCATCCTGAGAGGACTGAGGACTGAGGACTGAGGACTGAGGACTGAGGACGGAGGACTGAGGAAGGAGGCTACACTCGCTGCGCGGCCGCCAAGTCCTTAAACGCCTGACGAACGATGGTGTCGACTGATTGCTTGTCTCTGTCGCCCGCGTCCAACTCATAGATGGCGAGCATAATGGCGCCGGTGGCGTCGCGCTCCGGAGAGCTGTCCGGAAGCGAAGCCCAGTGCTCTTCACGGCTGCTGATCCAGTCATAGACATCGAACAGCGAGAGCTGAGCAGTGATATATCGCTTCAACACTTGGTAGAGGTTGTCCTCTTCCATGGTCGACCACCCGGACGAACTGTACGTTGATGCTACCACGCTCCGCCAGCGGTTCAATGCGCCAGGGCTCTTCGAACAGATGCAGCGCGGGGAGCTGGCGCCTCAAGTTGATCATGAATCGTTGGCCGGCCCAGCGAGCGGCCAACCACCCGGTACAAAGAGCCAGCGCGTCCTCTACAAAAGAGGCGACGTCCTGATTGCAGTCGTGCACCAGTACATGCTCCCGGATGGGAGCATCGGAGCAAGCGGACTGCCCGACCCAAAATGGCTTCGTGATGGTGACCGCATCCTCAAGTACGCCCCCTCGCCCTGATGCGAAACGGCACAGCTAGCCGGCTGCGATCGCCGCCTCTGTTCGCCCCGGAACCAAGACCGCGCCGCTGTGCCGGGCGAGGCCGTATTCGATGCTGTCGGCCAGGGCCTCCCAGCTCGCCTCAAGGATGTTGGGGGAGACGCCGACCGTGGTCCACGAGCCGCGGGCGTCCGCCGACTCGATGAGCACACGGACCTGTGTGCCCGTGCCCTGGGAGCCGTCTAGCACCCGGACGCGGTAATCGACGAGGTGGACGCCCTCGATCTCGGGGTAGAAAGGTTGGAGCGCCTTGCGCAGCGCTTGGTCCAGGGCGTGCACCGGCCCGTCGCCCTCCGCCGCCGTGTGCTCTTCCCGATCATCCACGACGACGTGAACGGTGGCGTCCGCGCTTGGCTCGCCAGCTCCTCGGTGTTCCGTGGTCACCCGGTAGCTCTTCAGCTCGAAGCGCGGCTGCCACATCCCCAGCTGCCGGCGCAGAAGAAGCTCGAGGGACGCATCGGCGCTCTCGAACTGGTAGCCCTCGTTCTCCAGACGCTTCACCGTCTCCACTGCCCGTTGAACGGCGGGCTGGTCGTCCTCCAGCGAGATGCCCATCTGCTGGGCGGAGGCGTAGAGGTTGGCGCGCCCGGCCAGCTCCGAGATCAGGATGCGGCGCTGGTTCCCGACCGACTCAGGATCGATGTGCTCATAGGTCCGATCGTTGCGCATCATCGCGCTCACGTGTACGCCGCCCTTGTGGGCGAAGGCGCTCCTCCCCACATATGGCTGATTGTCGATGGGCACGAGGTTGGCGACATCGTAAATGGACGCCGACAGGGCCGTGAGCTGATCGAGGTTCTCGACGCAGGCCATGTCACAGCCCAGCTTGAGCACCGCGCCAGCGATCACCGGGCAGAGGTCGACGTTGCCGCACCGCTCCCCGATGCCGTTGATGGTGCCCTGCACCTGGGTCGCCCCCGCTCTGACAGCGGCCAGGGTGCTGGCGACGGCGGTGCCGGCGTCGTTGTGGACGTGGATGCCGATGCGCGCGTGCCCGGCCTCGATCACATGGCGCACCGCGGCCTCGATGTCCCACGGCAGCACGCCGCCGTTCGTATCGCAGAGGATGATCCAGTCGGCGCCTGCCTCGGCCGCGGCCGCCAGCGTCGCCAGCGCGTAGCTCTGGTCGGCCCGATACCCGTCGAAGAAGTGCTCGGCGTCGTAGATCACTTCGCGCCCCTGCGACTTCATGAGCGCGACGGACGAGCGGATCATCGCAAGATTCTCGTCGAGGCTGGTGCGGAGCGCCTCATGGACGTGGAGCGTCCAGCTCTTGCCGAACAGCGTGACGACCGGCGTCTCGGCCTCGAGGAGTGTCCGTAACCCCTCGTCGCGGTCAGCGCTCACACCGGCGCGCCGGGTACTGCCGAATGCTGCCACGCGGGCGTGCCTGAAGGTAACCCCGCGGGCGCGAGCGAAGAACTCGGAGTCCTTCGGATTGGAGCCGGGCCAGCCGCCCTCGATGTAGTCCACCATGAAATCATCGAGCTTGGTCGCGATGCGCAGCTTGTCCTCGAGAGTGAGGGCAACGTGCTCGCCCTGTGTACCGTCGCGGAGCGTGGTGTCGTAGACGAAGATGCGCGCCATAGTAACGTCCTCCTCATGTCATCCTGAGCGAAGTGAAGGATCTCCCGGAAGTACCCGTCGTCGCGAGATTCTTCGGCTTTGGGCCTCAGAATGACCGAGCTGCAGCCAACAAAAAATCCCGTCCCCTATGGGACGGGATCCATTCCCGCGGTACCACCCATTTTGGCTGTACGCCCGCTCGACCAGGGTACGTGTTCATACCCCCGCCCCTGATAACGGGTGGCGTACCCGGCCACGCCTACTTGGCAGATCCCGCCGTTCGGGTGGCGGCTCGGGGAAGATATTCGGTCGGTTCGCCGTGCCCGGTCACACCAACCCCGGGCTCTCTGGACGGCGCGCCCCCGACCTACTCGGTCCCGTCAGCGCCTGCTGCTATTGAGTTACATGCATTGTAGGCCGCGGGTGCGGGGAAAGCAAGAACCCGCTGCTACGCGCATCTTCGACGCTTGACAGCCGGCAGCAAACGGCCGGAGCGGCACCCTTCGCTCGAGCGCAGCAGAATCGTAGTGATTCGGCTTACATCGCGAAATCGGAGCAGCGAACCGGCACCTCAGAAGCGCTCATGCTAATGACCATGCGCCAAGACCGACTCGGCGCGCTCGATGTCTGCGAGGGCCTGCCTGAAGACGACCTGCTTGAGGTAGGTCTGATAGGGGACACCCATGAGCGCAGCAGCGCGCTTGACGACAGCGATTTGCTCTCGTCCCCATCGCAGGGTGACGCTGCCTGCAGCGACCTCCCGGTCTGCCTCCGCCTCCATGCGCGTCACCATCTCAGAGACCTCAGGGTCTTCCTCGACATGGTCGGCGACGATCTTCATGTCGATCGGCTTACCACCCGATTTGGCCATTATTCGTCTCCTCGCCTGAAGCAGCTGATGATGATCACCGACTGGTCGTGCGAATGGCGGGTCCAGTAAATCGCATGGCTCTCCGTCAGCGTCTCGAAACGCGCGTGTCCGTCGTCCCAAGGTCCCGTCGTGCCCGCGAAGAACGTTCGAATAGCATCCGCCGGCATGGTGCCGTGCTGCAAGGTGATGTGCAGCACTTGGTGATGCTCCAGGTCGTAGTAGAACCGGAAGAGCTCCCCGTTGGCCTCAATGATGAGCGCTTCTCGCTGAGCCACTAGAGCATTGTACTGCAATTATCATTACATCGAGATGCACTTTACTGGGCGGTTGGCCGGGCGGCCGATGGCGCTGCGACGGTCCTCGCGAGAAAGCGCAAACCGGGCCGGTGGAACTCGGATACCACCGCTAGCGACGTGGCACAACCACTTGAGCGGTCCAGAGCCTGGACCTACGCGGGCTGCCCGAGTGGGGGTCAAAGAAGTCTCCAGGCGCCGCGTCGATCAAGTGCCCTGTCCTGGAAACTCGTGGGACCTGCCTTGAACCGGCCCTGAACCCCGCGGCTGCGCGATCCCGACGTACCCGAGGCACAGTCCCGTAAGAGAGCTAGCGTAGGCAAGGAACAATAAGAGGAAATTCGCGTCCATCAGCCGAAGCACCGTGACGAACACGAGCAAGAATCCGAGAACCAGCAACCCGAACGCGAGCCCGATCATCCTCATGGCGCGGTCCCCGTGCCGTTCGGGTACAGCCAGCAGGCCACCGAGTGCCCCGGTGCCTGCTCCAGATCCGGTGGCTCTTCCCGGTCACAGAGATCGGCGATGGCGAAGGGGCAGCGGGGATGGAAGCGGCAGCCGGACGGGGGGTTGAGAAGACTGGGCGGCTCGCCGGCGGGGATCTCGCGAAGCGCCATGGCGTTCGCCGAATCGGGGTCGGGGATCGCCGCGAGGAGGGACTGGGTGTACGGATGCAGCGGGTTCCGGAGTAGCTCACCCACCGGGGCTTTTTCGACCAGCTTCCCGGCGTACATGACGAAAACGCGTTCCGCGAAATGGCGGACCGTCGAGAGGTCGTGCGTGATGTATGCCAGGCTGAGCTGGTAGGCCTGCTGCAGCGAGCGGAGGAGCTCGAGGACCTCGACCCGCACCGAGGCGTCGAGCATCGAGACAGGCTCGTCGGCGACGACCAGCCTGGGGCGGAGGATGATGGCGCGGGCGATGACGACGCGTTGCTGCTGGCCTCCGCTCAGCATGTGGGGGAACTTCGGGAGGAAGTCTTCGACCGGAGTCAGCTTGACCTCTTCTAGCGCCTCCAGGACTCGGGTTTCTCGTTCGTGTTTGTCCCCCATCTTGTGGATCGCGAGGGGCTCCTGCAGGATTCGTCGCACGTCCATAAACGGGGGAAGGGCTCCGTAAGGATCCTGCTGAATGAAGCCGACCTGAGCCCGGTACGCGCGCGCGCCAGAGGACTGAGGACTGAGGACTGAGGTGTGAGAGGCGCTCGCGCCAGCATCCGCTGGCCCCCGACCCACGCTCTCGCCCTCAGCTGCTGTGCCCCAACCCCCGCTGTCGCCCCCGACCCCTGACCCTCGATCCCCGCTGCCGCCTCTGGCCCCCGACCCCCGACCGCTGGCCCCTCCGTAAAGCGCGTGCCCCGCGAATACGATCTCCCCGCGCGTCGGCGGGACCAAGCCCAGGATGGTTCTGGCCAGGGTGGACTTTCCACATCCGCTTTCGCCAACCACGGCAACGGCCTCGCCCGGTTCCAGGTCGAAGGTCACCCCGTCGACGGCGCGCACGACTCCGGCCCGTGCGAAGCCCCAGCGGCGCAGCTCGAACCAGGTATGCAGATCGCGCACCGAAAGCAACGGAGTTCGGAGCTCGGAGTTCGGAGTTCGGAGTTCGGGGTTCCGAGTTCCGGGATAGCCGGCATCTCTCCCCCGCCCCCAGTCGTTGGGGGAGGGAGCTGGGGGGAGGGGGCCGCCCCCACCTTCACGCATACAGCCAGCACTTGACCAACGAGGTTCCGGGCTCCGGGTTCCGAGCTCCAGGTGGTGGGGCGACAGGCGAGGTTCCGGGCTCCGGGTTCCGAGTTCGAAGTGGTGGGGCGCCTGGCGAGGTTCCGGGCTGCCGGAACTCGGCACCCGGAGCTGCAAGCTCGACCTTTAGCATCGGCGGCTCCTCGTCGCACTGGGTCATCCTGAAGGGGCAGCGCGCGGCGAAGCGGCAGCCCGCCGGAGGGTCGATCAAGCTGGGTGGCTGACCGGGGATGAACTCCGGCCGTTCCTCGTCCCGGAGTCGGGGTACGCTCGCCAGGAGCCTCTGCGCATAGGGGTGCAGGGGCTGGCGGTAGAAGCGGGGCGCGGCGCTCACCTCAACGAGCTGTCCCGCGTACATCACGGCGACCGTGTCCGCTACTTCGCTGGCCGCCGCAATGTCGTGCGTGATCAGCAGGAAGCTCATGTCCTGTTCCGCCTTGATGCGCTTGAGTGCATTCATGATGTTCGCCTGAGTGAGAACGTCCAGGGCCGAGGTCGGCTCGTCCAGGATCACCACGGCCGGTTGAAGGACCATGGCCATCGCGATGACGGCCCGCTGCCGCATGCCCCCGCTCAACTCGAACGCGTACCGATTCAGGAAGTCCAGCGGTATCCCCACCAGGTGGAACACCTCCTGGGCCCGCGTCAGCGCTGCCTCTTTCGACACGCCGCGGCCGAACGTCATGGGTTCCATTACCTGGTCCCCAACCTTCAGTACCGGGTTCAGCGCGTTCATCGCGGCCTGGGCCACGAGCGCAATCTTGACCCAGCGGACTTCTTGCCGGAACCGCTCCTCGTCGAGAGCCATGATGTCGGCGCCGTCCAGCAACACCCGGCCGGAGCAGGTGGCCACATTGTGGGGCAGAAGGCGGAGGATGGCCCGGGCCAGCGAGCTCTTGCCGCACCCCGATTCGCCGAGGACCGCCAGCGCTTCCGCGCGGCCCAGGCCGAAGCTAACACCATCGACCGCCTGCACGAGACCCCGGGACGCGCGGTAGTAGAGTTTCAGCTCCTCGACGCGAAGGAGGCCCTCGCCAGGGGTCAGGGGCAAGAGGCCAGGAGTCAGGGCGCGCGGGCGCTTTTCCCCTGATCCGCCATCTGTGACGCTCGGCCCGGAGTTCATTACTGCACTCTCAGCCTGGGGTTGAAGACACGATCCAGGGCGAACCCTAGCATGGCGAAGCTGAGTCCGGTGAGCATAAGCAGGGCCGACGGCTGCAGCACCCAGTAGTAATAGCCCTTGTACAGCGCACCGTTCTGATAGGCGTCGTTCAGGATCTTGCCCCAGGTCGGGAGGCTCGGGTCCCCCAGCCCGAGGAAAGCCAGCGAGGTCTCCAGGAACACGAAGCCGGGGATGGCGGTCACAAATCCTGGGGCCAGCAGCGGCAGCACCCTGGGAATCATGTAGTAGAAGATGATCCGCCCGCCCCCCGCGCCGTACGCCCTGGCCGCTTCGATGTAGGGGGATTCCCGAACCTGCAAGAAGAAGGCCCGGTAGAACTTGATCCCGAGACCGAAGATGTTCAGCACGATCACCACAATCAGGATCACCCAAAGGCTGCGGGAATAGAAAGTCGTGATGAGGATGAGGATCGGGAGGGCTGGCAGGATCGCGTTGACTTCCGTTACGCGCTGGATCGCGGCGTCTATCCATCCGCCCCACCACGCTCCGGCCGCCGCGATGACCAGGGTCGTCGCACTCGAGCCCACGGCGGCAAGGAGACCGAAGGCCAGAGCGACGGGAGTGCCCCATAGCAGCGCCACGCTCAGATCCCTGCGGCGATGGTCGGTACCCGCCACGCCGTGGACCTTGCCGTAGACCACGAGCTTCACGTCGAGGCGGGACGCTTCCTCAAACAGGAGCCCCTGCACGGCGATCTCGTAGCGCCCCTTCAGCGGGGGAGTCGGGGTCGGGGGCCCTTCGCGATCGCCCGCCCTATCCCCTGTCCCCTGTCCCCTGTCCCCCGACCCTCGACTCTCGGCCCCCGTGAAGAGGCCCACCTCTGGCGGCAGTCCCCCGAGCCTCTGCGAAAGGCGCTGGTCCTGGGAGACAACGTACCGAGTCGTTGCGCCGACAATGTGTTCCCCCAGGGAGACGCGCCGGCCGTCGGGCATCACCCAGAGCACACTGGCCAGGGGCTGGCGCTGGTCGAAGCCGGCCTGGAAAAAGAGAGCGACCTCGCTCGGATAGTCATCGTACGGATACTCAAACGCAACGGCGAGGTCGATTTCTCGGGGGGCGGGGGCCGGAGCCTGGGAGTCAGACTCGCTCCGCTCGCGGGGTT